>NZ_CP042828.1:4433891-5067305 GCF_008000995.1 Ruania zhangjianzhongii
GTCCACGCCACGGTCCAGGGTGGCGGAGAACAGCATCCGCTGCCCCTTCGCGGGGGTGGCGTCCAGAATGCGGCGGACCACCGGCAGGAAGCCGAGGTCGGCCATGTGGTCGGCCTCGTCGAGCACGGTGATCTCGACGGCGTCCAGGTGCAGGTGGCCCTGTCCACGCAGGTCCTCGAGACGGCCGGGGCAGGCGATGAGAATTTCGACGCCAGCGTTGAGGGCCTCGACCTGACGGCCCTGGCCGACGCCGCCGAAGATCACGGTGGTGCGCAGTCCGGCTGCTTGGGCGAGCGGGGTGAGGGTGGCGCCGATCTGGCTGGCCAGCTCGCGGGTGGGGGCGAGCACGAGGCCGAGGGGCCGGCCACGCCGCGCCCGCTTGCCGGTGAGGTTGGCGACCATCGGCAGACTGAACGCGAGGGTCTTCCCGGAGCCGGTGCGGCCGCGGCCGAGCACGTCTCGCCCGGCGAGAGTGTCGGCGAGCGTGGCGGACTGAATCGGGAACGGGCTGTCGATGCCGCGTGCGGCGAGCGAGTCCACCAGGCCGGTGGGAACGCCCAGCTCGATGAAGCTCTGGGCAGACGAAGATGGTGCAGACAAGAGGTACTCCGCGGGTCGTGGTTCACCGCAGAGACTTCATGTGTGCTGCCTGGCGTCCAGCCGGCGCACCCGAAACCGCGATGCTGGGCGCGATCGGTCGCGGCCCTGTGGTCCAGTGTCCACCATGGCGAGCCAGAACACGAAGATGGTGCGTAGCGTCACACCCGCCCGCCCAGCCGAGCAACAGGACATGTTGCGCTCACGCAACGGCGGCCCTCCGGTCAGCACCCCGGTCGCCCGGCGCGCCGTCGGCATCGTTCACAGCGGAAGGCTGCGCGGTAGGGTCGGCAATCGTGACGATCCTTCTGACCGGTGACTCGATCACCGACTGCGGCCGTGACCGTGACGACATCGCCAGCCTGGGGAGCGGCTATGCCGCGCTCGTGGCCGCGGGCCTGCCGGAGGAGCGGGTGATCAACACCGGCATCGGCGGCAACCGGGTCAAGGACCTGCAGGCCCGCTGGCAGGCGGATGTGTTGGCGCACGATCCTGTGGTGCTCTCGATCATGATCGGTATCAACGACACCTGGCGGCGCTACGACTCCGACGACCCGACGTCTGCCGAGGTTTACGAGAGCGGCTACCGGGACATCCTCACCCGCTCCCGCGAGGCCGGGATCGAACGGATCGTGCTGGTCGAGCCGTTCCTGCTGCCGGTGCGCGAGGACCAGTGGGCCTGGCGGGAGGACCTGGACCCGAAGATCCAGGTGGTGCGCCGCCTCGCCGCCGAGTTCGGTACCGACTACCTGGCCACCGACGGCCCGCTCGCCGAGGTCGCAGCTCGCACCGGTGCCGAGGCCCTCGCCCACGACGGCGTCCACCTCACCGAGGCAGGCCACCGGTTGCTCGCCGACCGCTGGCTCGAACTCCACCGCGCCTGACCGGCCGGTCGGCGCCGAGCTCCACCGCGACCCGCGGCCAGGGCAGACGCAGCGAGGCCGGCCACCCCGTGGGGTGACCGGCCTCGATCAGGTGCGCTCCGCCGTCGCCAACTGACCGGTTCAGGCGGCGAACCGCCGGACCCGACCGGGCCCGGCGATCCGGTGACTACTCGCCGGAGGGCGCCTCCGGCAACTGCGGGGCTGACCCCGCACCCACCGCGAGCGGCTCCTTGTCTTCCTCCGTCGACTTGTCCACACCGGTGAAGGTGAACTCGCCGAGGAGACCCTCGCCGACCGCGTCCACGATGATCTTCTGACCCGCGTGCAGCTCGCCGTAGAGAATCTTCTCCGAGAGCTGGTCCTCGATCTCCCGCTGGATCGCGCGACGCAGCGGCCGGGCGCCGAGCACCGGGTCGTAGCCGCGCTCGGCGATCAGCTGGTGGGCAGCCTCGGTGAGCTCGATGGCCATGTCCTTGTCCGCCAACCGCTCGGCGAGCTGGCCGACCATGAGGTCCACGATCTGGTGGATCTCCTCCTGGGACAGCTGCGGGAAGACGATCACGTCATCCACCCGGTTGAGGAACTCGGGCCGGAAGTGCTGCTTGAGCTCTTCGTTGACCTTCGTCTTCATCCGGTCGTAGCTGGTGGACAGGTCGCCACCGGCCTGGAACCCGGTGATCAGGCCCTTGGCGATGTCCCGGGTACCGAGGTTGGTGGTCATGATGATCACGGTGTTCTTGAAGTCCACCATCCGGCCCTGGGCGTCGGTGAGGCGACCGTCCTCGAGGATCTGCAGCAGCGAGTTGAAGATATCGGCGTGCGCCTTCTCCACCTCGTCGAACAGCACCACGGAGAACGGACGGCGGCGCACCTTCTCGGTGAGCTGGCCACCCTCTTCGTAGCCGACGTATCCGGGCGGTGACCCGAACATCCGGGACACGGTGTGCTTCTCGGAGTACTCACTCATGTCCAGCTGGATCAGCGAATCCTCGTCACCGAACAGGAACTCGGCGAGCGCCTTGGCCAGCTCGGTCTTCCCGACGCCGGTGGGGCCGGCGAAGATGAACGAGCCGCCGGGGCGCTTCGGGTCCTTCAGGCCCGCACGGGTGCGGCGAATCGCCTGGGAGAGCGCCTTGACCGCCGTGTCCTGGCCGATGATCCGCTTGTGCAGCTCATCCTCCATCCGCAGCAGCCTGGAGGACTCCTCCTCGGTGAGCTTGAACACCGGGATGCCGGTGGAGTTGGCGAGGACCTCGGCGATCAGCTCCTCGTCCACCTCGGCCACGTTGTCCATGTCGCCGGACTTCCAGGCCTTCTCCTTGTCCACGCGAGTGGCGGAGAGGGTCTTCTCCTCGTCCCGCAGACGCGCGGCACGCTCGAAGTCCTGGTCGTCGATCGCGGACTCCTTGCTGCGCCGGGTCTCGGCGATCTGCTCGTCGAGAGCGCGCAACTCCGGCGGTGCGGTCATCCGGCGGATCCGCAGCCGTGCACCGGCCTCGTCGATCAGGTCGATCGCCTTGTCCGGCAGGAACCGGTCGTTGACGTACCGGTCGGCCAGGTTCGCCGCCGCGGACAGCGCAGCGTCGGTGATGGTGACCCGGTGGTGCGCCTCGTACCGGTCCCGCAGGCCCTTGAGGATCTCGATCGTGTGCGCCAGCGTCGGCTGGTCCACCTGGATCGGCTGGAACCGGCGCTCCAGGGCGGCATCCTTCTCGATGTGCTTGCGGTACTCATCGAGTGTGGTGGCACCGATGGTCTGCAGCTCACCACGGGCCAGCATCGGCTTGAGGATGCTGGCGGCGTCGATAGCGCCTTCGGCGGCACCAGCGCCGACGAGGGTGTGGATCTCGTCGATGAACAGGACGATGTCCCCGCGGGTGCGGATCTCCTTGAGCACCTTGCGCAGCCGCTCCTCGAAGTCACCGCGGTAGCGGGAACCGGCCACCAGCGCGCCGAGATCGAGGGTGTAGAGCTGCTTGTCCTTCAGCGTCTCCGGGACGTCACCGGACACCACGTTCTGGGCCAGGCCCTCCACCACGGCAGTCTTACCGACACCGGGCTCACCGATCAGCACCGGGTTGTTCTTGGTGCGGCGGGACAGCACCTGCATGACCCGCTCGATCTCGTTGGTGCGCCCGATCACCGGGTCGAGCTTGGACTCCCGAGCGGCCTGGGTCAGGTTGCGCCCGAACTGGTCCAGCACGGCCGAGCCGGAGGGGGTGCCCTCGGCCGGCCCGCCGGCGGAGACCGGCTCCTTGCCCTGGTAGCCGGAGAGCAGCTGGATGACCTGCTGGCGGACGCGGTTCAGGTCCGCGCCCAGCTTGGTGAGCACCTTCGCAGCAACGCCTTCACCCTCACGGATCAGGCCGAGCAAGATGTGCTCAGTACCGATGTAGTTGTGGCCGAGCTGCAGTGCCTCGCGCAGCGACAGCTCCAGCACCTTCTTGGCGCGTGGGGTGAACGGGATGTGCCCGTTCGGGGCCTGCTGGCCCTCGCCGATGATCTCCTGCACCTGTTGGCGTACTGCTTCCAGGGAGATGTTCAGCGATTCCAGCGCTTTGGCGGCAACGCCTTCACCCTCGTGGATGAGGCCGAGCAAGATGTGCTCGGTGCCGATGTAGTTGTGGTTCAGCATCCGCGCCTCTTCTTGGGCGAGGACGACCACCCGACGGGCTCGGTCGGTAAATCTTTCGAACATCTCGTGCTCCCTCACTGGCCGGACCGCATGCGGTCATGGCGGTGTGTCATCCAGGCTAACGGCGCCCGGGGCCTGGGCATGCCCCTGTTCGCCAGCGGCAGAGAGGCTGAGATGAGGTCGTGACCTGGCAGAGCCATTCTCCGGCCGGCTCCGGCCGGCTCCGGACCGGTGGCTAGCCGGTGACGTCCAGCCGGGCCACGTAGCGTTCGGTGTCGGCGGAGGTACCCACCGCGATCCAGAAGCCGGTCTCGCGCGGCGGCTCCGGGAGCGCCATCGGCCAGGTGATGTCACCGGCCTCGTCGGCCGCGCCCTGATTCAGGTAGACGACGTCGTCAGGGTGGGTGCGCTGGGCGTCCGCCCGGTTCTCCAGGATGATCGCGCTGATCTGTTCACTGGCCGCCTGCTCGCCGGCGTGCACGGTCACCGCGGTGATGCCGTCCGGGCCGAGCACCGCCTCGTGACTGATCTCCTCGGCACCATCGGCGGCGTCGGAACCCTGCTGCGCCTGCGCGGGCCCATCCGCGCGCACGCCCGCGTCGGAACGCAGCACCGGCCGCTGCTCGTCCTCACCCCATGCCCACACGGTGTCGAAGTCCCAGCCGAGGCCCGCGAAGAACTCCTGCGTCCGCAGTTCCTCGTCCGGGACCTGGGCGCCCTTCCAGTTGTCCGCCGCCGGCGGGTCGGTGAGGGTTTCCCCGGTCACCGGCACCGCCGCACTGGTGTGGTTGTCGGCCAGGTCCGCGCTCTGCCCGGACATCACCCGTCCGACGATCGCGTGTGCGTAGCTTCCGGAGGTGACCTCGGCGTTCAGGGACACCACGTGCTGCACCGAGGTGTCCTCGTAGCCGTAGCTGACCACGCCGCCGGCATTGCGGTCCTCGGCGGTCACCGCCCCGGCGGCGAAGACGTTCTCGGTCACCGAGCCGCCCATCGCGATACCGACCGCACCACCGGAGTAGAGGGTTGTGGCGTGCACATCGGCGGTGGAGTAGCTGTCCCGGATCGTGCCATGGTGCTCACCGACGATGCCCGCCACCCGCGTCTCGGCGGTGATCGAGCCCGAGGTGTGGACTCCTTCGATCGTGCCGTGGTTCACGTCGGCGAGCAGGCCTGCGTTGCGGGTCTCGGTGCTGACGTCACCGTGCACGGTCAGGTTCCGGATCGTGCCGGCGTTGTCGGCGAACAGCCCGACCCCCTCGTTCGGTGGGGCGGTGTAGTTGCTGATCGTGTGCCCGGCGCCGTCGAGCACTCCGGTGAACGGCACCTGGCCGCCGAGCTGGGACATGGTCACCGCACTCAGGTCCAGGTCGCCGGTGAGGCGATAGACGCCGTCGGGATCATTGGCGAGGTTCGCCAGGTCGGTCGCGCTCTGCACGAGGTACGGGTCCTCGGGTGTGCCACCACCGTCCATCCCTTCGCGCACGGTGATCGCGGGCGCGAGCGGAACCCCCGAGTCGAGGCGGTCCCAGGCGAACACCCGCACGGTCTCACTGGTATCGACCGGGAGCGGGTCCTCGAAGGTGACGTACTGCTCCCGGCCCTGATGGTCGAGGGTGACGTCCACGGTGCGCAGCTCGTTCATCTGCTCCTGGCCCCGGTCATAGGTAGCCGCGACAACGGTGAGATCGTCCCGGCTGCCGGGGTAGCTGAGCAGTCCCACCCCGGCCAGCTGGTCCTCGGCGACCTGCGCGGAGGAGACCCGCCAGTGCTCGCTGGGCTTGGTCACGGTGAAACTATCCACGGTGCGGCCGTCGATGGTTCGGGTGGTCAGCTCCAGGCCCTCTTCGGTCACCTGGAGCACGCCGCCCATCTGGGTGTCCTCGTCGAAGACGACGTCATCCCACCAGTGCGGGTCGTTGTCGTAGAACTTGGGGCCGGCCGAGCCCATCGTGACGAAGGTGGTGCCGAGCTGTTCCTCCTCCGGCGTCTCGGCCAGACGTCCGTCGTAGATGGTGGAGCGCTTGTAGACGTGGTCGTGCGCGCCGAGGTAGAGGTCGACACCGAGCTGATCGAGGGCGGCGGTGATCGTGGGCCGATCCGCTGCCAGATCGGGGTCGTTGCCGTGCTCACCGCCGTAGTAGGAGTAGTGGCCGACGACGACGTTCCAGTCCGCCGTCGAGGAACGGATGTCCTCGGTCAGCCAGGCGAGCTGGGCCTCGAGGCCGGCAGTGGAGTTGAGGACGGCGAAGTGGATATCGCCACGGTCGAAGGAGTAGTTGCTCTCCCCGATCGCACCTCCGTCGGGCAGGTCGTACATGTTCGAGAAGATCGCCGCGGACTCCTCGGACTGGGAGTTGTAGTCCAGATCGCCGTAGGTCTCGTGGTTGCCCGCGACCGGGGCGACCTGCAGGTCGAGTCCGCCATAGACATGCTCGAAGGCTTCGTCCCAGTACTGTCCGCGTCCGCCGTTGTCCACCAGGTCGCCGGTCTGCAGCACTGTGCGCCCACCCGGCTGCTCGGCCTGGAGCTGGTCCAGGACCCCGCGCAGCAGGCCGAGATCCTCCGCCTCGTGCGTGGTCGCCTGCAGGTCCCCGAGCACGTACACCGGCTCGTTGTCCGCGCCGGCGGCCACGAACTCCCCCTGTACCTCGGTCCAGGCCGCGGCATCAGAGGCCGCTGGAGCCTCGCCGTCGACGGCTACTCCGAGCCGGTAGGCGTACCTCTCCCCCTCGGCCAGCCCGGACACGTCGAACTCGTGGCTGCGCAGCGTCTGGCCGGTGATCGAGTGCTGATACTCCGGTTCGTCGTTGCCGATCGTGTTCACCTCGTACGGCCGGTCGTTGGTCGAGGTGAGCACGTCGGCGGCCGTCCAGTCGTCCTGGTCCGCGGGCCGGACCTGCGCGTAGACCTGCTCGATGCTCCGGTCGGTGGACACAGCGAGCCCACTGCCATCGGCTTGGTCGGCCACAGTGGCCGTGCTGCCGAAGTACTGGAACACCCCGTCCGGATCGAGCTCGGCGGTGTTGATCTGCAGCCGCAGCAGCTCGGCGTTGATGTTCCCGGTCGCATCCTCGGCCTTGATCACCACGAAGTGGTCGTCGTAGCTGCGCACCTGGAACGCTCCGTCGGAGACCGGCACCTCGCCGGCGGCGTCATACACCTCGTAGCTCACGGCCGGAGTCTCGCCGGAGTCGTCGCTCGCGCTCGCCTCGGGGAGGGTGATCTGCTCGCCGTAGGTCACGCTCTCCGGGAGCTCACCGTCCACCGAGATCTCCGGGGCGTAGTTCGCGCCGCGGGTGGTCTCGCCGATCCAGATCGGTGCGGAGACCGCGAAGTCGCCGTCGGCCTGGTCGGCGCGCAGGTAGTAGAAGTCGCCGTTGGCCACGTCCTGCTCGAGGGAGAGCTCGAGCTCGTTGCCGTCGACGTCGTCGAAGGTGTGTGCCACCTCGCCGCCGTTGGTGAGCAGCTGCACCGAGGTGAAGGAGTCCTCGGAGTCCGGATCGGCCAGCTGTACCTCGAACGTCGTCGCCGTGGTCCCGGCCGGCAGGATCGAGCCCATGATCGCCTCGTCGGCACCGAAGGCGAGGGTGGTATTGACGTCCTGGGTGGAGTAGACACTGCGGTCCTGCATCGCGGCGTACAGCCCGTCGGTGGAGTGCTCATCGGCCCAGATGCCGGTGATCGACTCGTCCGAGGTCACCCAGTTGTCGGAGTGCTCGTCCCCGTTCCACACCGGTCCGAGGTGCCAGCCGGTCTCCAGCGCGAGCTGAAACTGTTCGTACTGGCCCTCATCCTTGACCTCGATGAGCTCGATGCGCTCGTCCACCACCGGGTCCAGACCGTTGAAGCCGAAGAAGTTGCCCTTGTTCGACGGGTCCGGGTGGTTGAACTGGGCGATGGCGTCCGGGTCCTGCTTGAGCCGGGCGAAGAACGTGTACATGTCGTACTTCAGATCACCGGTGCCGAACTCGTTCGGGTAGCCGTCCACACTGCCCTGCTCGGTGGCGCGGGCGGTGGCGTGCCAGTCGGTGTTGAACACGTTGATATGACCGGTGCCGTCGTACCAGGTGTTCTCGATGGAGGGTACGGCGGTGAGATCGTCGTGTTCGGCGTTGTACTGCTCGGCCTGCTCGTGCACCCAGCGCCACTCCTCGGACTCGGCATCGCGCCAGTCCTCGACGAAGTCGTCACCGTTGCGCAGGTCCCACATCACATCGTGCTCGCTGACGGTGAAGAAGTCCGCGTCGGTCTGGCCGGCGACATGCTCGAACGCATCTCCGGGTAGTTCGACCCCGTCGCTGACCGAGGTGTGCGAGTGCAGCTCTCCGGTATAGAGCTCCCTGCCCAGGTAGGACGGCCGGTCGGTCTCCGGTTCGTCGGCGGTGGCCGGTGCGAGCGGCAGCAGGCTCCCGGCCGCCACCATGCTCGCGAGTACCAGTGCAGACGCGAAACGTCGCTGCATCGAAAAATCCCCTCATGCCCCACATCGGGCGGTACAACACATTCCCCTGTGCAGGGAGGCTAGGGGAACACCTTCGACCTGACAAGGGGTCCGGTGGCCGGCCGGGTGTCAGGAGCCGGGCAGATGACCGGCGAACTGTGTCTGTGCCGCCTGGTCGATCAGCACGAACCGCACCAGCTCGACGGCGGAGCCTGGGTGGTGCTGGTGCCAGCCCTGCGTAGCGCTCACCCCGATCTGGGCGGCCTGGCCCATCGACCAGCCGAACACGCCGGCGCTGATGGCCGGGAAGGCAAGGCTGCGTGCTCCGATCTGTTCGGCCACGTCCAGGCTGGACGTGAAGCAGCCGGCGAGCAGTGCGGGATCGGTCTGCCCGGCGTGGGCGTTCGGGCCGACGGTGTGGATCACCCATCGGGCGGGCAGCTGGCCCGCCCCGGTGGAGACCGCGTGACCGACGGGCAGACCGTTCGCCAGGGTGGTCTCCCGCAGCCGGCGGCATTGTGCGAGCAGGTCCGGTCCGGCGGCCCGATGGATCGCTCCGTCCACGCCACCGCCACCGAGCAGGGACGAGTTCGCCGCGTTCACCACCGCGTCGACCTGCTGGCTGGTGATGTACCCGACCACGGCTTCAATACGCATGCCCCCACTCTCCCACCCCCTCGGGTCGTCCTGTGAGGGGTGCGCTATAGCGCACGGCTGACATGACGACCGGGGCCTGTGGATGGCCAGCACGCGCTGGCGCATGTTCCGGCATCGTGGCGGGATGGGCGATGAGCGATGGCGGCCCCTTGCCGCCCAGCAGGCCGGGATGCTCTCCCGGACCCAGTTGCGCGCACTGGGCGTCGATCGCTGGGGAGTGCGCAACCAGGTGGCGAGCCACCGTTGGGCGGCGGTCAGTTCCACCGTGATCGCCACGAACACCGGCGCGCTCACCCGCGAGCAGCTCATCTGGGCAGGCGTGCTGCACACCGACGGTCCGGCACTCGTGGGAGACCTCACCGCCGCTGAGACGCTCGGGCTGCGGAACTGGCACCGAGACGACGTCACGATCGTGGTGCCCAGAGGGGCGACCGTCGGCGCGCCGATTGCTGGGATCCGCTTCGTCGAGACCCGACGCGACCTGCCGATGATGCGCACCACCTCGCGCGGGCTGCCGCTGATGCGACTCGAGCCTGCCATCCTGCACTTCGCCGCCTATCAGCGATCCACCCGGACCGCCGAGGGAGCGCTCGCCGCGGTCGTGCAGCAAGGGCTCACTACGCCGGCTGCGCTCCTGCGCTGGGTGGAGCGGATGGCGCCACTGCGTTGGGGAGGGCGGTTCCGGGCCGCGCTGCGCGAGATCGCCGGTGGCGCGCACTCAACTGCCGAGCTGGATGTGCGCCGGATGTGCCGTCAGTTCGGTCTGGCGCCACCGCAGAGCCAGATCAAGCGACTCGATGCCGCCGGACGGCTCCGGTACACCGACTGCGAGTGGCGACTGGGCGACGGCAGGACCCTCGTGCTCGAGGTCGACGGCGGGTTCCACATGGAGGTCGAGCACTGGGAGGACGATCTCGCCCGCCAGCGGGCCATCAGTGCCAGGAATCGGACGGTGGTCCGCTGCACCAGCCGTGAACTGCGGGACGAACCAGCCCAGGTGGCCCGCGACCTCCACAATCTCGGGGTGCCGCATGCCGCCTAACCTCGCCTCGTCATGGCAAGGGTGCGCGATAGCGCACTCCTGACATGACGACCTATGTGGGGGTGGGGGTGGGGGTCTCCAGGACCAGGGTCACGGGGCCGTCGCCCACCAGCTCCACAGCCATGTCCGCGCCGAAGCTTCCGGTCGCGGTCAGCACGCCGCGGTCACGAAGCCCGCGCACGACGGCGTCCACCAGTGGCTCGGCCACCGCACCGGGGGCAGCCTCGGTCCAGGAGGGACGACGCCCCTTGCGGGCCTGCCCGTAGAGAGTGAACTGGCTGACTACGAGCACCTCGGCGCCGGCGTCGACCACCGAGGTCTCCTCGCGCAGGATCCGCAGGTCGGCGATCTTCCGGGCCAGCCATGCGGCGTCGGCTTCGGTGTCGGTGTGCGTGACCCCCACCAGGGCCACCAGCCCTGGCCCGATCGAACCGACCACCTCACCGGCCACGCTCACCTGGGCGTGGGTGACGCGCTGCAGCACCGCCCGCATCGCTCAGCCCTCGCCCGCTGGTGAGCCGGCAGCGTCTGTGTCGCCGTCGGCGCTCCCGCCGGCTGACTCCCCAGACCCCAGGGAGGCAGCCTGAGCCGCTGAAGCACCGCCGTCGGCCTCGAACGCGGGCAGCACCGAGCCCACCGGCTGCCCGTGACCGAGCACCGGAACGCGTGACCACGGCCAGTGGCCCCGCTCCCCCAAGGCGCGCAACGCGGCAGCGAGCAGCACCGGCCGAGGGCGACTTGCGCCGTCGGCGACCTTGAGCGCGACCGCGCGACCGTCCGGCAGCGCCGCTGCGTACACCCCTTCAGCCCCGTCCTTCGCGATCAGCCCCGGCACCGACTGCATCGCCGCTGTGGCGTCCCGCCCGGTACCGGCCACCAGGAACGGGTGCGCCCGCATCGCCGCCGCCACCCGGTGTTCGGCGGTGCCTTCCGGTGCCGTGGCGATCGCCGCGAACGCCCGCGCCAGGCCGCGTACTGTGGTCGAGGGCTGGGGAGCCCCACAGCCATCCACAGCCAGGTAGCGGACCGTCTCGCCGGTGAGCTCGGCGATCACCGCGAGGATGTGCTGCTGCAGCGGGTGCTCCGGATCCAGGTAGGTGCCGGTGTCCCAGCCGCTGCGGGCACAGCTGGCGAGCATCGCCGCATGCTTACCGGAACAGTTCTGCGCGATCGGCTCCGGCACCCGGCCGGCGTCGGCCCAGGCAGCAGCGGCGTCCCGGTCCAGCGGCCAGTCCGGGGTGTTGCCCAGGTCAGCCTCGGTGAGCCCGGCGCCAGCGAGCAGATCGCGGACCACTTCCCGGTGCCGGCCCTCGCCGTTGTGCGAGGCGCACGCCAGCGCGACCTGCTCCGCGGTGAGCGGCACCCCGGTACGCAGCATCGCGACCGTCTGCAGCGGCTTGAGCGAGGACCGGGCGTAGATCTGCTGCTCCGGTGCCCCGAGGGCGAGGGCGTCCGTGCCGTCGGCCGCCACCGCGAGCAGGTGCCCGGCGTGCACGGATTCGATCATGCCGGAGCGCACCACCCAGGCGAGGTCGGCACCGCGCGCGGGCGGGTCCAGGCGGGGTGGAGGCTTCACCACGGCCCCCGGTTCGACCCTCCGCCACGGGAGCCTTTGCCGTAGCGCGCGACCGCGGGGCGGACGTCGGCCAGATAGACACCGGCCGGCACAGCGCCGAGCAGCATCAGCAGCAGCGCTCCGCCGGTGCCGCCGGAGGGAACGCCGAGGAACGCGAGAAGTGTGGCACCGCCGGTGATCAGGCACCAGAAGCCCTTGCTGCGCTTATCTGCGCTGAGGAATGCGCTGGCCGGCCGGAGGGCGGCGTCGATCAGCGACCAGGCCGCCAGCCCGAACGCCACGACGGCAAGGGCGAGAAACAGGTACGCCTGGATGGTCGCGATGATCACACCTCCAGAGCCTACGCGAGAGCCCCTGGTCAGAGCACGGAGCCACCAGTCGGAGGCACCGATCCGTCCTCGGCTGGTGGATCCGGCCTGCCGATGCCCGCCAGTGCCTCGCGTGCCTGGGTGCCGGTCAGCCCGGTCATCTCGAGCAGATCCACCACGAGCGAGCGGATCAGCACCACGAGGGTCTGCGCCGGCCAGCCGGTGAACTGCCGCGGGTCGAGCTGGCCGGCGACGTCGAGCAGGTACGGGCGTCGGCTGATCAGCTTGGCGCTCGAGCCGAGGACACCGGAGAGGTCCCGCACCGACTGGGCGATCCGGTCCAGCAGGTCCGCGAGCGCCCGCCGCTGCTCCACCTCCTGGGCCACCACCCCGGCACGACGAGCGATCACCCGCGCGTTCCGCATCGCCCGGTCAGCCAGGGTGGCGCAGCGGTACATCCGGCGGAGGAAATCTTCGTGCCGCAGCCGGGACGGGGTCAGTCGGGTGGCATCCAGCGCGGTGTCCGCGAGGTCGGCCCACTCATCGATCACGCCCTGGGAGCCGCGGGCCCGGGTGAGCGCATCGTCCACCAACTCCACCTCGCCGGTGCGGATGCCACTAGCCACATCCTCCAGGGTGAGCGCGATCTCGGTCATCCCGGACTCGGCGAGACGCTCCGCTCGGCGGCGCACGTCCAGCGGCAGCAGGATCGCCACCAGCAGCGCCATCGACCCGCCGACCAGCGCTTCGGTCCAGCGCGGGAAGCCACCGCCGCCGAGCATCGCCGGCAGCGCGACCACCACCACCGACTGCACCCCGGCCTGCATCCCGAACATGGTGGCGCCGTCGATCAGCCGGGCGATACTCACCGCCAGCGCGAGCACCACGGCGACCTGGATCGGCCCGGACCCGAACAGGAGGGCGAACAACTCCCCGAACGCCACGCCCACGCTCACCCCGAGCGCCAGCTCGGCCACTTTGCGTGGGCGTCGGTCGATCCCGAAGCCGAGGGAGACGAATGCGGCGATCGGGGCGAAGATCGGGTAGGCGTGGCCCAGGACGTAGTGCGCGATCGCGTAGGCGGCACCAGCAGCGAGCGCGGCGGTGAGGATCGCCCGGCTCTCCGAACGTACCCGCCGGCCACCGCGCCGGGCGCGAGCCCGGGACCGCAACCAGGTGCGCCGCAGACCGGACCGGCCGGTGCGGGCGTGCGGGTCGCCGGCGGCGGTCACGACCTACAAGTTCCGCCGGCGGAGCTTCGGGCCGGTCGGCGCCTCCGGACGGCCGGTGCCAAATCCTTCGGGAGAGACGATCAGCTCCTGCGCGGCGGCGATCGTTCCGACGGACAGTTCCGCCTCCGGATCCAGGTTGCGCTTCAGCAGCGCGAGGGCGATCGGGCCGAGCTCGTGGTGCCGGGCCACGGAGGTCACCGTGCCCACCTGGCGCTCCCCATGGCTGACGGCGTCTCCCGGCCCGGGCAGGACATGCTCGCTGCCATCGAGGTGCAGCAGGGTCAGCCGCCGCGGTGGGCGGCCCAGGTTGAACACCCGGGCGACGGACTCCTGGCCGCGGTAGCAGCCCTTGTTCATGTGCACCCCGGTGCGCAGCCAGTCCAGCTCGTGCGGGATGGCACGCTCGTCCACATCGGTGGCCAGCCGCGGACGCCAGGCAGCCACTCGGAGCGCCTCGAGTGCCCAGATGCCAGCCGCGCGGGCACCGGCAGACTCGGCCTCGGCGACCACGGCGGCCACCTGGTCGCGGCCGGTGATCCAGTACCGCACCTGCCACTCGGCGCCGGGGTGCTCCTCGGCCGGCGGGCCGTAGCGCGTGGAGCCCTCGGCAGCCGCCGGCCACGGGTCGGTCCAGGAGAGCAGTACGGCGGCGTCGGGGCCGCGCAGGCTGGGGCCGGCGGCACTGGTGGCAAGCACACCGAGGTCGGCCCGGTGGGTGATCTCTACCCGGAGCATGAACCTCATCGAGTCCAGGAAGGTGGCCAGGTCGGCGGCGTCGGTGCTGTCGGCGAGCAGGTAGGTGGTCTCGCCGTCGTCGAGCACTGCGGGTGCGTGCTCGATCCGCCCGTTCACATCGAGCAGCATCAGCTCGGCGCTCTGCCCGGCGGGGAGGTCGCGCAGCCACTGGGAGGAGAGCGTGTCCAGCCAGCTGAGCCGGTCCGGTCCGGTCACGGTGACCACACCACGGTGCGCGGCGTCCACGATCCCGATGCCGCGGGCCAGAGCGCGCTGTTCGGCGATCGGTTCGCCATAGTGCGCCGGCACGCCTTCGTCCGGGGCAGCGGCGGCGACGGCGCCACGGCGGTCGAGCAGAGGCGAACGGTACGGCAGGGTCTCGGTGGTCATACTCTGTCAATCACGAAGAGGGGGTGCTTCATTCCGACTCCTTGGGGCTGCACGGCTCAGACCTGCCGCTGCATCCGGCCGGAGGAGTAGGACTGCATCTCGTGACCGAAGGCGGCCAGGTCGGTGGCCCACATCAGTTCGGAGTTGACCAGCCCGTACATCCGCTGCGCGGCGGTCATCTCAGCGCCGGTGGCGGTGCGCGCGATCAGGTCGGTGGCGAGCTGTACCCGCGGCCCTTGCGCTACCCCCAGGTAGACGCTCACATGCCCGCTGGGTTCGGCGAGAAGTACCTCGAGCTCGGTGCGCGGACTCTGCCCGGGTGAGCCTGCGCCGTCGCCGGCCGGAGCATCCTCGGCCACCGGTGGCACTCGCCAGTAGCCGGACTCGCTCGCCCATACCGGCCCGGGCTCCAGGCTCGCCACCTCGATCTCCCCCTCGAGGGAGGCGGGTGGGTTGGTCAGCTCCCAGGTGGTGGCGGCATAGTGCAGGTAGGGGCCGCCGTCGGCGCTGAAGGTCGCCTCCACCAGCACGGGCCGCTCGTCGATCCCGGGGTAGTCGATGAAACCCGGCCCGCGCCAGGTGCCGACCAGCCAGGCCAGCGGATACACCTCGGGAGCGAGTCCCTCGGGGATGGCGAAGTTCATGCGGATCCTCCGGCAGATTGGTGACGCTGCGTTCCAGGGTATCCGCCGCTCGCTCTCGCCTCGTCGCGGCGCCGGAAAATGTGTTGCGCTCGAGCGAGGGCGTCTTCCTAGGCTCGAAACGCACCCGGGCCAGCGTTCGAGGCGCCGGCCCTTTCGAGTGAGAAAGGAGACCCACATGCGCAAGCTCGGCACGTTTGTCAGAGCCGCGGCTGGGATCGCCACGTTGGTGGCCACATCGACCCTGGTCGGCGGCGGGATCGCACAGGCCGACACCGGGCCGGCGACTGCGGAGACCACCCGGACGGCGCAGGCTCAGGCCACGACCAGCTCGGACGTCAGCGCTCAGGAGACTTTCCACAGCTGGTACTGGGATCGGAACGAGTGCCAGCGGGTTGGCATCGACTTGATGCACAACGACCCTTGGGTCATGGACTACCGCTGCCAGTATGTGGGCCTCTACTACCGGCTGCTGGTCACCTACGCCGGAGGGTGAGGTCACCCGGGCCGCGCGACGGGAGCGGGTGTGGTGACCCGACGGTCATCACGCTCGACCCGCCACCGGGTCGGTTACCAGCCCTGCTCGCGCTCTGCTGCTCGCCCTCGCCCCGTCCGGCGGGGGCGAGCAGCAGAGCACCCGGACCTACCGCCTGGTGGTGGGAGGAGCATCACGACGATGAAGAACCTAGGGAACCACCGCCCAGCCCGTAAGCGCGCCCGGTGGGGTATCTGCGCGGTTGCCGCGCTGCTGGCGGCGATCGTCATCTGGGTGGGCTCACCGGTCGGGCCGGCCTCTGCCGCGCCGGTGGCACCCGAGCGGCTCGACACCGAGGCCGTGGACTCCTACGTCGAGGACTACCTCGACCGTCACGGTCTCGTCGGTGCCGCGGTCGCCGTCGTCCATGACGGAGAAGTGCTGCACACCGCCGGATACGGCGACTCCGGAGACGCTGGGACGAGGGCCGATACGCCGATGGCGACCGGGTCGGTGAGCAAGCAGATGACCGCGTTCGCGATCCTGCAGCTCGTCGACGACGGCACGGTTGACCTGGACGACCCGGTGATCGAGCACCTGCCGGAGTTCGCCCTCGCCGACGAACGCGCCAGCGACATCACGATCCGCCATCTGCTCAGCCACACCTCCGGTCTGCCCAACCCTGTCATCGTGGAACCGGCCAGCGACCTCACCGAAGGCGTGCAGCGGCTGCACGACTGGCAGCTCGATGCCGACCCCGGCGAGCAGTACAGCTACAGCAACTTCAACTACCACGCGGCCGCACGACTGATCGAGACTGTCACCGGAGTGCCGTTCGCGACCTATCTGCAGGACCGCCTCTTCCAACCGTTGGGAATGGCGGACACTCGCTCGGTCGACACCACCAGCGCTGACGATGCGGGTCTGCAGGGCGGGCACGTCACCGCCTACGGCACCGCCCTGCCGTTGCGGGAGATGGAGCAGCTGGTCGCCGGCGCGGGCGGAGTGATCAGCACGGCTGAGGACCAGGCTCGCTGGCTCGCCATGCTCACCAACGGCGGGACCACGCCGGATGGCGAGCAGTTGCTCTCGCCGGAGCTCCTCGACGAGGCCCAGAGCCCACAGCCCGGCACCGATGGCGAAGGCCTGGGCTGGCACCTCAGCAGCGAGAGCGTGGACCCCCCGCGAATCGGGCACTCGGGCGCCACCAGTCGCTACAGCGCCCAGCTCGACATCGTGCCCAGCAGCGGATACGGCGTCGTCGTGATGCTCAACAGCTACACGCCCACCGCGGAGCACAACTACGCCATCGGCTCCGGCATCATCGACATCACCGAAGGCAGTACACCGGAGCTGGGAACGCCCGTTCCGACCCTGCTGGACGCGGGCCTCGGGCTCGTCACCCTGCTGGTGATCGCCCTCACCGCCACCGGCATCCGACGTGCCGACCGTTGGTCACAGCGCCGCGCCAGCTGGCCGCGCTGGCGCCTCGGACTGCGACTGCTCCCGCAGACCATCGGCCCGGTCCTGGCGATCCTGGTCTTCCTCGTCCTGCCGAGCCTCGAAGGACAGGCGACCACCCCGGTCGATGTCTTCGCCCTCTGGCCGGCGGCGATGGTGGTGCTGCTCGCACTGGCTGCCTCGGGAGCGGCCCTCCTCATTGCCCGCGGCGTCCACCGGGGCACGAGGAAGCCCGCCGAGACGAGTCCGACCGACACAGGCCCGTCCGACACAGGCCCGTCCGACACAGCCCACGCTGCCGAGTAGACGTCCTGCGGCGACCTCGCGCCCTGCAGTCGCCTCGCGTCCTGCGGCGAATGGTGACCTCGCTCTCGAGCCACCGTGGTCTCGACCCAGCTCAGCGCAACCTTTGACTTGACGACTTGATAGAATGCTTAAGTCAAGGAGGTTTGTGTGCCCACCCGCTCTACCGAGCCGCTCTACCGGATCAAGGCGGACCTGTTCAAGTCCCTCGCTCACCCCACCCGGATCCAGGTGCTGGAGGTGCTCGCCGCCGACCCCGAGCATCGGGCCGCCGTCGGGCACCTGCTGGAGGTCACCGGCGCTGAGGCCTCTCAGCTGTCCCAGCACCTCGCCGTGCTCAAGCGGGCCGGCGTAGTGGCCTCCGGCCGCACCGGCAACCACGTGCAGTACCAGCTCACCGCGCCCGTGGTCGCTGAGCTGCTCACCACTGCCCGGGCATTCCTGCTCACCCGGCTCACCGGTGCGGCCGACCAGCTCGATGCCGCCGCGGAACTGCCCCCGCTGCCCGGGGCCAGCGCACAGGCGCTGCTCGACGCGGCAGCCCGCCGATGAGGGCACTGAGCGCCGCGGCCGATCTGCTCCCTCGGCGCGGCGACTACCTCCTGCAGCCCGCCGCCGTACGCTCCGACCTGCTCGCCGGCCTCACCGTCGGAGTGGTCGCCCTTCCGCTCGCGCTGGCGTTCGGGATCAGTTCCGGTGTCGGTGCTGCCGCCGGACTGGCGACGGCGGTTGTCGCCGGGATCGTCGCGGCCGTGTTCGGTGGGTCGCACCACCAGGTATCCGGGCCCACCGGGGCGATGGCGGTGATCCTCGCCCCGGTGGTGGCCACCCACGGTCTCGGCTCCTTGGCGCTGGTCACCGCCGCGGCAGGACTGATCGTGCTGGTGCTCGGACTGGCGCGGCTGGGCCGGATCGTCACCTTCATCCCCTGGCCCGTGGTGGAGGGATTCACCCTGGGCATCGCCTGCATCATCTTCCTGCAGCAGGTGCCCGCCGCCGTCGGTGTGAGCGCCGATGCCGGCCACAACACCCTGGTGACGGCCGTGGCCGCGGTGGGCTCCGCCGTCGAGGCTGCGGACCTGCGCCTGCTCGCCTGGACCCTCGGATCCGTGGCCGTGGTGGGCCTGGCGATGATGGCGCTGCCGCGAGTGCACGGCTCGATCCCGGCATCGTTGATCGGCGTCGCGGCCGTCACGGTGGTCGCCGAGCTCACCAGCGCCCCGCTGGCCCGGATCGGGGCGCTGCCGGACACCCTGCCGGTCCCGACGCTACCGAGTGTCGAGCTCGGTGCGCTCCGCGATCTCGCCGGGGCGGCAGTGGCGATCGCGGCCCTGGCGGCGATCGAGTCGCTGCTCTCCATCCGGGTGGCCGCAGCGATGAAGCACACCGGGAACCCGGACGGCACCGTCTACGAACCGGACCGGGAGCTGGTGGGGCAGGGGCTCGCATCCCTGGCCAGCGGCATGTTCGGCGGCATGCCGGCCACCGGGGCGATCGCGCGCACCGCAGTGAACATCCGCGCCGGTGCCCGTACCCGGCTCGCCGCGGTCACGCACGCGCTGGTGATCCTCGCCGTGATCTACCTCGCCACCGGCCCGGTGTCGCGGATCCCGCTGGCGGCACTGGCCGGGGTGCTGATGGTCACTGCCGTGCGGATGGTCTCGCTGCCCTCGGCACGAGCGGTGCTCCGGGTGAACCGATCCAGTGCGCTGACCTTCGCGGTGACGGCGGTGGTCACGCTGGCTTTCGACCTCGTGCAGGCGATCGAGATCGGTCTGGTGATCGCCGCTTTCTTCACCCTGCGGACCATTGCGCGGGCGGCTGGCGTGCACCGGGACCCACTTCCGGGGCCGGCCGCGCCCGGGGACGAGCACATCGCGCTCTACCGGCTCGAGGGATCGATGTTCTTCGGTGCGGCCGACCGCGTGATGGCGCAGGTCACCACTGAGTCGACCCGGGACGATGTGCAGGTGGTGGTGCTGCGCCTGTCCCGGGTACACCTGGTGGACGCCACGGCGGCGAAGGCGCTCGCGGAGCTGATCGAGGGACTGGAGCGCCGCGACCGGACCGTGCTCGTCAAGGGCGTCCAGGACCGGCACCGCAACGTGTTGACCACAGTGGGTACGCTCGCCAAGCTCCGGCACGAGAACCACCTGTTCACCACGCTTGACGGCGCCATCGAGCACGCCCGCTCCCACGTGCGCCGAGCGGCGGAAGGCAGGGACGTGCCCCAGCTCCACCCCCGGGTCGTCCGGTGAGGGGTGCGCCAGAGCGCACTCCTGACATGACGACCGCGGAGGGGGCTCGGCTCAGTCCGTGCCGACGACCGCAGCTGGCTCCTCATGGGCTCGTCCCGGGCGCAGCCCGCGGGCATTCAGGAACCGGAACGTCACCACGCCCACCACCAGCGCGGCCAGCGAGAACGCCACCAGCAACCACAGCAGGCCGTCCCGGTTCGTCGCGAGCAGCGTCGGCGTCACCAGTGCGAAGAGACCGAAGACGAACCGGCCGACGGCGTAGGTGAAGCCCTGCACCGAGGCCCGCACGTTGATCGGCAGGCTCTCCTGCGTCCAGACCTTGTAGTTCGCCTCACCGGAGAGATTCGAGCCGACGTTGAACACGGCGATGGCGAGCACATAGATGAGCAGCACCCCGTTACCGACGCCGGCGATCATCATGCTGACCGCCTGCAGGAGACCGCCGATGACGAACACCAGGTTCCGCCAGCGGGTGTCGACCAGCCGGACGAAGATGATCATCACCGCGAGCCCGAGCAGGGTGAGCAGCGCACCGAAACCGGTGGCGAAGGACTGGCTGGCGCCGCCGGCGTTGACCAGGAAGTAGGTCTGGAACTGACCGAAGGTGTTCGCCACCAAACCCCAGAAGATGTAGAAGAGCATGGTCAGCAGCGTGGGCACGAGGAAGACCCGCTTGGCCAGCACGGCCCGCAGGCGCATCGGGGCGGGCTCGGCAGCGACAGTGGCGGGCGTCGTGCTGGCCGCCCGCGCCTGCGCGACATCGTCCTCGAGCGAACGGAGCCAGGGGTGGAACCGCCGGAATGCCCAGGTGATCACCGCCAGGACGGCCAGCTGACCGAAGATGATCCGGATGCCGGTCATCCCGGCGTCGGCGAGCAGGAACGCCAGACCCTGGGTAATCGGGATCCCGGACGCCCACATCACCTGGGTCACCGTCACCAGGCGCCCCTGCGCCCGCGCCGGAGCCCGTTCGGAGACCACCGCCACGGAGGTCGGGAGGTCGGCTCCCGCCGCTGCACCGGCGATGATCACTCCGGCGAACAGCAACGGCTCGCTCGGCGCCAGGGCCATCAGGGCCATACCGACGGCGTAGATGAGGATGTAGGCGGTAAAGACGCGCATCCGGCCCAACCGGTCAGCGATCCTGCCGCCGAACAGCGCCCCGAAGGCGATCGCGAAGGTAAGGCACGAGCTCAGCGCACCGACCTCCCACTTGCTCAGGCCGAAGTGCTCTTCGATCAGGACCAGGCCGACACCGAGGCTGACGATGATGGCGGCGTCCAGATAGGAGGCCATCCCGGCTGAGATCGCCAGCAGCCAGTGCCGGCGGTCCGGCTTGCTGCCGTCGAACAGCGGCTTGACCGAAGGGGTGGAGGAATCGTTCGTCATTGATCTTCTCTCTCTTGGACATGTGCGACGACCGGGCCGAACAGGCCGGACGCCAGCTGGGATCGCAGTACCCACGTCGTCGCCGTGGACTCGTGCAGGAAGGGCCCCAGCGTGTTGAACACCGTCACGGCAACCTCACGCGGCCCTGGTTTGCCCGGGATGGTGAAGCGGAACGGCGCACAGAAGGCGACTCCGACCGGCTCACCATCCACCTCCACCTCGGCCGTCCCGCGCAGATCCCCGAGATCGAGGACCCAGTCCTGCGCCGTCGTCAGATCGACCGACCGGACATACCGCACGCCACCGCTCCAGCCGGCGAGCCCGAGGCAGCGCCAGTCGCCCAGGCTGATCGGCGCCGCCTCGAGGTGGACCTCGAGTGGCCCCTCGAAACCGGAACCGCGGCGGTGGGTGCTGGTCGGCGGCATCTCGATGGTGAGCAGCGCGGGTTGCTGCAGGGGGCGAGCGAGGCTCAGCCGGCCACCGTCGGCAGCCACCTCCTGGCCATCGATGCGAGCACGGACCACGCCGGCCGCATCGAGCACGATGCGTGCGGACCCGGCCGGAAGGAGGACACGGTAGTGCTGCGCTGCCGGAGTCGCACTGTCGCTCGCGTGGAAGTCCAGCGCCGCGCTGCCACGTTTCGGCCGTCCCCGGAGCCAGTGGGCGTCGGGCAGCAGGTGCGGGCGGGAGACGGCGTAGCTGGCCTCGGGCTGACCGTAGTAGCGGCTGACCACTTCTGCGCTGCCTCGCTCGCCCTCGAAGGAGGTCGACCAGGACTCGTCGCTGACGCAGGTCACCGACGTTCCGTCCCGTAGGTGCACCACCAGGTCCAGCCACATCACGTCCTGGGGTGTGGCACTGTCCAGCTGCACGCCGAGCGCAGCGGGCTGATCGAGGATGGCGTCGGTGACGTCGTGGCTGAAGAACACCGGCGTCGCGCCTCGATCGGCTTCGTAGTACTCGACCTTCTCCTGTCGGGCCAGAACCGAGCCGTCGAGCTGGATCGTCGCCGTCCGCGCGGCGCCGAGGAGCAGCTGAGCCGACTGCACGCCGTCGAGGCTGGGCAGCTCGCAGGAGAACGTCAGCCGGCCGGTCCGCTCCTCGGCCTCGGGCAGCGCCTGTGCGGTGATGTACTCCGGACGCTGGTCGAAGCCACCCGGTGGGTAGAGCGAGAACCCGGAGCGCATCTCGGCGTCGTACCAGAGGCTGGCTGGTGCCGGATCCCGGCGCAGGCGGTACTCGAGCACGTTGACGGCGCGATCGATCTCGATCCGGATCTGCCGGGTGTATCTCGTCTCGGCCGGAACGGGCTGGCCGTTCCACCAGGCCTCTACCTGCGCGGGCGCCACCAGAACCAGGTCGGCGGGGCCGCGATGGTCGGTCTGCACCAGCGTACGGATGATGGTGACGGCGTCGTCGGTGAGCTCGTTCGTGGTCAGGAACTCGGAGGTGATCCGCCCCTTGTTCCCCAGGGCACCGGAGGTGTCTCGCCGCCCGCCACGGCTGCGCGACCACTCGAGGACCTCCCAGGAGTCCGCGCTGAGCGGGCGTTCGCCGCGGCACACCTGGTCACACTCCTGCGGCCCGAGCACCTCGGGCACGGCAGCGGAGGCGGTGGTCAGGGTACGGGCGCGCTGGCCGCTGGTTGCCCAGGTGGACTGCCAGTCCTGACCCTCTTCTCGGGAGTCGAAGGTCCAGATCTGTAGCGCGTCGAGCGAGCGTCCGACCGGCCGCGCCAGGTCGCCCCAGGTGTTGTCCAGGGTGGGCACGAGCTCGCCGGTCCAGCCGGTGCTGAGGTCGACCGTCTGCTCGGCGGGCTGCGCGGCGCTCGGCGGTGCGGTCTTCCCTCCGGGGCCTTCTTCCCAGGCGACCAGCACGAGCGGGGCGCCGCCGGTATCGAGGTGCAGCACCGAGTCCTCACCTCGGGTCTCGATCCGCACCCCGCGCTGCTCACCGGTTGCCGGATCCCATACCTGTGCGGCTGCCACCGGAGCGGCGACCTGCAGCTGGCGCTGCTGTGCGTAGCGCGTGCGATCGAAGTCATAGTCCAGGACCCGTTCCAACGAGGAACCGGCCCGCAGCGGCTGGTCGGTGGCGTTCGGATACGCCCCGCCGACCAGCGCGACCGCCGAACCACCGGCTCGGCGGAGCAGGATCGGCGAATCCGTGCGCGCGTACTGAGCCTGGCCCAGACCGGCGAGAGCGGCGATCGCCGCCTCGGTGTCTGCGGCATGCTCGAGGCGTTCGTGCGTGGCTAGGGCGCGCACCACGGTGTCCTGGCCGGCTCGCCCGGTCGCGTAGGCGGGAAGCTCACCCACCACCAGCACCCGGCCACCCCCGTCGAGATGCTCGAGGAGCGCCGTGGCAGTGTCCTGTTCGAGAAAGGCGGCAGAGGGGATGACGATTGTGGACCAGGAGTCCTCGTTCACCCTGAGGGTGCCGCCCGCACGGACCGACCGCCCGAGGGAGTCGTCGTCGATGATGTCGAACCCGAGCCCGGCCTGATCGAGGGCACTGGGATGGAAGTGGAACCAGTCGTCCTTGCCGACCAGATCCAGGTAGACCTGCTGGGTGCGGGCGACGTCGGTCACGGCCTGCTCGGACGAGGCCGCGCCGAAATGGTTGATCGGCAGGTCCAGTGGGAGCGAGGCCTGCATCGTCGCCGTGGGGTGGAGCACCGCGATCTCGGCGACCGGTCGTCCCCAGGACATGGTCGAGGCGACCCGGGAGACGGCGTCAGCGAACTGGCGGTAGTGGCGCCAGTAAGGCTGACGCCAGTCGGTCGAGGGCGGCGCCCACTCGAACCAGCCCGCCATCGTGGAGAAGTAGGTGGCGTGTGGGTTGTACAGCGTGGCACCGCGGCGGAAGAACGGCAGCAGCCAGTCCCAGGTGTCCTCGAGCGTGCCGCCCCATCCAGAGGAGTGGAAGGCTTCCAGCCAGACCCGATCGTGGCCGTAGAGCTTCGCGAGCGAGGCGTGGAACTTCGCATCGCCCTCGTGGTCGGAACCGACCGCTGAGAGGTGCCGGTGGGTGCGGGGATAGTCGGTGTAGATCTGCGTGGACTGCAGCGGGAGCCCGGCCCGGGCCGGGTTGGTCTGGTCCGCGCCGATCCGCATCCCGCGGCTCTCGTGCCAGCTGCCCAGCGGCTCGAAGAGCGCCTCCTCGGTGAGCGCGGCGCGGACGGCGTAATAGTCCGCCCGCACCTTGGCCCCGGCAACATCGGTGGAGCCGAAGAGCGCCGGCAGGTGGGGGTGGAGGTCGTAGCCCTGCCGGGTGCTGAACTCGTCGAGGAAGGACGGGGTCCACGGGTTGGTGGACGGCAGCTCGTCCTGGAAGCTACCGGCGATCACGTTGCCGAGATACTGCGGGAGGCGCCGGTCGAACTCGCCGTGCACCTCATCCATCAGCAGGCGGACGGCGTCGGAGTTGAGGTAGTCGAAGGACGTCGGTACGGCGGTGACCAGCTGCACCGGCGTCTCGGGGTCCAGACCGGGAACGGTCCCGTCTGCCGAAGTCCGCAGCATCGCTCCGGTGTCGGTGTAGACACCGACGAGGGTCTCGTTCGGTGCGACGACGGGCCGGCTACCGGAGAGCTCCCCCGCCCGTCTGACGAGTGTGCTGCCCGCGGCCCACGGATGCTCACGGGTCACCCGCCCCTGCAGGTTCGCTCCGGAGAATCCGATCTGGTCGTAGAACCAGAGCCGCATGCCCAGCTCCTGAGCGAGCGCACACGCGCTCTCCACCCGCTGCCACCACACCTCGGAGAACCACTGCGGATCGTCGGTCTCGGCACCGAACTGGGGGCCGGCGGGCGCCAGGTTGATCAGCACGAGGTTGTAGATACCGCCCGCTGCGAAGCGGCGCATCTGCCACTCCATCCGCTCTGCTGTGACCTCTTCCCCGCTCCACCACCACAGCGGCGTAGGACCGAAATCGCGGGACGGCTCGTCGAAGAGCCGCTGCAGCCGGCTGTTGATTCCGGTCGGTTCAGTCTCAGACGTGATGTGCTCAGCAGTCATCGGTGCACCTCCTTCGGGTCAGACCTGGCGGAAGTCGATACCGAGCAGGGACGCCGCGGCGCGGTAGTCCGCCACCCGGTTGCCCACGGAGAGGGACCAGTGGTGGCCCACCCCGCTGGCCGACCAGTCGTCCACCCACTGGCCCGGGTCCCGGTCGAAGTCGACCCGGCTCGTGGTGTTGCCGATCTGCAGCAACGGTCCCGGCACCACTGTGCCGGTGGAGGCGATCAGCGAGAGTGCGCCGTCCTGGTCCTGGCCCAGGCCGAGCAGGGTGACCGGACCGTGCTTGACGTCGAACTCCACGCTCACCCCCCAGCCGCGCTTGCCGTGGTAGGTACCGAGGCCACGAAGCAGCGGGTCCTGGTTCGACACGGTGATGTGGGCGGGGCCGTCGTGGCCCATCTCCACCACGCCGTCCTCGAAGTTCAGCGCCTGGATCTCGCAGAACGATCCCCCCGCGCCCACCACCTCGGTGACCAGCTGGGCCACGGTGGTGCGCAGTTCGTACTCGCCGGTGGTGGGGATGCCCCGTGCAGTGAGCAGGGATGCGCCCAGGATCATCCCGGCACCGAGCCGTTCGTGGATCTCCTGATCGAGTCCCCGGTGGTAGTAGGCCAGGCTGTCCAGCTCGAAGTCGGCGACGAGCCGATCGAGGCCCAGGGAGACACGCACGCCCCAGGCGAGATCGTCCTCGTTGACGCTCGGGTCGAAGGTGAAGACCTCCCGCACTGCCGCAGTGCGCTCGGCCACCTGGTCGGCCGTGACCTCATCCACGCGGACCCGGAGGTCGTCGAACTCGAGCACCTCGACATGGGAGCCGAACGTGGCTGGCAGCAGGGTGAGGTCGGTGGAGACATCGAGCATGCCGGGGTACAGGTGCCCCATCAGTCCGTGCCGCGCGTGCCGCAGTGCCGCCCGGACGTGGGCCGCGTTGATCCAGTGCTCGATCCGCTGCCACGCCGACTCCTGGCGCAGCCACCCGGAGACGGACCGGAACGGGATGCCGGCCCGGCGGAAGACGTTCCCCAGCTCTGGCACCGGGCACTGCCCACAGTAGGCCAGCCAGTCACCGGTGCTGAACGAGGCGTGATCCATCTTCTCGGTCGGCTGCAGGTCGATCACCAGGACCGGTGCATCGGCGCGCTGCGCGATCGGGAGAACCATCGAGGCGGTGAGGTAGGTGGTCAGGAAGAGCACGATGAGGTCGCAGTCGGCCCGGCGCAGCTTCTCCGCCGCGGCCGCACCTTCCTGCGCATCCGAGATGAACCCCGCGTCGGTCACCTCAGCATCCATCTCGGCAAAGCGCCCGGACACGTAGCGGGCCGACTCCTCGAGCTGCGGGCGCAGCTGGGGAAACTGCGGCCAGTAGGTGCCCAATCCACCGGCAACCAGCCCGATCCGGGTCTTCCTCCGACCCCGCGGCGCGATCAGGTCGCTCGCGTTGCTGGCAGCTCCATGCGTCGGTGCGACTGACACGTCGGCCCTCACATCCTTGTCGGTTCCAGAGACTTAATCGATTAGTTTAATCGATTAGCAGCACGATAGTGGCTGATCTCCGGATGTCAACACCCCGGTGGGTCAGGGCGCGGAGGCGCGCACCATCAAGCTGGGCTCCAAGAGTCGAGCCTCGTGGGCGTGCGATCCCGCCGACTCGATCTCGGCGAGGAGGAGGTCCACGGCGGAGCGGCCGAGCACATCCTTGGGCTGGCGGACCGAGGTCAGCGGCATCATCGACTCGGTGGCCAGGGCCAGATCGCCGTAGCCCACCACGGCAACGTCGGTCGGCACCTGCACCCCGGCGCCGACCAGCCCGCGGATCACGCCGAGCGCCAGCTGGTCGTTGGTGCAGAAGATCCCCGCCGGTGGATCCTCAGCGATCCGCGAGGCTGCCTGCACACCGCCCTCGATCGTCATCTCCGGCACCTCGATCACCTCCAGCGCCGAGCTGTCGCCACCATCGGCGGCGATCGCCTGCCGAGCCCCGGTCTCCCGTTCCACACACTGCGGAATGTCCCGGGGGCCGTTGACCACCAGCACCCGGCCGGTCCTGGTGGTCAGCAGGTGCTCGACGGCGAGATGTCCCCCGCGTTCGTCGTCGATCGCCACCGAGCAGCCGTCGGCCACCGGCCACCGGCGGTCGACGAGCACCGGGTGCGCGCCGACCAGCCGGAGTCGAGCCAGGCGGGAGGTGTCGGCCGCCAGCGGCACGACGATCGCGCCCGCGGCTCGCTGTTCGGCGAGCATCCGGATGTGTTCCATCTCGATCTCGGCGTCGTCATCGCTGACGCACAGGCCGGTGACGTATCCACGGGTGCGGGCCGAGTGCGCCACCGCCTTGGCGATGGCGGCGTAGAACGGGTTGACGATGTCCGGCACGATCAGGCCGATGAGCTTGCCACTGCCGCTGCGCAGCGCAGAGGCGGAGCGGTTCGGTACGAACTGCAGCTCCTCGATGGCGGCCAGCACCCGCGCCTGGGTGGCCGGGGAGACCATGTGCGGGCGGTTCAGCGTGTTCGAGACCGTGGCCGTCGAGACTCCCGCCCGTTTGGCCACGGCAGCAACGCCCAGCTCGTTCGCGCGCTTTCTCGCCATCACCTCTCGCCTTCTCCCGGAGGGCCGATCGGCCGCATCCTGTGCTGCATTATGACTCAGGCGATCAGCTGGCCTGGGACCTCAGGTCGAGCCGCTGGTGCGTCCAGAACCGGCGCAGCCAGCGATCGTGGGACGCGACCACCACTGCGCCCGGATAGTCACCGATCGCGTCCTCCAGCTGGGTGACCAGCACGAGGGAGAGGTGATTGGTGGGTTCGTCCAGCAGCAGCACGTCCGGCGGGTCCGCCAGCAGCACCGCGAGCGCGAGCCGACGGCGCTGGCCGACGCTGAGTACCTCCACCGGGCGGTTCTCGTCCCGGCCGGGCAGCAGCGCAAACGTACTCAGTGGCACGCGCTCGGCACGGCCCGCCCCGACCAGGTCGGCATACACCTGCCGGGCGGTACGACCGCTGCCGCGGCGCTCCGGGTCCGGCAGGTGCACCTCCTGGGTGAGCAGGCCGATCCGCAGTGCCGCTGGAGTGTGCACCGATCCGGTGGCCGGCGCCAGGTCGGCGGCGAGCAGGTGCAGCAGAGTGGATTTCCCGACGCCGTTCGGTCCGGTGATCAGCCATTTCTCCCCCGCCGCCACGCTCAGGGAGGTCTGCGACAGCCGCCCGGGCAGGCTCACCTGGGTGGCGGTGAGCACCGGACCGGACCAGTTCCGCCGCGACCGGCCCTGGCCGGCCGTACCGGCGGTCAGGCCCCGGAACCACAGCTCTTGTGGCGGTTTGCGCAGCTGGGCCTCGTCGAGCTCCGCCAGCCGCGTCCGGGCGTCATTCACCCGGCGGGAGACCACCTTGGCATTCCGGTCCGCGTAGAACTTTTTCGCTGCCCGCGCCTCGGTGCGCGGCTCTCGCCCGGCGTGCCCCACCGTGTGGGAGTCCCGTACCGCCGCGCGGAGCCTTTTGAGTTCCTCCTGCTCGGTCACGTACTGGCGTTCCCAGCGCTGGCGAGCGTCCATCCGGGCGTGCAGGTAGTCCGTGTAGCTGCCGGTGAAGGAGACCGCGCCGATACCGGAGCCGTCGCCGTCACCGACCAGCTGCCCGGCAACCGCCTGCGGCAGCGGCGCCGGGTCCAGGTCCACCAACGAGGTAACCGTCTCGTCCAGGAACGCGCGGTCGTGGCTGGCCAGCAGTACCGGTCCGGACCAGCTGGTGAGTACCTGCTGAAGGTATTCTGCGGCCGCGTCGTCGAGGTGGTTGGTCGGCTCGTCCAGGAGCAGCACGTCCGGTGCGCTGAGCAACAACCAGGCCAGCGCGAGCCGGGAGCGTTGACCACCGGAGAGCGCGCCGGTGGTCCGGTCCCTGGGCAGGTCGGCCAGACCCAGACCGCTGAGCATCATCTCCATACGCGAGCTGGCGTTCCAAGCGTCCAGCCGTTCCGCGCTCTCCAGGGCGGTCGCGAAGTCCCGTGCTGCGGCCTCGTCCTGTGGTGCCTCGGCCATCGCCACACCGGCGGAGTCCACAGCCGCGGCAGCCCGGCGCGACGGCGCGATGGCGGCTTCCAGCGCGTCGGTGACGGTGTCAGAAGGCTCGAACGGCACCTCTTGGTGCAGCAGCCCGGCCCGCGGGGTGCGGCCACCGGGTGCGCTCACGCTGACCGTGCCGGCGTCGGGATGCAAACGTCCGGCGGCGATCCGCAGCAGCGTGGTCTTCCCGGACCCGTTCTCGCCGATCAGGCCGGCGCGCCGGCCGGCGGGCACCACCAATGACACATCGGTGAGCACACGGCGGGTGCCGAAGGTGCGCGAGATGCCGTCCAGCCGCAGGTGTGCGGCGGAAAGGGGGGTAGTGGATGTGGTCACAGGCGTCCTCAGCGTCGATCGAGGTCCTGCCGGGCATCGCCGCGGGCGCAGGACAGGTGAGGATCACAGCCACATGACCACTAGCGTACGGTTCACCCGCCGGAGCCGCGAGATGTTTTCGCGCCGAGGAACCGACCGAGGAGGCTATGTGATGACCTGCGACTTCTTCCTCTACGCCCGCAGCACCGACCTTGCCGCCGCCCGGCACTTCTACACCGACCTGCTCGCCCTGGAGCAGATCTGGGACGAGGCCGACTCGATCGCGTACACCATCGGCTCCACTGTGCAGTTCTCCATCGGCCTCGAACTCGGCGCCCCGGCCCCGTCGGAGTGGTCCTTCCAGCCGGGCTGGGTCTACGGCTTGGACGTCGACCCCGCACCCCGGCACGCGCCGGCATCCTGGAGTATCCGGCTCGACGCGGAGCACTTTGCAGCAGCGGTCGCACGGCTACAGACGGCCGGCGTCGAGGCGCTACAGCCCGAGCCGTTCTGGGTCGGCTACTGGAGCTTCGTGGTGCGCGACCCGATGGGGTACACGGTCGAGCTCGCCGATCCGGCCAGCCCGCAGAGCTGAGGCGCGGCACCCTCGAACGTGCCAGCGGGTCCTTTGCTCCAATAAATCCCTCGCAAAGTTCCCGCCGCAGGACGGTGCAGTAGCGTTCAGAGCATGGGCGCGACTGTGGTCGAGGGCGATCTACCGGAGGACATCGCCGATGCGCTGCGGACCGCTGAGCGCATCGCCGTCGACACCGAGACGGGCGGTCTGAGCTGGCCGGAGGACCCACTGCTCCTCTGCCAGGTCTTCAGCCCGGCAACCGGTCCAGTCCTGCTCCGCAGCGTGCGCCGACGGCCAGAACGTCTCGCTGCGGTGCTTGAGGATCGCGGGGTCACCAAGGTGTTCCACTTCGCTCCGTTCGACCTGCGATTCCTAGCTGCCAGATGGGGGGTGCGCACTGTGGGTGTCGAGTGCACCAAAGCTGCCTCCCGACTGCTCGACCCCGATCTCCCGCACGCGGCGCACAGTCTGCAGTCACTAGTGGATCGACATCTGGGCATCACCATAGCCAAGGGGGCCACCCGCACCAGCGATTGGGGTGCCACGCACCTCTCCCCCGACCAGATCGCCTACGCGGCAGCGGATGTGGCTCACCTCCTCGACCTCGTCGGCACCCTCAAGGAACGCCTGGTGAAAGCCGGCTTGGACGAGACATTCCGAGCCGTCTGCGCGTACCTACCGACCGACGCCCAGCTTGAGGTGGACGGGATACCGAACCCGTTGCTCTACTAAGCCGCGAGCGCTTCCCAGCGCACTTCGGGGTCGAACCGGAAGCCATCCGGGGCCACCACGTCGAGATCGAGGACAAGTCGCACGTGCGAGGGTGTGCCTGGTTCCCCGATCCGCACGACGGAGACGGTCAGTGGCTGCGGCCTCATCAGCGTGCGGACATCCGCCGACAGCGCGCGCGGCACCCACCCGAGCGGTACATCGCCGGCCATCACCATGCAGGCCGAGGGATCTTCTGGGTTGTCTGATTCCGCATTCACCTGAAGCGTGTCGCCAGGCACCAACTGGGTAAGCGCAAGCTCGTGCTCATCGGCGGTCACACAGACCGAGTCACCGGCGACGCGGTGCGCAGCATCCGGCACATGGCGGATCCCACTGGTCAGGAACCGCGCCCGGGCACGACCGTCGACCACACTCGGCACTTCCATGAACTGAAGGGTGTCGCCGGCGCGACGTCCACCGGAGTGGGTGATCTGCTCCCAGGGTGTCGCCAGCTCGGGCGTGAGACCGATCGTGTGTAGGTAGTCCACGTAGTCCGGCCGCTCAGGATCCATCACCCGTTGCGCGAACACTGCGGGGATCCGGTCGCTGTCGTAGCGCCTATCCAGGTCGTCCAGACCAGGCAGCGGACGAAAGTCGGGCACGTCAGCAGCGCCGCGGGTATAGCGGAACGAGTACGTCGATCCCGAGCGGGAGAAGCGGCCGATCGGCACGATCTCCCTACTCACGGGATGCTGCCAGAGGACCAGGAGGTCGCGGGCCGTCGAGCCGGGACCCGCGCCAGCCCGGCGATCGAGCACACTAGATGAGTGCATCGCGCAACCTCCTCGCGTTCAGAATCAACAGGTCATGAGCAAACGTAGCCGCCGGGTCCGACATCGGCACGATCTCCCGGTCCCGGAAGGCGCTGAGCACCTGCTCGAGATCCAGGTCACGCACGCGCGAACGCCACCAGTCTGCCCCCTCGCGCGAACAGAGGGCGAGCGCTGAGACCGCGTGTGCCACCAGACTCGGCGCCCTGCCAACATGTTCGAATCGCCACGCCGTGCCCCGTTCGGCCCACTTCCTGAGCCTGCGCGGTTCCGATGTGCAGTCCCTTCTCTGGAGTCCTGTTCGTTGTAGCCGAGGCTTGAGGCATGGTCATAGGACGGCGAGAGTCGTGGTGGGTCGCTGCGTAGCAGGGGAATGAGCACCGCCCAGTTCTCCTCGTGCCGGTCACGATTCGCGATCAGCGCATCGAGCATCAGGTACCCGCAGAACACGTCGAACCCGGTCAGGGATTCCGGCCCTTCGAACCCCGGCGGGGCTTCGACGCCCTCGAGGGCACTTTTGATGTTCGTGGGCGTGTGCCCTGGGCGCCGCACCGTGGGCCGAGCAGGGTCGCAACCGGGCTCACCTTCGCGATGCGGAAAGTAGCCGGGCGCCGCCGCCAACTCCAAGGCGGTGGCGCCGGGGTACAGCGAATAGCCGCGGGCCACCACATCAAGCGAGATCGAGCCCCTGCGGCCGTGGCGCACACACATCCGGGTCGTGGCACACGGCACGCCCAGGGCCATCGCTACCTGAGTCGATACAACTTCTGACCAGTCCTCACCCTGCTCCACGCCGTTCTGCGGAATGACTGTGTCCTTGTGCAGCCAGCGATACCTCGTGCCAGGTTCCTCGAGCCAGCGAGACTCCGACGTCCCTGTCTGTTCAGCACCAAGGACAGTCCACTCCGAGACGTCCCACTGCCGCAAGACCTCGGAACTCATACCGCGGCCGCTCAGCCCAGCACCAACCGACCGACGACGTACACCGGCACCCCTGCCACGGCGACCGGCAGCATCGCCGCGGCAAGCGCCGCCGTCGGCCTGCCGGAAGCCGGGAACTGCCCGAACAGGGCGTGCACGGCAGCGGTGAGCACTCCGGCGGCCAGTCCCACCAGGCCCCCGGTGAGCAACCCGACCACCTCGATCAGCGAGCCCAGCCCACCAGCAGCCCGGATGCGCAACCGAGCACGATCGTGGTCGCCGAACCGAACCAGCCGGGGATCGGCAGCGCCGTACACGCCGAGGACACCGTCAGCGTCACCGCACCGACCAGCAGCAGACCCACGGAGACCTGGCCGGTGCCGATCGCCAACCAGCCGGCCGCCGAGGCCATCACGACGGCGCCGGTCACCACTCCCGAGACCGATTCCAGCAGCCGTGGTCGCCCATCCCGGCGGACCAGCTCGCGCACAAAGGCCGCCACCACGCCCACTCCGAGGACCACCGCCACGTAGAGCAGGTCGTTCCACACGAGCAGGGCGGCGATCGCCGCACCGCCGGTCAGGGCAAGCACCACCACCGCGCCCCGGCGCGCGGGCAGCTCGAGCAGTGTGGGCCAGCCGATCGCGAACAGTGCCGCGATCCCGGCCACGGTGATCACCAGGAGGGACCGGTCGCCGAAGGCCGTGATGCCGATCCCCGCAGCCGCAGTCGCGGTCACCACGGCCCGGAACGTGCCGCTGATCATGCCTCGGTCCACCTCATCTGGGAGATCGTACGTGCCGCCGCTGTCGGCGGGCGGCGAAAGGAGCGCCGTCTACTCGATAGGGTAAAGGTCCTCAGGTCGGGAGGAGCGCGCGTGGCTGACCTGTTACTGCTGACCACTGCGCCCCCGAACGGGGCACCGGTGATACCGGCGCTCGCCCTGTTGCACCACCGGGTCCGCTTCGCCCCACCCGACGCCCGTGCGGCCCTGGGCCACACGGACGCCGATGTGATCGTGGTGGACGGCAGCGACGACCTGGCACGGGCGCGGAGCACCTGCCGGACCCTGCGCGCGGCCGGTCTGGAGACTCCGGTGCTGCTGGTCCTGGGCGAAGGCGGGTTGCCCGTGGTCGGCGCGGACTGGGGGGTGAGCGACATCGTGCTCGGCTCGGCCGGCCCCGCTGAGCTGGATGCTCGGCTGCGGCTGCTGGTGGAGCGGGCCGGCGCGGCGGACACCTCTTCCGACCCGAACCAGATCGAGGTCGGCGACCTGACCATCGACCCGGGCGGGTACACCGCACGCCTGCGCGGTGTCGCCCTGGATCTGACCTACAAGGAGTTCGAGCTGCTCCGCTTCCTCACCCAGCACGACGGCCGAGTGTTCACCCGGGCCCAGCTGCTGCAGGAGGTGTGGGGGTATGACTACTTCGGTGGCACCCGCACCGTGGACGTGCACATCCGGCGGTTACGCGCCAAGCTCGGCCCCGAGCACGATCAGCTGATCGGCACCGTGCGCAACGTCGGCTACCGGTTCGACCGGCCGCAGGACCGTCCACCGGCGCCCTGATGCGGCTGTGCCCCCGCCACTCGGCCTCAGTGCGCGAGCACCCCGGTCGCGCTCGTACACTGGGGAGTGACACCGGGTCGCGCTAGCCCCGGGCTCCAACATCAGCCGCTTCGAGCGGCCTTCGCGCCGTCAGGCGCTGGGCGGCCCGGTGTCACTATCGGCTCCCGATCCCGCGCGGGCCAGACGTGCCGCCTGGAATGCTCTAGCCTGTTCGAGTTGACCTCCCCACCCTCTCGGAGTCTCCTGTGCGCTTTCGCTTGACCCCACGCGACGCGACGTTCTTCGACCTGTTAGCCGGCTCGGCGGGCCATCTGGTCACCGGCGCCGATCTGCTGGCTCAGCTCATCGGTGCCCCGCCCGCGCAGCGTCAGGCGTACGCCGACCAGCTCGGTCAGGCCGAGCATGACGCGGACGACAGCACGCACGCGATCATGCGCCGGCTGAACCAGACCTTCGTCACCCCGTTCGACCGGGACGACATCTACAACCTGGCGTCGGCTCTGGACGACTGCATGGACGCGATGGAGGCCGCCGGGGACCTGATCGTGCTGTACCGGGTGCACGACCTGCCGGACGGGGTGATGGCGCAAGTCTCCACCTTGCAGCGCGCCGCCGAGCTCACCGCCGCCGCGATGCCGCGGCTGCGGGATATGAGCGAGGAGCTCACCGAGTACTGGATCGAGGTCAACCGGCTGGAGAACGAGGCCGACCGCGCCTACCGCGACCTGCTCGCGCTGCTGTTCCAGAGCCCGCGCTACCAGGAAAGCCCGGCCGCGGTGATCGAGATGTTCAAACTCAAGGGCATCATCGACGTGCTCGAACAGGCTGCCGACTCCTTCGAGAAGGTCGCCAACTACGTCGAGACGATCTTCCTCAAGGAGTCCTGAGCCGGTGGAGCTCGTCCTCGTCCTTCTGGTCATCGTCGTCGCGCTGACGTTCGACTACACGAACGGCTTCCACGACGCCGCCAACGCCATCGCCACCTCAGTGTCCACCCGGGCGCTGACCCCGCGCGCCGCGCTGCTGATGGCTGCAGTGATGAACCTGGTGGGTGCACTGCTCGGCACCGGGGTGGCCGAGACGATCGGCAGCGGCATCGTCGAGGTCACGGCGGGCACCAACGGCCTCGTGGTGGTGCTGGCCGGGCTGCTCGGAGCGATCACCTGGAACCTGATCACCTGGTGGAAGGGGCTGCCGTCCTCGTCCTCGCATGCGCTGATCGGCGGCCTGATGGGGGCAGGGGTGGCCTCGATGTCGACCGTGCACTGGTCGGTGATCCTGGACAAGGTGGTCATCCCGATGGTGCTCTCACCGCTGGTCGGTTTCGGGCTCGCCTACGCGCTGATGGTGGCCGTGCTGTGGATCTTCCGCAATGCCGCACCGGGGCGGACCCAGCGCCGCTTCCGGGTGGCGCAGACCGTGTCGGCGGCGGCGATGGCGCTCGGCCACGGGCTGCAGGACGCGCAGAAGACGATGGGGGTGATCGTCCTGGCGCTGGTGGCGGCCGGTTGGCACACCGGCTCCGAGATCCCGCTGTGGGTGAAGATCGCCGCTGCGAGTGCCATCTCGCTGGGCACCTACTCCGGCGGCTGGCGGATCATGCGCACCCTGGGCCGGAAGGTGATCGAGCTGGACCCTGCCCGCGGGTTCGTGGCGGAGACGGTCGCCTCCAGCGTGCTCTACACCACGGCGTTCGTGTTCCACGCGCCGATCTCCACCACCCAGACCATCACCTCGGCGATCATGGGCGTGGGTGCCACCAAACGCCTCTCCGCCGTGCGGTGGGGTGTGGTGGGCAATATCGGCATCGCGTGGGTGCTGACCATCCCCGCGGCTGGCGGGGTCGCTGCGGCGCTGTTCTTCGTGTTCCACTTCTTCATGGGCTGAGCCGGTCGGGCCGGACCAACCAGCGCGTCGGACCGATCGGACCGATCGGCCAGGTCGGCCAGGTCGGCCACGCCCTCGGGGCTGAGCCGGCGACGGCGCACCCTCCCGGGCAGCATCGCGTTGCCGCGTCTCGTCGCTTCCCCACCGGCCACGACGACACAACATGGCAACACGATGTTGCCCTGGTCACATGGGGAGTTCGCCCCGTGGTTCCGCCTGTTTCCAGGGCCAAGTCCCCTCTAAGATGGCTGGCAGTACGCGGGAAACTCGTCCCGCAGTCAAAGTCTTGGGGAGCAAGATGAACACTGGTCGTATCGTCCGAACCGCCCTTGCCGTCGTCGGTGCCGTCGGGGTGAGCGCCTCGCTCGCCGCCTGCGGCGGACAGGTCGCCACCGCTGAGGTGGGATCCTGTGTGAACACGTCCGATTTCGAGGGCGAGATCACCGAGATCCCGACCGTCGACTGCTCCGAGGAGCACGACGCGCAGGTCTTCCACCTCTTCGACATGGACGACGGCGACTTCCCCGGTGACGACGCCATCAGCACCGCCGCCGAGGAGCAGTGCCTCCCGGCATTCGAAGAGTTCGTCGGCGCCGACTACCAGGAGTCCTCCCTGGACATCAACTTCATCGGCCCGAGCCAGGACACCTGGGACCAGGCGGACGACCGCGAGGTCATCTGCGTCCTGTACACGATGGACGGTTCCACCTCGACCGAGAGCTTCGAGGGCTCCGGTCTCTGAGCCGACTCTCACGCAGCACTGAGGGCCGCAGGCGATCCGCCTGCGGCCCTCTGCTGTGCGCACTCCCCCGCACATCTATCCCGCGGGGCCCCGCACATCTCTCCCCGCGCCCGCCCCACACATCTATCCCCGCGCCAACCCCATCCACCCGCGCACCGGGTGAATCGAATCAAGCGTTACCGCGCGCGGTGATTCGTGCGCGCGGGTATCGAATCACCGAGCGAAGTATCGACCGGCCGGGCGGTGACTGGGCGAGCCGCGAACGCTCGGCGACGGCCGCTCGACAGTGAGTGGCCTCGGTCGGCGCGGCAGCGATCAGCCGAAGCGGCCGGAGATGTAGTCCTCGGTGGCCTTCTCCGCCGGGGTGGAGAACATCGTGGTGGTGTCGTCCATCTCGATCAGCCGGCCCGGCTTGCCGGTGCCCTCGATGTTGAAGAAGCCCGTCCGGTCGGAGACCCGGGCGGCCTGCTGCATGTTGTGGGTGACGATCACGATCGTGTAGTCGTTCTTCAGCTCGTGCACCAGCTCCTCGATCGCCAGGGTGGAGATCGGGTCCAGCGCCGAACAGGGCTCGTCCATCAGCAGCACCTGCGGCTGTACGGCGATCGCCCGGGCGATGCACAAGCGCTGCTGCTGCCCGCCGGAGAGTGACGAGCCAGGCTTGTCCAGCCGCTCCTTGACCTCGTTCCACAGGTTCGCCCCGGTCAGCGAGCGCTCCACGAGCTCCTCGGACGCTGCCTTCGACATCCGCCGGTTGTTCAGCTTCACCCCGGCGAGCACGTTGTCCGCGATGGACATCGTCGGGAACGGGTTCGGCCGCTGGAACACCATGCCCACCTGCCGGCGCACCTCCACCGGGTCGATGCCGGGGCCGTACAGGTCCTGCCCGTCCATCACGGCCTTGCCCTCGACCCGGGCACCGGGGATGACCTCGTGCATCCGGTTCAGTGTCCGCAGGAAGGTGGACTTCCCGCAGCCGGAGGGCCCGATCAGCGCGGTCACGCTGCGCGGCTCGATACTCATGTTCACGCCTTCGACGGCGAGGAAGTCGCTGTAGTAGACGTTCAGGTCGGAGATATCGATTCGTTTGCTCATCAGTAGTCCTTTGTCCCAGAGCCCTGCGGTGCCTCAGATCGGCGCGCCTCGTGCGTGGGCATACCCACGCGGCAGCTGCTCGCGCTCATCGAGACACCTTGGGGGTGAAGTAGCGGCTGATCAGCCGCGCGATCAGGTTCAGCAGCATCACGATGATGATCAGCGTGAGCGCACCCGCCCAGGCACGGTCGGCGGAGGGGCCGCCCTGCGCATACTGGCGGTAGACGTACACCGGCAACGTGGCGATCCGCCCGTCGAAGGCGTTCCAGTTCACCGACTGCACGATGCCCACGGTGATCAGCAACGGAGCGGTCTCCCCGATGATCCGGGCGAGGGCGATGATCACGCTCATCGTGATCCCGCCGATCGAGGTCCGCAGCACCACCTTGACGATGGTCAGCCACTTCGGCACGCCGAGTGCGTAGGAGGCTTCCCGCAGCTCGTTCGGCACCAGCCGGAGCATCTCCTCGACGTTGCGCACCACCAGCGGGGTCATCAGCACGGTCAGTGCGACACCGCCGATCAGCGCCGCCTTGTAGTCCGGACCGGCCACCACGAGGAACATCGTGTAGGCGAACAGCCCCGCCACGATCGAGGGGATACCCGTCATCACGTCCACGAGCAGGGTGATGCCGCGCTTCAGCCGGCCCTGGCCGTACTCGACCAGGTAGATGGCGGTGAAGATACCCAGCGGGATCGCGATCACTGCGGCGATCCCGGTCACGTACAGGGTGCCGATGATCGCGTGGAACGCACCGCCGGAGGCCATCGAGCCGAACACGCCGACCATGTCCGTGGTGAGGAACTCCCAGCTGAACTGCTGGATGCCGTCACCCACGACGATGCCCAGCAGGGTGATCAACGGGATCACGGCGAGCAGGAAGGCCACCGTGACCAACGCCGTCGCCAATCGGTCCTTGGCCCACCTGGGCCCTTCCACCACCCGGGAGAGCACGGTGATGGCGACGGCGTAGCAGAGCGCGCCGAGGGCGAACAGCCCGCCCAGAGTAACCTGGCCGAACAACGCCAGGATTCCTGCTGCTAGGGCGAGCGAGGCGAGCAGAGTAACGGGCGGGGCCCACCGCGGTAAGCGGCGGTGGCGCCGCACGGGCAGGGGCGGGGCGGCGACTGCCATCAGTTGGCTCCTGAGAACTCGGCGCGACGATTGATGATCCACCGGGCCACGAGGTTCACGGCGAAGGTGAACGCGAACAGGATCAGCCCGGAGGCGATCAAGGCGTCCACACCGTCGGCACCGGCCTCCGGCAGGTGGCTGGCGATGTTCGCAGCGATCGACTGGTGCTGGCCTGGTTGCAGCAGCAGGAAGTTGACTGCGTAGCCCGGCGAGAGCACCATCAGCACGGCCATCGTCTCCCCCAGCGCGCGGCCGAGGCCGAGCATCGAGGCAGAGATGATGCCCGAACGTCCGAACGGCAGGACAGCCTGCTGGATCATCTCCCACCGGGTGGCGCCCAGAGCCAGGGAGGCCTCCTCGTGCAGCCGCGGGGTCTGCAGGAACACCTCGCGGATGGTCGCGGTGATGATCGGCACGATCATCACCGCGAGCACCAGACCCGCTGTCATGATGTTCCGGGCCGGCGCCTGATAGTCGCTGAAGATCGGGATGAAGCCGAGGTGGGTGCTCAACCAGGCGAACAGGGGGTGGACCAGCGGCTGCAGCCACTGGATGCCCCACAGGCCGAAGATCACCGACGGGATCGCGGCCAGCAGGTCGATCATGTAGCCGAGGAACTGGGCCAGCCTGCGGGGGGCATAGTGCGAGATGAACAGCCCGATGCCCAGGCTCAGCGGCACCGCCACGATCAGCGCGATCACCGAGGACAGGATGGTCCCGAGGATCAGTGGCAGGACCCAGGCCCACAGGCTGCGGTCCATCATGAAGTCGACCTCGGCGAACGCCGACGTGTCAGCGGTCAGTGCCGGCCAGGCGCGGTAGAGCAGGAACGCAGCGACCGCTGCCAGGATCACCAGGATCAGCACGCCGCTACTGGTGGAGATGCCGCGGAAGATGCGGTTGCCCAGGCGCCCGCCGTTGCCACGGACCGGAGCTGCCGCCGGGCGCACCTCGGCGTCGGAACTCTGGGTCACGTTCACTGATCCTCCATCACAAGTATTACCTGGGCAAACGCACGCTGGGCCGTGCCGGGCTCACCCGGCACGGCCCAGTGTGGTCAGCCAGCTGCAGAGATGGTCTCCAGCGCGGCTTCGACGTTCCCCCGCAGCTCGCCGGAGATCGGGGCGGCGCCAGCCACGTCCGGCTGTGCCGCGCGCTCCTGACCCTCCTCGGAAGCGACGTAGCCGAGGTAGCCCTGCACCAGCTCGGCGTGCTCGGCCGAGTCGTAGGTCTGACAGGCGATGGAGTAGGACACCAGCACGATCGGGTACGCGCCGGACTCCTCCGTGTCACGGGCCAGGTCGATGGTCAGCACGGTCTCGCTGGCGTCCTCCGCAGGCGGGGAGACGTCCACGACGGCGGCAGCAGCCTCCGGGGAGAACGGTACGAACTCGTCGCCCACACCGATCGCGACGGAGCCGAGGTCACCCACGCGGGAGGCGTCGGCGTAACCGATGGTGCCTTCGGCGCCGCCCACCACCTCGAGCATGCCGGAGGTCTGCGCACCGGACTGGGTGCCGTCGATGGGCCACAGGCCGGCGGGGTCGTGCGTCCACGAGTCCGGCGCCGCAGCGGAGAGGTACTCGGTGAGGTTCTCGGTGGTGCCGGAGTCGTCGGACCGGTTCACCGGGATGATCGGCAGGTCGGGCAGCTCGACGTCCGGGTTGGCCTCGGCGATCGCGTCGTCGTTCCAGTTGGTGATGTCACCGGTGAAGATCTGCGCCAGGGTGTCCGGCTCGAGGTTGATGTTGGTGTCGTTCAGCTCGGGGAGGTTGTAGATCACCGCGATCGGGCTGATGTAGAGCGGCATCTCCAGCACGGGGCCGCTGCACCGCTCCTCCGCGGCTGCCATCTCCTCGGCGTCCAGTGCGGAGTCGGAGCCGGCGAACTGCACCGTGCCGTTGATGAACTGCTCCCGGCCGGTGCCCGAGCCGGTCGGGTCGTAGCTGACCGTGGCGTCCGGGTTGGCCTCCATGAAGCCGGCGACCCAGCCCTGCACTGCGTTCTCCTGCGAGCTGGCACCCGATCCGGCGATAGTGCCGGACAGGCCGTCCGCACTGTCGCCGTTCCCGTTGCCGTCGGACCCTTCCGATCCGCCGCCACACGCGGCGAGGGTCAGCGCGAGAGCGCTCAAGGCACCGATTCCCGCCATTCGGCGGCTGGTAAGACTCTTCACGTTCGTTCCCGTCTTCTGGTCGGTATCAGGTTCTGCGCACACTTGACCGGCGCATCCACGGCTGACGTTAGGTAGCGCGGGTGACCAGGCCGCCGGGATTAGGTGAACACGAGGTGAACTCGGCCCGGGAACGGCGTGATCTGGCCCACTATCCGCCGATCAGGAGGTGGGGCGGTACGCCTCGACGGAAACCACGCGCGCCTTGCGGTGGTTCCGCCGGGCCATGTGGATCACCAGCACCTCAGCGGTGCGCAGGTACGGGTTCTCCTTCGGCAGCCGCTTGGCCACCCGGTGCGGGCTGCGCTTGGTGACCGCCTCGAGCACGAACGGCAGCACCGGGCGGTGGGTGCACACGGCGGTCACCTCCCGGGGCCGGGCTAACAGGTCGTCCACCAGGGCGCGCACGCCGGCGGGGCGCTTCTTCGCCGAGGACTCGGTGATCTCCGGGGCGAGCAGCACGTCATTGTCGCTGGCCTCGGCGAACGGACGGACGGTAGCCGCGCATCGTTCCCACGGGGAGGAGATCACTTCCTGTACTCCGAAGGCCGCGAGGAGAGGGACCAGGTTCGCGCTCTGCTTCTGCCCGGCCGGGGTCAGCGGCCGGGTGGACTCCCCGCCCTTCCAGGCCGAGCGCTTCTTCGCCCGGCCGTGCCGCACCACCAGCAAGGTCCAGGTGCGCAGCACGTCGTCCTCCCACAGGTCCAGCAGGGCGCCGAGGGGCTCCTTGTCGTCCGAGCGGGTGAGCAGCTTGGCGGCCTTGCGCGCCTCGACCCAGCGGACCTGGTCCACCTCGTGCTTCGAGCACTTCTTGATCTTCCCCCGGGCATGCAGCGCGCCCGCGGCCGGCCCCTCGGGATCTACCGCGGTGGCCGCCCAGTAGTGGCAGACCTTCTTCTCACCGCCGGCGAGCTTGTACCGCACCGTCGGCAGCTTGACCCCGAGCAGCACCGGCACCCCGGTCTCCTCCTGCACCTCCCGCACCGCGCACATCGGCAGCGACTCGTCGGCATCGTCGAGCTTGCCCTTCGGCCAGGACCAGTCGTCATAGCGCGGCCGGTGGATCAGCAACACTTCCAGCTTCCGGCCGTTCATCCGCCAGACCACAGCCCCAGCCGCGACCACCTCGCGTCGAGACTTGCTCATCTCAGCGGTCCGTGCTGCGTCGGCGGCGGGTGGACATCAGGTGGTCGTGCAGGTCCAGCAGTCTGCCGCCGTCCTCATCGAGGTAGTGCCGCTGCCAGACCGGCTCACCGCCGACCTCGGTGTCCAGGTGCCAGGAGGACGTGGTGTCCGCCATCGAGAGGTCGATCAGGTTCACCAGTTCCTCCACCTGCCCAGAGTCGGTCACCCGAACCAGCACCTCCACCCGCCGGTCCAAGTTCCGGTGCATCAGGTCGGCCGACCCGATGAATACCTCCGGGTCGTCCTCGTTCGCGAACGCGTAGATTCGGGAGTGCTCCAGGAACCGGCCGAGGACCGAGCGCACCCGGATGTTCTCGCTCAGGCCGGGTACCCCCGCCTTGACCCCGGAGATCCCTCGGACCACCAGGTCCACTGGCACCCCGGCCATCGACGCCCGGTAGAACGCGTCGATGATCTCCTCGTCCACCACCGAGTTCACCTTCATCTTCACCCAGGCCGGGCGCCCGGCCTGGGCGGCAGCGATCTCCCGCTCGATCCGTTCGAGCAGGCCGCTGCGCACCGAGCGAGGGGCCACCAGGAGCCGGTGGAACTTGCTCCGCGGAGCGTATCCGGAGAGCTGGTTGAACAGTCGGGTCAGATCCTGGCCCACGTCCGAGGCGCAGGTGAGCAGGCCGATGTCCTCGTACTGCCGAGCGGTCTTCGGATTGTAGTTGCCGGTGCCGACGTGGCAGTAGCGGCGCAGCCCGTCCTGTTCCTGGCGCACCACCAGGGACAGCTTGCAGTGCGTCTTCAGCCCGACGATGCCGTAGACCACGTGCACTCCGGCACGCTCCAGCTTGCGTGCCCAGGAGATGTTCGCCTCCTCGTCGAACCGGGCCTTGATCTCCACGATCGCGAGCACCTGCTTGCCGGCCTCGGCGGCGTCGATCAGGGCGTCGACGATCGGAGAGTCTCCCGAGGTGCGGTACAGGGTCTGCTTGATCGCCAGCACGTACGGGTCCGCGGCGGCCTGGGAGAGGAACTGTTGCACGCTGGTGGAGAAGGAGTCGTACGGGTGGTGCAGCAGGATGTCCCGGGCGCGGATCGCGTCGAACATATCCACCGGCTTGGCGCTCTCCACCTCGGCCAGGCCGCGGGCCGTGGAGGCCACGTGCTGGGAGTAGTGCAGCTCGGGGCGTTCCAGATCGGCCACCAGGTTCAGCCCGGTCAGGTCCAGCGGCGAGGGCAGCTCGTACACGTCCACCTCGGCGATGCCCAGCTCGCGGATCAGCATCTCCCGCAGCCGCGGGGTGAATCCTCCGGCCAGCTCCAGCCGGACCGCGGGACCGAACCGGCGGCGCAGCAGCTCCTTCTCCAGCGCCTTGAGGATGTTCTCGGCGTCGTCCTCCTCGACCTCGAGGTCCTCGTTGCGGGTGACCCGGAACACGTGGTGCTCCACCACGTCCATCCCGGGGAAGAGGTAGTAGAGGAAGGAGGAGATCACGTCCTCCAAGGGCACGAAGGACCGGAACCCGTCGTCGTCGGGCGCATCCTCGGGCCGGTGCGGACGTCCGCGGGCGTCCACGGCGATGAACCGCGGTAGCAGCGGGGGCACCTTCACCCGGGCGAAGTGCTCTTTACCGGTGGTCGGGTTGCGCACGATCACCGCGAGGTTCAGCGACAGCCCGGAAATGTACGGGAACGGGTGCGCCGGGTCCACCGCGAGCGGGGTGAGCACCGGGAAGATCATCTTCCGGAAGAACTTGTGCAGCCGCTCCTTCTCGCTCTCGTGCAGCTGGTCGAAGTGCACCAGCGTGATCCCCTCGGCCGCGAGCGCGGGCTGCACCTGCCGGGCGAACACCTCGGCGTGCCGCGCACTGAGCTCGTGCGCCTTGATCGAGATCATCTCCAGTACCTGGCGGGGCAGCCGGCCGGAGGCCGCGGCGACCGCCATCCCGGTGGCGATGCGGCGCTTCAGACCGGCCACCCGCACCATGAAGAACTCGTCCATGTTGGAAGCGAAGATCGCCAGGAACCGGACCCGTTCCAGCAGTGGCAGCCCGTCGTCCTCAGCGAGTTCGAGCACCCGCTCGTTGAACTGCAGCCAGCTCAGCTCGCGGTCGGCGAACCGGCCCTCGGGCAGTTCGCCCGGAACTGGCGGCTCCGGCGGGGCCGTCAGGGTGCCTGGGGCGGACTCGTCCCCGGTCTGGGTGCTCATGAGGCCCATCGTGGCACTTCCGGACAGTGGCGGCTACCGAATGACGGCCGGTCGCGCCGGGGCACCGATCGGCCGACCGAGGTCCGATCTGCCGGTGGTCCGGCTGCGGAACCGGCCTCAGCCGGTGGGGCGCGCGTACTGGACGTCGGCGCGCTCCTTGGTGAACCCCACCCGGGCGTAGGTGCGGATCGCCGCGGTGTTCTCGCCCTCCACGTACAGCTCTAGCCGGTCCAGTCCGGTACCGGCGAACGCGGCCATCGCATGTGCGGTGAGCAGTCCGCCGAGCCCCCGGCCCTGCGCATCCGGGTCCACCCCGAGCGCATAGATTTCACCGACCGTTTCCTCGATCTTCACCCAGAGGCTACCCAGCAGCTGCCCGGTGACGGCGTCCTCGGCGAGGAAGAATACGGTCGGGTCGAACCAGGGCTGAGCGATCCGGGCGTCCAGGTCGGCGCGGGTCAGCCGGCCCTGCTCGGGGTGGTCGGCGAAGGAGCGGGCGTTCACCGCGAGCCACGCGTCCTCGTCCCGGCCCACCTCGAAGGTGCGCACCGTGATCCCCTCGGCGCCCGGTACCGGCGTCCGCTCGCGCGGCGCGGTAGTGCTCATCAGGTGCAGGTCGCGCACCCGCTGCAGGCCGAGGGCCTCGGCCAGCGCCTTCGCGGCCGGCAGGTCACCGTGCGCCCAGAGTCGCACTCCCGGCTCGGTGAGCACCTCACCGGTGAGCAGCCTGCCCAGTCCGCGGCGGCGACGGTCGGGGTGGATCGCGAGCTCAGCACCGCCGTCGTCGATCTGCGCGTAGCCGAGGATCTCGACGGCGGAGCCCTGCTGGCCCGGCTGCTCACCTCGTGCGGAGCTCGTCTCGGCCGGTGCGGTGAGCAGCAGGTGCGTCACCTCGCGGTGGGCATCGGTGAGGTTGAGCAGCATCTGCTCGGAGAACGCCTCGATCCCGTCCGCAGCGGCCACGGCCGCGGCCAGGTGGGTGACGCCGTCGGCCTGCGTCCCGCTCAGCTCCGCGAGGCGGGTGAGGGTGTGCTGACCCGGCCGGGCTGCGCCGTCGACCATCGCCTCAGTCCAGCTTTCCGGCGCGCCACAGGGCGGCTGCCTGCTGCAGGTCTTCGGCGGTGGACTGGAGCGCCCCGGCCCGGCGGGTGAGGCCTTCGGCACTGTCGGCGTCGGTGGTCTCCACCCAGTCTGCGTCCAGCGCGGTGCCGGAGACCAGCACGTGCAGGAACGCCGCGGCCCGGTCCAGCGCGACGTCCAGGTCACCGCTGAAGACCCCGCGCAGCACGGCGTCGGAGAGGTCGCACACCTCCTGCGGGCCGGGCGGGCTGGCCACACCTGCTACCACTGAGGGCACCTCCGCCCGGTGCAAGCCCAGGTGGTAGCGCTCGGAGATGGTGTGCGGATCGCGCTGGGTCCACTCCCGCAGCAGGTACAGCCGCCAGAGCGCCCCGGGCAGAGTCTCGGCCGGGCTCGCCGACCACAGCTGGGCGAGCAGGTCCAGACCTTCGGCGTCCACCAGCTCCACCAGGCGGCGCTGCAGGTCTTCGTCGGTGACCCGATCTCGCCCACCCTGCACGATCGCGGTGGCGGTGGTGTGCGCGAGCTCGTTGCGCTCGGCGGGATCGGGCTCACCGGTCAGGTTCTCGGCCTGCTCGGCGCTGAGGATGGCTGGGCGGCGGAACGGTGATGCGGGCACAGGTCTCCTCTCCAGGATCGACGTCTGCAGGGCAAACGGCCGTGGGTCAGCCGAAATTCCTGCCTTCCCCACGGTAGGTGGGCACAGTCTGCAGCACACGGGTGCCACGCACCAGGTGAACCGCGTCGAAGCGTTCCATCGCCTCCCCCCGCTTTGGCGTGCCGCAGCCAGACCCGGGAACCGATCGCGCCACCGTCCCGCCCGCGCGGGTACCGCAGCGGTGTCTGCACCTCCCCGGCGCCTTCGGCGGAGACCAACCGGGCGCCGTCCACCGGGCGGGGCAGACGGGAGCGATGGGCCGGGGCCCGGAGGCGACATACCCGCCACCGAACGCGGTGACGATGCCGCGGGCGGGGCGGCGCACCACGTCCAGGCCGAAGAAGGCCGCCGGGCGGGGGGTGAAGGCGTCATAGGAGTCGAACAGCGTGGGGCAGTACAGCCCGGAGCCCGCGGTGATCTCGGTGATGGTGGGGTCGGTCCCGGTCTGCTGCACCGATCCCGTGCCACCACCGTTGACCAGCATCGGGCGGCCGAGATGCTCCTCCAGGGCGGTGACCACAGCGGGCCGGCGGCCGGCGAGCTCGAGCATGGTCAGGCCCTTGATCAGCCGGATCGCCGGCGCCTTGACGCCGGTCTCGGGCATCCCGGCGACCTGGGCCTCGTAGAACATCACCCCGCGCACCCTCATCCTGCCGGTGCGCTGCACGCTGCGAGCCAGGGCAACGGCCTCCTCGGGGGTGCGCACCGGGGACCGACGCACCCCCAGGTGCACATGCGCAGCGCCCACGCCGAGCCGCAGCGAGGCATCGATGTCCAGGCAGACATTGACCGGCGGACCCTCGGGCGAGCCGGCCCGGATGAAGGCGCGCTCGACCAGCGCCACCTGGGAGACGTCGTCGATCATCACAGTGATCTTGTCCCGCGCAGCGGGTGTGCTGGCCAGGCGCACCAGTGCGGCGGTGTCCACGCTCGGGTACGCGAGCAGCACGTCGTCGATGCCGTCCTCGGCGAGCCAGAGCGCTTCGGCGAGCGAATAGGCCATCACCCCGGTGAAGCCGAGCTCCAGTGCGCGGTGGGTCAGGTGCCGCACCCGCACCGACTTGCTTGCCAGCCGCAGCGGCAGGCCGCCAGCCCGGGCGAGCAGGTCCGCGGCGTTGGCGTCGAAGCGGTCCAGATCCACCACGGCCAACGGCGCGGAGAAGGTGCGGGTGGCCTCTCGCCAGGGCGCTGGACGCCAGGACTGGGCAGGTCTCATGGCCCCCATTCTCACCCATCCGTTCCACAGCCCGCTTCATCCCCGGGCATGATGGCCTCATGCGTACGCAGACCGAGCCGGAACCACTGTGGCAGAACTGGGCGCGGACGGCGCGTGCTGATCCGCGCCTGTTCGCCGCTCCGGGAAGCCAGGAGGAGGTCGCCCAGCTGGTGCGCGCCGAGGCGGAGCGGGGCGGGCAGGTGCGGGTGGCCGGAGCTGGGCACTCCTTCAGCCCGGCGGCGGTCAGCGACGGTGTGCTGCTGCAGCTGGATAACCTGGACGAGCTGGAATGGGTGGGGCCGCCGGAGTCGGACGGCTCCCGGCTGGTGCGGGTCGGGGCGGGGATCCGGCTGCGCCGGCTGTGCCGGCTACTCGCCCAGCACGGCCTGGCGCTGGAGAACATGGGCGATATCGACGCTCAGTCGGTCGCCGGGGCGATCTCCACCGGGACGCACGGCACTGGCGCCCAGCTGCGCGGGCTGGCCGACCAGGTGCGGGCGGTGCGACTGGTGACCGCGACCGGGCAGGTCCTCGACGCCGATGCCGACCAGAACCGGGATCTGTTCGAGGTCGCCCGGCTGGGTCTGGGCAGCGTGGGAGTGCTGACCGCGGTGACGCTGCGTGGCGTTCCGGCGTTCACCCTCACCGCCGATGAACGGCCCCGCCCGCTCGGGGCGGTGCTGGAGGCTCTCGACGATGATGACGGACCGGTCTGGGGCAACGACCACTTCGAGTTCTACTGGTTCCCGTACACCGATATCGCGTTCACCAAGGCGAACAACAGGGCCGGTGACGCACCCCCGCTGCACCCGGTCCGCCGGTTCTTTGACGATGAGATCGTTGCCAACGGCCTGTTCGAGCTGACCAACCTGCTCTGCACCGCCGGGCGACCGTTCACCCGCGGAGCGAACTTCGTGGCCGCGCGGGCACTCTCGGCACGCAGGTACAGCGGGAGTTCCGCGGAGGTGTTCACCAGCCCACGGCGGGTGCGGTTCCGGGAGATGGAGTACGCGATCCCGGCCGAGGCGGTGGTGCCGGCGCTGCTGGCGGTGGACTCCTGGCTGCGGCGCACCAGGGAGCCGGTGCCGTTCCCGATCGAGGTGCGCTTCGCCGCACCTGACGAGGTATGGCTCTCGACGGCGCAGGGTCGCCAGACCGCGTACGTGGCCGTGCACCAGTACCACCGGCTGGCGTTTGCGCGGTACTTCCGGGCAGTGGAAGACATCATGCGTGCCCACGAAGGGCGCCCGCACTGGGGAAAGATGCACCGGCGCCACGCCGCCGACCTGGCCCCGGTCTATCCCCAGTTCGAGCAGGCCGCGCAGGTGCGCCGGGCCGCTGACCCGGAGGGGCTGTTCGCGAACGACTACACCGACCGGGTGCTCGGCCCCGCGGCACAGCGCTGAGGGGAGTCCGAGCAGCAGGTGTCGACCGAGGCGCACACCCGGCAACAGCGGTGGGAGGACCGGCTCGCTTGGCCGGTGCTGATCGCTGCTCTGGCGTCGGTGCCGGCGGTGTTCCTGACCCTGCTCGGGGAGCCGATGTCCTACTGGGGTGTCGTGGCCAGTGCGGTGGCCGGAGTGGTACTGATGGCGGAGCCGGTGGTGCTGCTCGCGGTCTCGCCGGACAAGCGGGCGTGGTTGCGCCGGAACTGGTGGCTGTTGCTACTGGCGGTCCTCATCGTGCTCAGCGTGGTGTTCGCGCTCGGACCGTTTCAGGTGTTCCGGCTGCTGCGTGCCATCGGGGCGCTCCGGGTGCTGCGGGTGCGGCGGATCATGACCGCCGGGCGGATCCTGGGCAGGCGGGCATCCGGTGGTCCGGGCCGCTGGCCGGCGGTTGCGGCGTCGGTGTTGGTGGCCGTGTTCGTGGCCGTGGTGCTCGCCGACCCGACCTCGACCACCCGGGGGCTGCTGGCGGAGCTGCTGCCGGACGGCTGGATGGTCCCGATCGCCGTCCTGGCCGGGCTGGTGCTGGCCGGGGCCACGTTCGTGGTGGTGCGCAGCCGGGACAGCGCCGAGGAGGACGAGGACGCCGCGGAGGACGAGGATGCCGAGCAGGCCAAGGACGGTCCCACCGCGGATGCCGGGTCCTGATTCGGCGACGAGAGGGTGCCTTTCACAGCTGGATGAGCATCTTGCCCACATTGGCTCCCCGGAACAGGTCGATGAACGCCTCGGGCGCCCGGTCAAGTCCGGTGACGATCGTGGATTCGGCTCGCAGGGTGCCGTCGGCCAGCCAGGTGGCACCCTGCGGGATGAACTCGGCGAAGGTGTCCAGGTGATCGTTGATGAGCATCCCGCGCAGGGTGAGGCCCTTCGCATATGCGCGGAAGAAGTCCGGAGGCCCCGGAGGTATCGGGCGGGCGCTGCCCAGCCAGCCGCTTAGCTCGATTCCTCGGCTGCGATCCCTCGGCGCAGGATCCGGAAGGCTTGTTCGAATAGTGGGGACAGGCCCGGGCGATCCTCTCGCTCGGCCCAGGCGACGAGGACATTGAGGACCGTGGAGGCGACCATCCCGGCGACGATCCGCAGTTCCAGCGGATCCGCGCCGTGGTGGCTTCCGCTCTCGAGCACGGACCGCAGCGCGCCTTCCATGGCATCAGCCTGTTGGTGCATGACTGCGAGGATCTGCGGTTCGTGCCGGATGTAGCTGATCCGATGACGAAGGAACTCACGCTCATCCTCCGCGAGTGCGTCGACGCCCGCCGCCACCTGCCGCAACTGGTTCTCGATCGCCTCAAGGGCTGGTCCTCGTTGGAGACCAGCGGCAATGCCAGCCATCAGGCCCCGGTCATGCTCGTCCCAGAGCACCACCCGCTCCTTGACGCCGAAGTAGCGGTAGATCGAGCTGGGCGAGACGCCTGCTTCGGCGGCGATCTGCTCCACCGTGACCTTCTCGTACCCCTCAGCATCGAAAAGATCCAGGGCGACTCGTTGGATGTGTCGCATCGCGGTGAGCTTCCGGCGCTCCCACGCCCCCAATTTCTCACTCATCCTCATCACCCTAGCCCGGAACCTCGCAAACCTGAAAGTCACTTGCAAGTATCGAGCATCTGCGCTACCTTCACTACCTGACAGTAACTTTCAGGTTTGGAGCCGATCGCATGCCATCCTCGACCGCCGCCTCAGCCTTCGTGAGTCCCCAGTGGCAGAGGAGGTTCATGGACCACTACGAGCATGTGCTGCTCAGCTGGCCCGCCCACGAGCGGACGCTGGTCTCCCATCGTTATGGACACACCGGTGTGCTCGTCGCCGGCGATCTGCACCACCCCCCGTTGGTACTGCTGCACGGGCGCTACACCCCCGCCCCCAGCTGGACGCCGCTGATCCACGAGCTGGCCTCCCGATACCGGGTCTATGTCATCGACACCATCGGTGAGCCCGGCATCAGCGTCAATGACGGCGCACGGATCCGCACGACCGAGGACTACCTCGCGTCGCTGATCAACACCCTGAACGGCCTCGGCCTGACGGCAGCTCATCTGTGCGGGTACTCGTTCGGCGGGTGGCTCGCCGCTCAGCTCGCGGTGCGGCACCCCGACCGCGTCGCCTCGTTGACCCTGTTGGATCCCGCCCAGGTATTCGCGCCCTTCAGCCTGCGCTGGCTGCTGCACTGCGTTCCGCCGTACCTCTTCCCCCGCGAGTCGACCGTCAAGCGGTTCTTCAGCTGGGCCGGGCAAGGCCTCTCCGGTCACGAGGACATCGTCGAACTGGGAACACTGGCCATGCTCTCGTTCCGGATCAAAGCCCCGGAGGCCTCCTTGGTGCCCAAGGAGCAGCTGCGCGGGCTCACTATGCCGGTCCAGCAACTGCTGGCGGAGCACTCGGTCGTCCACTCTCCCGGCCGCGTCCGGCAGAGCGCCGAGCGCATCAACCCGGCGGTAAGAACGCTCCTGGTTCGCGACAGCTCACACTTCCTCATCCAGAACCAGCCCGCCCAGATACTCGAGGCGCTCGATCACCTCACTGCTGTCGCCACCCCGTAGCCGGGAGGTGAGCGCCCCACCGGCGAGCGAGACCCCTGGTCGGGGCTACGGACCGTGGCCTGTGGTCCGCTACAGTGACCGGGTGCCGGTCTCCCGCCGGCGCTCACGACGGACGCTGTCGAGGCGGCCGCGGGCCTCTAGCTCAATGGGTAGAGCAACGGACTTTTAATCCGTGGGTTGTGGGTTCGAGCCCCACGGGGCCCACTTGCCGTAGTGACGTACTCCCTGCCAGAGGCATCGATGATCACTGACTTCCTCCGCGACCAGGCGTTCGCGATCGCCTGGCTGGCGCTGATGGCCGCTGGGTGGTTCGGCTGGGCGCAGGAGGATCCGAAACCGCGGCTACGCGGAGTCTGGGGCGCGGGATCCGTCGCCGGTTTCCTGCTCGCGATCGCCTTCGGGCTGCTGGTCTGGCAGAACTGGGACACGCCCTCGGCGCTCGATGGCCGCTACTGGGTGTTCGGTGTGGTGGTGCTCGCCGAGATTCTGCTCATCGGTGGCGGCTGCCTGGTGCTTGCCCGGCGGGGGCAGAGCCGGTGGTACGGGTGGTGGATCGGCCTCTGCGTCGCACTGCACTTCGTACCCTTGGCCTGGGTGTTCGCCGATTGGTCCTACCTCGCCCTGACCGCACTCCAGGTACTCGGACTGCTCGCGATGCGCCCGGCCCTCTCCCGGGCGGAGTACGCCACCAGCCGGTGGACGTGCCCGTGGATCGCGGCAACGTTCCTCCTCTATGCGGGCCTCTCGGCCGTCGTCTTCCTCCTCCAGCACGGCTACCCGTTCTGAACCCCGTGAGAATCCACCACCAGCGAAGGAACTCGGATGAACCCGATCGACACGGCAGTGCTCGCCGCAGCACTGGTCTGGAACGGCCTGCTCGCGGGGCTGTTCTTCGCGTTCGCCTGCGCGATCGTTCCTGGCCTCCGGCGGGTCGATGACCACACGTATGTGACGGCGTTCCGCGCGATCAACCAGGCGATCGTGAACGCCGTCTTCCTCCTCGTGTTCCTCGGTGCTCCGCTGCTCGCAGCTGTCACCGTGGTGCTCCGTCCCGCCGACGTGGCCCTTCCGTGGCTGATCGCCGGACTCGTCTGCGCGATCGCCACGTTCGCGATCACGGTCGGGGTGAACGTGCCGTTGAACCGGCGCCTGGACGACGCCGCCGTGCAGACCGCTGCGGAGCTGGCGGCCGCGCGCGGCGGGTTCGAGCGCAGGTGGAACGCGGCGCACCTGGTTCGCACTCTGACCGGCATCGGTGCGGTCGCGTTCTTGGCGATCGCCGTCCTGGTCTGACTCACTGGCGCCGGGTTCGGGACTGGCCCGCCGGCTCGCCTACGCGATCAGCGCGTGGTTCCACTCGTCTTCCGCTTCAGCCACAGGAAGATCGCGGTGACCACGAAGAGCACGATGCCCACGAACGTCAACCAGAGCAGCCCCTTGATCACGAACCCGAGAACCGACAGCACGAGCCACGCGATCAACAGAAACGCCAGGAAACCACCCATCAGGTGAGCATAGGGTTTTGCCGTAGTGATCACCAGGGAGACCGGCATGGTCCAGGCGAGTCCCGCCGTCGGCGGTCTCGAGAAGACCTCACCAGGCAGGACCGGGCCGAGTGCGATCCACCCGACCCGGCCCCAGCACTATCCCGACGCCGCTCAGCGCACCTTCCGGAAGAACGACCGAACGTCCTCCACGAGCAGGTCCGGCGCCTCCATCGCCGCAAAGTGTCCGCCGCGATCGAACTCGGACCAGTGCACGATGTGGTGCTCCCGCTCGGCGATCGCTCGCACTCCGGAGTCGTTCGGGAACACCGCGACGCCGGAGGGCACCTCGGAGCGATCAGCGGACTGACCCCAGGTGGCTGCCTCCTCCTTGTACAGCCGCGCGGCGGAGGTGGCCGTCCCGGTGAACCAGTACACGCTGATATTGGTGAGCAGCTGGTCCAGGGAGACCGCATCCTCGGGCAGCTCGTGCGCGGGGTCGGTCCACTCCTGGAACTTTTCGATGATCCAAGCAAGCTGGCCCGCCGGGGAATCCGCGAGTCCCACACCGAGGGTCTGCGGCCGAGTGGACTGGATCATCGCGTACCCGGCACTGTCGAACATCTTCGCCTCCTCCTGCGCCAGTCGCTCCTGCTCGGCGGTGGTCAGCCCGGCGAGCTCCTCGGGATCTCCGGAGGGGGTACCCAGGCCACCGTTGACGTGCACGCCGATCACCTGCTCGGGCGCGATCCTGCCGACCGCGGGTGAGACGACCGAGCCGGTGTCCCCGCCCTGGGTGCCGTAGCGGGTGTAGCCGAGCCGGCGCATCAGCTCCGCCCACGCCCGGGCGATCCGGGCGATGTTCCAGCCGGGTTCGGTGGTCGGGCCGGAGAAGGCGAAGCCCGGGAGCGACGGGGCGACCACGTGGAAGGCGTCGGCGGCATCGCCGCCGTGGGCGACCGGGTCGGTGAGCGGGCCGATGATCTCCAGGAACTCGACCACCGATCCGGGCCAGCCGTGGGTGAGCAGCAGCGGGGTCGCCTCCGGCTCGGGCGAGCGGGCGTGCAGGAAGTGGATGTTCTGTCCGTCGATCTCGGTGGTGAACTGCGGAATCTCGTTCAGCGCCGCCTCCCAGAGCCGCCAGTCGTAGTCGGTGTGCCAGTATTCGGCGATCCGGCGCAGGTAGTTGGTCGGTGCGCCGTAGGACCAGCCGACGTCGGCGAGCTCGTCCGGCCAGCGGGTGTCGGCCAGCCGGCGGTGCAGGTCGTCGATCTCGGTCTGCGGGATGTCGATGCGGAACGGGCGGATCTCTTCTGTGTGCATATTTCAACGCTAACTATCGTTCAGGACAGCTTTTGTCCTGAACGTCGGAGAGAATGAATCCATGCTCGACACTTCGGCCCGTTTGCTCCATCTGCTCTCCCTGCTACAGCTGCGTCAGGAGTGGTCCGGTGACAGCCTTGCCTCTCGGCTCGAGGTGGACGTGCGCACGGTCCGCCGGGACATCGACAAGCTACGCAGCCTCGGCTATCCGGTGGACTCCACCCGCGGGACCGCGGGCGGCTATCGGCTCGCCGCCGGCACATCGATGCCACCGCTGCTGCTGGACGATGAGGAGGCGGTAGCGGTGGCGATCGGACTCCGCGGGGCGGCGGTCGGCGCGGTCTCCGGTGTGGGCGAGACCGCGGTGAGCGCCCTGCTGAAGCTGGAGCAGGTGCTGCCCTCCAGGCTTCGCCATCGGGTCCAGGCGCTGCATGCGGCCACGGTGTCCCTCGGCGGCGGCGAAGACGCTGTGGACCCGGAGATGCTCACCATCATCGCGGCTGCGTGTCGCGACCAGCAGCGGCTCAGGTTCCGGTACCGGGGTTCGCAGCACCAGCGCGAGGTCGAGCCGCTCCGGCTGGTGCACACCCCGCACCGGTGGTATCTGGTCGCTTGGGATGTCGACCGGTCCGGCTGGCGCACCTATCGGGTGGACCGGATCGACGCCCCACCCTCGACCGGCCGGCGATTCACCCCACGCCCTCCCCCGGCCAAGGATCTCGGCGCCTACGTCTCCACGGCGATCTCCTCCGCGCCGTACACCCACCAGGCCCGGCTCCTGCTGCACACCTCTGCCGCCCAGGCGACCGCCCGGATCTCCCCGACGGTCGGGCGGATCGAAGCCGTCGGCGAGGCGACGTGCCTGCTGCGCACCGGATCGCACTCGCTCGACGAGATCGCGATCTACGTGGCGCTGATGGACGTCGACTTTGACGTCCTCGACCCCCCGGAGCTCGCCGAGCGGATTCAGACCGTAGCCCGCCGACTCACCGCCGTGACGCACCTGCCCTCCCACGGAGCGAACTAGGCACGCCCACCCACCGCGCCGCGGGAACGCCTGCTGCTACTCTCCTGTCCGTCCCAGACAACTCCACACCCGAAAGGCCGTCCCCGTGCGACCTGACAACGGCGCCCTCGCCGCCCATCCCGAGCAGTTCGAGTTCGGCCAGTCGACCGCGAAGACGCTCACCTTCGCCACCGTGTCGGCGGTGCTGCTGATCGGGGCGATCCTGGTGGTGCTGAACTTCGACGCGGTGCAGCAGGTCGGGGCGGACATGCGCGGCCGGCGGGCCCGGGTGCTGGCCCCGTACTTCGGCTACATCCTGATCGGGCTGGCGCTGGTCTTCGGGATCTGGGCCGCGCTGCACGCCACCCGGACCGGCACCTGGAAGATGCGCAACGGAGCGTCGCTGACGCAACAGAGCTGGGTACTCGCCGGTGACCTGAACGAGGCCCACCAGCGGTTGGCCACCGCCGACCCGCGCATCTATCTGCCGCTGCCGGTCTCCCGCCAGGCCGATGCCGCCCGCCGGCGACTGCGCGTCTACACGGTCGACGGCGCCCCGGCCACCTACCTCACGCTGACCGCCGGCGTGGGAAGGAATGAACAGCACCTCCCGGTGATCGCCTTCGAGGGCCCTGCCCATGAGGCGTTCCAGCAAGTCAAGGGCCGACTCCGCAAGCCGTTCACTGGCTGACCGCGGACTGCGCCGCTGCGACCTGCGCACCACCACTACCGAGCTTGCCGCTGCCGACCACGGCCCGGCGCAGCGCCAGGAACAGCAGCACCATTCCGGCGGTGACGAGCATGTGCCCCAGGCCGGCAATGCCGGCGATCATCGCAGTGGACTCCTGGCCGAGAACGGTCAGCGAGCCGTGCCAGATGAGCATCGCCGAGGTGAGCACCACACCGGCGTTGTAGAGCCAGAAGAACCAGGCGAACAGGCGGCGGCTGGCACTGAGGGTGAACACCTTCTCCAGCGCGAGCACGATCAGCAGCACGATGAAGCCGAGGGTCAGCAGGTGCGTGTGCGCCAGACCCAGCTGGGTGAACGCGCCCTCGGGGAAGTCGTTGGCCTTGGTGAACTCCCGATAGAACAGCCCCGAGGCCACCCCGATCACCATGTAGGCGAATGCGGCGTAGAACAGCTTCTTCATGATCGTCCTGACTTCTCGTCGTGGTTGGTGCCTCTATGGCACCCCGCGGAGCCAGTCCTGCGCAGCGCCCATTCGGTCGGCGCAGACTCCATCGTTCGATGGATTCGCCATCGACGCAGTTGGTGACACACTGTCAGAATGAGCGCTTCCGAAGCGCAGGTCGGTGCGCCGACCCGACGAGACTGGCTCGGCTTGGCCACGCTCTCGGTCGGACTGGGCATGATCGTGCTGGACGGCACGATCGTGGCCGTGGCACTGCCGGCAATCATCGCCGACCTCGATCTGGACCTGACCGACGCCCAGTGGGTGAACAGCAGCTACGCCGTCGTACTCGCCGCCTTCCTCCTGGCAGCCGGGAAGCTGGCGGACCGGTGGGGGCGGCGCCGGATGTTCCTCGCCGGTCTGGTCGTCTTCATCACCGGGAGCGTGCTCGCCGCGCTGGCCGACAGCGCGGGCGCCCTGATCAGCGCGCGTGTGGTCCAGGCGCTCGGGGCCGCTGGCATCATGCCCTCGACGCTGTCCACGGTGAACGCGACCTTCCGCGGTCGGTACCGGGCGGCGGCCTTCGGGGTGTGGGGCGCGGTGATCTCCGGAGCGGCAGCCGTCGGCCCGTTGGCGGGCGGGGCACTGACCAGCTACGCCTCGTGGCGGTGGATCTTCCTGGTGAACGTGCCGGTGTGTGCCGTGGTGCTGCTCGCCGCGACGGTCACTGTGCGGCCCACTCACGGTGTCACACCGGCGCAGGGTGCGGATGTGGCCGGTGCCCTGCTCTCCGGGATCGGTCTCGGTGCCCTGGTGTTCGCGGTGATCGAGGGCCCGAAGCTGGGGTGGTGGGCCCCGCAGGCGGAGCTGACCGTGCTGGGCAGTACCTGGCCTGCCGACGCGCCGATCTCGGTGGTGCCCGTGCTGCTCGCGGTCGCAGTGGTGTTCCTGATCCTGTTCGTGGCCTGGGAGCGGCACCGCCGCCGGGTGCGCCGATCCGCGCTCCTGGACCTGACCCTGTTCCGGTTGCCCACCTTCACCTGGGGCAACCTGACCGCCGCAGCGGTCGCCGTGGGTGAGTTCGCGATCGTCTTCACCCTGCCGCTGTACTTGGTGAATGCTCGCGGGTTGAGCGTGATGGCGGCCGGTGGGGTGCTGGCCGCGATGGCGCTCGGGGCGTTCGGCGCCGGTGCGGCGGCCCGGCATCTCGCCGACCGCATCGGAACTCCCGGCGTGGTGCTCGCCGGGCTCGGTCTGGAGGTTGTCGGGGCCGGACTGGTCGTTCTCGCCGCGGGCCCGACGACCCCGGCCGGGCTGATCGCCGCACCACTGGTGCTGTACGGGCTCGGGCTCGGCCTCGCGTCCGCGCAGCTCACCGGCACCGTTCTGCGCGATGTGCCCACCGAGATGTCGGGTCAAGGGTCGGCAACGCAGAGCACAGTGCGCCAGGTGGGTTCCGCACTCGGCACAGCCCTAGCCGGCAGCGCGCTCTCCGTCGCGCTGGCGCTCACCCTGCCGAGTGCGCTCGCGGCGGCAGGCGTACCCGGGACTTCCGCCGACCAGGTCGCCACCACCACCCGGACCAGCGCCGGGTCCACGATCGCTCAGCTGCGCGATGCCGGAGCGGCGAGCCCGTTCGGCAGCAACACTGACCAGGTGGTGGCTGCGCTCATCCAGGGTTTCGCCGACGCGACCCGGATCACCGTGGCGTTCGCGGCCGTGTTCCTGCTCATCGGCCTGGCCGGGGCGGTGCGGGTCTGGCTGGTCGCCCGCCGCCCCGCGTCGGCCGCCGAATGAGGCGGGCCGGCCGGGTTACCGTGGCCCCATGCGAATGCGGGTCAAGCTGCTCATCTGGGGCGGGCTGGTGCTGGTGTGGGCGGGCGCGCTGGTGCTCGGCTGGGGCAACGCTGAGTCCGACACCGCCGACCCGTTACTCTCCCTCGGCTCGGCCCGGGACCTGATCCCGGAGGCGAACCCGGATATCCCGAACTCCAGCTACTACCTGGCCACCGGTCATCTGCTCGTGCTGGTGGCGGTCACCGCAGCCGCGGTGCTGCTGCCGCTCGCCGGTGGCCGGCTGCGGATCGTGGCCGGTCTGCTCACCCTGGCTGCCGGGGGCTGGCTCGGCTATGTCACCTATACCGGTGAGACTGCCGACGGCGGATGGTCGCCTCTCGCCGGGTACGTCACCGCCGGGGTGCTCGCCCTGGTCGCGGTGCTGTACCTGGCCGGGCGCCCAGGGCCGGTGGGGGTGGGTGCCGGTCTGCTCGCCCTGGCCGGAGCAGCGTGGAACACGAACGCCGTGGTGGAGCTACTGCTCCCGCACGGCCGCCCCGGCCTCGGGTCGATCGCCCTGACCATCGCCTTCCTGGTGGTCGCCGGCGGGTGCTTCGCCGTGCTCGGCGAACGTCCCCGCCGGCGCAGGAACTGAGCCGACCGCCGGTCGCCGAGATGAGTCGCACGCTCTCACCCGGACCTCCGCGCACGCGCCAGGTGTAGCGTGACCGGCCGGGAGAGGACCCGGCGCGCGGGCCCCACCCGATGGAGGGCCAGATGAGCATGCCGTTGGCACTGATCGACGTCACCGTGATCACCGGGGACCAGGAGGGCACCACGCGCCCCGGCACCACTGTGCTGGTGGGACCAGGCGGCACTATCGACAGGGTCGGCCGCACCGAGGAGGTCGAGGTCCCCACCGGCTACCGCCGCATCGACTCCGCCGGGCGGTTCCTCATGCCGGGTCTGATCAACGCGCACGCGCACCTGTTCTCCGACGGTAAGCCCCTGCCACCGGTACTGATGAACGAGAAGGCGGAGAAGGCGGTGACCGTGTTCTTCCGCAGCCCCCTTGGCAAGCGTTACCTGAAGTGGCGCACCAAGACCGCCGTCCTCACCCAGCTGAAGACCGGCGTCACCACGATCCGCAGCCTCGGAGACGTACGCTACGAAGCCGTCACGATCGCGAACGAGATCGAGGCCGGCGACTATCCCGGGCCGCGACTGCTGGCGTCCGGGCCGCTGCTGGCCGTCAGCGGCGGGCACGGCGCGCCACAGATCGCCCTGGTCAGCGACAACCCGTGGGACGCCCGCCGGAACGTGCGGATCAACCTGCGAGGCGGCGTCACCGCAATCAAGATCTCCGCGACCGGAGGGGTCACCGATGCGAAGACGATCGGCGAGGCCGGCCGGCCGCAGATGACCGAGGAGGAGATGCGCGCGATCTGCGAGGAAGCGCACAACGCCGGCGTCCTCGTCGCCGCGCACGCGCAGAGCAAGGAGGGCATCCTGGCGTCGCTGCGCGCCGGGGTGGACACGATCGAGCACGGCGCCACTCTCACCGACGAGATCGTCGAGCTGTTTCACCACAACCCACGCTCTCTGCACGGCTCCTCAGCGTTCATCCCCACCTTCCAGGCCTGCCTGCCGCTGGTGAAGACGGCCCCGGAAGTCACCGGGATCAACGCGGTGAACAAGGCCAACGCCGAGATCGTGCTGGAGGAGATGCTCGCCGGCCTGGCCGCCGCCGTCGAGAACGACGTGACGATCGGGATGGGCACGGACTCGGCGCTGACCTTCGTGACCCACTACAACACGTGGCGGGAGATCGACTATCTGATCCGGTACGGCGGGCTGAGCCCCGCCCGCGCCTTGCACGCAGCCACCCAGGCGAACGCCGGCCTGCTCGGGCTACGGGCGGAGACCGGCGCCGTCGAAGCGGGCCTGAGCGCCGACCTGCTGCTCACCGACACCAACCCGCTCGAGGACATCCGCACCCTCGCTTCGCCTCGGGCGGTGATTGCCCGGGGCCAGCTCGTCGAAGACCTGGTGGTCGAGCGCTTCGACGAGATCGACGCTGTGCTCGACTCGATCTGAGTCCGTCCTGGCACCAGGACGTTCGGATCAGCGGTTCGGGTCGCGATACTTGGCCATCGGGTCCTGCTGACCCAGGTCGTTCAGCCCGGCGCTGTCCCCATACCCCTGCGCCGGACCGCTCTGCGGAACCTGCGTGGCGTAGGCCGAGGTCTCGCGCTGCTTGTGCTTGTTCAGGGTGAGCACCCGCCAGGTCAGCGCGGCACACCCGGCGAGCGCTATCACCATGATCATCGGGATCATCTGTCCCACGGTGATGATCTCGAACACCATCGCCAGCATGATCGCGCTCAGCAGCGCCCCCTCCACCAGGGCGAAGCCGATCAGGAATCTAGTGAACGCTCTTCCGGCGGAGGGCCCGGGCGGGATCTGACTCATGCGCCCTATCATCGCCAGGGTGACCGGCGTTGACAATCGGCAGCTCTCCCCATCGGCGGGCAGCAGGGCGCGTCACCGGGGGGCATTGGCCCGATTCTGGGTGAACCGGCTGAACGGTGCCACTGCGGCCGGGGTACTGATCGCCCGCGCCGGCGGCGCCCGGCTGCGCACGGGCCCAGACCGGTTGCTCCTCGCCGAGGGTTACCGGTGGTCGTTCCCCACCGGTGGTGCGTTCACCGTCGGGGACGTGGTGATCAGCCGGTACGACCTGGACCGGCTGAGCCGACGTCATCCCCGGGTGCTCCGCCACGAGGAACGGCACAGCCGGCAGTGGATGGCTCTTGGGCCACTGTTCCTCCCGCTCTACCTGCTCGCGATGGCGTGGTCCTGGCTGCGCACCGGAGACCGGGCGGCGGCCTGCTGGTTCGAGGTATCCGCTGGGCTGGCCGACGGCGGCTACCGCCGGCTGCCCACTCGGCCGTTCGGCCACGCGCTCCGCGAGCTGGCGCACCTGACCCCGCTCACCAGGCCGCACCGGAGGGGGCCTCGCCGCCACCGCTGACCGGCAGCGGCGAGGCCCAGTACCCGGCGATCAGGCCTGCAGGTCGACCACTCCGTAGAGCACACCGTCCTGCCCGCCGACCACGAGCACCTGCTCCGCGCCGGAGCCGACGATCGCCGCGGTGGACTGGGTGTAGCAGGTGAGCACCTGCAGCACCTGCTCCGCTGACTCCTCCTCGAGGTCGATCCGGGCGAGTGCCCCGCTCTGCGACACCAGCCAGTACACCCCGTCCTCGTCCGGACTCGGCACCGGTTGAGCGGCGAAGTTGCGCGGCACCGCATCGGCATGCCACGTCTGCTGGCCATTATCGGGATCGAACAGGTGCACCGAACCGGCGAAGCCGTCCACCAGGAGGATCCCCTGGTCGGTCAGCGTGGGTGGGGTGTAGACCACCTGCTGCAGCTCCAGGTCATCACCCTCGCCCAGCCACACCTGCTCACCGGTGGCGCCGTCCAGGGCGACGGCGTTGCTGAACCGGGTGAACAGCACCGCACCCTCGGCCAGGATCCGCACGTAGCAGGCCCACGGCCCGTACAGCACAGTGCCATAGCGGGTGTCTTTATCGGTGAGCTGCTTGCGCCAGACCTCCTCGCCGGTGCGGGCGTCGAAGGCGTAGGCGTTCCCATCGCCGCTGCCCGCGTACACCCGCTCACCGTCACACTCCGGCCGCCCGGCGTAGATCCCGTTCAGCTCGGCCGTCCACTGCACTTGACCGGTCAGGTCCAGGCACGCCAGTTGCTGGCCGATGGAGAGGAGGATCCGCGGTTCGTCGTCGACCTCCGCGATCGCGAGATCACCGGCCAGGGGCGCCCCCAGATCGACCGACCAGCGGGCGTATCCGGTGGCCGGATCGAGGCCATACAGGTGGTGGTCGGTCGACGGCACCAGCAACGTCTCGCCGTCGGGGCTGAACACCGGCGCCCGGTACACCGGGCCGATGCTGGAACGCCACTGTGGCCGGTTCGAGCGGTGGGTCGGCTTGAACGCCGCCACCTCACCCTTCGTGGTCGCCGCCACCACCAGGCCGTCCCGGGAGGCGAGGCCGCCCTGGATCCGCCCCTCGAGGCTGGTGCTCCAGCCGATCCGCGCCGAGGTGACCGGCAGCTCGAACTCGGCCACGTCGTCGTAGAGCGCCTCGTCCTCCCCCACCACCCGGACCTCGAGCTTGTGCCGGCCCGGGGGCAGATCGGAGACGTCCACCTGCCCGGTCCACCGGCGTGACGGGCGACCCGAGGGTTCCAGCTCGGACCAACCGCCGTCGATCTTCCCGTACGCATACGGGTAGGGCCGGGCCTTCACCTCGGCCACTGCGGCCCGGTGGGGAACATCCACCCGCAGCTCCACAGCGGAGTGGTCCGGCCGGGCCCGAGTCCGCACCGGTCCCAGCGCGTCCCGCCCCGGGCCGGCCAGGGAGATGGTGGTGAGCTTCTCCTCGGTGACGTCCCCCTCCTCGGGCACGGTGACTTCGGTGACCTCCAGCACCGGCCCGTCCTCGCCGTCGGTCTCCTCGATCCAGTAGTAGTACGGGCCGTTCTTCAGCGAGTTCCCCATCACCTGGGTGGCGCCGTTGTAGGTGGAGACGTTCGTGACGTGCCGGTGGCCGGCGAAGATGGCCCGCACCGGGTAGGGCTCGATCAGGCTGAGCAGCTCGTGATCGTTCTGGACGTAGTTCCAGTCCGCGCTCATCGGGAAGTGCAGGAACAGCACGATCGGGGTGCCGTGGGGCACCTGGCGCAGCTCCCGCTTCAGCCAGCCGAGCAGCTCGGCGTCGAAGTACCAGCCCCACTCCATCATCACCAGCGGGTCCAGGCCGATCACGTGCAGCCCGCCGGAGGCGAAGCTGTACCGGCGCGCGTCGAGGTGATCGTCGTAGGCCTCCAGCGCGTCCACGAGGTACTGGTTCTCGTGGTTGCCCGGCACCTCCTTCATCCGGCCCTGCAGCGCGTCCGGGATGGTGTCGGTGTAGAGCTGGAACTCGTCGGCGGCACCGAGGTCGGTGATGTCGCCGCAGTTCAGCACGAACGCCGGGTCGCGATCGGCGATCTCGGTCAAGATCCGCTCCAGCGACGCGGTCCGGTCCGGCTCCTGGACGTTCACGTGCGTATCGGTGACCATCGCGAAGGCGTGGCGCTCGCCACCGCCTCCGCCGCCACCCACAGCGTGCACGCGGGACCCGGTCACGGCCACGCCGAGCGCGCCGATCCCGCCTCCGACGAGCACAGAGCGCCGGCTGACCGAGGGCAGCGCGGTGCTGGTAGTGGCTTCGGGCATCGTGTTCTCTGACATCGAAATGTTTCTCCTTCTCGGCGGAGCTCACCGGCGCGCGCAGCACCCAGGCAGCGTCGCCGCCACCTGCAGCAGCCGCGGCCCCAGCGGCTCGTATCCTCGGACAGTCAGGCTGTGTGCTTACCCCACCTCTCTGGTGTCCCCTGCTTCTCTGGCGCGCCGGCCCCTTCCCGGCACAGTGGTCTAGTCCTGCGCGGCCCGCAGCTGCCCAGCGGCCTCGGTGAAGAAGTCCGCATAGGTCTCCAGCAGCCGGCGGGAGATGGTGACCACGTCACCGTCGCTCGCACTCGCACTCGCACTCGCAGGAGGTCCGTCAGCGAGGAAGGCACGCTCCAGGGACTGCAGCTGCTCTTCCAGCCGGGGCTCCTCGGCCGGCGTGATCGGGTGCAGCTGCGCCCAGCAGCGCCACCGGTCGGCGTAGTACGCAACCAGTCCGCTCCACAGCCGGGCAGAGTAGTCGTCCAGGTACCCGTCGCCGACCTGGCCCCATACGGTCACCAGCCGCCGAGCGTTGTCGGCCAGCACGGCGCGGCCGTTCTCGTCATGCGCCCAGGCGACGGCGGCCTCCTCCCACTCGGCGTACCGGAACTCCGCGCGGGTGGCGAGCAGCGCCTCCAGGTCCTCGAAGACCGTGAAGAACTGTGCTTCGGATGCTCGGTCCCGGACCCCGCCGGCGTCATAGGCGGCGAGGAAGGCCAGCTCGGCACACCGCGGCACGATCGCCAGGGCCACCTCCACCAGGTCCCGCCCGAGCGGCCCGGCAGCACGCTCCGGTGCCGCCTCAGCGACCTCCACCAACCCCCGCCAGGCACGTACCAGCACCGCCGGGTCGTACCAGAGCAGCGCCGCGACCTCGGCGGCGAGGTGGCCGTCGTCGAACACCTCTCGCGGTGGGCGCTGGGTGAGCAGACCGGTGTAGGCCTCCGGAAAGATCAGATACTCGCCGCTGGCGAGTACCGTGCCGGCGAGGTCCTGCCAGGCGGTCGCGGCCTTCTCGTGCAGGTCGGTGCCGGTCAGCCGGTACCGGCGCCCTGCCCGGCTGGCCAACCAGGTGGGCAGCGCAGGCGCCTCCTGCCAGGCCAGGTCCAGCACCCGTTCGTAGTACAGCGGTGTGGTGCGGGTCGCTTCCATCGCCAGGCCCAGCCCCGTCGGGGGGTGCGGGCCGATCAGCGCACGGTCGATAGCGGCGTCCAGTCCGGGCAGGTCGGCGATCGGGTCCGAGCGGCCCCCGAAGTTCAGCAGTGCGCACCAGGTCCAGTCGTGGCCGGCGAAGCCGTCGAACCGGGGCCACTGCGGGTCGGTCTCCGCCCACAGGTCCAGCAGCGTCACCCGGCCTGGGATGTCGTCCAGGAAGGTCTGTACCCGCTCCGGGGTCCAGAACTGGCTGTCGTAGGAGAACGGCCAGGTCTGCAGGTACCACTCGGCGCGGGAGTCGGCATCGGTCAGCCCGGCGTGCAGGACCGCGGCCACCCGCCCGGGGTAGCCCGGGTCATCCTCGACCGGGATCATCTCGATGAACGGGTCCGCCGCGTAGCGATGATCGGTGCCCCAGAGCTGTTGCTGAGCGCGCACCACCGCGCTGGTCAGCCGCCGGAACAACGGATCGTCCGGTTCGAGGATCCAGGTGCGATGACCCTGCCAGGACCGTTCCCGAGCGGTCGGAGCAAGCTGGCGGGGCACGTGCCCGGTGAACGCGGGCAGCACCGGGCGCATCCCCAGCTCGCGCTGTCGGCGCAGGATCAGGCCGGCGAGGTCGCGGTGGGACTCGATCCATCCCGACGGCGGAGGGCCGGCGTGCCCGTCCAGGCATCCCATGGCCAGCCACGGGAAGTAGGCCGGGCCGGAGAGGAACTCGGCCGCCTCCTCCGGGCTCAGTCCCTCGTCGGTGAGCACCTGATGCAGCACGGCCTCGTGGCCCACCAGCATCAGCGGGGTGGTGATCCCGCGCAGCGCCATCCAGTCGATCTCCTGCTCCCACTGCGTCCAGTCCCACCAGGGGGTGGTGTAGCCGAAGGTGCAGAAGTTCAGGTAGTAGGTCTCCTCCACCCGGGCGGTGCCGCTGCTGACCGGGGCATCCGGAAGGTGATCAGGGGCGGGCGGTCGTGGGTCGTCCCAACTGACCTCGACGGCGCAGTGGCTGCGCAGGTACTCGTGCAGGCCGACGGCGGCGCTGCCGGCATCGGTGCCACGCACGGTCAGCCGCCCGGCGCTGGCCTCAGTGGCGAACTGCCGGCCCGGGCGGTCCAGCCCGGCGAAGCGGACCTGATCGGCCAGGTCGCCGAGCACCCGGCGGGCCAACGCCTCCAGCGCGGGCACCCAAGCGGGCGGGTCGAGGTGTGCGCTCATTCCTTGATCGCTCCCTGGCTGATACCGGCGATGAAGTTGCGCTGGAAGATCAGGTACATGATCACGATCGGCGCCACGGTGATGATCGTGGCGGCCGCGAGCAGCGGGATGTTGGTGGTGTACTGCCCCACGAACAGGCCCAGCCCGGCCGGGGCGGTGCGCATCGCCGGGTCCTGCATCAGCACGATCACCAGCAGGAACTGGTTCCAGGTCCACATGAACACCAGCACGGCCAGCGTGGTCAGTGCCGGGCCGGAGAGCGGCAGCAGCACGCGGCGCAGCAGAGTGAGGTCGCCTGCGCCGTCGATCCGGCCGGCCTCCACCAGGGAGGGCGGCATCGAGGCGAAGTGGGACTGCATCCAGTACACGCCGAACGGCAGCAGCAGCGCCACCACGCCGCCGATCACACCGAGATAGTTGTTCGTCAGCCCGACGTTGCGCAGGTTGAAGTACAGCGCGATCACGATCAGCTCGACCGGGAGGGTGAGCCCGAGCACGAAGAACACGGACAGCTGCTTGCCGATCCAAGGGTGCAGGACCGCGAGAGAGAACCCGGCCAGGATCGCGCAGATCGCGTTGATCGGCACCGCGGCCAACGCGACGATGAAGCTCGATCGCATCAGGTTGGTGTAGCCGCCTTCTTGCCAGGCGAGTGCAAAGTTCTCCCAGTGGAAGGTCTCCGGCAGGGCGAGTCCGGCCACAGTGGAGCCGGACTCGTGCAGGGCGGCCAGCACCAGGGAGACGAACGGCAGCAGGATCAGCAGGGCCAGCAGGATCAGGATCGCGTAGCGCAGGACGAGCCCGCTCGTGGAGGATCTCATCAGCGGGCCTCCCGGGTGATGCGGCGGATCAGCATGACGAAGATGATCACCAGCACGGTCAGGGCGATGGCCAGAGCACTGGCGGTACCGACCTCACCGCGGGTGAAGGCGAGCCGGTAGACCAGCAGTGCGGGCACGTTGGTCTGGTTGGCGGGGCCGCCGTTCGTGGTGACGAACACCAGGTCGAAGCTGGCCAGCGCCGCGATCGTGGTGATCACGCTGGCGATCGTGATCTCCGGGCGAACTCCGGGCAGGGTGACGCTCAGGTGCTGGCGCAGCGGGCCGGCGCCGTCGATCTTCGCGGCCTCGTACAGGGCGGGGTCGATCTTCTGCGCACCGGAGAGAAACAGCATCATGCACAGTCCGCTCATGCACCAGGTGCCGATGAAGCCAAGGGCGTACAGCGCCAGGTCGTAGTCGCCGAGCCAGGCTCGGGTGATGGAGTCCAGGCCGATCGCGGAGAAGAACTGGTTGATGATGCCGGTATCGGCGTACAGCCACCGCCAGGTGATACCTACGGCCACCAGCGGCAGCACCTGCGGCAGGAAGAACACGGTGCGGAAGAACGTCATCCCGCGGCGCACCTTGCCGATCAGCAGTGCGGTCATCACCAGACCCACGATCACCGGGATCACGGTGAAGAACACGATCAGGAGCAGAGCGTTCAGCACCGAGCGGTAGAGCTCGGGGTTCTGGAAGATCTGCGCGTAGTTGTCCAGCCCCGCCGGGGTGGGCGCCTGCACCCCGTCCCAGGTCAGGAAGGAGAGCTGGATGGTGTTCACCGCCGGGTAGATGACGAACCCGATGTAGATCAGCAGCGCTGGCAGCAGGTAGACCAGAGCCTTGGTCCGCCGTCGCCTGGTGACGCTGCTGGAGCGCCGGCTGGTGGTGCGGCCGCGAGAGTTCTGCGGCCGCACCACCTCGGCAGTGGCAGGGTCAGCCATGGTAGGAGGTCCAGGTGTCCTGCATCGAGGTGAGGAACGCGTCCGGCTCCATCTGGTCGGAGATGATGCCCTGGATGCCGGCGGTGAGCTGGTCGATCATCCCTGGGGCCGCGAAGTCCGGGAACGGCACGATGTTGTCGTTCTCCGCGACCGGCGCGAATGCCTCGGCAACCTCGCCGAGGGTGCCTTCTGCAGCGGCACCGGCGTCGGTGTCCACCGGCATGAACCCGGTATCGATCGCGATCTGGCCGGCTTCCGGGCTGCTCATGTAGTTCAAGAACGCGGCAGCCACATCCGGGTGCTCGGAGCGGGAGGAGATCGAGTAGGACACCGAGGAGCCGGACGCGACGGGCGGTTCGTCCGCGTTGTCCCGGGGCAGCACGAAGAACCCGCCGGCATCACCGAGCTCGTCCTCGATCGTGGACGCGTACCAGTTGCCGGTCACGAAGAACGCAGCGTCACCGGCGGTGAAGGCGGCCAGGGCGTCGGAGTCGGCGGTGGCGTTCGCACTCGGCGAGATGTAGCCCTCATCCACCCAGTCCGCCATCGTCTGCGCGGCCTGCGCGGCGGCGTCGGTCTCGATCGTGGAGTCCGGCGCGCCGTAGACCCAGTCCAGGTACTGCTGGGTGTCACCGGTGCTGTTCAGCAGGACGTTCCACAGCTGGAAGCCGCCCACTTCGAGCCCGCCGACGCTCAGCGGCTGGTCGCCGTTGTCGTCCACCGCCGCCAGCGCCTCCTCGAACTCTGCGACGCTCTGCGGGGGTGAGTCGATGCCCGCGTCAGCGAGCATGTCCTTGTTGTAGAAGACGCCGAGCACCGAGAGCGCACCGGGTGCCGCGTACAGCGAGCCGGTGGCGAACTGCATCGCCTCGTCGTCGGACATCAGCTGGTCCAGGCTGGCCTGCGGGAACGCCTCCCCCCAGCCGTAGGCGTCGTAGTAGGCGGTCAGGTCGAGCACCTCACCGGCCGGTATCAGCGAGCGCATCGCCCCGGGGTTGTACTGCGCGATATCGGGTGCGTCATCGGAGGACATCGACCGGGTGATCGAGGTGATGTAGTTGCCGAAGTCGGTCTGCTGCGGCTCGATGGTGACGTTCGGGTACTGCTCTTCGAAACCGTCCACCAACGCTTGGGTGGGCGGATCGTCCACGTAGGCGAGGACGAGGGTGACTTCCTCGTCGGTGATCTCGGTGGAGACCTCCTGCGGTTCGGACTCACTTTCGTTCTCGCCGCTGCCGGCCGTGGCACATCCGGCGAGCAGCAGCGCGCTGCCGGCGATCATCCCGATCGCCGTTCTACGGGTTCGCGGATTCATGTCGGTCCTTCTCCTTAGTCAGCCAGTACGGGGGACGCCGGCACTCCGGCGCTGAAAGCTGAGGGTCTCCTCTCGGTGTGTACGTAGCCGCCGGCCTCCACCTGGTCCAGGCTGTGCCGGAGGGCTCCGTGCACGACGGCGTCGCGGCCGAGGGTGGACAGCCGCAGCGTCGGTGGGGTGAGCGGCTGCTCGGTGAGGGACTGGTGCAGCGCCGCCAGCAGGGGGCGCCCGGCTCGGGCCAGTGGTCCGCTGAGGATCACCAGCTCCGGGTCGAGGATGGTACGCAGCGCCACCAGGCCGTGGGCGAACCTGCCGGCCAGCCGGGCGATGGCCGCCAGCAGTGGCCGGTCCTGTTGGAGGATCCCGTCCAGCACGGTATCGAAGGCGGCCTCGCCGGCCTCGCGGACCGCGCGGGCACGGTCACCTTCCCCGGCGGTCTCGAGCTCGTCGGCGGCCAGGTGGATCAGCGCTCGCACCCCCACCCAGGACTCGAACCGGCCAAGGCCCGGCACCGGGTCGACGTCGCCGGCGAGAATGTCCAAGAACCCCAGGTCCCCGGCATCGTTGGACGCGCCGCGGTAGAGCACGCCGTCGATCACGATCCCGGCGCCGACCCGTTCGCCCCAGTGCACCACGACGAGGTGCCGGGCTCCGACTCCGATGCCCTTCCAGAGCTCACCTCGGGTGGCCAGCTTGAGGTCGTTGTCCAGATACACCGGGCAGGACAGGTAGCTGCCGAGCGCCGCGACCAGGACGTCCCCGGTGAGCACCGGCATGGACGGGACCACGCTGATCACGCCGGTCTCGGTGTCGATGATGCCGGGGGCTCCCACCGTGGCGGACCACACGTCGGCCACCGAGATTCCGGCGCCGTCGAGCAGGGCCCGGGTCTCACCGACCAGCAGGTCGAGCACATGCTGGTCCTGGGGCGTTGCCTCGAGCGGAGCGCGGGAGGTCGCCACCACGCTGCCGCGCAGATCGGCGACAGCGAGATGGATGACCTGGGGATCGATCAGGGCGCCGACGACGTAGCCGGCCTCGGCGCGGAACCGCACCTGCTGAGCTGGTCGTCCGGAGGCTCGTTCGGTGCGGTCCGGCGGGAGCACCTCGGCCAGTCCATCGTTCTGCAGCTCGTCGAGAACGCGAGCCACCGCCTGCCGGGAGAGGCCGGTGGACTCGGCGAGCCCACCCACGCTCACCGGGTCGAGCTCGCGCAGGCTGGTCAGTACCGCCGCGGTGTTCACCTCGCGCATGAAGCGGAGATTGACGGCGACCGGGAGGTCCGGCACGTCCTCACCTCCTCTTCGCTAGGCATCGATGACCAGTGGCTCGGCAGGTTAGTTACCTCTCATACTAAAGTCAATCGCCAGGCGCGCCACCCGGGTGCTCTGCGGCTCGCGCTGCCGCTACCGGTCGCCGGTCTGCTCGGCTTCGGCGCGGGCCTGGGCCGACTCGATCGCCGCGGTGGTCAGCCGGGGCAGGGCCAGGGCGAGCAGCACCAGGTAGGCGGCGCCGGCGAGCAGGAAAGGTAGCCGCAGCGCCCATTCCCGGCCGAGGAACGGTTCACCCGCCGAGACCAGCACACCACCGAGCAGGGTGCCCAGGGAGATCGTGCCCCAGCCGAAGAACCGGTAGACCGAGTTCACCCGGCCGAGCAGCTGGTCCGGGATGATCCGCTGCCGCAGGGACACGGTGACCACGTTCCAGAGAACGATCGCCACCCCGCTGAGCACACCGGCCAACCAGACCACCACAGCGCTCGAGGTCAGGCCGATCACGGTGAACGTGAGCGCCTCGACGCCGATCGCGGCGAACAGGCTGGTCCCTGGACTGAGCCAGTGGGCGATGCGCTCGGCCACCAGGGAGCCGATCACCGCACCTACCGCCACGCCGGTGATGACCGCACCGTACTGCCAGCCCTCGAACAGGCCGAGCACCTCCTGGGCGAACAGCACCATCAGGATGAACGCGATCGCGGAGAGCATGTTCATCCCACCGAGCACGAGGGCCAGCGTCCGGAGCAAGCGGTGCCGCCAGAGCCAGCGCAACCCCTCCCCCATCTCGGCGCGCCAGCGAATCCTGCCGGACGCCGTCTGCCCTTTCGGCCGGAACGACCCGCGCAGCGAGACCACCAGCAGCACACCGGCCGCGATCAGCCCCGCACTGGAGAAGAACGGCCAGACCAGTGCGATCGCGAGGAGCACACCGGCCAACGGCGGCCCGACGAAGTTGTTCATCGCGGTCTCGGCGCCCCAGAGCCGGCCGTTGGCTCGCTCCAGGTGGTCCTTGCTGACGATGGAGGCCATCAGGGTCTGGGCGGAGTTGTCCCGGACCACCTCGCAGCAGCCGAGCAGCAGGGCGAGCAGGCTGAGCAGCGTCAGCAGCAGTGCTGCGCTGGCGGGAGGCTCGGCTGTGCCGGCAGCGAGCGCTTCCGGGTCGGGCAGCACGTCCTGGTGGCCGAGCAGAACGGCGGCGAAGCCAGCAAGCAGCAGCACGCGGACCACGTCCATCGAGACGACCAGGACCCGGCGGTCGTATCGGTCGGTGATCACCCCGGCGGGCAGGGAGAACAGCAGCCAGGGCAGCCGCGAGGCCAAGCCCACCAGTGCGATCAGGGTGGGGTCGCGGGTGAGGGTGGAGGCCAGCCAGACCATCGCGACCGACATCAGCCCGTCGCCCAGGTTGGTCATCGTGGCGGAGGTGAACAGCTTCCAGTAGTTTCCACCCAGTGCCGCCGGACGTCTCCGGCCGGACTTCTCCGCCGACGGCGTGGCTACGGGTTCGGAGGACGCCTCACCCTCCCCGGTGGTCACTATCCGTCCTCGCCGGCCGGGGGCAGCGCCGCGTGCTCGCTGCGGAAAACGCCGTAGACCATCGCGTAGGTGACGTCACCGGAGCGGGGCTGGTCAGCGAACTCGACCAGCAGGTCGGCGAGCCGGTCCCGGAACTCCCCCACCCGTTCGACCGGGAGGCGCACGTCGCGCCGGTTCACGTCCAGGATCCCGCCGGCCTCGCGACCGGCCGCTGACGCCGCCTCTTCCAGGTGACCCACTTCGACGGCGGCGCGTTCCAGGATGCGCTGGGCGTCGCCGACGGCGGCACCGGTGCGGTGGTACCAGAAGATCCGGGCGGTCCGGCCCCAGTACTTGGCCACCAGGGCGCGGACCTGTTGCGTGCGGACCACGTGCACCAGGCCCGCATCGGCGAGCACCTGCACATGGTGCCCGATCGTGCCCTTGGGTTTACCGAGGGCGGCGGCAAGCTCGGTGATGGTGGCTGCCCGCTCGCTGAGCAGCGTGATGATCGACTGCCGTGTCTCCTCGAACAGCGCCCGGTACTGGGCGGGGTCCTCCAAGGTGAGTCCGTCGGCGAGCGAGTAGTCCGGGGCATGTGCCGGCGGCGAGCGGTCGGGATCTCCCGTTTGGTCTGCCATTCCCGTATGGTCGGCTCATCCCGACCGTACTGTCAAGTGCACGACCGGATGATTCCGGGCAGGGCAAGATCAGCACGCCACACTCGGACGCGGCGCTCAGTCCTCGGCTGGGTCGGTCAGCAGGAAGTCGGCACTGAGCACAGCGGTGACGTCAACATCACCCGGTAGCAACGCGAGCGCGGCACCGCCACCGGGGGAACCGCCACCGGCGCGGGCACCGAAGGCTGCCGGCCCGCCCGACCCACCGGAGGTGTTCGGCCGCAGACCATCCTCGTAGACGACGTCGAGCTCCGGGGTCTGGGCGCCGGCGCCGAGCGCCGCCGCGTAGGAGGCGGCTCGGGCCACCGCGTCCCGCAGCGCATCCGCCCGCGCCTGAGCCTCGGCCTCCCGGCGGGCCCTCTGGGTCAGCTCCCAGGAGATGCCCTGCACGTTCACCCCGCGCTGTTCGGCGATGGCGCTCACCCAGGCGGCAAGGGCGTCGAAGTCCTGGAACCGCACCACCACCTGGGACGTCGCCCGGAACTTGGTGATCGTGGTGTCCGAGTCCTTGATGTACTCCTTCACCGGCTGGCTGCGCACCTGCTCGGCACCCCACCAGGTGGCCGCACCGGAGTCGGCATGCGCGCGCGCCTGCTCGGCGACCTGGTTGTGCGTGGCCGTGCTCTCCGCGAGCACGGCGGCCCGGTCCCTGCCCTCCAGCGAGACGGCGATACGCACCTGGGCACGGAGCGGTCGGTGGCTGTGGGTGGCGCGGCCATGCACGCTGATCCGAGTCATCTGGTCAGGATGTCACCTCCGGCGGCATCAGCCGCTGGTGAGCGCGGTCACCAGCGTGTACATCGCGTATACGAAAGCCACCAGGGCAAATCCGCCGACCGCTAACGACACCCAGAGCAGCACAACGTTTCCTACCGCCTCTCGGACCCTGGACCACCGCACTCGGCGCCTGCCTGGCTGCAGCCGTCGACCTTTCTCCCCGATCCGCCGGTCGGCCTCTGCCCAGGTGGACCCTGGCGTCGTCATCGCCAACCGGATCGCGGCAAGTCGTTCCTCCGCCTGCTGCCCCGGCACCCGCTCGTCCCGGTACCGGTCGGCACGCGTCACCAACGCCGGTACTGCGCCACTGAGCACCGAGCCAACCGCACGCCACACGTCGGGCTCGGCAAAGTCAGCGAGCTCGGCGGTGAAGAACACCAGCGTGTCGCCGGTGACTTCGAGGTGGTAGCCGGCGGCGTGGTCCACCAGCGCCGCCATCACCACCGGCGTGAGCACGAAGAGCGCGTCCCGTTCGTAGCCGGGCGGGACGTACAGCGCGAACCGGCGGTCGAACGGGCCGCCCAGGGACAGCCGCTGATCGCCGTGAGCCCGAGGAAACCCTCGGGGAAGGGATCCGGCGCCGGAGGCTTCGACGAAGAGGTGCGGCAGCGGGGCCGGCAAGGTCACGGCGAGATAGTGCCACTCGAGGGTGTTGGTCCGGCGGCTCTTCAGATTGCCGAACTCGGTGTCGTCCGCCACGAACCGCGGGGAGCAGGCCGCGGTTCGGTGCTCCCCGGTGATCAGCGAAGCAAAGGTGGCGCGGCGCACGGGCTCGGGGGCGAGGTCATTGGCCAGTGCGGTCAAGTGCTGGCGCCACACCCGCAACCGGGTACTGCGCCGAGGTTGACCCGCCCACGCGTTCAGCCGGGAGGTTGCGTAGCACCAGAGGGCGAAGACGACCAGGGCCACACCGAGGTCGCGCCAAGCCGTCAGCTCGATCCGTGGCCGGGCCGCGGCGTCGATGCGGTCGGCGAACACGAGCCAGACCACACCGAAGTACACCAGGAGCAGGGCAATGTTCACCATCACCAGCGCGTGCTGCTTCGGCGCCACCTGCGGTCGCGACTCCTTGTCCAGGTCCGAGATCGCCGCCTCGACCTCGCCCTCCGGGGCGCTCAGCCAACGCACGTCCACAGTGGTGAGAGTTCCTCCATGTCGATCGTCCCACCAGCCTACCGACCGCAGGACGCCGGACTCGCTCCCCCTGGTCCGAGGCAGCCCTAGCCGCCGGTGGCCTCCGCCACGAACTCCTCGGCGTCGTCCCAGGCAGTGATCTGTACCTGTCCGCCATAGATCTCCTGAGCGACCTGCGGTGCAGCAACCACCTCGCCGTCGACCACCATCGCTACGCGTTGGGTGGCGGTGGACAGCGCTTCGGAGGTGAGATCGGCAAACTCCGTGCCGTCCTCTTCGATCATCGTCAGGTTGACGAGCGGGGCGCCGGTCTCGGCCCCCTCCTGGGTGACCTCCGCGCCGAGCTCGAGCTCGATCACCTCGGTGACCTCCATCCCGTCACCGAGCCGGAAGCACTCCTCGTCCTCGCTACCCGCGACGAAGCCCTCCGCACAGGGGGCCTCGCCCACTTCCTCGACGAGCAGGAACTCGATCGGGCTGGTCAGCTCGATCGGGCCGGAGGCCGTGTCCTCGCCGGTGCCGGCATCGGTGCCGGCCGATCGGCTCTGCTCCGGGCTCGGGTTCTGCTCCGGGTCCTGGTCGGGCGGTGCCAGATCACAGCCGGACAGGCCCACCAGCACCGCGGCGGCTGCCGCAAGCGGCAGGAGCTGTCGGCCCAACTCACTTCCCCGCCCTCTACCCATCATCACTCCACCGTAAGCGACGCTGCCCATCGGGCACAGCCCGCTCAGGCTCGGGTGCCGTCCGCTGGCCCCGGGTCGCGTCCGGCCACCGAACGTCCGGCGACCCACACCTCGGAGATATTGGCGGGCGTCGCGTTGTAGAGAATCTTGGCGAGGCTGGCGTCGCTGCTGGCGGTGTCGGCGAACATGCGGATCGTGCCGCCCTCGGCCGCAGTGTCGATCAGCTGTGCGTCGAACGCGTAGCCGGGGACGAACGCACCGACCTTCAGGTCCAGCACCTCCCCGCCTGCTGCGGTGGCGAGGTGGAAAGCTGTTCGCCAGTCTTCGGCTGCGCCAGACCGGCCTCGCTCTTCGGGCGACAGGGCGGGGTCGACACCGCGGTCCAGCATCCGTGAGGCGGTCACTGTCATGGTCATCGCATCTCGCATCGACAGGCTGGGGCCCCCGGAAATGTCTGTGCCCAACCCGACGTGCAGACCCTTGCGCAGTGCGGCCCGCAGGGGGAACACAGCGTTGGCGAAGTAGGCGTTCGAGAGTGGACAGTGCGCGATACCGCTGGACCGGCTGCCGACCAGGTCCATGTCCGTCTCAGAGAGGAAGACGGAATGGGCCAGAACCGTCTTCGGTGTGAGCAGGCCGAGTGTATCGAGATACTCCGCATCCCGATACCCGGTGCGTTGCTGCACGTAGCTCTCTGCCCAGTCGCTCTCGGAGCAGTGGGTCTGCACGTGCGTGTCATACCGCGCGGCCAGTGCTGCCAGCCCGGATAACGTCTCGTCGGTACAGCTGGGCACGAACCGCGGGGTGACCACTGGCAGGACGAGTTTCTCCTGGTTCTTCCGGTGGCTGCGGACATAGTCGATCAGCGCCTCGGTACCATCCAGGGCCGCGGCAACAGAAGCGTCCCGGTAGAAGTCTGGACACTGCTGCTCGTCATCGGCGGCAACCTTGCCCACGAGCGCGCGTAGACCGCGGTCCAGGCTGGAGTCAACAAGCGCCCGGGTGGCTTCCTGATGGATGGTCGCGAACATCAGGGCCGTCGTCGTCCCCGCGGCCAGCAGGTCAGCAACGAGGGTGGAGTAGACGGCCTCGGCGTACTCAACGTCGGCGAACCGCGCCTCGAGCGGGAACGTGTAGTGGTCCAGCCACTGCTCCAGTGGCAGATCCAGCGCAGAACCGAGTTGAGGGTACTGGGGCGCGTGGATGTGCAGATCGACGAAACCCGGCAGGATCCAGCTGGTCGAGGGTGTTCGGACGAGGGAGCCGCGACTCTCTGCTTCGGCGAGCATCTGGTCGAACCGTGGGTCTGTGCGCTGAACGCACTCCACCAGCAGGCCGTCGTGATCGATCGCGACGAGTGCCTCGGTCCAGGTCTCGACCGCACCGCGGACCGGAGCGTGGGAGAAACGTCCCACTAGAGTCTTCCCGCGTACATCAGTCACCGTGCGCTCAGTCCTCTCTCTTCGGGAGATCCCCGGTCATTCGGCAAGCCCTTCCCGCACCGGCACCGACTTCTTGTCCCGCGGCAGGACCAGGTTAAGGACGAGAGCGGCGACCGCACCAAGCGCCATCCCGCCCTCGATGAAGTACTGCAGGACGGTCGGGAAGGATTCCTTGAGGTCCGCGGGCATCGTCGATGCAGCGAGGGTGACCAGGATCGGAAGACCAATCACGAGCATGTTCCGCTCCGACATCGCGACATTCCCCAGAATCTTCACTCCATTCATCGCGATGATCACGGTCACGATGCAGAACGCGCCCATGATCACGACTTCGGGAATGCTGGCGATCAGCGTGGAGAACTTCGGCACCAGCCCCAGGGCGATGAGGATCCCACCGGTGCAGATGATGACGCGCTTACTGGCCACCCCCGTGATGGCGATGACCCCTGCGTTCGTTGCGTACCCGGTCACCGGCATCCCCCCGATGATCGGCGCCACCGTGCAACCGATCCCTTCCGCCCGTACGCCGCCGGTGATCACCTGGTCGGTAATCTTTCTCCCGGTCACGCCACCGACGGCGAACCACGTTCCGGTGCTCTCGACCAGCACGATGAGGTAGATGACAGCCAGGGTCAGCACGGCGCTCAGCTCGAACTGGGGCGGGCCATATTGGAAGATCCCCGGCAGGGCGAGCCACGACGCCTCTGCCACTGCTGAGAAGTCCACCATGCCGTAGAACGCTGCGACCACAGTGCCCCCTGCGATGGCCAGCAGCACCGAACAGAGCTTCAAGATTCTCAGCGCCTTATGGGCCCTTGCGCCGAGAACGAGGAAAGCGACCAACAGGACTGCTGTCATGAGCGCCACGGTCAGCTCTGGCGCGGCGGCTCCGTCACCGGCCACATAGATATTCCCTAAGGCGACCGGCATCAGCGAGATACCGATGACCAGGATCACCGTTCCAGCGACGATCGGCGGGATGAGCCATCGGATTGCCCGGCCGACGGCTTTGACGAATCCGAGAGCCGTGACCAGCAGCGCACCCGGAATCAGGCTCCCGATCATCGTCGCCAGACCGAATCCGCCGCCAATCGCGGCGAGCGCTCCGAGGGGAATGTAGGACGGCCCCTGAACAACGGGCAGCCGCGTACCGATCGTCACCTGCAGAATGGTGGCGATACCGGAGGCCACCAAGGTCATCTGCACCAGCGTCGAGGTTTCGCCCACACTCATGGCGAGCATTCCGGCAAGGATGATCGGGACGATGTAGATGTCCATGGCAAGCACGTGCTGGATGGCGAGCAGGATGCTCCGGGGCATGGAGACCCGTTCGTCGACTCCGACGGTAATCGTCGAGTCATGGCTGGTCATGACATGGCTCCCCTACTGGCTCTTGCATCGTTGCCCTCCCGACGACTGGGTGGCATGAACGTAGCCAACTCGAGTTGGCAGGTCAAGAATCGCGACGGTCCCTCGCTTGCGAAGCACTGTGATCAGGTGGTCTCACGCACGATCAGACTCGGCTGGACCAGTCGGGAGCCGATCGCGGCGCCTGGGCCGGTGAGCTGCTCGATCAGCGCGTGCATCGCGAGCCGCGCAACCTCGTCCGGCCGGTCATCGAGCGCGGTCAACGTCGGACGCCCGGTCCGTGCCCGGATCCCTTCCTGGGAGACGATCCGGAACTGCCTCGGCACCTCCAGGTGCAGATCCTCGATCGCGGCGAGCACACCGGCCGCCATCGGGCCGAAAGGGACGTAGGCAGCGTCCACCTCGCCGTACTGCACCAGATCGCGCACTGCCTCGAACACATCCTCGTCCGGGGCTTCGTCGACGACATCGAGGATGACCGGTTCCAGGTGGTGCCGGTGCATCCACTCGGTGTACGCGCGTCGGGTCTCCACGATCCATCGGCGCCGCTGGTGGTCAATGATCAGCGCGGGCCGACGTGCCCCGCGCGCGTACAAGTGGTCGAGCACATCGTCAGCACCCGTGACACGATCAGTCCCGACCGTCGGCACCTCCAGGCCCGGCGGCGCGGGTGCGTCCCCGATGGTCACCACCGGTGTGCCTCGCTCGCGTAGAGCGGCCATAATCGGGTCATCGTCCAGAGGATCCAGGACGATCACACCGTCCATCGGCAGCTGCCGGACCCAGGTCTCCTGACGCTCGTTCGGAACCAGCGCCAGGGTGTACCCGGCCTCGAGCGCCTCATACGATGCCGCGCTGGCGGCGAGCATGAAGTATTCCAGCGATCCACCGGTCGTGGCATTCACGATGGCCAGAACGCCGGTGCGTCCGGTCTTCAGCGCGAGGGCCGTCGGACTAGGGACGAACCCGACCCCCTGCGCGATCTCACGAATACGTTCTCGGGTGGATGCCTCCACGCGGCCCTGGCCGCTCAGTGCGTGCGAGACCGTAGTCCGGGACACACCGGCGATCTCGGCGATGTCACGCATCGTGATCCGGGATGGCCCATCGGCGGGCTGCTTCCTCGACACACTGTGCATCGTTGACGATCGGCAGGCCAAGAGCAACTGCAGCGCGGGAGTCTGCTCAGGCGCGGGTGCCGTCCGCGGCCCACAGGCCGGAGCAGCCGCGCCGGTGGCTGCCGACCAGGTGGGTGTCCATCAGCCCGATCGCCTCCATCAGCGCGAACATCGTGGTCGGGCCGACGAACCGGAAACCCCGCCGTCGCAGTTCTTTCGCCAGCGCGACCGACTCCGCAGACGTGGTCGGCACCTCGGCGGGGGTGGCCGGTACCGGAGTGCGCTCCGGCTGGAAGGACCAGACCAGCTCGGCCAGACCGCCGTCGTCCCGCAGTGCCAGCGTGGCCTGGGCGTTGGCGATGGTCGCCAGCACCTTCGCCCGGTTACGCACGATGCCGGCGTCGGCGAGCAGCCGGTCGATGTCCGCCTCGCCGAACGCGGCCACCTGATCGGGGTCGAATTCCGCGAACGCCGCTCGGAACGCGGGCCGCTTGCGCAGGATCGTCGCCCAGGACAGCCCGGACTGGAACGCCTCCAGGCTGAGCCGTTCGAACACTCCGCGCTCATCGGTCACCGGCAAGCCCCACTCGGTGTCGTAGTACTCCCGGAGCAGGTCGTCGGTGGCCGCCCAGCTCGGTCGGGCCAGACCGTCCGGACCGATCACGACGGCGGTCACAGGCTCTGCCAAGCCGGCTTGGTCTCGTAGGTCTCCCGGTAGTAGTCGGCCAGCTGCAGCCGGGAGGCGGCGGCGCCGTCCACGAGCACGGTGGCGTGGGGGTGGTGCTGCATGATCGTGGCCGGCCACATCGCCGAGACCGAGCCCTCCACGAGGTGGTGGATCGCCTCCGCCTTGTGTGCTCCGGTGGCCACCAGCACCAGGTGCTTGGCGGTCATGATCGTGCCCAGCCCCTGAGTGAGGCAGTGCGTGGGTACCTGCTCCAGGTCGTCGTCGAAGAACCGGGCGTTGTCCAGCCGGGTCTGCCGGGTGAGGGTCTTGATCCGGGTGCGGGAAGCCAACGACGAGCCAGGCTCGTTGAAGGCGATGTGGCCGTCGGTGCCGATCCCGAGGATCTGCAGGTCCACCCCGCCGGCAGCGGCGATCGCGTCCTCGTAGGCACGGCACGCGGCGGGGATGTCCTCACCGAGCCCGTCCGGGCCCTGGACCGCCTCTGCCCGAATGTCCACCCGGCCGGTGAACTCGGTCTCGATCACGTTCCGGTACCGCTGCGGATGCTCGGCAGCCAGGCCCACATACTCGTCCAGCATGAACGCCCGGCTGCGGGCAAAGCTCACCTCGCTGGCTTCGTTCCGGCGCACGAGTTCGTCGTAGACGGCCAGGGGCGAGGAGCCGGTGGCCAGCCCGAGCACGGCGTCAGGCTTGTCCGCCAGCAGGGTGGTGACAGCGTCGGCGACGATCGTGGCGATGGCGCGGTCGTCGGGCTGGATGATCAGTTCCATGCGTCCATCTTGGCAGCATCTCGCGGGCGGTCAGCACCGCAGAGACACGTGACGGTTCCCCGACAGGACCGCAGGGAAGCTGAAGTCCGCTCATTCTCTCTACGGGGTGAGAACTCCGGTGTTGATGTCGTCGATGGCACGCGCCGCCAGTGCGCGCACCTGGTCGGCCGGCAGGTACCGGAGCGGCCCGTGAATGGTCAGTTCCGCGAAACCGTGCACCGTCGACCAACATGACCACTCGGCCCCGGTCCTCTGAGCAGCGGTGAGCACGCCCGCGTCCACGAGCGCGTCGAGCGCGTCGTGCAGCAGCACCAGCGGGGGCGGCAGCTGCCCGTCCGGGCGCTCGATGCCCTCGGGCGCGAAGAACGCGAGCTGGAACCACCCGGGCTCCTCGATCGCGAAGCCCACATACCCCAGCCCGACCCCGCGCAGCCTCGCCACCGCGCGAGCTGACGCATCCTCCGCCTCGGAGACACCCATCTCGGCGCGCATGCTCTGTGCCATGCGGTCCTGAATCTCCGCGGCGACGGCGGCCAGCAATGCGTGATGGTTCGCGAAGTGCCGATACGCGGCGTTCGGCGAGACGCCGATGTGCCGCGCGACCTCGCGCAATCGCAACGCGTCAGGGCCCCCGGTGCGGGTGAGATCGAGGCCGGTCGCGATCAGCGCCGCCCGGAGATCGCCGTGGTGATAGCTGCTCCTGGTCTGCGGCGCCGGCATCCGCCCTCCTCGCACTCGTGCCCTTGACAGGGACATAGTCCCATCATAGCGTCGATGTACACGGCGTGAACATCCGGGGCTGTGCGAACGGCCACGGTGAACGGATGAGACTAGTCCGAGGAGCATCCACGATGAGCAATGAGAAGAGCTCGCAACCCGCAGCCGCCCCGCACGTTGTCGGCCGCGCAGAGTTCGACCTCGCTCTTGCCGAGCAGGTCGAGCGCGAGAAGGAGGCGACCCGGCATGACGACCGGGTCTCGGCGGCCCGCCGCCGGATGCCGATGATCGAGGTGGACGACTACACATTCGCGGGCCCCGACGGCCTGGTCAGGCTGACCGAGCTGTTCGGTGACCACTACCTGCTCATGGTGCAGAACGTGATGTTCGACCCCCGTTGGGATGAGGGCTGCCCGAGCTGCACGTGGGCCGTCGACAACCTGCCCGCGAACATGCACCGACTGACCGGGGAAGGCATCGCCTTCGCCATGATCTCCCAAGCGCCGATCCACAAGCTCGAGGCCTGGCGCAAGCGACGCGGCTGGGACCACACGTGGGTGTCGTCCTACGACACGACTTACCACCACGACTGGGGCTGGACGCGCACCGACGCCGAAGGTCACGACGGCCAGCAGCCGGGCTACTCCTACTACTTGCTCAAGGACGGCACTCCCTATCTCACCTACATGACGACGGCACGCGGCACCGAAGCGATCCTCCCTGTCGCGCACATCATGGATCGCACCGCCTACGGCCGCCAGCAGGACTGGGAGGACAGCCCCGACGGCTGGCCCCAGTACCCCACCTACGGCTGACGCATCGCGACACAGAGCCGGGAACGCCCCTCAGGGAGTCAGCCGGAATACCGGGATCACCCGGTCGCCGGCGGTCTTCTCGTAGTCGGCGAAGCCGGGCATCTTCTCGGCGAACACCGCCCACACCTCGTCCCTCTCGGCGCCGGTCAGCTCCCGCACGCTCACGTCCACCGTCCGGATCGGATCGCCCGGGACCTCGATCTGCACGGCCTCTGCCCGGCGGAGGGAGAACGCCCAGGCCGGGTCCTTCGGGGAACCGCCGGCACTGCCGACCACATGCCAGGCACCGTTGACCGAGACCGATGCCAACGGGGTGACCCGCTTGGTACCGTCCTTCTTCGGCACATGCACCAGCACCAGGGAGTTGCCGAAGTTCATCGGCTCACGCACCACACCCTGGTTGGCTCGAAACGTCTCAGCGATCTGCACGTTGAAATCCATGCTGGGCACAACCGCGCGACGGTGATGATCATTCCGGGGTGCGCACACGCGGTGACGGCGTCCCTCGTCGGGCCGAGATCGCCACTGCGGCGGAGACCGCGACGATGCCGACCACCTCGCCCCAGGTGGGCAGCTGGCGCAGCATGATCACCCCGATCACCGTGGCCGAGACCGGCAACAGCGCGTTCAGCAGGGCAAACATCGCGGTGCCGAGGCGCTTCATCGTCACCTGGTCCAGGGTGTAGGGCACCACCGTGGAGAGCAGCCCAACCCCGAGCAGGATACCGAGCAGCGCCGGGTCGGCCAGGTTCGCCATCGTGCCGGTGACGCCGGCGGCGATCAGCCCGACCGGTGCGTAGATCAGCGATCCGGCGGCCAGCCCCGCACTCAGCGACTGGATCCCGCTCCGGGCCCGCACGATCCGGCCGCCGAGCACCATGTACGTCCCCCACAGCGCACCTGCTGCCAACGCGGCGACGACACCCCAGGCGAGCTCCGCCGTCGTGCGCTGCCCGCCCCAGTCCAGACCGACGAGGGAGATGCATAACACCCCGAAGGTGGCCAGGGCGATCGCGATCCGGTGCCGGGCGCTGTGCCCGCCCCAGGCCGCGACCAGCACCGGCCCGATGAACTCGATGGCGACGGCGGCACCGAGTGGGAGCAGCCCGATCGCCACGTAGAACATCAGGTTCATCCCGAGCAGCACAGTGCCGAAGACCGCCGACTGGGCCAGCTCGCGCCGGGTCCAGCTCGCCCGCCACGGCCGCACGATGACCAGCAGCACCAGGGCCCCGGCGAGGCCGCGCCCCCAGGCGACCGTCGGTGCGGGCAGATACTGGTAGAGCCCGACCGCGAGCGCGGCGCCGAGGTACTGGGAGAAGCCGGCGACGAGGAACAGCGCAGGTGCGGGCACCCGGTCCAGGCGGCCGGGGTTGGCAGCGGTGGACATCACCGCACCTCGGCGGCCAGGCCGCGGTGGTCCGAGACCGGTAGCGGGAGGCTGCGGGCACCCACGAGGGTTCGTGCCCCGCGGCCCGGGGTGAGCAGGAGGTGGTCGATCTGCCGGTCCGGGCTGTGCACCGGGAAGGTGAGGGCTTCAGCGCGGTGCCAGCCGCGGGTCACCGAGCGCACCAGCGGCGGTCGGAGGTTGAGGTCGCCGGCCAGCAGCGCCGGGGCGCCGAGCCTGGTGACCGAGGCGCGGACGCGGCGCAGTTGCGCCAGGGCGACACCGGGCAGGGTGGACAGGTGGGTGCACGCCACCGTGAGCGGGCCGTGCGGAGCGGCCAGCACTGCCGCCAGCAGCACCCGCGGTTCGTCCCGCGCCGGGACGGGCAGCGGGCGCACGAACCAGGCGAGCACCGGGTAGCGGGAGGCGATCGCCACCCCATAGGCGGGCCCCTGGTGCTCGCCGGAGCGAGCGGGTGCCCGGCGTGCGGCACGCACGTCCCCCTCGATCGCGGCAGCGAACCGCAGATGCGGCAGGCCGAGCGCGTCAGCCACGGTCCGGGCCTGGTCGATGTCACCGCTGCGCGGCTGGCCGCGGTCGACCTCTTGCAGGGCGACCACGTCGGGGGCCTCGGCGCGGGCCGAGGCGAGGGTGCCGGCGAGCTCGTCCGCGGTCGCCACGGTCCCGGTGGCGCCGAGCACCCCGTGCTGCAGGTTGAGGGTGAGGAGCCGGGTCACTCGGCCTCGGCGGCCTCAGCGGCCTCGAAGCTCAGGGAGAGGGAGTTCATGCAGTAGCGGTCCCCGGTGGGGGTTTGCGGAGCGTCGTCGAAGACGTGGCCCAGGTGCGAGCCGCAGCGGCGGCAGCGCACCTCGGTGCGGACGGTGCCCAGGCTGCGGTCCTCGAGCAGCTCGACGGCGTCGGACTCGGTGGGCTGATAGAAGCTCGGCCAGCCGCAGTGCGCCTCAAACTTGGTGGTGGAGCGGAACAGCTCCGCACCGCAGGCTCGGCAGTGGTACACACCCACCCGGTCCTCGCCCAGCAGCTCTCCGGTCCCCGGACGTTCGGTGCCGGCCTGCCGCAGTACCTGGAACTCCTGCGGGCTCAGCTCGGCCCGCCACTCTTCGTCAGACTTGGTGACCTCATACATACCTGCCATTGTCTCCCGGCAGCCGGGCGGCGTCCATGTGGGGAGCTGACCGGGCGCGAGGGTGGCCTGAGGGTCACGATCCGGGCGATTCGCAACCCTCAGGCCACCGTCGCAACGGCTCTCACGACCCCCGGGTACGGACCGGTGCGCTGGGCGGGCAGAATAGGGGCAGGCCCGTGCTGCGGCGCGGGCACCGACCAACCGTGACAAGGAGCCCACACCCTATGCGGGTACTCATCACCAACGACGACGGTATCGACTCCCCCGGCCTGACCGTGCTGGCGCATGTCGCCGCCGATGCCGGCCACGAGGTGGTGGTTGCGGCGCCGAACATCGAGTACTCCGGCTTCTCCGCCGGGCTGCGCGGCGAGCATGTCGACGGCGTTCTGACCGTCTCCGAGGGACGCCCACCTGGCCTGCGGGCCGGCATCGAGTCGATGGCGGTGCACGCCAGCCCGGCGCTGATCGCCTACGCCGCAGGTGCCGGGGACCTCGGACCGCGCCCGGATGTGCTGCTGTCCGGGATCAACCTGGGCCCGAACGTGGGCCCGGCGATCATGCACTCCGGCACGGTGGGCGCGGCGATTTCCGCGTCCGCACAGGGCATCCCAGCGATGGCCACCTCGATCACCACGCACTCCCCACAGCACTGGGAGACTGCCTCGGCAGTGCTGCAGCGCACGTTCGACTGGCTGGTCAGTCACCCACAGGACCACCGCGTGCTGAACGTGAACGTGCCGGATATTCCACTGCCGGAGCTGAAGGGGCTGCGCACCGCTCACCCGGCACGGTTCACTGCGGTGAGCGACGAACGCCAGATGCAGGTCCGCCGTCTGCTGTTCGAGCCGTTCGTCAGCGAGAACGTGACCTTCGAGGCAGATTCGGACGCCGGGCTGCTCGCGGCCGGATGGGCGACGGTCAGTCTGGTCGCCGCGCATGTGCACGACGGCGAATCGGCGTCCTTGCCGGCTTTGAGCTTCGAAGAAGGAGCCCAGTGATGACCTGGATGGTGACCGGCGGGGCGGGCTACATCGGCGCCCACGTGGTGCGGGCGTTCCAGGCCGCCGGGATCGACGTGGTGGTCGTGGACGACCTGTCCAGCGGTCATCCGGAGTTCCTTCTCGACGGCGTTCCGTTCGTGGAGTGCTCCATCCTCGACACCGAGGCGCTCACCCGGGCGATGACCGAGCATGCCTGCGTCGGCGTGGTGCACGTGGCAGCGTTCAAGTATGCCGGCCAGAGCGTGAAGCGCCCGCTGCACACCTACGCCCAGAACGTCACCGGCACGCTGAGCGTGCTGCAGGCGATGGCCGCCGCGCGGGTGGAGGCGATCGTGTTCTCCTCCTCGGCGGCGACCTATGGCACGCCCGATGTGGACCTGGTCACCGAAGGCACTGCCACATCGCCGGAGTCCCCGTACGGGGAGTCGAAGTTGATCGGCGAGTGGCTGCTTGCCGACCAGCACCGGGCCACCGGGTTGCGGCACACCTCGCTGCGCTACTTCAACGTGGTGGGATCGGGGTCGCCGGAGCTGCCGGACACCTCCCCGCACAACCTGTTCCCGCTGGTGCTGGACGCGCTCGTCGAGGGACGCACACCGAAGATCTTCGGTGCGGACTATCCGACCCCGGACGGCACCTGCGTGCGTGACTACATCCATGTGGCCGACCTGGCCGATGCGCATGTGGCCGCCGCGCGGGCGCTGGCTCAGGGCCGTGCTCTGCAGCCGGTGTACAACCTGGGAAGCGGGGACGGGGTGAGCGTGCGGCAGATCATGGACACGATTGCCGCGGTGACTCAGATCGCCTTTACCCCGGAGATCGATGCGCGCCGACCGGGTGATCCCGCGCGAATCGTCGCCTCCGGCGAAGCGGCCACCCGGGACCTGGGCTGGCAGATGACGCACAGCCTGGAGGAGATGGTGGCCAGCGCCTGGCAGGCCCGGCAAGCACAATCGGGTTGAATCGATGCACTCGTTACCCGGCGCAGGGGCTCGTGCTCGCGGGTATCGCCTCAGTGCGGGAAGTATCGAACCGCCTCGCCCGGCTGAAGCCAGCAGACGGCGGCGGTCAGCCCCAGCCGAGCTCGTGCAGGCGCGCGTCGTCGATACCGAAGTGGTGCGCGATCTCGTGGATCACGGTGATCGCCACCTCCTCGGCCACCTCGTCGCGGCTCTCGCAGATCCGCAGCGTGGGGTTCTTGAAGATGGTGATCCGGTCCGGCAGCGACCCGGCAGCCCACCACTCGCCGCGCTCGGTGAGCGGAGTGCCCTCGTAGAGCCCTAACAGGTCCGCCGCCTCAGCCTCCGGCGGCGGTTCGTCCTCCACCAGGATCACCACGTTGTCGATGTGCCGGGCCAGCTCGTCCGGGATCAGGTCTAGACCGTCGCCGACGGCGCCCTCGAACTCTTCCTGCGACATCTCGATCACCCCTGTAGTGTCGCAGCGAGACGGGCACGGTGGCCACGGCGGGTGGGTGTGCTGCGACTGCGACCAGTGAGCCCACCGGCGCGGAGCACACCAGGTGCGCCAGGTCACAGGGAAGCGTTTTGCTCCCCAGGTCTCCGGTGTCGTATGCTTTCCGAGGTCTTGGGCGTCACGGACGTCCCGGGCAGCCGGGCCCCCATCGTCTAGCGGCCTAGGACCCCGCCCTTTCACGGCGGTAGCACGGGTTCGAATCCCGTTGGGGGTGCGAACCACCACGACAACAAAATATGGCTGGCATGATGTCAGCAACACATTGGCCCCGTAGCTCAGTTGGTTAGAGCGCCGCCCTGTCACGGCGGAGGCCGCCGGTTCAAGTCCGGTCGGGGTCGCGAACAGTCGCCCGGTCACCACCATGACCGGGCGATTGTGTCAAGGCTCTGTAGCTCAGTTGGTAGAGCGTTCGACTGAAAATCGAAAGGTCACCGGATCGACGCCGGTCGGAGCCACCAGGAGGAACCCGCACCACGGTGCGGGTTCCCTCGTGTCAGGGGTCGGTGCCGCTTGGCTGCTCCCGGCCTGACATTTAGGCAATCCTGCAGCCAATCGGACGCAGCACCGTACGCAAGCGTCGTCTAGTCGACGCGTGGCAGGTGGATCGCGACCTCGCGATACTTGGGACCTGCCCAGCGGCAGTTTGGTCAGCATGTCCCGATACTCGCTCTCCCGAGCTAACGACGCTTGACGCTGCGGGTCCAAGCGAACCGGTCCAGCGGGCCCACGGACCATTGGTCAGATCTCAGAAGCGCGAGTATCGTGGATTATGAGTATCTGCGTTATTCATAATCCGGAGGGAACGGACTACGACTTCCGTGGAGCACGGCTGGGAGGACGTCACCTGGCACCCCACGTCCGGCACACCCAGGCCGGCGTTCTACCGTGCCGCGGTCCCGGCGTCCATCGCCGCGCTCACCCCCGAGACCGCACTGGATGCACGCACTGCGGCGGCAACGGCAACCACCGAACTGAGCCGCTTCGATGCCGAGCTGGGTCATCGCGTGGCATCCTTCGCACCTGTCCTACTCCGGTCGGAGTCGGCGTCGTCCTCGCAGATCGAGAACCTCACCGCGAGCGCGCGCGCGATATTCAGTGCCGAGCTAGGCGCACGCCGCAGCCAGAATGCCCTGCTAGTCGCTGCAAACACCTCCGCCCTGACTGCGGCGCTCGCGCTGGTGGACGACATCTCTCCCGCCTCGATCCTGGAGATGCACCGCGCACTCATGGCCGGACAGTCGCGACACACACCGGGTAGATGGCGCGAAGAAGCTGTCTGGATCGGCTCACGCACCGACAGTCCGAGCGGCGCCGAGTTCGTGGCACCGGTCCATGAACGCATCCCGGATCTCATCGCCGATCTCTGCGTGTTCACAGCCCGGGAGGACGTCCCCCCGTTGATCAGTGTCGCCGTGGCGCACGCTCAGTTCGAGACGATCCACCCTTTCAGCGACGGAAACGGGCGCACTGGCAGGGCGCTCGCTCAGACAATGCTGCGACAGCAGGGGGTGACCCGCAACGTCGCGGTGCCGGTCTCGGCAGGCCTGCTTGCCGACGTGGACGGCTACCACCAGGCGCTCACGGCGTACCGCACCGGTGACCCCTCCCCCATCGTGCTGGCGTTCGCCGAAGCCTCGTTGCGAGCAGTGCGGAACGCCCGCAGGTTGGTCGCCGACATCGACCGGATCACGGATGGCTGGCGTTCGCGGCTGACAGTACGGCGCTCCAGCAACGCGTGGCGGCTCCTGGACGTTGTCGCACGCCGGCCGGTGCTGGATGCCGTGACCGCCGCCCGCGAGCTAGGAGTGCGGCAGCCGAACATCTACCCACCGCTGCGCGCACTCGTGGAGGCCGGAATCCTGACCTCCAGGGCCGAGCATCGCCTCGGACCGTTCTGGCGCAGCACCGAAGTCCTTGCAGCGATCGACGCCTTCGCCGAACGCGCCGGCAGGCGCGAAGAACCGCGGTGAGCCGATAAGTTCGCCCGCCCGCGCTCAGTCCGCGCGCTCCCACACCGGCGCCACGCCGGCATCGAGCACCTGGTAGTCCGGCGCCTCGCGCAGCGCCCGCTCTGCGCCGCCAGGACTGTAGATCGCGAGCAGCCGGAGCTGGCGCCACCCGGTGTTGAACGTGGAGTGCTCGGTGCCACGGGGAATGTAGATGCTGTCCCCGGCCTTGACCGGGAACTCACCCGAGTCGCCGACGGTCTGCACCCCCTCCCCCTCGATCACGTGCAGCACCTCGTCCGACTCCGGGTGGGTGTGCACGTCATGGCCCTTGGTCGGGTTGATCACCACCTCACCGACGGTGACCGGCGCGCCGGGAAACTGCGCCGCCGTCACGCCCCACTTGATCGACCCCCACCCAAACGTCTCGGTGGTCAGGTCCTGCTGGCTGGTGTGCGTCGTCATCGTCTGCTCCTACTCCCGGCCACCGAAGGTGACCGCCTTGAACGCTTGCGTCTGTTCCCGGATCGCCACCTCGGTGGGCAGGCGTTCGATCGAGCTCGCGCCGAAGAACCCGACCACACCCTCGGTGCGCTCCAGCACGTACTGGGCGTCTTCCGGCTCGGCGATCGGGCCGCCATGGCAGAGCACCAGGATGTCCGGGTTCTCCTCGACGGCAGCATCGCGCATCGCCTGGACCCGCTGCACGCACTCGTCCAGGGTCAGCGACGTACTGGCACCGATCGAGCCCTTGGTGGTCAGCCCCATGTGCGGGACGAGCACATCGGCACCGGCGCCCGCCATCGCCCGCGCCTGGTCGGCGTCGAACACATACGGGGTGGTGAGCAGGTCACGCTCGTGGGCGGCTCGGATCATGTCCACCTCGAGCCCGTAGCCCATCCCGGTCTCCTCCAGGTTGGCCCGGAACACCCCGTCGATCAGGCCGACGGTCGGGAAGTTCTGCACCCCGGCGAACCCGGCCTCCTTGACCTGGTCGAGGAAACGGCCCATCACCCGGAACGGGTCGGTGCCGTTCACGCCGGCGAGCACCGGGGTGTCGGTGACCACCGGGAGCACCTCGTTGGCCATCTCCATCACGATCGCGTTCGCATCCCCGTAGGCCAACAGCCCGGCGAGGGAGCCGCGGCCGGCCATCCGGTAGCGGCCGGAGTTGTAGATGATGATCAGGTCGATGCCACCCGCCTCAGCGGACTTCGCCGAGATCCCGGTCCCGGCGCCGCCGCCGATGATCGGCCGGCCGGCGGCCACGGTCTCGGCCAGTCGGGCCAGTGCCGTGCTGCGATCCATGTCCTCCTCCTTCGTTCGCGGGCAGTCTGCGCCGCTGGTCAGTGCGTCTCGGTGATCAGGGCGTGCAGCCGCTGTGCGGCGTCCCGCCCGAAACCGGGGTCATTGAGGTTACGGTCGGATTCGATGATCTCCACCTCGGAGCCGGCCAGCGCCGCCCGGACCGCCGCGAACAGCGCCTCGTCCGCCTCCGGGTCGTGGAACGGCTGGTCGCGGGCGTCGATGCCGCTCAGGCCGCGCAGCGGGAGCACGACGGCGGTCGGCCCAGTGGCCGCGGCAAGTTTCGCGCCGATGCGCTTGCCCAGCTCCGTGTTCTCTTCCGCCGTGGTGCGCATCAGCGTCACGGTCGGGTTGTGCACCACGAAGGTGCGGCCGTCGAAGCGCTCCGGAACCAGCTCCCGGGGGCCGAAGTTGACCATGTCCAGGGCGCCGAGGGAGACGACCTGCGGGATACCCGCCGCACCGGCGGCCTCCAGACGGTGCGGTCCGGCGCTGAGCACCCCACCGACCAGATCATCGGCAAGCTCGGTCGTGGTCAGGTCGAGCACACCGACCAGGCGCCCATCGGCGGCGAGCTTCTCCAGCGCGCGCCCACCGGCCCCGGTGGCGTGGAAGACCAGGGCCTCGTAGCCGAGGTCGGTCAGCGCGGCGCGGGCCTCGTCCACGGCCGGGGTGGTCAGCCCGAACATGGACAACCCGACGAGCGGCTTGTGCTCGCCCTCCCCCTGGTGCCGCCGAGTCACCTCGGCCCCGGCCATCGCAGCGATCGCCGCCGCGGCGTTCCCGAACACCTGCGCGGAGACGGAGTTGATCCCGGCGACGTCGACCACGGAGTACATCATCGTGACGTCGGACTCGCCCACGTACGGGGCGACGTCACCGGCGGCCATCGTGGAGACCAGGAGCTTGGGTACACCGACCGGCAGTGCCCGCATTGCCCGGGACGCGACTGAGGAGCCGCCGGACCCGCCCACGGCGAGCGCGCCGTCGATCTTCCCCTCCTCGAACAGGCGGAGCAGCACCACAGCAGCGCCGTCGGCCATCGCGTCCATCGCGGCGCCGCGGTCGCCGGTCTCGCGGAGCCGGGCGAGGTCGTGGCCGCCGGCGGCCGCCACCTCGGCGGCGGTGACGTCCGCGGCCGCATCGGAGAGCGGTCCCACATCGATCGTCAGCACCTGCGCGCCGTGGCTGCGCACCTGCTCGGCCAGCCAGGCGTACTCGGTGCCCTTGGTGTCCATCGTGCCGATCAGGGCGACAGTTGCCATCTCAGCGCCTCCTTCGTGATCCGTGCTCGCGAGTGAACGTCCTGGGGGTATACCACCAGCAATCGCACGCACCAGCAATCGGATCCGGTCAGGTCAGGTCAGGTCAGGTCAGGTCTGCCGGTGTCATCGGCAGCCCGGGATCGGACCCAGTCTCAGGTCACGACCCCGGGCACCACTGCCTCAGCTCACGGCCAGGGGAACCACGGGAACAGGAGCTTCAGGAGGAAGTCCCAGATCTTCCCGATCAGCTCCAGCACGTAGTCCCACAGGTCGTCCCCGGGGCCCGGTTCGCCTCCGCCGTCGGCGATCGTGACCGGCACGCTCACGCTGGTGCCGTTCTCATCGCTGATCGTCAGCTCCACAGAGCCACTCAGGCCCTCCGGCACCTGCACGCGGACCTGCGCCTGACCGATCTGGTCGGTGCCGTCCACCGGCGTGGCATCCACTGCGGCCGTACCGACCCGCTCACCACCGAGGCTCACCGTCACCTCCGAGGGCACCGGCTCATCGGTGGAGAACGCGAGCGAGGACAGGTCCACGGCGATCTCGTCACCGGGCGCATACTCGCCCGCCGCCTCTGAGACCCAGGTCAGGCCCACGGCCCGCTGGGTGTAGTCCGGCGACGCGCTGCCGAACTCGGCGAGGTAGTCCACCATCGCGGTCAGGTCGGACTGCCCGGTGTCGGTGGCCGCAGTGCCCTCGGTGAATACGGTGAACGCATCCCCACCCGCGGCGAGGAAGTTGTTCGCCACCACCGTGTAGGCGGTATCGGCTTGGACCGGTTCACCGTCCAGGCTGATCGAGGTGACCCGCTCACCCACCGGCGCTTGCGGGTCGAACACGTACTGGAGCCCGGCGGAGACACCCAGGTGCAGCTTGTCTCCACTCTCGCGCCACTGCTGCTCCAACAGCGCATCCAGCTGGGCGCCGGTGAGCTGCATCGTCACCAGCGTGTTTGCGAAGGGCTGCACGGCGGCGGCTTCGGCGTAGGTGACCACGCCGTCGTCACCGTAGGCGAGGTCATCCCGCAGGCCACCCGCGTTCATGAACGCGATCTGGGTGTCCGGGTTGGTGCGCTGTGCGGCCCACAGGTGCACGTCCGCGACGAAGTTGCCCAGGGTGGACTCCCCGCCCCGGTTCTCCCCGGTGGAATCGACCGCGCGGTTGAAGTCCGCGGTGATCTCACCGAGCGGCTGGCTGCCCAGCTCCTCGGCGGCGGCCACCGCCTCATCGACGATCTCCTGCACCGCCGGATCGCCGGGGCACAGGGTCTCCCGCGGGATGCCCTCCTCCTCGTCACCGGGCTGCGGCACCAGGTCCACGTTCTCGGCGGCCGAGTCGACCACCTCGCCGGTGGCGGTGTCCACGGTCAGGTTGAGGTGGCCGAGCTGCTCGCCATACTGGCCGGTCTGGGTCACCCACATGCCATCGACGTCCTGCACGTAGGCCTGGTGAGTGTGCCCGGAGATGATCGCGTCGATCTCCTCGCCGGCACCGGCCACCAGGTCGCCGAACGGGGTGCCGTCCGCAGAGGACAGGTCCGGGGTGGGGGCGCCGTCGTGCGTGAGCAGCACGATCACCTCGGCCTCACCGTTGGCCTCGTCACCGTCGGAGAGCTGAGCAGCGTACTGGTTCGCCGTCTCGCTCAGGTCGGCAAAGGTGAGCCCCTCGATCCCGTCCGGGGAGACCAGGCTGGGCATGTCCTCGGTGAGCAGGCCGATGAAGCCCACGCTCACACCGCCGGTCTCGGTGATCCAGTACGGGTCGAATGCGGGCTCACCGTCGGCGTCCAGGACGTTCGCGCCCAGGTAGGGGAAGTCCACGTAGGGCAGTACGCGATCGGTGACGTCATCCTGCCCCCGGTCGAACTCGTGGTTCCCGAACGCCGAGACGTCCAGCTCCATCGCGTTCAGCACGTCCATCGTCGGCACATCCTCGGCCACGAACGAGGTGAACGTGGAGGCTCCGATGTTGTCACCGGCGGAGACGAACAGCGTGTTCGGGTTCTCCTGCCGGTAGGAGTCCACCGCACAGGAGAGCACCGCAGCGCCGGCCGACTCCCGGTTCGCCTCGATCCGGCCGTGGAAGTCGTTGATGGACAGGATGTCCACGTCCACCGTCGGCGGCACCTGCTCGGGCACGTCGATCCCGACCAGGATCGGGTCGTGGTCGGAGGCTCGGAAGACGCTACCGGCCCCGAACAGGTCGCTGGCGAAGTAGTTGTACCGGGAGTACTCGTGCAGCACCGACTCGACCGAGTTGATGTTCCACACGTCCACCCCGGTCACCCGGTCCGCACCCGCGTCGTTCCCGAACACGTGGTCCAGCGAGCCGACCGCGCCGTCGTAGACGTAGGTGGTCTCCTCGGTGTTCAGGTTCGTGTACCCGGCCGCCTCCAGGCTGTGCACCGGGTTCTCCTCGGAGTAGGCGTTGAAGTCACCGAGGAGGAAGATGTCCTCGACGCCGGAGCTTGCCGCCACGCTGTCGGCGAATGCGGTGAGTGCCTCGGCCTGGGCCACACGGTCGGCATCGAAGCAGCCTTCCGGCACCGGGTCGCAGTCCCCGCCCTTGGACTTGAAGTGGTTCACCACGGCGAGGAACGAATAGTCCGTGCCGACGGCGGTGAACGTCTGCGCCAGCGGTTCGCGTGCGTTGTCGAACGCCGCGGAGCCGGCCAGCACCATAGAGTCGCCGGCCAGGGAGACCGTGGCCGGGTTGTAGATGAACGCGGTGCGGATCACGTCCTGGTCGGCCAGGTCGGGCAGCTGCGCCGGAGACGGGGCGAAAGCCCAGCGCTCCTCGCCGGCTGCCTCGTTCAGTGCGTCCACCAGAGTGGCCAGCGCGGCATCCCGGTCCTGGCCGAACTTCGCGGAGTTCTCGATCTCCTCCAGGGAGACCACGTCCGCGTCCAGGGCGTTGATCGCGGCGACGATCTTGTCCTGCTGGCGTTGCAGGTTGGCCTCGTCCCAGGCACCGCGCACGTCGCAGCCACCGCTGACTGTCAGCGGGTTACCGTCCCGGTCGGTGTACGCCTGGCAGCCGGGGAGGTCTTCACCGAGGGTGGTGAAGTAGTTCAGCACGTTGAAGGTCGCCAGGGTGAGGTCGCCGCCCACGTCCTGCGGTGCGGCGTTCGCCTCCCGGGTGTTCCCGCCGGCGAAGGTGACCAGGTCGTCGGCATTGCCGGTGACCGGGCTGGTGGGCTGGAAGTTCCACTGGAACCGGTAGTCCACGATCACCGGTTCGTTGAAGGTCACGCCCACCCCGGTCCGCAGGTCGGGTGCGCCGGTGAGGTAGGGCACCTCGTCGTCGGAGTCGGTCCGCGCGGACTGCCCGTCGTCCAGGGTGACGGCTCGGGCAGCGTTGTCCGCCACCGCTGCGTCGAACTCCGGGCTGCCCGGCGCTGCGACGTCGGTTGCGGTCACCAACGGCCCGTCCAGACCGAGGCCGATCGACCCGAACGCGCTGTCACCCCAGCCACCGAGGGCGTAGGTGTCGGAGACCACATAGTCCCCGGTCGGGGCGGCCAGCATGCCCTCGAACACCTCCCGCTCGGCGTCGGTTGCCGGCAGACGGAAGTCGGTGAGGGGAACCACCGGGTCGGCGCTCTCGTCCAGAACGGTGGCATCGCCGGCGTCCACGGTCATCTCGGTGAGGCCGTTGTACTCCTCCGCATAGCCGGTGACCTCGACGTAGTCGCCGATGGCGACATCGCCGACAGTGCCGGGGGAGTAGACGAACAGAGCCTGAGAGGCCGGGTACGACTCGTCGCCGCCGGTGCCCGCCGTCTGGATGTAGTAGCCGTTGAAGCCACCTGTGGCGTACACACCAGTGACCACGCCACGGGTGGCCACCAGCTGGTCCGCATCGATAGGCGTCTCGGCACCTTCGCCCTGGATCTCGGCGATAGTGAGATCGAGCGGCGGCTCGCCGTCGTCGCCGCCACCATCGTCACCACCACCGTCGTCGGCCGTGTTCAGCACGCCGAACGACGCTTCCGCTGGTCCGGTCCACACGCCGTCGATGCGCTGCAACGACTGACCGATCGGGGTGGAGCTCGCCTCCATCACCCCGATATCCGTACTCGCCAGCCCGTCGGCCGGACCGCCGACGGCGGTCATCTCCCCCTCATAGGAGAGGAACTCGACAACCGCACCGTCGGCGTCCACGAGAGCGACGCCGTCGGGAGCGCCGTTCTGGATGCCGTTCGACGGGTAGTCCACCACCACGACCCCGGCGTCCGGAACAGGAGCGGGCAGCGCGTCGGTATCGTACGGCCCGTTGTTGCTGCCGTTGTAGAGGACCACGGTCCAGCCGGTCAGGTCGGTACCTGCCGGAGCCTGGATCTCGATGGCTTCGCCCTCGTCGGTGCCGACGTTGTCGTAGTGGATCTCGCTGATGAAGGTGTCGCCGTCGGCGATCAGTGTGGGCTGCGCGGTCTGCGCCGGGCCGGACTCCTCGTCCGCGGGCCGGTCGGCGGATTCTCCTGCTGGGGACTCGTCCTGAGCAGCTTCGTCCTGAGCAGCTTCGTCCTGGGCAGACGCCCCCTGGGCAGCTTCGTCCTGAGCCGCTTCGCTCTGCGCAGACTCCCCCTGCGCAGCTCCTTCCTGCTGGGCCGACTCCTCGCCGTCGGTGGGCTGCTCCGCGACGTCGTCGTCGGCGAGAGCGGGGGTGCCGAGACCGACACCCAACAGTGCGGCCGCGGTTACCGCGGCCAGGGGGCGAGCGCACCGCGCCCGGCGTCCCCGTCGTAGCTGAGACATGACCTGAGACCTTTCTCACATGGTGGGACGTCGCTCACCGTAGTCCTCGCTGACCTCCTCCGGGAGTGCATTTGACGAACGAGAGGAGAATTTCTGCTGATCGTCAAGTAGTGGCCGAACGCCCTACCTCCGTAGACTGCGTGTTGCCGAACTTCCCGTTGCGCGGTTGGGTGGAGGCATTGCAGGTGTCGGCGGATCAGAGGTCGGCACGCAGAGGGACATCAGCGAGAGGTGAGACACGGTGAGCGAGACGAAGGGCACAGCACCCCGGGAGGCCGAACCTTCGATCGGCACATTGGTGGGCAGGCTCACCGATTCCCTGTCCAAGCTCCTCCGAGACGAGCTGCAGCTGTTGCAGGCGCAGATCGCCGAGAAGGGTAAGTCGGTAGGCGTCGGTGCCGGCATGTTCGCTGGCGCTGCCGTGTTCGGCCTGTTCGGGCTCGGCTGGCTCCTCACCGCGGCGATGCTCGGCCTGGCCACTGTGCTGCCGTTCTGGGCTGCCGCGCTGATCGTGGCCGGCGCTGTGCTCCTGATCGCGGCGATCCTGGCTCTGGTCGGCAAGTCGATGCTGAGCAAGGGTGAGACCCCGCAGCCCAAGGAGAACGTGATGAAGGACGTCGACGCGATCAAGCAGGGGGTTTCCAAATGAGCGAAGAAGCGCCGAAGAAGCGCACTGCGGCAGAGATCGAGGCGGACCTGAACCGCACCCGCGAGGAACTCACCCGCGCAGTGGACGAGCTGTCCGCCCGAGTGGACCCGCGCCGCCAGGTGGAGGAGATCCGCAACCAGGCTCGAGCGAAGTTCGAGAAGGCTTCGACCCAGGGCAAGTCGTTCGCCGAAGACGTCAAGGCCGGTAATCCCAAGGCGATCGCGGTTGTCGGCGCAGCCGTTGCGGTGGTCGTAGCGGTCGGCGCAGCCGTAGTTTCTCGCAAGAAGAAGTGACGCTGCCCACATCCTGATACGCGGGATCGCTACTTCCCCGTCTCGACGGCGCTTCGAGTTAGCCCGAAGCGCCCGCTTCGGGGTACGGTTGTCCCACGACAAATGACCAATTCCCGGCGTCGCTACGTCCTCGGACGATGTAGCGCCGGCACCGAAGGTGGAGGGGGTCACGCCATGGGGCGCGGCCGTCAGAAGGCAAAGCAGACCAAGGTCGCTCGGAAGCTGAAGTACTACAGCCCCGAGACGGACTACACCGCGCTCGAGCGCGAACTGTCCTCATCGACCCAGACCGACCTCGCGGACCGGTATGACTTACCGTCCGGCGAGGACGTGGACGAGGACGACTGGCACGCGCCGTCATCCCGCCACGGTTGAGTCCCGCGGTCCACGCATCACCCGTCCGCTCCCCCGCCCCGGCACAGCCCGACGGCGGGGGTCGGCGCGGCCTGAGACCTCGCCTCGGGTAGTGCTGCTCGGGTGCGGCGAGATCCGCCCAGGTGAGTTCTGCCGCCCACAACGCCGGCTGCCCCGCTGAGCACCGCAGGCCGCCCGGGTGAGCACCGCCGTCGGCTCTAGGCCACCCCCATACCGTCGCCGATGCCGGGCCGCCCCGTGGGGCACTGTCCCGATCCCGGACGACCTAGCGATCTGACCCGATTCCGGCGAGGAGGCTGTCCACACCCCGCCGGAACGTCTCCTCCACGTCCATCGACTCGCCACCGGTCCGCGACTGCTCCCGCAACAGTGCGCTGAGGTGCGGATGCTGCTCCGGGTCGGCAAGCGCTGCCACATGGGCGGCGCCGACACTGGGGTCGGTCCGAGCATCCGCCGACTCTTGACTGCCGAAGTTCATCGCCCAGCCAGAGAGCAGAGCGATGCCGAGCATGCTCGAACCGGCGTCGGCACCTAGCGGAGTCAAGGCTGCAACCATCCGGTCGAGGAGCCGGACGCCGTTGGGCCCTCGCGCGGGAGTGCTGATGTCGGCCAACCATGGATGCCGGCGGTAGGCCGCCCGGATCTGCTCGAGGATCATCAGGACATCGGTGCGCACATCGCCGGTGATCGGAGCGAAGACGTACTCGCCGGCGATCCGGTCCGCCATCAGATCTTCGATGTCGGTCTTACCAGTGACGTAGCGGTAGAGCGATGCAGGACCAGTCCCCAACGCTGTAGCGACCCCGCGCATCGATAGCTTGTCCAGGCCGTCAGCATCAGCGATCTGGATCGCCGCCTCGCCGATCTCGCTGAACGTGTACCGAGGGCGCGGACCTGGGCGCCCATCCTGGGCACGGAGCCAGATCGGGGTTGTAGGGCTGTCCACGGCCTCATCATGCATCATCTCGGGCCGCACAGCCATAGTTGCGAACGATGTTCGCAATGCCATACGCTCACCTCATGAGAACTGAGAACAGTATTCGCAGATCGTCTGTGGCGCAGCCGATCGTTGAGCTGGACGGCGTCACCAAGTCGTTCGGCCCGCACCGCGCCATCGACCGGCTGGCGCTGACCATCGCTCGTGGTGAGGTCCACGCGCTGCTCGGCCCGAACGGGTCCGGCAAGAGCACTACCGTTCGGATGATCGCCACGTTGCTGCGCCCCGACGCAGGTACGGTCCGGATCCTCGGGTACGACACCGTCCGGGATGCGGCGGCCGTCAAGAAGCACCTTGGCCTGGTCGGCCAGTTTGCGGCCCTCGACCTACGGCTGACCGGACTGGAGAACCTCACGATGTTCGGTGCACTGGCCGGCCTCTCCCGTCGACAGGCCCGCGAGCGGGCGCACGAGCTGCTCGACCGGTTCGGGCTCGCCGAAGCAGGACACCGGCTGGTCTCAGGCTGGTCGGGTGGGATGCGACGTCGCCTGGACATCGTCGCTGCCGTGGTGGTGACGCCATCGGTCCTGCTCCTGGACGAACCGACGACTGCCCTCGACCCGGTCAGCCGGATGGTCGTCTACGACATGGTGCGAACGATGGCCCAGGAGGGGACGGCGGTCGTCTTGACGACCCAGTACCTGGACGAAGCGGACCAGCTCGCCGACCGGGTGACCATCCTCGAGCACGGTCGCACTGTCGTCGAGGGTTCACCCACCGACATCAAGCGCACTGTCGGCGAGGGCATCACCGTCACCGTCGATGACCGCGACGCGGACCGGACCGCGCCCACTACCGCAGCCCTGGGCCTGCGCACGGCCGACCGCGAACCGGGTGAGACCGCCGGCACGGCTCGGCTCACCCTAGTCGCCGAGGACGAACGACACCGGCCCACCCTTGCCGCCGTGCTCCGGGCGCTCGACGACGCAGGCATCGGCGTCGACGACATCGGGCGCCGGCATCCCACGCTCGACGAGGCATTCCTCGCACTGACCGGAACACCACATAACGACGACCACCAGGAGGCACTCCGATGACACCAGGGCGGGTCACCCTCACGCGCAATCTGCTCGTCTACCGGCACCAGCCCGCACTCCTGGCGGTCACCCTCGCCGCGCCACTGGGCATGATGGTGCTGTTCGGCTTCGTCTTCGGCGGATCACTGTCCGGCGGCGAAGGCGAGGCCTATCGCGCGTTCATGGTGCCGGGGATGTTCGTCCTGGTAGCGGCGATGGGCGTGATCGCCACGGCGTCGACGGCGAACGCGGACCTCCGTGCCGGGATCACCGACCGGTTCCGGTCGCTCCCCATCTCCTCGGTGGCGGTCCCCCATGGGCTGGCACTCGCCGAGACCATCGCCGGTACCGTCTCGCTCGCCCTGATGGGCGGAGTCGGACTGCTGGCCGGCTGGCGCATCGAGGGCGGGGCCACCGATGCCGCCCTTGCCCTCCTCATCCTGATCGCTGCCCGCTGGGCACTGAGCTGGCTCGGGATCGCGATCGGCGTGACGGTGCGCAACGAGCAGATGCTGCAGCAGATCGCACCTCTGATCTTCGGTCTGGTCATGCTCTCCAACGTGTTCGTCCCGACCCAGACGATGCCGGTGATCCTCCGCCAGATCGCCGAGTGGAACCCGGTCAGCTCCTTCGTCGAGGCCGTCCGGCAGCTATTCGGCAACGCGGTCCCCCTCCCTGCCGACGCCGCGTTGCCCCTGCAGCATCCAGTCGCCACCAGTCTGGTCTGGCTGGGCGTGCTGACGCTGCTCTCGGTGCCCATCGTGGTCCGCAGCTACCGCTCCTGAGAGCGGTGGCACCGGTACGGAAACGCGACCGCTTCGAGGGTCAGAGCCGCGACTGGGTGAGCTGCGCGGTCGCGAGCGCAACCGACCAGGGCAAGCTACGCCGTCGCGAGCGCAACCGACCAGGGTGGGCTACGACGTCGGCGACTGACGCCGCCCCGGTGAGTGACGCCGTCGGCGCCCTCAGTGCGTGCGGTACTCGCCGAGAAGGCGCACGGCGCCGCCGTGGACGCCCTTAGTGCCGGAGACCAGCTGAGCGTCCGCGCTCTCCTCGACTTCGGCCGCGGCACGCACGACGCCGAGCTCCCAGGCGGGCAGACCCCGGTCCGCGCAGGTGGCCAAGGTCGCGTCCAGGCCATCGCCATCGCCATCGACTACAGCCACCATGCCCACACCCAGGTTGAGGGTGTTCTGCAGGTCGGTCCAGGGCACTGCGCCGAGGCGGCGGACCAGGTCGAACACCGGCGGCACGGTCCAGGAGTCGCGGTGGACGTCGGCGACCAGCCCGGCGGGCAGGACCCGGGCAAGATTGGCCGCCAGGCCGCCGCCGGTCACATGGGTGAACGCATGCACCCCGGCTCGTTCGTCGCGCGCTAGGGCAAGACAGTCCGCGGCGTACACCCGGGTGGGCTCGAGCAGTTCCTCGCCCAGGGTGCGGCCGAGCTCATCCACCTGCCGGTCGAGCTGCCAGCCGGCGACCTCGATCACCCGGCGCACCAGCGAATAGCCGTTGGAGTGCAGCCCACTCGCGCCCAGGGCCACCAGCACATCGCCCGGCCGCACCCGGTCCGGGCCGAGAAGATCATCGGCCTCGACCACACCAGTGGCCGCGCCGGCGACGTCGTACTCCCCGGGAGCAAGCAGACCTGGGTGCTCGGCGGTCTCTCCACCCACCAGCGCGGTGCCGGCCACCTGACAGGCGGCAGCGATGCCGCGGACGATGTCGGCGATCCGTTCCGGGACCACCGATCCACACGCGATGTAGTCGGTCATCACCAGCGGTTCGGCGCCGACCACCACGATGTCGTCGACCACCATGCCCACCAGGTCGAAGCCGATGGTGTCGTGGATGTCCAGGGCCTGCGCGATCGCCACCTTGGTGCCTACGCCGTCGGTGGAGCTGGCCAGCAGCGGGCGCCGGTAACGGGTCAGTGCCGAGGCGTCGTACAGGCCGGCGAAGCCGCCGACACCGCCGAGCACCTGAGGGCCGTGGGTGGCGCGGACGGCGTCTTTCATCAGCTCGACCGCCCGGTCGCCGGCCTCGGTGTCGACGCCGGCTGAGGCGTAAGTGATCGCAGGTGTCGCAGTGGGTTCGGTCATGGGTGCTGCAGCGCTCCAGCTCCGCCCGGGGTCACGGACAACGAGTGCAGGCCGTCCTCGGGTGCCCCGAGCGGCAGGTCGGCGTGGCCGGCCAGATCGCCGGCCTGATCGGGTTCCACCGGGACCGGGTAGCTGCCGGTGAAGCAGGCGGCGCACAGCCGGTCGGCGGGCTGTGCGGTGGCAGCGATCATTCCGTCGGTGGAGATGTAGCCAAGGGAGTCCGCCCCCAGACCGTGGCCGATCGCCTCCACGGTCAGGCCATTGGCGATCAGCTCGGCGCGGGTGGCGAAGTCGATGCCGTAGAAGCACGGCCACTTCACCGGTGGGGAGGAGATGCGCACGTGCACCTCGGCAGCACCGGCCTCGCGCAGCATCCGGATGAGCGCACGCTGGGTGTTGCCGCGCACGATCGAGTCGTCCACCACCACCAGTCGCTTGCCCCGGATCACCTCGCGCAGCGGATTGAGCTTGAGCCGGATGCCGAGCTGGCGGATGGTCTGGCTCGGCTGGATGAAGGTGCGGCCCACGTAGGCGTTCTTGGTCAGCCCCTGGGCGAACGGGATCCCGGACTCGGTGGCGTAGCCGATCGCGGCCGGTGTGCCGGACTCCGGCACCGGAATCACCAGGTCCGCCTCCGCCGAGTGCTCGCGGGCCAGTGCGCGGCCCATCTCTACCCGAGCGGCGTTCACCGAGCGGCCGGCGATGGTGGTGTCCGGGCGGGCGAGGTAGACGTACTCGAACACACAGCCCTTCGGCTTGGCCTCGGCGAAGCGCTGGGAGTGCAGGCCGTCGGCGTCGATCACCAGCAGCTCACCAGGTTCGACCTCCCGAACGAACGCGGCACCCACGATGTCCAGGGCCGCGGTCTCCGACGCCACCACCCAGCCGCGCTCCAGACGGCCGAGCACCAACGGGCGGATACCCTGCGGGTCGCGTGCGGCGTAGAGGGTGTCCTCCGTCATGAACGCCAGCGAGAAGGCGCCGCGCAGCCGGGGGAGCACGTCCAGGGCGGTCTGGGTCAGGCTGTGCTCGGCATCGCCATGCAGCAGGGCGGTGAGCACCGTGGTGTCCGAGGCGCAATCGACGCCGTCGTCGGGCAGATCGATGCCGTAACGCTCGGCGACCAGCCGGGTGAGCGCCCGGGTGTTGGTCAGGTTGCCATTGTGGCCCAGCGCGAGGGTGCCGGAGGCGGTCGGGCCGAGCGTGGGCTGAGCGTTCTCCCAGGTGCGCGCGCCGGTGGTGGCGTAGCGCGTGTGACCCAGGGCGATGTGCCCGGTCAGCGTGCTCAGCGCCATGTCGTCGAATACCTGGGACACCAGGCCCATGTCCTTGTAGACGAGGATCTGTGCGCCGTTGCTGGTAGCGATACCGGCAGACTCCTGGCCCCGGTGCTGTAGTGCGTAGAGCCCGAAGTAGGTCAGTTTGGCGACCTCTTCACCGGGGGCCCAGACGCCGAACACACCGCAGGCGTCCTGGGGGGCCTTCTCGCCGGGGAGGATGTCGTGCGTGAGCTGACCGTCACCGCGTACCACGCCCATATCGTCCCACACCGCGCGGCGCCCGCCGTACCCGCCTCCCGCTGCGCCCTCCGCGCCCCGCGCCACTCCCCCACACCGGCCGATCCCTGCCCCTCCCCGGGTCATCGGAGGTACCCCCGGCGATCGGAGGGAATCTCTACCCTCACTCCGATCCCGCAAACTACCTCCGTTCGCTGCACCGACGGACTTGCCGTCCCGTTGCCACTGTTTCCACAGCCCGCCGGCGCACGGAATCCGCGATTGGTAGGGACGTGATGGCCTCGGGCGATGCCATCCTCATCTCTACCTCCACCGCCCGACCTCCCCTTCGGACCTGATGGCCTCGTGACCCATGCGGCAGCCGCCACGCTGGGACGCCGCGAGCTACTTCGCAGCCTTCATGGTCAGGGGCACCTCGAACGCGTCGCCCGGGGTGCGTACCGGCAGCCGCTGGATAGGACCCGGCCCGCCATGGAACGCGCGGCGCTGGCCTACCTCCATCTCGTGTTGGCGGCCTCACGGCGGCTACTCCATCCGGTCTTCACCGGATACTCGGCCGCCGCTCTGTACCGACTGCCTATCGTCGGGCGCTGGCCCCGCGACGTCTACGTGTTGGGCACGGGTGCGCACGGGTCCCGTCGCCCTGGTGTCGTGACGGTCGGTCAACGACAACAGCTCGAGGTCGTCGAGCGCGACGGCCGGCTAGTCACGTCGGTGGAGCACACCCTGATCCAGCTCTCGCGGATGGCACCCCTGGGCACCGCACTAGTGGCTACCGACGCTGCCCTGCGTGATCTTCCCTATGTCGGCTGCGAACCACTGACCACACTGGAACGCCTCTGCACGGCTCACGAGGCACTGCGCCCGTATCGCGGGTCCGGTCGCGTGCAGGCTGTGCTCTCGCGGGCGACATCCCTGGCTGACGGGCCGCTTGAAAGCGCGAGCCGACTGGTCATCGAGGAACTGGGGTTCGCGGCACCGGTATTGCAGCGTGGCTTGTGGCTGCCGGTTTCGGGCCAAGATGTCTATCTGGACTTCTACTGGGAAGAGGAGCGGATAGCCGGCGAGGCCGACGGCTACGGCAAGTACCTCGGGCCCGGTGGGCCGGGTGTAGCAGCCAGCACGGTCATCGCCGAGAAGCAGCGCGAAGATGAGCTCCGGGAACAGGTCGCCGGGGTGCTGAGGTGGGACTGGCAAGACATGTGGCGCCGCCAACCGCTGGAGCGGAAGCTCCTCCGAGCCGGCATTCCTCGCCCTCGACGTTCGTCACGACTGCTGTAACGGCACCCTCAACCATCGGAGGTAACTTCCGGGGATGGAGGCAAGGTGCAAGCTGCCTCCATCCCCGGAGGTTGCCCTCCGATGAGTGGTGGCTGGTGGGTGGTGGGTGGTGGGTGGTGGGATGCTGGCGGGTGCACCGGGCACCGCGCACCGCGCACCGCGCACCAGGCACCAGGCACCAGGCACCAGGCACCAGGCACCAGGCACCAGGCTCAGTAGGCGAACTCGACCCGGCGCTCGTCCACATCCGCGCGCGAAAGCCGCACGGTGACCTTCTCCCCGAGCGGCAGGCCCACCCCGCGGACCCGGGCCCGGATCGCAGGCTCCGCGATCAGGATGGTGCCGCGGATCTCCACACCCTCATCGTCGCCAGAATCGTCCCCACGCGGGTCATCCACATCCACTACCACACCGGAGAACTTCTGCCCGATCCGCCCACGCAGCATGATCGCCTCGAGCAGGTCCACACAGTGCCGCTCGTACTCGGACGAGCGGCGGCGCGCACGGTCCATGATCCCGGGCAGATCCGGCAGCGCAGTGCGCACCCAGTCGGGCACCTCCTCGCCGGCGGTCTCGGCCAAGCAGATCTCCAGCCCGTACCGGTCCACCAGCCGGCGCAGCGGCGCGGTCACGTGCGCATACTCGGCAGCGATCGCGGAGTGCGGGGACGCAGGCGGGAGGTCGCCGTCGAACGTCAGATAGCCGGAGCCGCGGAACAGCGCCGTCGCCTCGTGGAAGAACGCCGCATGCTCCGGAATCGTGGCGTCAAGGCCGGCGAGCACCTCGCCGTAGCTGGCGTCGGCGGGCCAGTCGATATCGAGCCCGTGCGCAGCACGTCGCACCCGGTTGATATCGCGCTGCTGCGCCGGTTGCAGCGTGCGCAGCACGCCGATCCGCGCCGTGCGCATCAGCTGAGCCGCCGCGATCCCGGTGAGCAGGGAGATCTGCGCGTTCCAGTCCTCCACCGGCAAGTTGGCCCGGTAGACCAGCCGGTACCCGTCGTCGTCGGAGGCCACCTCCTGCTCGGGGATCTCCAACGAAGCCCCACCGCGGGCAATCTCCAGCCGGGCGCGCAGCATCCCGATCTCCGGCAGCAGGGAGAGCGACTCCCCCGCCTCGCCGGCATCGATGCGCTGCTGCACCTGCTCGTAGGTGAGCTGCTCCCGACTGCGCACCAGCGCCCGGCGCACCCCCGCCTCGCGAATCTCGCCCTCCGCATCCAGGCGGATCGTCCACAGGCACGCCGGCCGGGACTGCTCCGGCAACAGGCTCGCGGCCCCCTCGGAGAGCACCGCCGGGTGCAGCGTGATCGAGGTGTCCGGGCCGTAGAAGGTGACGCCGCGGTCGGCGAGTGCAATATCCAGTGCTCCGCCGGCCTGCACGAACGAGGCCGGGTCGGCAATCGCATAGTGCACCAGGTAGCCGTCGCCGTCCCGCTCCAAGTACATCGCCTGGTCCAGGTCCTTGGCCCCCGGCGGATCGACGGTGACCAGTGGCAGTGCGGTGGCATCTTCGGTGGCGGCCGCGGCCTGATCGGCTGCCCGCTCCGCCTCGGCCAGCGCCTCGGGTGGGAACTCACCGGGGACATCGAGCTCGGTCCGCAGCTCCGCCAGCAGCGGCGCGGCGATCTTTGCCGCAGCATTGACCAGCCGCAGGTGGCGCTGCGGTGTCGCGTCGTTCATCGACGTCCCTTTCCGGTCCGCTTCGTCCGGGGCGGCACCCGCGCGGCCCGGTCGGTAAGCATGGCGACGGCGCAGCTCACCAGGATCAGGAACGGCACCAGGATCGTCACCAGCAGCAAGAAAAGCCCCCAGGGGCTGACACCGCTCTGCTCCGCCGCTACCGGGGTGTAGTCCGCAAGCAGGGCAGCCACCGCCGATACGAGCAGTCCCACCAGGGCACCGAACACAACGAACCTTTTGTACCGAGGCGCCCGGCGCACGCGCGAGCGGTCGGCGAGACCGGTGACCTCCGACTCGCCGACCACTGTGCCACCAGCAGCGAGGATCGGTCCGTCCGGATCGGGGCCCGCGCCGGCGGCACCCTCCCGATCGGCGTCCGGGCCAGAAGTAGCGTCCGGGTCGGGCTCCGCGGGGGGCGCCACGTCGACGGCGGGGTCGGCGGTAGTGGCCCCCGCCGAGTGGGCCCCCGCCGAGTGGGGCGTCGCCGGGTCCGGCTCCGCCACTGCGGGCTCTGCGGGGGATGCACCGGAGTCCGCGCCACCGCCGTGCTTGATGCTCATGGTTCGACGCTAGCGGACGAACAGGGGCAGCACTGCATCCAGGTCGGCCCGCTGCCCGGACGCCGTGACCGCACCGGCGGCAACGGCGTCGGCCCAGGTGAGCTGCCCAGTGACCAGCTGCAGCCACGTCTGCTGGTCGGTCTCCACCACGTTCGGTGGGGTACCCCGGGTGTGCCGCGGCCCCTCGATCACCTGCACCACCCCGGCCGGCGGCACCCGCACCTCCACCGAGGTCCCGGGCACTCGCTCGCCGAGCTCCTCCAAGGCGTACCGGACGGCGGTGCGCACCTGGGCGGGCTGCGCCCGCCCCGCCCGCCACTCGGCCAAGGTGCGCGCACCTTCGTCAAGGTCGATCCGCCGTCGTGCCATACCGCCGAAGATACCGCGCCTGGCCGCGGCACGATCCGCCGTCGATACCGGTGGCTGAGGTCTCCATCCACTCCCCCTCGCCCCAATCGGGCTCGCCCGTGTACACTCATTCCCAGGTTGCAGTGAACGAACGTCGAACGCCCCAGACCTGAAGGCTGGGGCGTTTCTCTTCACCGGATGAAGTCGACGGACACCGTGGCTTCCCAGCGCGAGAATCGGGCTGGATTTTCTGTGAAGGACATCGCATGACCGTAGGTACCGTGAAGTGGTTCAACTCCGAGAAGGGCTTTGGCTTCATCGCCCCCGAGGACGGCAGCGCCGACGTGTTCGCGCACTACTCGGCAATCGTGGCCGATGGCTACCGTTCGCTGGAGGAGAACCAGCGTGTGGAGTTCGAGGTGACGCAGGGCCCGAAGGGTCCGCAGGCCTCCAACATCCGCGCTCTCTGAGCCAGCTCGACTGAGCCACGCGTGCCGGTGGCCCCTCTGGGGGTCGCCGGCACGCGTCGTTAACGCCCCGGCCGATCGCGCAGGTACCGCTCACGCCTCGGGCATCATGGTGCCGTACCGCTCACGCCTGCGCCCGATCGCGCACTCACCGCAGACTCTGGTCCGGTGCCACGCACATACGGGCCCGGTACCGCGGAACACCTCGCCGCGTGCGTCAGACCTGGGTCACCGGCGGTCGGGACTCGGCGTCTTGCTCGGCCGCAGCCTGCACCGCCTGCGCGATCTTGGTGTGCAGATTCTGGTTGAACACGCTGGGCACGATGTAGGTGGCGTTCAGCTCCTCCGGGGACACCACGTCAGCGAGGGCGTGCGCGGCCGCGAGAAGCATCTCGTCGGTGATCCGGGTGGACCGCCCGTCCAGCAGACCACGGAAGACGCCGGGGAACGCCAGCACGTTGTTGATCTGGTTGGCGAAGTCGCTGCGCCCGGTGGCCACCACTGCCGCGTGCCGGGTGGCGATCACCGGATCAATCTCCGGCAGCGGGTTCGCCAGCGCGAAGACGATCGCGTTCGGTGCCATCGAGGCGACGTCGGACTCGGTGAGCAGGTTCGGCGCCGAGACCCCGACGAATACGTCGGCATCTCGGATCACTTCGTGCAGCGTGCCCTGGTGGGCGTCGCCGTTGGTGCGTTCGGCGATCCAGGAGAGCGACGGGTCGAGGTTCGGCCGGTCGGTGCGGATCACCCCCTGCACGTCCGCGACCACCACGTTCCGGGCGCCAGCGGCAAGCAGCAGCCGGAGGATGGCGGACCCGGCGGCACCGGCACCGGACTGCACGATCCGCACCTGTCCGATGTCCTTGCCCACCACCTTGAGTGCGTTCGTCAGCGCGGCCAGGGCCACGATGGCGGTGCCGTGCTGGTCGTCGTGGAAGACCGGGATGTCCAGCTCGGCGCGGAGCCGGTCCTCCACCTCGAAGCAGCGCGGTGCGGAGATGTCCTCGAGGTTGATGCCCGCGAACACCGGCGCGATGATCTTCACGGTCCGCACGATCTCGTCCACGTCCTGGGTGTCCAGGCAGATCGGGAAGGCATCGATCCCGGCGAACCGCTTGAACAGCGCGGCCTTCCCCTCCATCACCGGCAGCGCCGCGGTCGCGCCGATGTTCCCCAGGCCGAGCACGGCTGACCCGTCCGTGACGACGGCGATCGTGTTGCGTTTGATGGTCAGTCGCACCGCGTCCTCGGGGTGAGCGGCGAGCTGCTGGCTGACTCGTCCGACGCCCGGGGTGTAGATCAGGGAGAGGTCGTCCCGGTGTCGGATCTGCATCTTCGGCTGGATCTCGATCTTGCCGCCGAGGTGGGCGAGGAAGGTCCGGTCGGAGACGCGGCCGATCACCACACCGGCGATGGTGCCGAGCGCATCGACGATCCGCTTGGCGTCATCCTCACCACCGGTGGCGCAGGTGACGTCCACCTGGAGGCGGTCCACCCCGGAGGCGGAGACGTCCACAGCGGTCACCACACCGCCGGCATGCTCGACCGTGGTGGTGATCGTGCTCACCGCCGACGGCTGCGCCGGCATCTCCAGGCGGACAGTAATCGAGTAACTAACGCTGGGAGAGCTCATCGCCTACCTTCACTAATTTTCCGGCGGCCCCATCGCGGCCGGTGCCAGCCGGGCTCCCCAGATCACGTACTCATGGCGTACCGATCAGCCCGGTACTCGCCATGGTAGACCTTGCCTCGGCTGCCGGGGGCCGCAGCGGGGGGTGTGTCCCCGGTGCGACCGATCCGCGGCCCGTCCGCGGGCCGTCCGCGGGCCGGATCCGCCGGGCCCCGAGCGCTCGCGCGCGCGGCACAATCGGCGGTGGAGTCCACCGCGCCGGGAACCGCACTGGCGAGCGTTCGCGATGACCGGGCGGGTCAGCCCGGCTGACGCACGCTGATCCCCCAGCTTCCGGTGAATTCCTCGCCCGGCTCCAGGGTGATCAGCCCGTCCCCGGAGTTGAAGGCGTCTACGGCGCAGGTCATCGGCTCCACCGCTACGGAGGTGCGCCGGCCTTCGGAGTCGCTGACCTGGTCGGCGGTGTAGAGCAGCACGAACGGCCAGGACTCGTCCTGCCAGAGGCTCACCTGCCAGCCATCCTCGCGGTCGAAGACCACGCGGGCCAGGCCGTCGGAGTCTCGCTCCAGGTCGGTGTAGAGGCCGAGGTGGTGGTTGCCGATCCGGCGGGCGGTGCGGAAGTCGTCATCCTCGTCGACGGCCTTGCGCTCGGTGAGGAACGCGTTCTCGCCGGTGAGGCGGGTAGCCCCCGGGATGGTGATGTCGCCGGCGTTGATCAGCTCGCGCAGTGAGCCTCCGGCACTCAGGTAGGGATGGGTGCCCGCGCCGAACGGCACCGGTTCGGAAGCGAGGTTGCGGACGGTGAGGCGCGACCTGAGCCCTTCGACAGTCAGCTGCCAGGAGACCCGCATCTCCAGTGGCCAGGGGTACCCGGGCCGGGCCGGCAGCACGGCGCCCAGATCCACCCGGTCGGCATCCTGGTCGAGGACCTGAAACGGCACCCACCGGGCCAGCCCATGGATGGCGGAGTCCGGCTCCGGGTCCTGGATCGGCAGCACGTGCTCCTCGCCGTCGACGGTGTACTTCCCGCCGCGGATCCGGTTCGGCCACGGCACCAGCCACTGACCGCGGGCACTGGGGCTGACCCGCTCGGGCCGGTACCCGGCGAGCACGTGCACGCCCTCGACGGTGTAGTTGCGCACCCCGGCGCCGGCCTCGACGATGATCGCCTTCTGGTCTCCGCGGACAAGGATACGTTCGCCCGCTCCGGGCAGTGCAGTACTGGCCATCGCCCCAGGCTACGCGCCCGCCCACTTCGCGTTGCCGCGTATCGTCTCCTGCTCGGCAGGTCGAACAACGATACGCGGCAAATCGACGATCCGGTCAGCCGAAGATCGCCGGCAGAGCCCCTTCGTGCGCCGTGCGCAGCTCCGCCAGTCCGAGCTCGAACGCTCCCGCCAGCTCCAGCCCGTCGCCGCCTGTGGTCCCCAGCAGCAGCACCGGCACCTCGAACTTGCCCGCGAGCTCGGTCACCTCGCCGGCTCGCTCCGGTGCCACCGCTACCAGGGCGCGCCCTCCGGTCTCGGCGAACAGCGCCGTGGCCAGGTCCACACCATCCCGGGCCAGCACACCGCCCAGATCCACGCTCACCCCGACCCCGTGACGCAGCACGGCATCGGCGAGAGACTGCAGCAGCCCGCCGTCGGACAGGTCGTGTGCGGCCCGCGCAAGACCCGTGCGTCCGGCGCCGATGAGTACCTCCGCGAGGTTGCGCTCCGCGGTCAGGTCCGCCACCGGTGGCCGCCCGCCCAGGTGGTCGTGCCTCACCTGTGCCCAGACCGAGCCGGAGAGGTCCTCGGCCGTTGCCCCGAGCAGGAACACCTCGAGGCCATCAGCGTCCCAGGCCGACGGCGTCACCCGAGCGACGTCGTCGAGCACACCGAGCACGCCCACCACCGGGGTCGGGTTGATCGAGGCGTCGATGTGCCCCACGCCCACCTCTCCGGCCAGGGTGGAGTTGTACAGGGACACGTTCCCGCCGGTCACCGGCACCCCGAGCTCGGCGCACGCGTCGGCCAGCCCGGTGATCGCCTGCACCAGCTGCCACATCGCATCCGGGTCCTCCGGCGAGCCGAAGTTCAGGCAGTCGGTCACCGCCAGCGGCCGGGCGCCCACTGTGGCCACGTTCCGGTAGGCCTCGGCGAGCGCGAGCTGGGCACCCCCATAGGGGTCCAGCTTGGTGAACCGGCCGTTGGCGTCGGTGGCCAGCGCCACCCCGAGCCCGGAGTTCTCGTCCACCCGGACCACGCCGGCGTCGTCGGGCTGGGACATCGCCGTGTTGCCCTGCACGTATCGGTCGTACTGGTCGGTGACCCAGGCCTTCGAGGCGAGGTTCGGGGAGGCGAGCAGCGCCAGCGCCTGCTCGCGCACCTGGTCCGGCGAGGTGGGCCTCGGCAGGTGAGCTGCGTCGTCGGCGTTCAGCGCATCCTGCCAGGCAGGCTTCGCGTACGGGCGGTCATAGACCGGCCCCTCGTGCGCGACGGTACGCGGGTCCACGTCCACGATCCGGTGCCCGTGGTGGTCGATGGTCAACCGGCCGGTGTCGGTGACCTCCCCGATCACCGCGGTCTCCACGTCCCACTTGGCGGTGATGGCGAGGAACTCCTCGAGCCGCTCCGGGGTGACCACCGCCATCATCCGCTCCTGCGACTCGCTCATCAGGATCTCGCCGGCGGTCAGCGTGGGGTCGCGCAGCAGCACGTTCTCCAGGTCCACGTGCATGCCGCCCTCACCGTTGGAGGCGAGCTCGCTGGTGGCGCAGGAGATCCCGGCGGCGCCGAGGTCCTGGATCGCCTCGACCGTGCGTGCGGCGAACAGCTCCAGGCAGCACTCGATCAGCACCTTCTCCATGAACGGGTCGCCGACCTGCACACTGGGCCGCTTGGACGGCTTGTCCGCGTCGAAGGTCTCGCTCGCCAGGATGGAGGCGCCGCCGATGCCGTCACCGCCGGTGCGGGCGCCGAACAGCACCACCTTGTTGCCCACCCCTTCGGCGTTGGCGAGGTGGATGTCCTCGTGCCGCAGCACACCCACACAGAGGGCGTTCACCAACGGGTTGCGCTGGTAGGACGGGTCGAACTCCAGCTCGCCGCCGATGTTCGGTAGGCCGAGGCTGTTGCCATAGCCGCCCACACCGGCGACCACCCCGTGCACCACCCGGGCGGTGTCCGGGTGATCGACCGCACCGAACCGGAGCTGATCCATCACTGCCACCGGGCGGGCACCCATCGAGATGATGTCCCGGACGATGCCGCCCACCCCGGTAGCTGCCCCCTGATAGGGCTCCACGAACGAGGGGTGGTTGTGCGACTCGACCTTGAAGGTGACCGCCCAGCCGTCGCCGATGTCCACCACGCCGGCGTTCTGCCCGATGCCGACCAGCAGGTGGGCGCGCATCTCCTCGGTCGTCTTCTCCCCGAACTGGCCGAGGTGGCGTTTGGAGGACTTGTAGGAGCAGTGCTCGGACCACATCACCGAGTACATCGCCAGCTCGGCGGCGGTGGGCCGGCGGCCGAGGATGCCGGTGATTCGGGTGTACTCGGCCTCGGTCAGGCCGAGCTCCGCGTACGGCAGCTCACCCTCCGGGTTGGCGGCGGCGGCCGCCACAGTGTCTGGCTGGTGAACGTCGGTCATGACAGACCCCCGGGGCGGCGGCGAGTGGGCACGGCCCACAGGGTACCCGCCCGGGGCGGGCCGCCAGGTGGGTGGCCCAGCGTTCGGACTGCCGCGAGCGCGCTGCCTCACCTGGAGGTCCGGCGCGACGGCGCAGCCCGCCTGGGTCTCGACTCTCACCATGGCCCCGCTCCCGGACGACGGCGCAGCCCGCCTGGGTCTCGACTCCCACCATGGCCCCGCTCCCGGACGACGGCGCAGCCCGCCTGGGTCTCGACTCTCACCTTCGCCGGTGGTGGCCACTTCCGGGCCATGGGCCGGCCCGGGAGACAATGCCGCAGTGAGCAACTCACCTGTACCTAGCTACTTCCTGCCCGCCGGCCCGGACCGGTACACACCCACGGAGCACGTGGAGGGGGCATGGAGCGACCGGGAGCAGCACGTCAGCCCGCTGGCGGGTCTGCTGGTGCACCACATGGAGTCCTACCGGCAGCAGCCTGGCCGCTCCGATGGCAAAGCGCTGAGCCGGGTCACGTTCGACATCCTCGGCCCGATCGCGCGGGCGGAGATCGCGCTGGAGACTGCGGTGCTGCGGCCGGGCCGCTCGGTGGAACTGATGCAGACCACCGCCACGATCGAGGGACGACCCACGCTCACCGCCCGCGGCTGGTACCTCTCCGCCTCCGACACCGCGGCAGTGGCCGGCACCGATCTGCCGGCTCTGCCGGATCCGGACACGTTCGAGCCGTTCGCGATGAGCGACACCTGGCCAGGGGGCTTTGTCCGCAGCGTCACCGCTCGGTCCGCCGCAGCGCCGAGGCCCGGCCGGGCCACGGTGTGGGTGAGCACCGACATCGCGCTGGTCGGCGGCGAGCAGGTCGGCGGCGAGCAGGTCGGCGGCGAGCAGGTCGGCGCCCTGGCTGCGTATATCGGGCTGATCGACGCAGCAAACGGGGTGGCCGTGCGGCAGCAGCCGACCGAGTGGCTGTTTCCGAACGTTGACCTGAGCGTGCACCTGTTCCGGCAGCCGGTCGGGCCCTGGGTGGGACTGGACACCACGGTGAGCTTCGGCCCAGCCGGGCACGGCTTGACCAGCAGCGTGCTGCACGACGTCGGCGGCCCGATCGGCACCGCCGCGCAGTCATTGCTGCTGCGCGAACGCTGAGGCCAGCGGCTCAGCGTCATGCAACAGCGGGCACCGGTAACCGCTATTGCATGACCTTCGCGAGGTTGACCGGCGAGGTTGACCGGCCGGAACCGGCTCCGCCGCGCGAACGTCTTCTCACTGACCCAGGTCTGCGCCCCCAATCTCCAGCATCCTGGACAACTGCCGGGATTCCCGTTCTGCACGGATGCGCATATCGGGCGGGAAGTATTGCAGCGCATTCCCCTGGTGAACAGACTGTCCGGCGTGAGTCTGGCCGCAGCGTCGCACATGACGCGGCGCCGTCCGTGCAGCACTGACCGGAAAGACACCTCAATGACCGACGCCGTCACCCTCAATCGCCGCCAACTGCTTGCCCTGACGCCGCTGCCTCTGGTGGCCGCCATCCCCAGCTTCGCGACCCTGCCGGCGCACGCGGCCGAACCACCCGGCGGAGGGCAAGTCATCGCGTTCATCACCGATGTGCACGTCAATCCCGAGGACCAGGTGAAGACCTCCCGTGCCCGCGCTTGTGCCGACGCCCTGGTCGAGCTCGATCCTGATCTGGTCATCCACAGCGGAGACCTCACCGATCACGGCAGCGCACTGGCGCTGCGGACCTGGATGGAGATGTTCCCGCCGGCGTTCCGCGAGCGGATCCACCACGTGCCCGGTAACCACGAGACCCATTGGAACAACGATGCCTACGAGGCCTTCGAGGCCGAGATCGGGCCGCTCCAGTACTCGGTCGACCTCGGCGACATCCACATCGTCCTCAACAACAGCTCCATCCCCGCGCATGGTGTCGCCGACTACGACGACCAGCAGATCGCCTGGCTGCGCCGGGACCTCGCCCAGGCCGCCGGCCGGCCCATCCTGGCTGTGGGCCACCATGTACTTGCCCTGACGCCGAACCAGATTCGCAACGCTGACAAGGTGCTGGACGTCCTCACCGAGGCCGGCGCCCACGCCTACCTGTGCGGACACATCCACAGCGAACGCAACAACGTGGTCAACGGGCTGACCGAACTCACCGGCGTCTCGAACGGCAACGAGCCCGGCTACTACCTCCTCACCCGCAAGACCACTGAGGACAGCGATGTGCTCGAGGTGGAACGGGTCGACATCGCCGACCCCACCGACCCCGAGGTCGAGCCGGGCCGGCACCCACTGCCCGCGATCGACCTGGCACCGACCGACCGCAACCGACTCCAGCCCACTCGGGCCGAAGCACGTATCACCGCTGACGGGCTGAAGGTCGACGTCGAGCTGCGTGACGATGTGCAGGTGGAGAAGGTCGAGGCTGCGGTGATGGGCCCGAAGCTGGCCAGCGGCACCGTCGACAACTTCGAGCCGCTGACTGCCGACGGGAACACCTGGTCGGTCACACTCGACCTCACCGAGGTCCCACCGGGCCAGAACCGCGCCTTCATCCGCGTCACCGCTCCCGGCGGTACGTCGCCGGTGGGCGGGAACCTGTGGCACTCCACTCTGCATTTCGAGCTGGAGGGGTTCATCCCGGACTGGACCTTCAGACTCCGCGGCAGCACAACGGCCGCCCTGATCTCGGACGACGATCGGGTGATCACTGCCACCACCGCTGGCCACGTCTGGGCGATGCGCAGCGAGGGTCGCCGCGTCCGGCCGGTCTGGCGTGCCCACATCGGCCCCGTGCACACCGACCCGGTCGCTCTCGCCGATCGAGGCCAGATCTTCTATCCCTCCTCCGACCACCGCATCTACGCACTGAACTCCACCACCGGTGAACTCCTCTGGCAGAGCGACCTGGGCGCGCCGGTGACGTCGGACCTGGACGTGGCCACCATCGACGGCGACCAGGTCATCCTCGCGGTCGCGGTCAATGCCCTGTACTGCCTCAACGCCGACGACGGCTCCATCCGGTGGCGCCAGCAGCTGACCGGGATCAGTGGCGGTCCGGCTACCTGTGACGGTGAGCAGATCTATCTCGGCGTCGGCGACGGAACGACCCAGGCTTTCGATGCTCGCACGGGCGAGCCGCGGTGGAGCATCGAGCACGCCGACGGCGCGGTCGACGACTACGCCAAGCTCACCGATGGGCCCTGGGAGGCGCGCCGTCTGCTGCTACCGGACAGCGCGCTCCTGGCCTACAGCAAGGACTCGATGCGGGCGGTCAGGCGCAGCAACGGTCAGCTGCTCTGGGAACGCGAGGGTTCGTTCAGCGTCTGCCCGGCAGCCCGGATGTGGGGCGGTCAGATACTGTCCGTCAGCAACAACGGCACCGTGCGCCTGCTCGACCCCACGACTGGCGACGCGGACCTGGAGGTGGAGACAGTGCCCTACATCAAGAATGCGGACTACCTGATCCGAGACTCCACCGTGATCATCACCAGCGTTGGCGGACTGGTCGCCACCGTCGACCTGGAGAGCGGAGCCAGCGAAGTCCTCGGACAGATGGCTCCCGACTACGTCATGTCCACACCGGTCCTCTCCCCGGACGAGAGCCACTACATCGTGGCCACGATGAACGGTGACCTGCGCAGTTACCCGCTGCCGGGAAGGAATGGAAGGTAGGAATGTCCCTACTGATCGTCGGTCATCGCGGGGCGATGGCCCATCAGCCCGAGAACAGCCTTGAGTCCTACGCCCTGGCCGAGGAAATCGGCGTGGACGAGATCGAGCTGGATGTGCGGCTGAGCAAGGATCACCAGCTCTTCCTGCTGCACGATCCCACCTTGGACCGCACGGCCGGGGACGACTCTGCCCGCGGCCTGGGGCCGGCAGCCGAACTGACGTTGGCCGAACTGCAGGGTGCGGTACTCGACTCCGGCCGCGGCGTGGTCAGCCTGGCGGAGATGTATGGCGCCACCTCCACTGCCATTCAGCTGGAGGTGAAGGACCCGGCGACCGTGCCGTTCCTTGCGGACTTCTTCGCCGAACGGCCGGCCGATGCCGCTCGCACGATCCTCACCGGGTTCAACGCTGACGCGCTCCACCACGCGGCAGAGGTGATGGCACAGATTCCTCGCTGCATCATCGTGAAGACGATCGCCGATGCGGAGAAGTTCGACGGCGGTTGGCAGGGTCTGGTCGATCACACCGGCTCGACCCGATTGGCCTGCGGATTCGCCGGGCTGGACCTGCCGCTGGTTCAGGCGATCCATGACCGTGGCCTGGAGTTGCACGTGTGGCCGTTACGCACGCTGGAGGACATGCGCGCAGCCATCCGCCTGGGCGTCGACGGCACCACCTCCGATGATCCGGCACAGGCTCAGCAGTGGTACCGCCAGTCGCTCGCGGAGGAGGGCGGCGCCTGACTCGACCGAGGCCGACCAGCGATCACCCGGGGTTTGGCTCAGTGGGGCGCCAGCGCCAGGCCAAGCCCCGCGGTGGAGACGATGACGGGGATCTGGTCGAAGGATCCGATCACCAGATGGGCGTGCGGGATGAGTTCCTCGCGGGTGCAGGTACCGACCACCCCGACGGCCCGGCAGTCAGCACTGCGCGCGGAGCACGCCGATGACCGTCGGCTGGCGTGTGCAGGCGCGCCGGACCGGGTGAAGGGGCCATCGGGGATGGAGCGACCGTGTCTGCATCGTCGACACGAGGGGCGTACCGTGCTCCTTATGCACCAGTCCGGCTCCATCTCCCGTGAACGGCGTCGCATCCGGTGGAGGTCGTCATGACGATCACGCGTGACCACCCCTGGGTGGGCGAGCCGCAGGAGAACCCCCTCGTGGTGGGGATCGAGGCCGACCAGGATCCCCGCGTGCTGCACCGGGCCCGGTCGCTCGCCGAGCAGCTCCGGACCGGGATGCTGTGCGTGTGGGTGGACCCGGGCCACGTGGTCGCCTCGGCAGAGATGGCCGGGGCGGGCACGGTACCGGTTGCACCCGACCAGGACGGGACGGACACCACCGAAGCCGAGGGCGCACTGATCGACCACGTGCAGCGTCAGCTGGAGGGCCGGGAGGTGTCGTGGCGGTTCGTGTACACGGCCGGCGAGGTGGCCCGGGGCCTGTCCCGGGTGGCTCGCGAGTACCAGGCGCCGATGATGGTGGTCGGTAGCCGCCGCCCCGGGTTCGCCGGGTGGATGAACGAGCTGATCGGCGGTTCCGTCGGCGGTCACCTGGCCCACACCCAGGACATCCCGGTGCTGGTAGTTCCCCTCCCCGCTCCGCGCGACTGACCGGCGGCTCACCCGCCGGCCCACCGACGCCGACGCAAACCGGGCGCGGCGGCCGAGGGCGAGTCCCGCCGTCGGCCATCTCCTAGGCGAAACGCACCTGACCCGAACGCCGCTATGAAACGATGTGAGTGACAATCCAGCGGGGGAACCGAAGGAGGACGGCGTGCCGCCGACAGTGGGCACCGACCACGTAGCGGGGGGAACCTGGAGTTGCTGAAGTTCCCGGACCTGGACGTGCACCTCGGCAGGGAAGCCGGCCAGTTGATCGCCGAGCGACCGCCTGCCGAGCGCCCGGACGGTATCTTCGGCGGTAATGACATGCAGGCGATCGAGATCGTCGCCGAGCTGGCGGCCCCGAGGGTGGACGTCCCCGGCGAGGTGGCGGTGGTCGGTTACGACGACATCGTGTTCGCCTCGAGCATCGCGCGTCCGCTGACCTCGATCCGGCAAGCCAGCAAGGAGATCGGCGCTGCGGCGGCCCAGATGCTCGTCGACCGCCTCCACTGCCCTGACGAGCCGGCTCAACAGCTGTTGTTCCAACCAGAACTCCGAGTGCGGACTAGCACGCGGGGCTGAACCCACCGCGGAACCGACGGCCGCGGGACTCACGACCGAAGGAGCAGGACATGGCCGAATCAGACAACCCAGCGGGCAAGGTCATCGACGCGGCCCGGGACGCGCTCACCGTGCGCCGCGTGTTCGGGGAAGCCTACGAGGCCGATGGCGCCACAGTGATCCCGGTGGCGCGGGTGCTCGGCGGTGCCGGGATGGGGTACGGCTCCGGGATGGGCCGGGACCCGCGAGCGGAGAGCGACGGCCCGAATGCCGAAGGCACCGGCGGCGGTGGCACGTTCGGTGCGTGCGCCCAGCCGGCCGGGGTATTCGTGATCCGCGGCGGAGAAGTCACCTGGAAGCCAGCACTGGACCTGAACGTGGCGATCCTCGGCGGCCAACTGCTCGGTGGCGTGATCGCCATCGCTGTTGCCTGCACGGCCCGGGTGCGGGCAAAGTCTCAGGCTCAGTCAGCGCGGTGGCGGCGGGGCTGAGCCTGCCCGAGTGACCCAACGCGGCTGACCCAACGCGGCTGAGCCGGCACCACGAATCCGACGCCGCGGCCTCGTGAGTGAAGGTGCTGGGGTCATCGCCCCAGTAATTTCACCCGCGAGCCCGGATCGAGCAAGCCGTACCAGCCCGGCTGGATCAGGCCGCGAGCGCGCCGAGACGCTCAGCCAACCGGGTCCCCATCAGCCGGTAGCCCTCCGCGCCCGGGTGCAGACCGTCAGCCAGCAGGTGCGCCTCGTCCACATCGAGCACGCCCAGCCCGTCCACGAGGTGCAGGTGCTCATCGTCCTCGCTGAGCACGGCCACCACGTCCGCCAAGGCTTCCCGCATGGTCTCGAGGTTCAGGCCGACGGCGTTATCCGTGGTCTCCCGGTCCGGTGAGCCGATCGGGGTGATCACAGCGATCGGCACCCCAGGGTGGGAGTCCCGGACCCGCTCGATGAACCCGGAGGCCTGTGCCGCAAAGGTGCGTTCGCTGAACGTGGCGGCGTTGTGGATGTTGATCCCGAGGCACAGCGAGATGACGTCGGCCTCGAGGGACTCCAGCGCCCGCTCCACGATCGGGTCGAGCTGACACTGGCCGGACAGGCCGAGGCAGGTCAGGTCCCAGCCGCGCGTCGTGGCGGCGATCGCCGGCCACGTCTCGCTGGGGCCAGCTGCCAGTCGGCACTGGCTGATCGACGAGCCGTAGGTGACCCATCGGGGCCGGGCCGGGAGGGGCTCGATCGTGGTGCCGCCGCTCAGTTCCAGCATGCCGACGGTGGTGCGGCCCACCTGAGGCAGCCAGATCCGTACCTCGTGCAGCCCTTCGGGCAGGTCCCAGGTGAGCGTGTGGCTGCCATCGGTGAGCTGTCGGCGATCGACGAGCTCGCCATCGACGGTCAGGTCCAGAGTGCCCGGGCTGTCGTAGCTGAAGGTCAGCGGCAGTCGCAGGGCAGCAGCATCGGTGATCAGTTCCACCCGCACCCCGGCGGCCATCTGCGCCATCTCGACCAGCGCCGGCGCGTGCGCGCGACGGGCCCGCTCCGGTGGCAGCCGCCAGGGCTGGTACAACTCGCCTGCCGGCACCCAGGTGTAGGCGCCACGCCAGAATGGCGAGTCGGCGGCCGGCTCCAGGTGGGTGCTGGCCGGCGCAGTGCTGGCCGGCGCAGTGTTCGTGGTGGTCTCCAGGGCCGCTTCGCTCACGGAGGCAGCGTACTGGTGACGCGACTACGCCTGGTGAGCTACGCCGTCGCCGGCTTGAAACGCCTGGATCCGCTCGACGGCGGCGCGCACGGCTGCAGCGCCCGCACCGAAGGAGAGCCGGACGAACCGGCTCCCGCCGACGGGATCGAAGTCCAGGCCGGGGACCAGCGCGACCCCCTGTTCCTCCAGCAGCGCTCGACACCAGGCCACCGAGTCGGCATAGCGGCCGAGCGCCGGGCCGAGGTCGGCGTAGAGATAGAAGGCCCCGTCGGCCGGCGCGATCGGCCCCCAGCCCAGGGAAGGGACCAGGTCCAGGAGCAGGGCGCGGGTGCGCGCGAACTCCGCCACCCGGGCGTCGGCAGTGGCGTAGGAGTCGTCGGTGAACGCGGCGAGAGCCGCGCGGGCGGCGGGCACCGGCGGGCAGAGGGCCAGGTTCCCGGCCAGGGCGTCGACGGCGGCGCGCAGGTCGGCGGGCATCAGCATCCAGCCCAGCCGCCATCCGGTCATTCCCCAGTACTTGGAGAACGAGGACACCACCACGCCGGTCCGGCTGGACTCCCAGGCGCTCACTCCACGGGCATCGGTGGCCCGCGGGTCGGCGGGGTAAGTGATGCCGTGGTAGATCTCGTCGCTGACCAGCCGGACGTCGTGGACGTCGCACCAGGAAGTCAGGGCGGCGAGGTCCCCGCGCGGGATCATCGTGCCGGTCGGGTTCGCGGGTGAGGCGAGGACGAGGCCGGCGAGCGGCGCCTCGGCGTGGGCGGCAGCGAGCAGCGCTGGAGTGGGCTGGAACCGCTGCTCCACACCGCAGGGGATGTCCACCACCTCACAGCCGAGCGCGGTGAGGATGTTCCGGTAGGCGGGGTAGCCGGGGCTGGCCAGGGCAACCCGGTCGCCGGGTTCGAAGGCAGCGAGGAAGGCGAGCTGGAAGGCGCCGGAGGAACCGGTGGTGATGGCGACGTCGTCCCCGGTCAGGTCGAGGCCGTACCAGCGGGAGTAGTGGTCGGCGACGGCGTCACGCAGGGGGCGGGCGCCGAGTGCACTGGAGTAGCCGAGGTCGTTCCCGCGGTGTGCGTCGATCGCCGCGGTCACGACGTCCAGCGGGGCGCCGCCGTCCGGTTCGCCGGCGCACAGGGAGATCACGTCCCGTCCCTCAGCGCGGAGCTGGGCCACGCGGTCCAAGATGCTCATCACCTGGAACGGTGGGACGGCGGCCCGTGCGGCGACCTTCACGAGTGACCCCTTCCTTCGGCTGGCCTGGGGCCGGCGCGACGGCGGTCGTCGGCCTGGCCAGGCATGTTCCTCCAGGGTGGCACAGGCAGGGACGCGAGCGGTGGTGGTCAGCAGTGGGACGCTGCACCGTGAGGTCAGGCTCAGAAGGGTGGTGGTCCGTAGTCGGGTGGGCTGGTGCTGGTGCTGGGTGGGTCGTTGTCGTTGCCGTTGCCGTTGCCGCTCCTGTTGTCGTTGCCGTTGCCGCTCCTGTTGTCGTTGCCGCGCCTGTTGTCGTTGTCGTTGTCGTTGGTGGGGGTGCTGTAGCGGGGTTGGTGGGTGGGGTGGGTCAGGGAGGTGGTGGTGCCGTCGGGTTCTCGGCGGTAGCGGTGTCCGGTCGGGGTGGTCCATTCGAAGGTGCCGGGTTCGGTTTGGGTGAGGTGGAAGTCGCCGTGGGTCTTGACGGTGTGGTCGCGTGGGCACAGGGGGCCGAGGTTGCTCACTGCGGTGGTTCCGCCGTGGTCTGGGTTGTCGTGGTTCCACTCCTGGGTGTGGTCGAGTTGGCACTCACTGGCGCGGTGGGAGCAGCCGGGGCGTGCGCAGGTGCGGTCCCGGGCCAGGATGTGCTCGACCATCGCTTGGGTCGGGCGGTAGCGGGTGTGTCCGACGTCCAGGACCGCGCCGGTGAGTGGGTCGGTGACGATCCGGATCCAGTCCCCACCGGCGGCCAGTGCCCGGGCCGCGAGTGGGCTGATCGGGCCGTAGCCCTCCAGACTCGGCACCTGACCGGGGTGCAGGTGCTGCCCGGGCAACGGCGGCGGCCAGGCACCGTCATCCTCAACCGGCGGTGCACCGCTCTGATCGCGACTGGCACCGCCACCACCCGCAGTGCCACCACCCGTAGTGCCACCACCCGTAGTGCCACCACCCGTAGTGTCGCCACTCGCGGTCCAGCCATCCGGGGTGGCGCCGTTCGTTCCGCTGGTTTGTGCTGGGGGCAGGAGCTGGTCCAGGGGGATGGTGACTGCGATGGTGGGCCGGTGCCCGTGCTGACTACCCAGGGGCAGGCCCGCGCCAGTCCCACCGAGGCAGCCGGTGGCCAGCCCGTGGTGGGCGATCCCGGCGAGGGCATCGAAGCGCAACTGGTCCACGCAGCGCCCGTCCCCGGCCGCTTTGGCTGCCCGGGCCGCTGCCTGCAGCGCCACATCCAGAGCGAGCACATCCGCCGCCGGGCCCTCCAGGCGCATCGAGGCGATCCCGTCCGGGAGCGCCCGCGGGCGCGACACCCGCCGCTGGCTCGCCCGGTACCGGGCCCGCTCAGCAGCCTCGTCAGCATCAACGGCGACCAGGGCCTTGGCCACATCGGAACGCAACTGAGCCACCGTGCGCTCCGGAGCACGGCCCAGCACCCGGGACTCGACCGTCGCGGCGACCTCGGCACTGACGTGCTCGAGCCCATCGACGATCACCCGCGCGCGGGCAGCGTCGATCACCCCCCGGGCCAGCGCATCACCGGTGGCAAAGAGTGCCTCCTCCAGAGCCTTGCCGCGACGGACCAAGTCCATCCCAGCGCGCACCGTGGTCCGCAACCGCACCGCCAGCTCATCACCGGCCACATCCCGCTGCGTAGCCTCACGCTGTGCCAAAGCCGCGGGCCGCATCGCCTGCCGACGAGACAGCGCAGCCGCCGCCCGCAACTTGACGGCGTGAGCAGCCGCCTCCACCCGGTCCGCAGCAGCAGCCGCCTCCACCAGCGTCGCCTCATCCGCCACCTCGGTATCCAGCTGCGACAACAGCGCGAACAACTGCGAATCCACGCTCCGCCGGGCGAGGCGCTCATCAACCGGAAGTACCTGATGAGCACCGATCAGATCGACCAGCGCCCGCTCGGCGACCGAGTCCGCGAGCCCGGCAAGACCCCCGGGGGAGATCGCAGCCAGTGGCCGGCACACCTCGACCACCGCCAGAGCGGAAGGCCTACCCCGACGGCCACTGTGGTCGAACGTCTGTGTCATACCCATCACGCTATACGCCACCACCGACATCCCACACCCACAGTGGAGTGCCAACGAAAATTGGTGCCACACCACTAACCCGAACAACGACCTTGGAGAGGGCTGCAGGGGCCAGGAGCACCAGCAGTGAGAGAGGAGCTACGGCGGGCCGAGCATCTGACCATCTCGCCACCCCGAACGACCTGCGCGACTACTGGTCCAGTCACTCTGACGAACTGGGGCCGTCACTCTCCCTCCGCACGGCGCGGCGCACCGCATAGTGGCGAACCACGGCTCGGATGGCGGCAGCGGCCAGGCACACCAAGCCCAGAACGAACGCCGCGCCGGCGATCAGCGACGTCTCGTCCAGCGTCTGCTGTGCGGCCTCGGAGGTGTGGTCGATGGCGAAGAAGACCTCCATCGGCGCGAAGATGAGGCCCGCGAGCAGACCGAGGCAGATCAGCGCCAGGCCGAGAGCGGCGAGCGCGTCAGGCTTCTTCTTCGGCGGCTCCATGGGTGTCGACCGTAGCCGTATCCCGCCAGTCCTGCGGGAGTTTTCCACAGGGGCATTAGCCGGGCCAGACGCACCCTGGACACCACCCCCTGAGTCCTGCCACGCGCTCTCCGCGCCGACCACATCACGACAGTCTGGCTAGAACAACGTGGGCTGCAGACCGAGATCGGTGACATCACGAGCGCGCGGCCCCGCCGTCCCCTCGGCAGGATCTGACCGCAGCGCCCACCGCCCACTGGGCTGCTCGCCGCGCGGGCGGCCCTCGCGGCGCTCCCCCGGTGCGCCGGGCCTTCGCTCCGTGCCCCGCTCGACGAATCCGTGCTGCCGTCGCAGCCGCCGCACCCGGCCGGCCAGCCACTCCCGGTACTCACCCGAGGCATAGGACCCCCGTCCGTACAGCACCTGGTACTTCGGCACCAGCTCGGGATACTCCCGCCCGAGCCAGGCCAGAAACCACTCCCGCGCGCCAGGCCGCAGGTGCAGCGCACCGACCGTCACCCAAGCACCGCCCGCCTCGGCCACCGCGGCCATCAGAGCGTCCAGATGCTCGGTGGAGTCGGTCAGCCACGGCAGCACCGGCATGGCCATCACCGTGGGCGCGAGCCCCGCATCGGCGAGCGCCCGGATCAGCCCGAGCCGGGCCGCCGGCTTCGGGGTGCCCGGCTCCACCCGCTGCTGCAGGTCCGGGTCGAGGAAGGCGAGTGAGACCCCTACGTCCACGTTCACGTGCTCGGCGGCACGCACCAGCAACGGCAGGTCCCGCCGCAGCAGCGGACCCTTGGTCAGGATGGAGAACGGTGTGCGCGCCTCGGTGAGCGCTTCAATGATCCCGGGCATCAGCTGGTAGCGGCCCTCGGCCCGCATATAGGGGTCAGAGTTGGTACCCAGCGCCACGTGCTCACGAGCCCAGGTCGGCCGGGCGAGCTCGGCCCGCAGCACCTCGGCCACGTTGGTCTTTACCACGATCTGGGAGTCGAAGTCCGCTCCGGCGTCGAAGTCCAGGTATTCGTGCGTCTTCCGCGCGAAGCAGTTGTGACTTACCACTCCGTTGGCAATGAAGTCCCGTGTCCCGGTCGTGATGTCGACCATCTGGGCCTCGGTACCCAGGTCCTCGATCTTGACGACGCCGAGGTCTGCTGACGTCTTCACCGCCGAGCCGAGGATGCCAAGCTTGCGGGTAATTGCCGGGCCCACTTGGTGAAAGAAGCGCCGGTGCACGCTCCGACCACCCGTGACCCTGACACTGGCCACGCCTGACGTGTTCGCAGGTTCACGGACGTTCGGTAGACCCAGGGCGTCCAGAGCCGACCCGATGTGGGAAAGGATCTCGTGGTCGCTGTTCGAGATTCTCAACACCCCACCGGAGTACGAACCTTCAGCGTCGAAAACGCCGGCCAGAAATCCTCGTTGCCACTCATCGGTTGGCCGCTCCGGCCATGTGATGGCTCGGCAAATCGTCGTGTAGTCAGATCGTTTTGACGTGACTAGCGCGTCCATCGGACGCCGTGCCGCCGTACCCACCGCATACGGGCGGAGGAATGTAGAAACCCCTTCTTGTTCGAGGTACTGCCGGCTCCGAAGGAGGGCTTCGCCATCGGCGAGTGCCAGGCGGAAGTGCGTGACCCGATACGGTTTGCCCGATTCCTTCCGCACGTAGGTCTTGTCAAGGAGCATGCCGTCACCGCGGACCATTCCAGCGAGATAGCCTCGCCGGTAGACGGAGCCACCTCGAGGGCGTGCATAGTTCACCGCCGCCATGCCGAGACCGAACCCCATCAGCGAATTGCCCGTCGTCAGGTAGGCCCGCTGACCCTGGCTACGAGGGAGCGGCGCGACATGCTTCCACCCTCGCGCCGTCAGGAAGCGATGATCCCCGCTGGCAACGATCTCGGTTCCATCGCGAAGGGTAGTCCGGTACGCACGTTTGCGCGTTCGCCAAGCCGCGAGCACCGTCGTCTCGACATACCTGCGGTACGTGCCATCCGGCCGGGTGCCGACCACCCGGTCCCCGACGTCGATGTCCCTGATCGGCTTCTGCCGCCCATCCGCCATCAGGACCAGGGTGTCCGGGCTCAGGCAGTACACACACTGGTGGAGGCAGCCGCGGGTCGGGTTGATCGTCCACTCGAACGGCATCGATGAGTTCTTCGGTACCCGGTTGAGGGCGCTCTTGCACAGCACCTCGTGGAAAGTGACGCCGTCGAACTCCGGTGTGCGCACTGTCCGCACCAAGCCCTTCAGCGGCACCAGGGCTGGGCCCTCCGTCAGCTTCTGCGCATCCCATCGCATCCACTCATTCGAACATATATTCGAATGAGTGTCGAGGTAGCGACACGCCAATCGCCCGGAGGGGCGACCCTGATCAGGGCGAGGGGCGCTCGCCCAGCTGCGCGCCGCCGTCGGGAATCGCACGCTGTTCGCCAGCCCGGCCCTTCTCCAGCACCTGCCCGATCACACCCCGCGTGTGTGCCTCGCTCAGCCCGAGGTTCGTGCCGATGAACGCGGCCGCCTCCGCCTGCTGCTGAGCGAACTCCCCCGTGTGCATCCCCACCTTCACCGCAGCGGTCAGGTAGGCCTCCGCGCCTTCGGTCCCGAGCACGGCACCTGCCTGCTGTAGTGGCACACCCGCCTGCCCCTGGGGCACACGCATATCGCTGCGCAGACCGTCCGCACCGACGTCCCCTGCCCCGATCCAGTCCAGCGCGCGCAGCGCTGCCGGGATACCGGGTTCGGGGGTTCGGCTGGCAGCCAGGATCACCGCCATCGCCGCCCGCATCCCGCTGATCAGCGCCTGCTTGCTAGCCCCCTGGGTCGGGGCACTCAGCACGTCCGGCACGAACTTGGTCTTGCAGGTCTGACACTTCACCACTTCGCCCACCCGGTTCAGCGGGATGATCGGGATGAAGAACAGGCTGAAGAACCTCCGTCGGTGCGAATGCACATACTCCCGGTCATCCGCGCACTGCGGGCAGTAGAACACCCCAGTACCGATCTGACCGAAGGTGAGCACCACCAGGCCGAAGATGATCATGCAGTCTCCCAGGGTCGAACCGGGCCAGTCATTGCGCTCCGCATCTTACGGTGGCCGCGAGCCGCCCGGCCCCGATCCGCCGGGCTGTCGCCTCCGCGCGATCGATGGCGGCAGACCGGGCAACGCGTCAGTGCCGGCGGACAAGCACCACCGTGTCGGTCAGTTCGGCCTGTTCACCGTCCGGGCCAGTGGCTGCGCGGGTGCGCTCCTCGGCGAGCAGCACGGTGTAGTCCTGCTCGGCAAGCGCGAGTTCGGCCACCTCCTGTGCGGGACTGAGGAAGTGGTGGGTGCCGGGGTCGAGTCCCTTCGCCCACGGCGGCGGGGCAGCGTGGGCGACGATGAGCAGGTGCCCGCCGGTGGCCACTGCTCCGGCGGCGCGGCGGAGCACCTCGACGCGGGGGAAGTCCAGCGGGGACTGCATGAAGGAGGCGCTGACCAGGTCGTAGTGTCCGTCCGGGACCCAGGCAGCCAGGTCCGCCTGCAGCCACCGGACCAGGGCTGGGTCGAGGCCGCGCTCGGAAGCGGCCCGGGCCGCGCGCTGCAGGGCGGTGCCGGCGATGTCCACCCCGGTGGTCTGCCAGCCGCGCTCGGCCAACCAGATCGTGTCCGCCCCTTCGCCGCAGCCCAGGTCGAGGGCCCGACCGGGTGGGAGGTCGACGGCGACGGTGGCGAGCTGGGTGTTCACCCGACCGGACCAGACCGGCTCGGCACCGGCGTAGCGCTCCTCCCAGAACTCGGCCGGGTCCATGGCCATGTCGGCGTGCTGGTGGCTGTGCTGGTGGTCACCGTTGTACTGGTCACGGCTGTGATCGTCCTCATCGGTGTGGCTCACCGCTCCAGCGTCCTCACCGCGACCCGCAAACGCAAGCACCGGTGCCGATCGGTCATCGACGGGCCCCGGCTGACCGAAGCTGCCCGTCGATGAGGTCACAGTGGTAGCCAGATCGACGAGCAATTTCGGTGGGAGGATGCCGCCATGCCCACCACCTGGACCGATGTCGACCCGCTCGCCTACCTCGAGACTGTGCAGCCGGAGCGGCGCCGCCATGACGCCCGCGTCCTGCTGACGATGATGGAGCGAGTCACCGGTGCGGCGCCACGAATGTTCGGGCCGTCGATCGTCGGCTTCCGCGAGTATTCCTACACCTATGACAGTGGACACTCCGGGCATGCGCCGGCGGCCGGTTTTGCGCCGCGAAAGAGCGCCACCGTGGTCTACCTCCCCGATGGGCTCGCCGCTCACGAGGAGGATCTGGCAGCGCTCGGCCCGTACCGCGGCGGCGTCGGCTGCCTCTACCTGACCAACCTGGAGCGGGTGGACCTGACAGTGCTGGAACGGATCATCGCGCGCTCCTTCGCCACCGTGACCGCCGCGGGTTTCGGCCGCCGCGCTGCACAGAGCTGACCGGCCTCAGGGACGCGGCGGCTGGTGTCCGAACCGGGTAGGGCGCCAGGGTGAATGCCAGACCTGTGGATCGACGCGACGCTGCCCGAACCTGGCCGGCGGGACCTCCCGGGCCTCGATCACCGGCCGTTCTTCACCCGCGTCGACTATCCGTTGCAGCAGCCGTTCCTTGAGCTCACCGGCCAGCGCTCGATGGGAGGGCTGGTCGATCAGATTGTCCAGTTCGTAGGGGTCGTGGCGCAGGTCGTACAGCTCGGCCTCGACGTAACGGGGGCTCGAGGGGGACGACCACGGGTCGGCGTCCGGCGCTGTGACGTAGTACTTCCACCGCGAGGTGCGCAACGCCCGGCCGACTTCGGACTCGCTCACCTGGATCAGGACGTCCTTCGGCCGGTTCGCCCCGGTCCGCGCACCAGTACCCAGCAGCGGCAGCAGGGAGTGCCCCTGCATCTGCTCCGGTACCTCGAGACCTGCGGCCTCCAGCAGAGTGGGAGGCAGATCGATCGTGCTCACCGGGTGTTCGATCCGGCGGCCGCCGTCGAAGCCCGGACCGCGCAGTGCCAGCGGCACCCGCACGGAGCCGTCATGGCAGGAACGCTTGTACTCGCTGTTCCTGGTCTTGAAGTGGCAACCGTGGTCCGAGGTGTAGACGACGATGGTGTTCTCCAGGATGCCGATGCTCTCCAGGGCCTCGAGCAGCCTGCCGAACCCTTCGTCGACCCGGCGCACCTGGCCGTAGTAGCCGCCGATGTGGCGGTGCACGGTGGAGTCGGCGGCCTCGGCCAGCGTGGCCAGATCCGGTGGCAGCCAACGGCCCTGGTAGCGCTCCTCGTAGCCGACGGGTGCTGGGTAGGAGTCGGTCTCGTTCTGGTGGTGCGGCTCGATCAGGGAGCAGAACAAGTAGAACGGGCGGCGTGCGGCGGCAGGATCAGCGTCGCCGGCAGGATCAGCATGCCCGCCAGCAGGGTCAGCATGCCCACCAGCAGGGTCAGCATGCCCACCCGCGGGGTCAGCGTGGTCCGCGGCGAATCGGATCGCGGCATCGAACAGCGCATCGGACCGGTATCCGGGCAGCAGCACCGGCTCGTTGTCGTCGTCGAACATCACCACGCGGGTGGCGTCGGAGGTGAACTCCAAGATGTTCGCCCCCAGCCAGGATTGGTATCCGCCCCGCTGCTCCGCCGGCACGGGTTCGGTGTCGGCCAGGTGCCATTTGCCGATATACCCGGTGGCATAGCCTGCGTCGGCGAAGTGGTGCGCCAACGTCGGAGCGCTCTCGGGCAAGGGGATCCCGTTGCGGAAGCAGCCGGTAGTCGTCGGGTACTGACCGGTCTGCAGTGCCGCCCGGGCCGGAGCACACACGGGCTGGGGCGTGAATGCCTGTGTGGCGTGAGTCCCCGTGCGCGCGACGCGATCGAACGTGGGGGTGAGATCGAGCGGGTTGCCATGCACTCCGGTGGTGTCCCAGCGTTGCTGGTCGGTGAAGACCACGATGACGTTCGGCCGCTCGGCCACTGGCTCAGACATTCAACTCCTCTACTTGATCCCGCTCAACGTGATACCACGGACGAAGTATCGCTGGGTGAGCAGGAAGATCGCCGCTGTGGGCAGGAACAGCAGCACAGATCCGGCTGCGGTCAGGTGCCAGAGCGTGAAGTACTCCTGGTTGAACAGCGTCAGCCCAACCGGGATGGTGCGCATCTCCTCGGTAGTGGTGGCGATCAACGGCCAGAGAAACTCGTTCCACTGGAACACGAACGTGAACAACCCGAGCACCGCCAACGCCGGCTTGACCTGGGGCAGTATCACCTGAGCGTAGATACGCAGCTCGGATGCGCCGTCGATCCGGGCCGCCTGGATCAGGTCATCGGGGATCGGCTGGATGAACTGACGCATCAGGAAGATCCCGAACGCATCCATCAGGAACGGAACGATCAGGCCCTGGTGGGTATTGATCCAGCCGATGTTCGACATCATCGTGTACAGCGGGATCATCCTGACGAACAGCGGCACCATCAGCGTCATCAGCAGCATCAGGAACAACGTGTTCTTCAGCGGGAACCGGAACTTCGCGAACACGTAGCCGACCAACGGATCGAAGATCAGGTGCGCCAGCGTGATCCCGCCGGCCACGATCAGGCTGTTCGCGATGAAGTGGCCGAACGGCGCCCGCTCGAACAGCTCGGCGTAGTTCCCCCACTGCAGCGCTTCCGGCCAGAGGACCGGGTCGGCGGACATCGTCTCGGCCTCGGTCTGCAGGGACAGCGAGAGCATGTAGAGCAGCGGCACTACCGTGATCAGCGCGGCGATGGTCAGCACCACATAGCAGGCGATCCGACTGGCCGGGGTCATCCGTTGCAGCATCAGTAGCTGACCTCCCCGCGGCGGCCGGCGCGCAGCTGCAGCACGGTGAACACGATGATCACCAGCAGCAGAAGGAAGGACAGCGCCGAGGCATACCCGAAGTCCCGCGAGCTGAACGCCACGTTGAAGACGTGGAAGATGTACAGGTCCGTCTCCGCGGCCGGCCCACCGCCGGTGATGATGTAGGCCTGCGCGAACGCCTGTAGCCCGCTGATCACCGACATCACCGAGACGAACACCGTCGTCGGTGCCAGGAGCGGCAGCGTGATCCGCCAGAACCGTTGCGACGCGTTGGCGCCGTCGATCGTGGCCGCCTCGTGGTACATGTCCGGGATCCCCTGCAATCCCGCTAGGAACAGCACCATCGTGTAGCCGACGTTCATCCACAGAGTCACTGCGATGATCGTGACCAGCGGCTGGGTGGTGAGCCACGTCTGGGTCGGTAACCCGAGCGTGTCCAGCAACCGGTTCAGGATGCCCAGCTGCGGGTCCAGGATGTTGCGCCAGAGTAGTCCGACGATCGCGACCGACGTCAGGTACGGCACCAGCAGCGCCGCCCGGTAGATCACTCGGCCGGTCAACGGCTTGTCCACCAACAGCGCGAGGGCCAGCCCGAGGACGATCGCTCCTAGCGTGGTACCCGCACCGAAGATCAGTGTCACCGCGAACGAGTTGTGCACCGCCGGGTCGGCGAAGGCGCGCAGGAAGTTGTCCAGTCCGGCGAAGACGTCCGCCTGCGGACCGGTGTGGAAGGAGTTGCTCAGGATGTTGAGGATCGGGCCGTAGTACATCAGGGCGAAGAAGGCGAAGGCCGGGAGCAGGAAGAGGTACGCGGTGATCGCGTACCTCGCAGTCATCGTCATCCGACGGCGAGGGGAACCCGGATCTTTCGGTGCCGAGGCGGCCTTCCCCTGGGAATCGACGCGAGCGCCGGTGAGCGTTCCAGGTCGGGTCATGGCTCAGCCCGCCAGGACTTGCTCCCCCGCAGAGACGAACGTGGCGACCGCGTCCTCAGCGGGGGTGTTGTTGATGACCACGTCCTGGTAGAGCGTCTTGAACAGCTCGCTGATCTCGCCGCTCTTCCCGGTCAGCCGTAGCTGGGTGGAGTAGTCCCGGGCGTAGCCGAAGGCATCGGCGAAAGCGGTCAGTCGCTCGTCGCTCTGCACCGCCTCGGACTCCGCCCAGGACTTGCGCGGCATCAGCATTCCGGTCTCCTCGGTGACCCGCTGCTCGAGTTCCAGGGAGGTGATGGTCTTGATCAGCTCCCAGGCCAGATCGGGGTGGGGAGACTGGGCGGGGATGAACATGCTGCTGCCGGCCTGCACGCAGGCCTGCTCGACGTTGCGCAGCGCCGGGGCGATCCCCATGTCCAGGTCCGGACTGGACTCATCGATCGGCATCAGGTCCCACGGGCCGGTCAGGATGATCGCAGCGCGCTCGGCGGAGAAGAGCTTCTGCGGGCCGGAGTAGTCGGTTCCCGGAGTCGGTACCGGTGCCACGCCGTGCTTGTGCACCAGATCTGCCTGGAACTGCAGCGCCTCGATCGCCTTGTCCCGCGGCGTCAGCAACTCGTGGGAATCCGGGTCGTAGAACTGCACGCCGTTCTGCAGCAGCCAGGACCACGCGTAACTGTGGTCCTGATTCAGCGCGATACCGTGCACGCTGTCCGTGGTGAGCTCCTGCGCTGCGGCAAGCAGGTCGTCCCAGGTCTCCGGAAAATCCATACCGGCGGCGTCGAACATCGTCTTGTTATAGAACGGCAGCACACAGGTCAGGTGCAGCTGGATACCATAGGTCTCGCCCTCGTAGGACACCCGGTCGAGCGTGGTCTCCTGCCAGTCGTCCGGATAGCCCATATCAGCGCCGTCGGCATCGATGTACGGCTGCAGCGACAGCGCGTCGCCGCTGATCGCGAACTCCTGCGCCCAGCTGGCGTCCTCGACCAGGTCCGGAGCATTGCCGGAGGCGAAGTCCGAGAGCAGCCGAGTTCGCAGGTCCGGCCACTGATACTTCTGGAAGTTCATGGCGAGGTCGTTCGCTTCGCCGAACTCTGTCAGCACCTCCTCATAGGCGGGGTAACCGTGTCCGGCGTTCCAGTAGACGGTAAAGGTGTCACCAGAGCCGCCGGAGCCGTCTGGCTGTTCTGGTGCACCGGCACCGCAGCCAGCGGCGAGACTTCCGGTCAGCCCTGCGGCCCCGGTGGCACCGCCCCAGCGGAGAAGCTGTCGACGAGTGGGTTGTGCGGCCATGCTCGTTCTCCTTTCGCGACGTCGCGAACGCGGGTCAGGTCGACTCGCGCGAGATGAATACCCACGGTTCGGTGATCTCCCGTGCAGGCAGGTCGCCGGAGGACAGCACCCGATCGAACAACAGGCGCGCCACCTCGGTGAAGTCCTCGGTCGTGGGCGGACCGACGGTGCTCAGCTGGGGACGCATGATCTCGGCCTCGGGAAGATTGCCGCAGCCGATCACCGCCACGTCCTCGGGTACGCGGAGCCCGGCGTCCCGGGCCGCCCAGATGGCACTGATCGCTGACCGTCCGGAAGCGGAGAAGATCGCGTCCGGCGGGTCCTGTCGTTGCAGCAGCTCGGTGGCAGCGTGATAGCCGCTGACGCGGTCGTTCGCGCCGTCGACGACGAGGCTTTCGTCCACGGGGAGGCCGTACCGCTTCAGAGCGTCCCGGTAGGCGTGCTGCCGCTCGGAGTAGTTGCGCTCACCCGGTGCCGGGCTCTCGCCGTGGTGCCCGATGTAGGCGATTCGACGGCGCCCGGTCGCCAACAGGTGGTCCATCGCCTCGGCGCAGCCGTCCCGTTCCGGGGCGCGGACGACGTCGAACCCGGCGGGTCGCACCGTGTTGTTCATCACCACCAGTGGCAGTCCGCCACGAGCCAGCTCGAACAGGGACTCCTCACTGAACCGGAAGGTCTGCGACGGTGCGATCACAGCCCCGTCCGCCACGCGCTGCTGCAGCAACCTGGTGGTCTTCGCACTCTGCTCGTCCGAGCCGACCACCATCGTGATCAGCCCATAGCCGGCTTCGTCGGCCGCGCTGTGCAGGTCACGGGCTAGCTGGTCGATCACCGGGACACCGATCGAATCCACCACCAGGCACACCTGGCTCGTCTTCTGCAGTCGCAATGTCTGCGCGGCGCGGTTCGGTGTGTAGCCGAGCTGACGCGCCGCCGAGAGGACCTTCTCCCGAGTGGCTGAGGGGATCCGATCCACCATGCGCCCGTTCATCACGTACGACACCGTCGCCACCGACACGCCGGCCAGGGCGGCGACGTCTCGTGAGGTCCAGCGTCGGCGACTCATGTTTAAACCATAAAGCAGGTCGTGACCCTGGTCAAGAAATCGCTTGGTATTACAGCATTCCGTGGATGATCTCACCCGTTTAAACGACCTGGTCGGTAAACGCTGCCCACCCGGGCGAGGAGAGCTCACCGGAGAAGGCACCGGGAGTGGGACGATGGCGGGATGACCACCGCTCACGACAGCCCGCCCTGGCGCTCCCTGGTCGGAGAAGTTCCCGGCGTCGCCGAGATTCCACCGGCGGAGAGTCCGGCGATGGGCGAGCGCGTGAAGGCGTTGCGGACCCGGCCCCGGCCCAAGGGCGCGCCACCACCCAGCCGGGAGGACCTGCTCGCCTCGATCGAGACTGTCGCGGCCGGGCCGGCGAAGCGAAAGATCGGGCGGGCGCGTGCGGCGGACAGCGCGCGGCGGGCGAAGGCCGTCAAGGCGATGCGGCCGCGCTATGCGCAGGTCAAGACGACCGTCGCCGTGCTGCTCACCGCGGCCGGCGTCGTGCTGTTCCTGCCGGACCCGCTCGGCGCCATGTTCGTGCACCCGGTTCTGACGCTCACCGGCGAGTTCCACACCTACACCGTCGAACTGTACGACGCCGGCCTGGTCGTCCTTGCCGGCGGGATGCTGGCCGCCGGGGCGATCCTCCACTGGTTGCTGGAGCGACATCGGCCACGGGCACTGCCGTACGTGCCGGGGATCTTCATCCCCTACCTACTGTTCGCCATCCCTGCCGCGTCCGGAACCGTGGCTCGCTGGATCGACTTCGACCTGCCCCCTCCGCTGACCACTCTCGGGGTCTTGCTGGCGGCCGGGGCGACGCTGGCATTCGCGGTGCTGCTGGTGTTCTCGCTACGCAGTCCACGTGCCCTGACGGCGGTGTGGCACGGCAGCGAGCAGGCACGTGAGCTGGACGGGCTGTTCCGGGCCGACGTGCAGCAGGCGATCCACGAGAACGAGCACGTGCGCCTGGACTCCTACCGCGCCCAGGCCCTGGAAGGCATCCGGCTGCTGTACGCAGACCGGCTCACCGACGCCGAGGATGCGCTGTGGATGCTCCGGGAGATCTCCCCGACGGCACCTGCGGACAGTTGACCGGCCATCCTCAGGCCCGGCCTGCACTCGCCCGGTTCGCCGCGTGCTCACCGAGCAGCCATTCCGAAGCCCTGTCCAGCCGCAGATCTGTCACTGGTCCCCCTGCGGTAAGCGCGTCCAGATAGACCCGGTCAGCGGCGAGCCGGCTCACCGGGTCGTCCGCGGTACCGGTCAGCGCAGGGACGCCGTGCCCGGGGATCAGGACGCGCGCCTGCGCCACATACGGTGCGAGCCGGTTCAGGCCCGCGCCGTAGGCAGCGATCCCGGTCTCGGAGCAGAGCGGGATCTCCTGCTCCGAGAGCATGTCCCCGACGATCAGCACCCTCAGCTCCGGTAACCACAGCCCGCCGTGGCCCGGGGCATGGGCGTGGTGGGCCACCACCTCGGCGACCGGACCCGACCAGGGCAACCGGACGCCGTCGTAGGCGGTGACCTCACCGGCGTAGGCGCGCAGCTCGGCGGGAACTGTCGACTCCAACGCGATGCGGATCTCGGACAGGTGAGCTGCTGCGTCGGCGGCCGCCGCGGGGGTGGCAAGCCGCGGCACCTCGCCGAAGCGCGGATGCCAGAGCACATGGTCACGGTGGGCGTGCGTGGCCCAGCCCAGGTCCACCTGCAGGGCTCGCTCGGCGAGCTCGTCGGCAATGCGTGCCAGTTCGTCGGCGTGCCAAGCAGGATCGACCAGGAGCGTCCGGCGCCCGTCGGTCACCAGGGTGCTGGTGGTGCACATCGTGGCCGAGGTGAACACGAGCACGCCCGGTGCTACCTCGATCGGGTCGGTCATCCGCTCAGCCTGGCACGGGACGGGGCGGCAGAACACCCGATACGTGCGCCCACATTCGTTCCCGAGGAGGATCACCGCGATGCCTGCGGAGGACGCGGCGCTCCGAACGGCCGGGGCAGCGTAGACATCATGGTGAACACACAGATTCCCTCCCCGGCGACCACCCCACCATCAACCCGCCCGTCGCGCCTGCTTCGGTGGTCCGGCGGTATCGGCAGCGTGGCACTAGCGGGCCTGAGCATCGCGCACCTGGTCGTCAATTCGATCGGCTTCGCCGCTACCCCGGATGCCGGCTGGCCCCTCTTCCTGCTCTTCGGGATCGGGGTGAGCGCGCTGGCAGCAGGGCTCGCGATGCTGACGTGGCGCTACGCGGTCCAGGGACGAGGTCGGCGCGTGGCGCGGGTGTTCGTCGCCCTGGCGGGGATCATCTGCTGCTACAACGTCGTGACCGTGCTTCAACTCCACCCAGAGGTCATCCTCGTGCCGGCAGGCCCTGGACCTTGGTCGCTGATCGCCGGCCCCGCACTGTTGTTGACGGCTCTGCTCCCTCGCAGAGAACCCACGCAGTAATTTTGTTAGGCTCGGCTTACCTAATCAAGGAGGTAGCCCGTGCCCCGAGGCGTGGCCCAGCGAGCCGAAGTGGTCAGTACCGAGCGGATCACCCCGCAGATGGTCCGGGTGGTGTTCTCCGGCCCCGATGGAGCACCGCTCGCCGCCGACCCGGCCGGCTACACGGACGCCTACGTCAAGGTGCTCCTCCCCCGCCCCGGGAGCGGCGTCGTCGAGCCGTTCGACCTGGACGAAGTGAAGACCCGCGTCCCGGCTGAGGACTGGCCAGTGATGCGCACCTACACGATCCGCTGGTTCGATCCGCTGACCGGGCGCGCGACGATCGACTTCGTGGTGCACGGCGATGAGGGCATCGCCGGACCGTGGGCGGACCGGGCCCGGCCCGGCGACCAGGTGCAGTTCCGCGGCCCGGGCGGAGGCTACTCCCCCAATCCGGAGGCTGACTGGCACCTGCTGGTCGGCGATGAGAGCGCGCTGCCGGCGATCGCCACCGCTCTGGAGGCGATGCCCGAGGGCGCGCGAGCCCATGCGTTCATCGAAGTGGCCGACCCGAGCGAGGAGCAGACCTTGCTCACCGAGGCCCGTGCCCAGGTGCAGTGGATCCACCGCAGCGCCAGCGAGTCCGGGCCGGGGGACGACCTGGTCCGCGCGGTCACCGAGCTGGACTTCCCACCCGGCCGGGTGCACGCATTCGTGCACGGGGACGCGATGACCGTCAAGCCGATTCGTTCCTACCTGCGGTTCACCCACCAGGTACCGAAGGAGGACCTGTCCGCGTCCGGCTACTGGCGTCGCGGCAACGACGACGAGCAGTGGCGGGCAGCGAAGAAGCAGTGGAAAGCGGAGGTAGACGCCGAGGAGGCGCGCCACTCGGCCTGACCTGGCGATCGCGTGCGGCACGCGAGCACCGCGGGTGTGGTTTCCGTCGCTTCAGCGACCTGTAGCGCCGGTGGCCTGACCAACCAGGCCACCGGCGCCCGCTCAGGTGCTCGCCTTGGCCTTCTTCTTCAGGCTCTTCTCGCTGACCGGCGCGTCACCCGAGGCCCGCTCGCGGCGGTAGTACTCCCGCGCCTCGGCCTGGCGCTCGGCCTCAACCCCGGTGCCGATGGTGGCGCCGATGTGCTTGTCGCTGTACCCGAACGCGTCCACCAGGCCCACGGCATGGGCGCGCAGCCGCGGAAGCAGCCGGTTGATGTAGCTGGTCACCGTCCGGGCGCGCTGCGCGCTGAGCCGCCCGTTGATCAGGTACCAGGCGAGGTTCTTCTCGATCGTCACCAGCCCGAACAGGTCTCGCAGCCAGGTCATGACGGCCCGCGTCCCGGGGTCGGTGATCCGCTCCAGCGCCTCGGTGAACGCCTCCCACTGCAGCAGCTCGGCGTGCGCGCGAGCGGCCTCGATCAGGTCGTGCTGGTGGGAGTTGAACAGCTCGGCCGCAGCCTCGGGCGGCGCCCCCTTGCCGGCGCGCAGCGCGAGCGCGATCTCCTCCACCATCGACTCCACCCGGTCCTCGAGCAGCTCACGCTGGGCCTCGGGGTCGCGGATCTCGCCGGCGGAGCGGGCGCGGGAGCCCCAGTCCTGGATCGACTGCGCGGTGCGGCGCAACGGAGTGCGGTGCAGGGTCATGTCCACGGCCCGGTCCGCCACCCAGCGCACGGCACCGGCCACGTCCATCCGGGCCATCTCCCGGCCGTAGTCGGTGAGCAGCCGCTTGCCCACCAGCTGCAGCAGAACGTTGTTGTCTCCTTCGAAGGTGACGTACACGTCCATGTCCTGGTGCCAGCCGACGAACTTGTTCTCCGCCATGTACCCCGCGCCACCGCAGGCTTCCCGGGCCATCTGGATGGTCTCTAGCGCCAACCAGGTACTCATCGGCTTGGATGCCGCCGCCAGAGTCTCCAGATCCTGCCGGTCGCCGTCGTTGTCATGCTCGCCGGAGAACACCTCGTGGAACCGCTGGCCGAGCTGGTTGTGCATGAACTGCGCGGCGTAGGTCTTCGCGAGCAGCGGCAGCAGCCGGCGCTGGTGCTGCTGGTAGTCGAGCAGCACGGTCTCGGTGTTCTCGTCACCCCCGGTGAACTGGCGCCGCTGGTCGCCGTAGCGGATCGCTGTGGCCAGCGCCATCTTGGCTACCACTACGGCGGAGCCACCCAACGACACCCGGCCCTGCACCAACGTGCCGAGCATGGTGAAGAACCGCCGCCCGGGGCTGTCGATCGGCGAGGAGTAGGTGCCATCGGCGGCCACGTCCCCGTACTTGTTCAGCAGATAGCCCCGCGGCACGCGCACGTGGTCGAAGGCGAGCCGGCCGTTGTCCACGCCGTTCAGACCACCCTTGTGGCCGTCGTCCTCGCCACTGACCCCGGGGAGCCACGGCCCGGCCACACCACCATCGTTCTCCCGGATCGGCACGTAGAAGGCGTGCACGCCATGGTTCACGCCGCCGGTGATCAGCTGAGCGAAGACCACTGCAGCCACCCCGTGCTGACCGGCGTTGCCGATGTACTCCTTCCACGCCCCACGGAACGGGGTGTGGATCTCGAACTCTTCGGTCTCCGGGAGATAGGTCGCCGTGGTGCCGAGCTCAGCCACGTCACTGCCGTGCCCGATCTCGGTCATCGCGAAGCACCCGGGAACACTCAGATCCATCGCTCCGGGAAGGAACTCGTTGTGGTGCGTCTCGGTGCCCAGGTGCAGGATCGCCGCACCGAACAGCCCCCACTGCACACCACCCTTGATCTGCAGCGACGGGTCGGCGATCGCCAGCTCTTCGAAACCGGAGATGTTGCCACCCGGGTCGTCGGCGCCGCCGAGGTGCTCCGGGAAGGCACGCTGCACCACGCCCAGATCCACCAGCTTCTTCGACTGCTGCAGCACGCGCTCGCGCTGCTCGGCCAGGCCCAGCCCGTCCTGCTTGCGCAGGTCCGGGTCGAGGAGCAGGTCGCGCACGCGGCGCCGATGGTCGGCCCAGCGGCCGTCCACCAGCTTGCCGACGGCGGCAGTATCGATCCGTAGGCCGGTCGCTGACTGCGGGGGGTGAGTCATGGGGATCTACCTCTCGTGGGTGGTCGGGGTGGGGACACCGGCGTCGGCGCCGGTCCAGAGCCAATGGGTAATCAGGTCGGCCATCACTTCGGCCGTGGCGTGCTCGTCGGACTCGGTGGCGATCCAGGACTCGCCTACCCCACGCACGAAACCGACCACGCCGGCCGCCCAGGTCGCGGCCAGATCAACGTTGTCCCCGGCGGCGGCGAGCGCGTCCGCGAGCGGGACCTGCACGTACCGGGAGATCGCGGTGAGGAACGCGGACAGATCAGCTCCGCCGTCGGCACGGGTGACGAACCGGTAGACGTTCGAGGACGAGTCCAGCATGTTCACGTAGATCCCGACCATCCCCCGCAGGCGATGGCGCGGGTCGGACTCGGAGTGCGCGGCGGCCTCGAAGGCCTCGGCCATCTCTTCCAGCACCAGTTCGCTGACTGCCGCCTGCAGCCCGGCCTTGTCCGTGAAGTAGCGGTACACGATCGATTTCGAGGTGCCCATCGCGGCGGCGAACTCATCCATGGACAGGTCGGGCCCGCTGTGGTGGACGGCCCGGCGTGCCTGCCGGCTCAGCTCCCGGCGACGTTCGGCACGATGTGCCTGCCACCGGCGGGATCGCCCGTCGATATCGGCATGGTCGGCGCCGTTGGCCGACGCCTCGCCGAGGCCTCCGGCGCGTGCTGTCGTGACCCTGTTCACGAACTCAGAGTATCAGGTACTCTTGGTCCTAGACACATCGAGGCCCGACCCCCACGTGAGGAACTCATGGCACGCACACCCGCGTCTTCCCAGCGCAGTACGCAGACCAGCCGGAGGGCCGCCGTCATCGGTGGGAACCGGCTCCCGTTCGGCAAAGCAGGTGGCGCGTACGCCAGTGCCACGAACCTGGACATGCTCACCGCGGCACTGACCGGCCTGGTGGCCCGGTACAACCTGCAGGGTGAGCGGATCGGCGATGTCTCCGGCGGTGCCGTGCTGAAGCACTCCCGCGACTTCAATCTCACCCGCGAAGCGGTGCTCGGCTCCGGTCTGGAGCCCCACACCACCGCCTTCGACGTGCAGCGTGCCTGCGGCACCAGCGTCGAGACGGTCACCGCGATCGCGAACAAGATCGCCCTCGGGCAGATCGAGACCGGGATCGCCGCCGGCACCGACTCCACCTCCGATGCACCGATCGTGGTCAGCGACCGGCTGCGCCGCACCCTGATCAAGCTCTCCCGGGCAAAGACCCTCGGCCAGCGCGCGAAGCTGGTGGGCAGCCTGCGTCCCGGCGACCTCGCCCCGGTCGCACCGAGCGTGAACGAGCCACGCACCGGGATGTCGATGGGTGAGCACCAGGCGATCACCACCCGCCGGTGGGGCATCACCCGCGAGGCGCAGGACGAGATCGCACTGGCCTCGCACCAGAACCTCGCGCGCGCCTATGACGACGGCCTGTTCGACGACCTGATCACCCCCTACCGGGGCCTGACCCGGGACCAGGGCCTGCGCGCGGACACGTCCGCCGAGAAGCTCGCGAAGCTCTCCCCGGTGTTCGGCAAGGCCACCCCCGGGGCGACGATGACCGCCGGGAACTCCACCCCGCTCTCCGACGGCGCGGCCGCCGTGCTGCTCGGCACCGACGAGTGGGCCGCCGAGCGGGGGCTGCCGGTGCTTGCGCACGTGGTGGACGCCGAGACCGCTGCCGTGGACTTCGTCCATGGCGCCGAGGGGCTACTGATGGGCGGGGCGTACGCAGTCCCCCGGCTGCTCGCCCGGCAGAACCTCACCCTGGACGACTTCACCTTCATCGAGATCCACGAAGCGTTCGCGTCCACCGTGCTGACCACCGCGGCCGCCTGGGCGGACGAGGAGTTCATGCGGTCCAAGGTGGGCCTTCCGGCGCTCGGCGAGATCGACCGGACCCGGCTGAACGTCGCCGGGTCCTCGCTCGCGGCCGGGCATCCGTTCGCCGCGACCGGCGCCCGGATCGTGGCCACGCTGGCGACCCTGTTGCGCCGGGCCAAGGACGCCGAGCCCGAGAAGCCGGCACGTGGGCTGATCTCGGTGTGCGCGGCCGGTGGCCAGGCCGTGGCGATGATCCTCGAAGCTCCCGCGAGCAAGGGCGGTGACCAGTGAGCGACACCTACCTGAACCTGGTGAACTCCGGGGTCACCCAGCAGATCGCGAAGAAGCTGGGCCTGCCCCGGCCGGCTCCCCTGCGGCGCACCCGCGCCGGCAGCGTGGACCAGCCGTTGGTACCCGGCCCGGTGTTGCTACTCGGCCGAGGCGCCACCTCGGACGCGCTCGCGGAGTGGCTGCTGTCCTGGGACCTGGACGTCCGGCGGAACGCGCCCTCGACGGGCAAAGTCGGTGCCCTCGTGCTCGATCTGACCGAGGTGACCGCACCGGAGCAGCTCTCCGAGCAGGTGCGCGAGCTCGGCGGCGCACTCCGGTCGCTCGCGCCCAGCGGGCGAGTGATCACCGTCTCCCGGCCCGCGGCGGACACCGATGAACCGGCAGTAGCCGCGGCCCGCCAGGGCGTGGATGCGCTGCTGCGCTCGCTGGCCAAGGAGCTGCGTGCCGGCGCCACCGGAAACGGCATCGTCCTGGCCGACGGCGTCGGCGCCGAGGCGATCAGCGCCGGCGGCGCGCTGCGGTTCCTGCTCTCTGCCCGCTCGGCCTTCGTGGCCGGCCAGTTCCTGCAGGTGGGCGGCACCGGCGGCGCGGCCCCCGCGGACTGGACCCGACCGCTGGCCGAGCGGGTCGTGGTGGTCACCGGCGCCGCCCGGGGCATCGGTGCGGCGATCGCCCGCACGCTGCACCGGGACGGGGCGCAGGTGATCGGGGTGGACGTGCCCGCGGCCGGCGAACAGCTCGCTGCGGTGATGAACGAGGTGCGGGGCACTGCACTGCAGCTGGACATCACGGCCGCCGATGCCGCGATGCGAGTCGTGGATCTGGCGACGGCCCGGTACGGCCGGCTGGATGCGGTGGTACACAACGCGGGCATCACCCGGGACAAGCTGCTGGCGAACATGACCGCCGAGAAGTGGGACGCGGTGATCGCGGTGAACCTCGCCGCCCAGCTGCAGATGAACGAGACGCTGGTGCAGCGCGCCGAGGTGGCCCCGGACGGGTTGCGACTGGTCTCGCTGTCCTCCACCTCCGGGATCGCCGGCAACCGTGGGCAGACGAACTACTCCTTCACCAAGGGCGGCGTGATCGGGATGACCCGTGCGCTGGCACCGCGGATCGCGGCCGGCGGCGGTACCGCGAACGCCGTGGCACCCGGGTTCATCGAGACCGAGATGACCGCGCGGATGCCGGTGCTCACCCGGCAGGTGGCGCGCCGGCTGAACTCGCTGCAGCAGGGCGGGCAGCCGGTGGATGTCGCCGAGGCGATCGCCTTCCTGCTCTCCCCGCAGGCCGGGGGGATCAACGGCGAGACGCTCCGGGTGTGCGGGCAGAACATGGTGGGTGCCTGATGGCGGAGGAAACTCTGGATCGGGTGCCCTCCCTCGGCGGGCTGTATGCGAACGCGCTCGGCCGCTCCGCCCGGCTGATGATTCGCCCGCCGGTGCGGTCGACGGCGTTGCCCGAGGTGGTCTACCGGGTCGCCGGGGTACCGGTCGACCGCGAGGAGCTGGTGGCCTACCAGCATCTGTTCGGCGATGCGGCCACGGACACGCTGCCCGCCGGTTTCGTGCACGTGCTCGGCTTCCCGGTGGCGATGGCCGTGATGGCCCGGGAGGACTTCCCGTTGCCGCTGCTGGGCATGGTGCACATCGCGAACCGGGTGGACCAGCATCGGGCGCTGCACACCGAGGAGCGGCTCACTGTCCGTGCGTGGGCCGAGAATCTCGCCGCGCACCGCAAGGGCACACAGGTGGAGCTGGTGGTGGAGGTCACCGGATCAGCGGTCGACGGCGTGGCCTGGCGCGGCGTGTCCACCTACCTGGCGAAGGGCAACAGTCTTCCGGGTCTGCCGGCGGCCGCCGAGAGCGCGCCGGTGGGCGCGGCCTGGGGCGAGGACCTCCCGGAGCCGACCGCGCAGTGGCGGCTGACGGCGGACACCGGCCGGCGCTACGCGCAGGTCTCCGGGGACCGGAACCCGATCCACCTCGGGTCGGTGCCGGCAAAGCTGTTCGGGTTCAACCGGGCGATCGCGCACGGGATGTACACCGCGGCACGGGCACTGGCGGCATCGGGCATCGGCGGCGCGGAGGTGCTGACCTGGGAGGTGGCCTTCGGCAAGCCGGTGCTGCTGCCGAGCACCGTGTCCTTCGCCGTGCGGACCGGGGACCCGGGTCCCGGCGGCGCGGGCGCGGGCGCGGGAGAGGCCGGCGATGGGCGCGCGGTCGAGTACCTGGGCTGGAACCAGCGCTCCGGCGCCCGACACTTCAGCGGCTCGATCACCCGGCACAACGACCACTGACCCGCGGGTCAGGGCACGATCGCGACCTCGTCGCCCACGCCGATCGAGCCGCCGCCGCCCACCGGTAGCAGCAGGATGCCGAAGCTCGGCTTCTTCTTGCCGACCGTGCGGGTCAGGGTGGTCATCACCGGCGCATCGCGCAGGCCGGTCTCCGGGTTGGCGTGCACGGCCAGGCAGCGCACGATCGGCTCGACGACGTCGAAGGTGACCGTGCCGATGCGCACCTGCCGGCCGATCAGCTCATCCTCGGCCCAGGCGTCCCACCCGTCGAGGGCGATGTTGGACCGGAACCGGCGCTCGTCCAGCTCCGTGCCGACCGCCTCAGCCAAGGCCGCCAGACTGGTGCGCGAGTGCACGGAGACGAAGCCGCGGGCACGGTCGGTGAAAGTGGCGGTCTGCCCGTCCCCGACCACCGACAGAGGCAGCCGTCCTGGCCGGGCGAGCCGGGCGCCGTCGGGCGTGCTGAGCAGGTACTCGGTGACGGCCGAGGCCAGCTGGCTGCGACCGCCGTCGTCCAGTCCGGCCTGGGCGATCACCTCGCCCCCGGCGCTGAGGCGGACCTGCTCGGCGGTGTAGTCCAGGGTGAGCCGGTTCAGCGCCGGGTAGTCCCGCACGCACAGGCCACCGCCCTTGGGCCAACGATCCAGACCGTCCTCGTCTTCGGGTTCGGTGGCATCGGCGTGCCGGAAGGCGAGCACTCGGTCACCGGCGATCCGCCCGCCGGGCTCGACCTGGAGCCGTTCGCGGCGCTCCGGGGCGAAGCCCTTGATCGGGTAGCGATACAGGGCTGCGACGTGTGGCACGGCTTCCCTCCTGCCGGCCGCTAGTCGGCGGGCGCCGGCTTCGGTGCCGGCTCTGGCCGCGGTGGTGGTTCTGGCGGTGGTGGTGGCGCACTGGGTGGTTTCGCCCGGGTGGCGGGCTTCTTGCCTTGCCGGAGGAACTTCTTCGCGTCCGGGTCGGTGACCAGGAACGCATTGATCCAGCGCGCCTCCGGGTGAGCGTCCACGAGGAACGCCTTGGCGGCCAGCGTCAGCGGTACGGCGAGGATGGCGCCGAGCGGGCCGACCACCAGCGTCCACAGAGTCAAGGACAGGAACGAGACCACCGGGCTGAGGCCCACCGCGTCCCCGGTGACCTTCGGCTGGACGATGGTCTGGATGGTGAAGTTGAGCACGCTGTAGACCACGATCACTACGAGCATGTCGCTCATTCCGCCGTCCAGCAGCGCCAGCAGCGCCGCCGGCACCAGACCGATCACGAAGCCGACGTTCGGGATGTAGTTGGTGACGAACGCGAGCAGCCCGAGCACCAGCGCGAGCGGGACACCGATGATGATCAGCGCGATCACGTCCAGCACGGCCACCACCAGACCGAACACGGTGCACACCAGCCAGTACTTGCGCACCCCGGTGAAGAAGGTCCGCAGCGAGGTGCCGAGCTCCGGCCGGGCGCCGGTGATCAGCGCCCAGCGGGAGGAGACGGCGGTGGTGTCGATCGCCAGGAAGAACATCACCACCACGATGATCAGGAACTGCCCGCCGGCCGAGGACATGCTCTCCAGCACAGTGCCGGCGATAGCGGCGACCCGGTTCAGATCCACACCCTCGATCAGGCCGGTCAATGCCGTCTCGTCGACGCCGAGGGTGGCGAGCCAGTCGATCACGTCGGTGTACATCTGCTGGAACGCACTGGAGTACTTCGGCAGCTCGAGCGCCGCCTGGGCGAGGGCCCCGGCGGTGGCCACGAGCAGGATCAGCAACAGCACGTACATGCCGAGCAGCACGACGATCGCGGCAAGCATCTTCGGTACCCGCCAGCGCACCAGGCGGCGCTGCAGCGGGCGTGCGGTGATCATCAGGGTCAGCGCGAAGAACGCGGGGGTCACGATCGCGGAGAGCAGGTGCAGTCCCACAGCCGCCACAGTCAGGGCCGCGAGCACGACGGCGGCGCTGACCAGGCTCGGTCGGCTCGCCAACGCAGGTGGTCGGGTGGCGGCGGACGTGGCCGCCTTGGCGGACCTGGTCGGGTCAGTGGTCCTGGCCGGGCGGGCCGGCTTCGCCGTCGCGGCGCTCTTGCTCTGGGGCTTGCCCATGGGGGTCAGTCTGCCATCTGCACGCGCTCAGTCCCGAAGGGATTCCACTCCGCGATTCGCCAGCGCGTCCGCATGTTCGTTGCCTTCGTCCCCGGAGTGGCCCTTCACCCAGACCCACTGCACGTCGTGCCGGGCCACCTGCTCGTCCAGCGCTCGCCACAGGTCCTCGTTCTTCACCGGCTTCTTCGCCGCGGTGCGCCAGCCGTTCCGCTTCCAGCCGGGCAGCCAGGACTTCATCCCGTTCATCACGTAGGAGGAGTCCACGTGCAGGGTGACCGCGCAGCGGGTGTTCAGCGCGCGCAGCCCCTCGATCACCGCGGTCAGCTCCATCCGGTTGTTCGTGGTCTGCGCCTCGCCGCCGAACAGTTCCCGCTCGTGCTCGCCGGCGCGCAACCAGGCGCCCCAGCCGCCGGGGCCGGGATTGCCCTTGCAGGCGCCGTCGGTCCACATCCGCACGACTGGGAGCAGTCCGTCCTCAGTGCTCATCGCTGCTGGCTCAGGCGTCGGCGAGCAGCGAGGACACCGCGGAGGTGAAGAACCGCAGCCCATCGGTGCTCGGTCCGAAGCCGGCCTCGGTGGCGTGCTCGGGGTGCGGCATCAAGCCGACGACGTTGCCGCGGGCGTTGGTGATCCCGGCAATGTCTCGGCGGGAGCCGTTCGGGTTGCCGACGTAGCGGAACACCACCCGGCCTTCGCCCTCGAGCTCGTCCAGGGTGCGTTCGTCGGCGATGAACTGCCCGTCCTGGTTCTTCAACGGGACGGTGATCTCCTCGTCCTGGCCGTATTCGTGGGTCCAGGCGGTGCGGTTGTTCTCCACCCGGAGCACCTGATCCGTGCAGACGAAGGTGAGCTGGGTGTTCTTGATCATCGCCCCGGCAAGCAGGTGGGTCTCGCAGAGGATCTGGAAGCCGTTGCAGATCCCCAGCACCGGCAGGCCGGCGTTCGCGGCATCCACCAGGCTGGTCATCACCGGTGCGAACGAGGACAGCGCGCCGGCGCGCAGGTAGTCACCGTAGGAGAAGCCGCCCGGCAGCACCACAGCGTCCACATCGGCGAGGGAATCGTCGGCGTGCCAGAGGCGCACCGGTTCCGCGCCGGCCAGCCGGACAGCGCGAGCAGCGTCCCGGTCGTCCAGGCTGCCCGGGAAGGTGACGACGCCGATGCGGCCCATCAGCGGGCCTCAGCCTGAGTCTGCGGTGCTGCGTTCTCGGCCCAGTGCACGGACACGACATCCTCGATCACCGGGTTGGAGAGCACCTCTTCGGCGACCTTGCGGGCGCCGGCGAGTGCCTCGTCTGTAGGCTCCCCGTCGATCTCGAGCTCGAACCGCTTGCCCTGGCGTACCCCCGTGAAGCCGGTGAAACCGAGCCGCGGCAGCGCACCGGCCACCGCCTTGCCCTGGGGGTCGAGGATCTCGGGTTTGGGCATGACCTCCACGACGACACGTGCCATCCGGGTGGACTCCTTCTTCGGTGGCTGGACTGGCTCGGGCGGAACCCGTCTCGCAGCGAGCCTGGGCTCGCGGTACGGCGACGGTTCGATCCTACCGGCCCCGACGGTCGCTGGCCTGAGACGCCCGGCTCGTGGACCGCAGCCCTGGCGAGGCGTCAGACAGGGCCGGCGGCGTCGGTGAGGCTGGTGCGCAGCCAGTGGGCAACCTCCTCGGCGTTCGCCGGCGGCCCAGCGACGACGAGGGAGGTCCTGGCGACGCGAGGGACCTCCTTGCCGTTGATGAGGAGCGAGCGTCCCCGCACCTTCACCCAATACCACTTCCAGAACGAACCCACGCTGACGTCCTGCGCGGCCAGCACCTGGACGGTGCGCGACGGGTGCTGGATGCGCACCACACCGGGCTCGGGCACCTCGACCTGAGCAGTGGTGCCCCGGAGCAGCCGCACGATCCAGCTGACCCAGAGCGCGGCCAGGAACGCGTACCCGGCCAAAGACAGCCAACCGAGCGCTGTGCCCCAGGAGAACCCGGAATCGACGAGCCAGGGCACACCGCTGATGAACCGCACCACTACGGTCGCTATCACCACCAGCAGCCCCACGATGGCAAGCCACCGGTGGGCCGGTGTCACCATGGTCACGCGCATCAGGTCCTCCCCAGTTCGATCCGGACTCTAGTGGCGAGCTGAACTCAGCAGAATGGGCAGAGCGGCCCATCCGTCCGCTCTCTTTCTGATTCTCGGCGGGCGCATCGCGAGGTGGCATATTTACCGGTATGTTTTCGGCGCAGGAGCCAGATCGGGCCCTCAGCGAACTCGGTCGTATCCCACACCCTCCGACCTGCGGTTCTGGGGTGGCGCGGTGATGACCCTCGAGGGCATGGAGGAAGTCTCACTCGCTGCGGGATACCGGTGGAACGCCCTGACCGGTGAGGTTGGCGCTCCGGTGATCACCTACCGCGAGGGCAAGGAGAATGTTGTCTGGGCCGTCGAGGTCGAAGGTCGTGGACAGGGAACCACTGCGATCCACTACACGCCGATCCAGCCCGTCCTCCCAGACATTGACCTCGCCACCGACCTTTCCGACGACGAAAGAGGCAGCAAGTGAATGGAGTTGGTGAGCTCCTCCAGGTTGTTCGTCGTGCGCAAGGCTTGACGCAGGAGGACCTCGCCGCCCGTGCCCAGGTCACCCAAGCTGCCCTCTCCCGATACGAGCACGATCTACGCACGCCGGAGCCTGACGTCATGGACCGGCTCGCTGCCGCACTCGGTATCACACCTTCTCTCCTCACTCGGAGCACTCGTATCGAGGGTGGGCTTGCGGTCGGTGCGCACATGCGTCGCCGAGCGACAGCGCGACCGGGCGCGTGGCGCGAACTTGAAGCGCAGCTGAACATGGTCCGGCTGCACGCCTCCCGGCTGATGGACGAGGTCATGGTCCGTGCCGACCTTCATGTCCCGGCGTTCGACCCCATCGATATTCCGCCCAGTAGTGCGGCACGCATGGTTCGCGCTCAGTGGCGCTTACCGGTCGGACCGGTGCACTCGGTAGCGACGTGGCTGGATGCTGCAGGGGTGATCGTCGTGGAGCAGGACTTCGGGTCGTCTCGGGTGGACGGTCTGTCGCAGTGGAGTGACTCGACCGCCGTGATCCTCCTGAACTCCGCCTTACCTACAGACCGCAAGCGGCTGACGCTGGCACACGAGCTCGGTCATCTGGCGCTTCATTCGTCGTATGCCGACGAGGACGTGGAAGGCCAGGCGAATGAGTTCGCGGCAGAGTTCCTCATGCCCGCGATCGAGATCGCACCGATGCTTCGCCAGCGATTGACCCTGGAGCGACTCGTAAACCTGAAGCGGCACTGGGGCGTCTCGATGCAGTCCCTCATCGAGCGGGCACACGGCCTCGGCACTCTCACCAGCACCCAGCGCAGCACCCTGTACAAGGCACTCAGCGCACGCGGGATACGGTCCCACGAGCCGGTGAGCGGGGAACTGGTCCCGGAGGTACCGCGGCTTACTCAACACATCAGCGAATCGTTGACGAAGCGTGGACTGAGTGCCACCGAGATCGCTGAGATCGCCGGATACGCCTCGGCTGAGGCCAACACCCTGCTGCCCATGCCCAGCCAACAGCCACAGCACCTACAGCTGGTCTGATCGGCAGTCCCGGACCGAGCAACGTCGAGCCCCGTCCACACCGGTGCAGATCCGCCCCCGCAGTAGCCGGTGAAGGATCCGTCAGGCGGTGAAGACCTGCCCCGTGATCCGCTCGAAGGCCTGGACGTACCGGCCCCGGGTGCGGCGCACCACGTCCTCCGGCAGCGGCGGCGGGGGTACGTCGCTGCTGCGGTCCCAGCCGGAGTCGGGCGAGGTGAGCCAGTCCCGCACGTACTGCTTGTCGAAGCTGGGCTGGGCCCGGCCGGGCTGCCAGCTGTCCGCCGGCCAGTACCGGGAGGAGTCTGGGGTGAGCACCTCGTCGCCGAGCACCAGGGCGCCGCCGGTGTCCAGGCCGAACTCGAGCTTGGTGTCGGCGAGGACCACGCCGCGTTCGCCGGCGATGCCCGCCGCGCGGGCGTACACGGCGAGCGTGACCTCACGAAGGCGAGCTGCGTCGTCGTGCCCGATCTGCGCCGCCACCGCCTCGAAGCTGACGTTCTCATCATGCTCGCCCACTGCGGCTTTGGTGGCGGGGGTGAAGATCGGCTCCGGCAGCCGGGACCCGTCTTCGAGGCCGCCGGGCAGCTCCACCCCGCAGACGGCACCAGTAGTGCGGTACTCCGCCAGCCCGGAACCGGTGAGGTAACCGCGGGCCACGCACTCCACCGGGTACATGGACAGGTTGCGGCAGATCATCGCCCGGCCGGCCACCCGCTCCGGGACGTCGGTGGAGACCACGTGGTTCGGCACCAGGTCGGCGAGCTGGTCGAACCACCACAGACTCAATGCGGTGAGCACAGCACCTTTGTCCGGGATCGGTGTGGGCAGCACGTGGTCGTAGGCGCTGATCCGGTCCGAGGCGACCACCAGGATCAGCTCCTGGTCACCGTCCGCCGGTACATAGAGATCGCGGACCTTGCCGGAGTAGCTGTGCCGCCAGCCAGGGATCGTGAGGTTCTCGGTCACGCGGCCAGTCTGCCACTCCCCCGGGTGCGCTCCCGCGCCTGGCAGCAGCCGGTGGACCAGGACGGCATAATCGCGGGCATGGATCTTGGCGCGCAGTCGGAGCTGCTCACCCGCATCTCCCGCGCTCTGGCCGGGTCGGTCACCGGTGCCTGGCAGCACCTGGAGCTGCAGTGGTCGCAGGCGAGCACCCAGCACAGCGGCCGGCTGCTGCTGGTGCGCGCGGACGCCGCGACCTGGGAGCAGGTACCGGACGAGGCGACCCGGATGCTGATCGACCTGCGGGCGCAGATGGCCGAACCCGGCACCGGCGCCTGGTTCCTGATCACCCACACCGTCACCGCAGCCGGCGAAGCGACCACCCGGTACGAGTACGAGCGGCGTCCGTACTGGAACTCCCCGGAGGCCTCGATGCTGGTGGCCCCGCACGCGCCGCCGGTACCCACCGATGCCCAGTGGCAGGCCGATCTTCGCCGCTTCGGCCGGGACCGGCAGCACGCGGTGCACTGGCTGGCTCCGGAGGAGTTCGAGGGGGAGGCGGCCGGCCAGCTCCGGACCGGCCTGGACCAGCTGGGCCATCCCCGCGGCGGGGTGGTGCTTCCCGGAGACCCGGCGGAGCAGGCGTTCGAGGGCACGGTGGAGGTCGTGCGCTACGGCCCGCGGCACTACGGCGTGCAGGTGGCGGACTACGGCCAGCATGTGCTGCTCGGCGAGTACGAGACCGAGCGGGCGGCCTGCGATGTCGCCTGGCAGTACCTGAGTGCGCCGATGCCGCCGCCGGTACCGGTCGCCGCGGGCGAGCTGCAGGCCCGGCTCGCCGCCGCAGCGGACAACCTGGCCGAGCTCACCTCTCGAGTCACGGCGGCAGGGCCGGGCGGGATGATCACCAACCTCGCCACCGGGCTGCCCTATGACCGGCTCGGCACCGTGGACGGACTGTACTTCTACGTGTGGAACACCCCGTGGCAGCAACGCTCGCTTCCGCCGTCGGCGTGGGGGCCGGGTGCAGCCCAGGTGACGTTCGTGGCCGCCCAGGCGGTCGAGGTGCAGGCCGAGATCGTCCCCGGCTGGTTCGACCAGCCCGGCGGCGCGGTGCGTTTCCACGTGGAGGCGCCGGCCCGCGGGGTGCGCGAACTGGTGCGTTCCGGAGTGCTGCGGCCCGTTATTGTGACCGGATGACGCTGCGCTGGGAGACGCTCACCCCCGAGTCCGTACCGGCCTGGGCGGAGCTGACCAACCTGCTCGGCCGGGTGGACGGTACAGAAGAGTTCTACGACGCCGAGGACCTGGCCGAGGAGCTCACCGAGGACGGGTTCGACCCGGCGAAGGACTCGATCGCCGTGTGGGACGGCGAGCAGCTGGTGGCGTTCGCCCAGCTCCAGGTGGCCAGCGCGCTGACCCACGGAGAGGGACACGTGCGGGCGGGTCTTGCCGGCGGCGTGCACCCGGACCACCGCGGCCAGGGCATCGCCACCGCGATGTTCGAGCAGATGGAACCCCGCGCCCTCGAGCTGGCGACCTCGATGCACCCCGGCGCACCGATCGATCTGAGGGTGGAGGCGGGCCTGGAGACCGACCCGGTACGGGCGCTGCTGACCGACCGCGGCTACGCCCCGGCCCGGTACTTCACGGTGATGCGGCGCGCCTTGCCGGGCGCGCCGGTGGAGCCGGTCGACCCGCGCACGACGCCGCTCAGCGAGGACTTGTACGAGGCCACCCGGCTGGCGCACAACGATGCTTTCGCCAGCCACTGGGGCAGTGCGCCGATCAGCGCTGCCCGCTGGAAGGGGGTGGTCACTGGGAACGCTGCCCGGCCGGCATTCGCCCGGGTCGCCGTCGACGCCGGCGGTACAGTGCTGGCCTACTGCACCACCGGTCAGTGGGTGGACAAGGAGCTGTACGTGACGCTGGTGGGCACCCGGCAGGTGGCGCGCGGGCAGGGGCTGGCCCGGGCGGTGCTCGGCGCCACGCTGGCCGCCGCGGTCGAGGACGGTGGCTTCGAGGTGATCGAGCTGGATGTGGACTCGGCGAACCCGCAGGGTGCCGGGGCGCTGTACACGTCGCTCGGTTTCGTCCCGGTGCGCACCACGGCCACGTTCGTCAAGCCCGTGCCGGCGGCTCCGGTTCGCTGACCGCCGCCTGGCCGCGGGACTTCGCTCCGCTCGACTTCGCCCGGCTGAGGCTGCGGCTGCGGCTGCGGCTGCGGCTGCGGCTGCGGCTGGATTCCCCCCATCCGGGGGGTTCCCCGGTCCAACCGGGAGGGCGGAGTCTGGTGGTGTCCGATCGGCGAAGGAGCGGTGATGGACACCACCAGCGGCACACCACACACCCAGGCATCGGTGGTGATCGGCAGCGGGCCGGCGGGGTTGGCCACAGCTGCAGCACTCCTCCGGCGTGGGGTGGCCACCACCGTGCTGGAGCAAAGCGATCACCTCGGTGCTGCCTGGGCCGGCCGACACGACAGTCTGAGGTTCAACACCGGACGTCGGCACTCGGCACTGCCAGGGTCGCCGTTCCCACGCGCCTGGGGCCAGTTCCCCACCCGGGACCAGTACGTCAGCTACCTGCATGAGTACGCCGCAGCCCACCGAGTCCAGGTTCGCACCGGCGTGCGGGTGGACCGGGTGGACGCCGAACGCGGCGGCTGGCTGCTGAGCACCGGCTCCGGCCCGGTGCGAGCCCGATCCGTGGTGGTCGCCTGCGGTGCCTTCCACACACCGCGGTTGCCGGACTGGGCCATGGCGGCGGACTTCCCGGGCAAGGTGCTGCACGCCGCGGCATATCGCCGCCCCGAGGCGATGGCCGGGCGCCGGGTGCTGGTCGTGGGCACCGGCTCCACCGGGATGGAGCTTGCACACGAGCTCGCCGGAGCCGGGGCGCAGGTGTGGCTGTCCTTCCGCAGCCCGCCGAACATCCTGATGCGCGAGCTGCACGGCATCCCCGGCGATCTTCCGGTGCCACTGATGCTGCACCTGCCGACCCGCATAGTGGACAAGATGATGCTGACCATGCAGCACCGCGTCGTGGGTGACCTGGCGCCCTACGGTCTGCCCGCACCGCAGATGGGGCCGATGACCCGGTTGAAGACCCGGGGCGGGTCCGGGGTGGCCGTCGTCGACCCCTCGGTGGTGGCCTCGATCCGCTCCGGCGCGGTCCAGGTGGTCCCGGCCGTTGTCGGTCTCGATCACGACGGCGCCCGGCTCGCCGACGGGACGCGGCTACACCCGGAGGTGGTGCTCACCGCGACCGGATACAGTCCCGGCCTGCAGCCCTTGGTCGGCCATCTGGACGTGCTCGACGCTCAGGGTCGGCCGTTCGAGCGCAGCGGCCGAGCAGCCGCACCGGGGCTGCACTTCGTCGGTTACGTCCCGCGGCCCGGGATCACCGGCTATGTCGCGAAGCTGGCGCGGCGGGCCGCAGCCGAGATCGCGGCTCACGAGAGAGCAACGCGAACAGCTCGGCCCGGCTGGAGACCTCGAGCTTGGTCAGCACGTTCTTCACGTGCCCACGCAGCGTCTCCGGAGTGATCCACAGCGCGGCAGCGATGTCCCGGGTGGACCTCCCGGTGAGCAGTTGCTGGGTGACTTCCCGCTCCCGGTGGGTGAGGCTGTGCAGTTCCATCAGCAGAGGGGCGAGGTCGGACCGGGTGGCCGGATCGAGCACGAGCACGGTGCGGCCGGGACCGTCGCCCGCCAGCCGGGCGCCCCGGACGATCACCGAGTCCCCGGTGGCAGTACGGGACCACGCCCGGGCCGGCGGGAGATCGCCGGGAGTGGCGTCGTCGGCGAGCGCGCGGGCCCGGCCGGCCACCTGGTGCAGCACGATCGTGGTGCGCAGCGACTCGTCGGCCGGGTCGCCGAACCAGTCCGGCACCGAGGGGGTCATCGACTCCACCGACCCGTCGTCGCGTAGCACCACCAGCGCGGGCTCCTCACCCGCGGCAGCGGGATTCGGCCCGCACACGGCGAGCCCGGTGCGGATGCCGTCGGCCACATGCGGGCAGATCCGCGCGAGCAGCCCGACCTCCGCGGCGGTGTAGGCAGGCGCGTCCGCCCGGCGGGTGAGGCAGGCATGTCCCCAGGTGGCGGCACCGCTGGTGAACGCAGCCCGGAGTTCGTCGCCGTAACCGCGCGGGCCGTAGATGGTGCGCCAGCGATAGCTCCGAGCCAGCTCACCAGCAGTGAGCGCGCTCAGCGCCACCGCCGGGACTCGTGCGGCGCCGAGCACGGCGAACCGGGCGAAGTCCTGTTCGTCGCTCATCTCCGCCTCGATCAGCGCCAGGTGGGTCTCCCGGTCCACGCCCTCGCCGTAGACGCCGTTCATCAGCATCGTGTCCGGGTCCACCAGGATCCAGCCGGCGCTGGTGTACGGCACCACGGCTCGCACCAGGGCAGCGACGTGTTCGAGCAGGTCGAGCGGATCCTGAGCGCGCGTGCACTCCCGTGCGACCTCGCGCACGAGGCGGTCCGGAAACGCGGCGTTGCGCTTCATAGCATCGATTCTCCCGCCGGCGTGAGCGGGTGTCCACCGGTCGGCGCGCCGTCAGAGCCACCATCGCGGCCGGGCGGTTGGCTAGGCCGGCGGCGGGCGGCGTCTAGCCCCCGGCGGGCTCGCCCAGTTCCGCGCGGACCACCTCACCGACCAGCGCCCGTACCCGGGCACGTGCCTGCTCGGTACCGGCTGCCACATGCGGGGACAGGTAGACGTTCGGCAGAGAACGCAACGGACTGTCGGTGGCGAGCGGTTCAGCGGTGAAGACGTCCAGGGCCGCCGCCTGGGGCCGTCCGGCCGCGAGTGCGGTAGCGAGCGCTCTCTCGTCGACCAGCTCGCCGCGGGCGGCATTGACCAGCACGCTGCCCGGGCGCAGCTGGGCCAGTCTTCCGGCATCGAGAAGGTGTCGGGTGCTCGTGGTCAACGGCGCGTGCAGGGTGACCACATCGCTACCGCGCAGCAACTCGTCCAGCTCCACCTGCGCGGCATCGGTATCGGCGGCCGGCCGAGGATCGCTGATCAGCACCTCGGTACCGAAGCCGCGCAACCGTTGGTGCACCGCGCGCCCGATCGCACCGTAGCCGACGATCCCCACGGTCAGTGCTCCCAGCTCGCGGCCGAGCGGGCGCCGCGACCAGCCGTCGGTGCGCAGCGCCTGCTCGGCAGCGACCGCCTCGCGCAGCAGCATGAGCATCGCCATCACCACCCAGTCCGCCACCGCCTCTGCGTTGTACCCGGGGGCGCTGCGCACCCGGATCCCGCGAGCTGCGGCGGCATCGGGGTCGATCACACCGTCAAGCCCGACTGCCGGGTGCATGATCAGCCGGCACCGGTGCAGCTCGGCGATCGCGGCCGCGTCGAGCGGGAACTGTCGGGCGGCATCGCCGATCACCACCTCGGCGCGGCGGAGCTCCTCGGTCAGATCGGTGATTGCCGCAGACCGGGCGGCGATCACCACCTCGACGTCCAGACCGGCCACCCAGCTCTGCACGAGTTCTTCCGGGTAGTCGGACAGGCACAGCAGCGTTGCCATCAGCGATCGCTGCCGAGCACACGGGAGCTGACGATCTTCTCCTCGGCCACAGCCATGCCCAGACCGGGCAGGGTGGGGGCGGCGACCGTGCCGGCCAACGGCGTGATCGGGTGCTGGAGGAAGTGCTGATACATCGGCATCAGCCGGTCCAAGTACTCCAGCTGCGGGATCAGCGCCGGAGAGGCCGCGAAGGTCAGTGCCGCGTTGCACTGCAGCGACTGCCCGTGCGGGACGAGCTGACCGCCGGCGGCGCTGATCTGGGCCATGATCTTCACCGTCTCGGAGATGCCACCGGCCCAGTGCGGATCGGGCTGGTAGAGGTCCAGGACGTCGGCCGCGATCAGGTCCGCGTACCCCCACCGGGTGTACTCGTGCTCACCACCGGCGATCCGTACTCCTTCCGGCAGCCGGCGGCGCAGCGTGGCGTAGCCGCCCCGCTGGTCGGCGAGCAACGGCTCTTCGATCCAGGCCAGGCCCAGGTCGCGGGTGGCCCGGGCCACGGCGACGGTGAACGGCACGTCCCAGCCGCTCCACGCGTCGAGCATCACGTCCACCCCGGGGCCGACCGCATCGCGGACCGTGCCGACCAGGGCCACGATCGCCTCCACCCCAGCGTGACCGTCTTCCGGTCCCACCCGCGGAAACCACTTCAGGCCGCTGAAGCCCTGGGCCACCAGCTCCTTGGCGCGAGCGGCCACCTGCGCCGGTTCGAGACTGTCGCCCAAGGTGGAGGCATACGCGGGCACATGCTCACGGGTCGGCCCGCCAAGCAGAACATGCGCCGGCACGCCGAGGCGCTGGCCGCGCAGGTCACAGAGGGCACAGTCGACGGCGGAGAGCGCCACCATCCCCAGGCCGCGCCGGCCGTGGATCGAGGAGCGGTAGAGCACGTCCCAGAGCCGTTCGGAGGCCATCGGGTCCTGCCCGAGGAGCAACGGACGCAGCGTGTGGGTGATGATGAACGCCTGCTCCGGTGAGAGCTGGGCGACGCTGCCGCGCAGACCATCGTCGGTGTCCACGTGCAGGAAGATCGAGCGGATCTCGTAGCGCCCGGGGGCCACCTCGTCGAAGGTCTGCGCCGGTTGCGTCCGGAACTGCGGGTAGACGTCGGTGGGTCGGCGCAACCGGTCGGCGAACACGCCACCGGGCGCGTCCAGATGGCCGACGTACTCGACACACTGCACCTCGGTGATGGTCACTGCGCATCCTCTCCTTCGGTGGTGATCAGGGTGCCGGAACCGCCCGGCCGGCGCAGCGGGCCGATGGTGACCAGTCCGGCGACGCCCATCACGGCGACTGCCACGCCGCCGAGCGCGAGTGCGCCGGGACCGCCCCAGACAGTACCGGCGACGAACCCGAGGAACGCCGCTCCGGCGGCGGTACCGCCGTCGAACCCGGCGTTCCACACCGCACTGGCGGTGGGCGCACTGTTCTCTTCCACAGCGGCGAACGCCAGATCGAGCGTGACCGTCTGCATCCCGCCGAAGGTGGCACCGAACGCCCCGGCCCCGACGTACAGAGTGGCCGCGTTCTGGGTGAGCAGCCCGTGGGCGGCCAGGGCGAGGCCCGCTACCCCGACCCCGAGCAGCACGAGGTAGACCACCCGGTGGCCGATGCGGTCGGTCAGGTAGCCGATCCGCCACCGGATCAGCATGCCGACCGCGCCGTAGACCACGAGTGCGGCAGCGGCTCCGGCCGAGCCGAGCCCGGCCAGCGGCAGGATGGTCACCAGTCCCCCGCCGGCGACGGTGACCACGAACAGCACACCGGAGGGCAGCAGCAGTCGCACCAGGCCCGCCGGGCGAATCGCGGTGTCGTCCACGGAGCCCAGGGGCGTCGGGTTCACCCACGGTGCGGCGAGGAGGGTAGCGACCGGGATCGCACCGAGTGCGGCGACGAGTGGGAACGAACCGTTCAGTGTCAGTGCCGCCCCGCCGGCGGTCGCCACCATCATCGGGATGGCCGCGGACAGGCCGAAGATCCCGATCGCCTCACCTCGGCGCTGCGGCGGTGCTGCGCGCGGGATGGCCAGCGCTGCCACGACGGTGATGATGGCGAAGCCCACCCCACGCACTGCGGAGAGCAGGTAGAGCCACCACAGCTCGGTACCGATCAGGTAGAGCGGTGTCGGCAGGCCGAGCAGCACCGATCCGAGCACCAGCAGACGCCGGGTGGAGAACCGGCGCATCAGGCGCGCCGACCCCAGCTGCGTGAGTACGGTGACCGCCAGCATGACCCCGGTGATCGTGCCCACCACTGATTCCGGGTGACCAGCACCGGCCGCCCAGGCGGGCAGTGCCGTCAAGGTCAGGGAGAAGCTGGTCAGGCCGGCGCAGCTGATCGCGAACACGGCACGGATCTCGGCGATCCGCCACAACGAGCCGGTGTGCCGGGACTCGAGGGCGGTCATCGCTCGCCCTCGTGCGCCGGGCCGGAGTGGTCGACGGCGGTACGCGAGATCAGCTGTCCGGCTCGCCAGACCATCCGCTCACCCGGGGCAAGGGCGATCGCCTCACCGACCGAGTCGGCCCGGACGGCCACCAGGTCAGCGCGGGCTCCTGCTGCCGGGCCGGCCGGCGGGAGACCGAGGACGCCGCGGGCCGCGCCAGTGACCAGCTGCCAGGCGCGGGCGGTGTCCTGGTGCCCGGCGAGGACCAGCAGCGAGGCGGTCTCCAGCGGGTCGAGCCGGCCCACCGGGTTGAACGGGTCGCGGACATTGTCGCCCCCCGCGGCAACCTGCACGCCGGCTGCGGTGAGGGCGTCCACTGCGGTCAGGCCCCGCAGCCGGGGCCATCCGCTGCGGCCCTGCAGATACAGGTTGGTGGCGGGCAGGGTGACCACGGCGATGTTCGCCTCGGCGACCTCGGCGGCGACCTCGGCGACCAGACCGGCGTCCATCGCGCCGAGGGAGACGCAGTGGCTGGCCGTGACCGGTACACCCGCCTGGGGGGCCAGCTGGGCGAGGTGGCGCAGCGTGGCCACGCTCGGGTCGGTGGTCTCGTCGATGTGCAGGTCGAGCGGCACACCTGCTTCGGCGGCGACGGCCACGCACTCCTGCACTGCGGCGGATGGGTCCCGGTCCAGGGCAGGGTTTCCCCCGACCACGTCGGCACCGGCGTCGAGGGCCGCTGCCAGCCGGCGGCGGTGCTGCCGCCAGGTCTCCTCCGGGCCTGGACCGCCGATGTGCGCCACGATCTGCAGGTCCACCAGGTCAGCCATCTGCTCGCGGACGGCGACCAGTGACTCGATCGCGCGCACGCCGAGCAGGCGGCCACAGCCGACGTGCGTGCGCACAGCGGTGCTGCCGCTGGCCACCAGGCTGCGCAGGGCCCGACGGGCCCGCTGCTGCACGTCCGCGTCGGTGGCCGCTCGGAGCACGGCCTCGTACTGGGTCATCGCGTCCTGCAGCGTGCCGCCGCGAGCGTCCACACGGTCAGCGGTGAACACCTTGTCCAGGTGCGCGTGCGGTTCGGCGAACGCGGTGTCCAGCAGGTATCCGCTCAGATCCAGCTGCTGCCCGTCCGGGACCGCCGGCGCTGTGCCAGCAGGAAGCACAGCGGCCACGACGTCGCCGTCGAGCTGGACATCGACGACCTCTCCGGTGACCAGGCGCGCATGACGCAGCAGGGTGCCCATTCAGCCCTTCACTCCGCCGCTGGCGATCTGGGTGACGTAGCGCTGCAGGTAGCCGAAGATCGCCAGCACCGGGATCATCACCAGCACGCCTGCGGCCAGCAGGCGGCCCCAGTCGGTGGTGAACTCCCCGATCAGGGAGTTCAGCCCGACGGAGAGGGTGCGCTTGTCATCGGTATCGATGAAGGTGTTCGCATACAGGAACTCCTCCCACACCTGGATGATCGTGAACACCGAGGCTGCCATCACCCCGGGCAGCGCCGGTGGCAGCACCACTTTCCACAGTGCCCGCAGCCGGGAGCAGCCGTCGATGAACGCGGCCTCTTCGGTCTCCACCGGGATGGCGAGGAAGTAGTTCCGCATCAACCAGATGCACAGCGGCAGCGCGAACGAGATGTACACCACGATCAGCCCGACCAGGGAGTCCAGCAGGCCGAGGGTCTTGACCGTGATGAACAGCGGGATCGCGAGCATCACCGCCGGGAACATCTGCGCCGCCACGACGATCAGCAGCATGCCGCGGTTGCCGACGAACGTGAACCGGGCGAAGCCGTACCCGGCCAGGATCGCCAGCAGCAGCGCGATCGTGGTGGTCCCGGCCGCGACGATCACCGAGTTCAGGAAGTAGGTGAAGAAGTTGGTGTCCGCGACCGCCTCGTAGTTGCCCAGATACAGTCCGCTGGGCAGCAGCTGCTTGTCCGCACCGTTCAGCTCGGCGGGGGTCTTGAACGAGGACAGCACCATCCAGGCGAACGGCAGCACGGTGCCGAGCAGGAGCACGCCGGCGACGGCGTGGGCGCCGACGGTCGCATGGCTGCGGTTCTTCCTCATCGCGGACCTCCTTTGCGTCCTTCGACGACGTAGAAGTAGACCACGGCGATCATCATCATCATCGCGAAGATGACCACCGATATGGCCGACGCCTTGCCGAAGTCGAACTGGGTGAATGCCGTGCGATAGGCCAGGGTGGTGAGAATCTCGGTGGCTCCCGCCGGTCCGCCCCGGGTGAACATCCAGATGCCGTTGAAGTTGTTGATCGCACCCGAGATGGTGGTGAGCGTGACCAGTGCGATCGAGGTACGGATCGCCGGCACCGTCACGTTCCGGAACCGCTGCCAGGCGTTCGCGCCGTCCACCATCGCCGCCTCGTGCTGCTCCTGTGGGATCTGCTGCATCCCGGCGAGCAGAATCACCGCGCCGAACGGAGTCCACTTCCACGCGCTGATCAGCACCAGCACCGGCAGGACGAACCGGGTGTCCGCCAGCCAGATCGGTGGGTTGTCGAGGAGACCGCTGCTGCGCAGCAGCTCGTTGATCGGCCCGGAGACCGGGTCGAGCATGAACCGCCAGATCAGTGCCACCAGCACCGTCGGCACGATCCACGGGATGATCAAGGTGGTGCGGATCGCGCCGCGCGCCCGGAGCTTCTTGTTCAGCGTGTTCGCGATCAGCAGCCCCAGGCCCAGCTGCACCACCAGAGCGGAGGACGCCCAGATCAGCGTGCGCCCGAGCACGGTGAGGAACTCGGGGTCGCCGAATAGCGCGAGGTAGTTGCCCAGCCCGGCGAACGTATCCTGCCCGGGGCGGAGCAGGCTGGCGTCCAGGAAGCTGGTGCCGATCGCGTTGACCACCGGGTAGCCGATGATCACGGCAATGGCCAGGAACGCCGGGCCAATGTAGAGCACCGGGGCCAGGCGCTGACGGCGCACCTTGCGGCGCCGTGCAGCCTGGAGCTCCGGCGTCAGCCCCGACCGGTCCGCGACCGGCGAGTCTGTGACTGTGGACATGGTCTTCTGAGCTCCTGAACGGTGGGCCGGTTCCGCCGCGGGCGGGACCGGCCCACGGACTAGCTGGACAGTGTCGCGGTCGCCTCTTCGGCAGCAGCGGTGAGAGCGTCGGCGGGGGCTTGCTGGCCCTGGATCACCGCGTCCCACATGCTCGCCATCACACCCCACTCGATGTCACCCCAGACGGGCAACGCCGGCCGGGCCCTGGCGACCTCCATCTGCTCGATGAACACCTGCCGGTTGGGGTCCTCGGTGGCCCAGTCCGAGTCGATCACGTCGGCGCGCCCGGGGATGTTGCCGGAGTCCTGGATGTAGGACATCTGGTCGGCGGCGGTGAGCCAGCTGATCAGCTCCCAGGCCAGGTCGGGGTTGGCCGAGTTGTAGCCGATACCGATCCCAGTGCCGCCGAGGACCGAGGCCGCCTCCGTACCGGTGGGCAGTGCTGCCACGGCCCAGTCCAGGTCCGGGTTCCCGTCCACGATCGGGGCGGTGCCCCACGGACCGATCGCCATCATCGCGCAGCGGCCCTGGACGAACGGGGCGACGTACTCGTCCCAGCTCGCGTTGGAGGCGATGAACTCCGGCGGCATCACCTTGTCCTCGAGCACCAGGCCGGAGTAGAAGGCGAAGGCTTCCTGACCGATGTCGTCGGCGAAGGTGGCCGCGGTGAGGTCCTCGTTCATGATCGATCCACCGTTCTGCCACAGCCAGGGCCAGAACAGGAAGGCGCCCTGCCCTTGGGCTCCCATCATGTATCCGTACTGCTCGCCGCCGGTGAGCTCGATCGCGGCCTCGCGCAGCTCGTCCCAGGTGGTCGGCACCTCGATACCGGCATCGCCGAGCATCGTGTTGTTGTAGTACAACGCCACGTTGTTGGTGGTGTACGGCAGACCATAGAGCGTGCCGTCATAGCTCGATCCGGCGAGCAGCTCCTCGCCGAAGTCTCCGCTCACCGCGTCTGCTCTGCCACCGAGGTCCGCGAGCACCTGAGCGGCGGCGAGCTGGGGCACCGAGGAGACGTCGACGATGGCCACGTCCGGACCCTCACCGCCGGCGGACGTGGTGGTGAGCTTGGGCACCAGATCCTGGGTGGAGATGCCCTGCACGTTGACAGTGACGCCGTTCGCCTCACCCCAGGCCTGGGTGGCCTGCTGCAGCGGGGAGTCGGCGTCACCCGCGGTGGCGGTGTTCGCCCACAGCTCCAGGGTGCCTCCGCCTCCGGACTCGCCGCCGGAGCCGGTCGGGTCAGAACCACCCGCGGGCCCGGTACCGCAGGCACTGAGGGTAAAGCCGGCAGCAGCAGCGCCACCACCGAGGGTGAGCAGCTGACGGCGGGTCAGGCGAGAATCTCTCCGAGTCATGACAGTTCCTTCTCTCTTCACTGAGGGGGAGTTGCAGGGGAGGGGATGTCCCAGACGTCCGGGACTGAAGATCCGGCGCGCTCAGCGAGTCGCCGGATGGTGGCAGCCGCCTTCTCGGCGAGTGCGAAACGGTCAGCGAGCACCAGCTCGCCGTCGCGAACGATCGAGCGCCCGCCGACGACCACGTCGGTCACGTCGCCGAGGCCAGCGCGGTGGACCACGGACCAGACCGGGTCCACCAGCGGCTGGAACTGGGGCGCGGTCAGGTCCAGCCGGACGAGATCGCCGCCGTCGAACCCGGTCGGGAGCCGCAGCGCCTGGGCACCGGCCGCGGTGGCCATCTCGAAGGCGGCCGCGGAGCCCAGAGCGCCCGGATCGCCGGCAGCCTGGCCCTGGGCATACGCCGCCTGGCGCATCTCGTGGAACAGGCTCTCCATCCCGTCGATGCCGAGGGTGACGGTGGCTCCTGCGCTGAGCAGCTCCACCACCGGTGCCACCCCCTTGGCGAACCGGAGGTGGTTCGTCGGACAATAGGCCACGATCGTCCCGGTGGCGGCGACCAGCTCGATCTCGGTGTCGGTGAGCTGGACGCCGTGCACCACCACGGTGCCTGGCCGCAGGAACCCCGCCCGGTGCAACAGCTCCAGCGGGCGGAGTCCGTGCTGCGCGAGGCAGGCCTCGACCTCCGCGGGGGTCTCGGCGATGTGGGTGTAGAGCCGCAGGCCGAGCCGGTCCGCCGCGGCCGCGGCCTCGGCGTAGTCGCCCGGCTCGTTCTGCCGCAGCGAGACCGGGGCGAGGTAGAGCCGTTCCTTCGGCAGGAGCTGGTCCGCCGCGCGCTCGGCGAGGTTGGCGATCTCCGCCACCGACGTGCACAGGTCCGGCTGGCCGCGGGTCATGATGCCGAGCGCCACGTAGCCGCGAATACCGACCTCCCGGTGACCGGCCACCACGGCCTCCAGCAGGCCGGGCCGGTGCAACGGGTACACGTGGTCCACCACGCTGGTCACGCCGGCGAGCGCCTGCCGGGCGGCGGCGATCGCGGTGAGGGTGCGGTAGTCCTCCGGTTCGGCGACCGCCTGCGCCGCCGAGGAGGAGGTGATCGCCGTGGTCAGCGGCACTCCCTCGCTGGCTCGCCCGGTGGGCAGGAAGGCACGCAGGTGGTCGTGCATATTCACCAGGCCCGGCAACAGGGCGGCGCCGTGGGCCAGCGTCGCGGACGCACCGTCCGCCGCGCGGACGGACACCCCTGCACCCGACTGGACCTGCGCCGTCGCCGGAAACGGCTCGACGGAGGCCGAGGGCACGGCGAGGCCGTGCAGCACAGGGGCGCCGAGCGGACTCATCTCACCACCACCCGCTCGCCGTGGCGGCGAGCAGACCGTCCCGGCCCACGCCGTCGAGACCGAACGAGGCGAGCGTGCGACCCTCGCGGCGGTAGTCGGTGCCGGTGGCGACCCCGGCCAGGTGGATCATCGCGTCGATCGTGGGGGTGGGCACGTCCACCTCGCGCCCGATCGAGGCCATCAGGCAGAGCGCGTAGGGCACGTCCTCGGTGATGTAGCGGCTCTCCAGCGCGTGCGGCCCGGTGCCGAACGTGGAGTCCGCGAACGCGGAGGAGGCGAGGGTGGCGTGCAGATCGTGGTGGTTCTCCGGGGCGAAGCCCTGCTCCACCAGGTACTCCTCGTAACCTTTGAGGTTGGCGAAGCCGAGTGCCCGGCGGATGGCGACCAGCTCGGCGTCGATCGCGGCGATGAACCGGGCAACCGCGGGGCTGGCACCCTCGCCCCAGAGCAGGAACTTGCCCGGCCGGCCCTCGATGGCGCCCAGGTTGCCCAGGATCGGTGGCACGTGGTCGATCGCGTTGAAGTTCAGCAGGACGGTCTCCAGCACGCTCTCGCCCGCCTGGACCGAGGCCCAGATGGCGCAGGCGGTCTGCACCGCACGGTTGCCGGCGGGCATCCCGGCCGCGATGGTGCCGCCGGCCTTCCGGGAGGCGGTGATCAGACCGGGAGCTCGCACCCGCGCCCCGTAGGGGAGACTGTTCAGCTCGGCGATGTCCACCTCGACGCGACGGCCGGCGCGGCGCATCGCGGCGACCAGCGCGAGGCTGCCACCGCCCTCACCGGCGAAGATCACCTGTTCGCCGCCGCTGAGGTGGGCGGCGAGCAGGTCGGCGAAGGTGTCGTGCCCGAACGCCGGCACGGAGACGACGATCACCTCGGCCTCGCGGACCGCGGCGGCTGGATCGAGACTGGCCCGGGCGGGGCTCTCGGTCACGCCGTGCCATGGCGAGCGCAGCCGGATCGCGCCGCGCTCGGTGATCGCATCGACGTTACTCCGGAACTGTTCGAAGTCGGCGACGGTCACGGTGACGCCGGCCAGGGAGAGCTCCATCGCGGAGGCGAGGGCGCCGGCGCCGGAGCCGAGGACGGTGACTGCAGAGGGAAGAGTGGTCATCAGGCGAGTGCTTTCGAGAGTGCGGTCAGTTGCTGGTCGGTCTCGGCCGGGGAGGAGCCGCCGACGCTGACGATCACCTCGTCCACGCCTTGCTCGAACAGCCCGTGCAGCCCGGCGGCGACGTGGTCCACCGGCCCGGCGAGCCCGAAGGCCTCGGCCATCGATCCGGTGACCTGTTGCGCGGCGGCGGCACGATCCCCGCTGCGCACGGTCGCCCGCAGCGCGCGGACCTCCTCGGGGTCGAGCCCGTACACCTCGATCAGCTCGTCGGCGTAGGCGCCGCCGGCCATCGTGACGCACCGGGGGGCCAGCTTCGCGAGTGCGGCGGAGCGGTCGTCGTCGATCTCCACATCGAGCATCAGGCAGGTGGCGGCCCGGCCCTCGGTGCGCTGGGCGGCTCCGGCGGCGACCTTGTCCCGAACGAAGTCGAGGTGGCTCGGGGCAATACCGTGGGTGATCACCCCGTCCGCGATCCGCCCCGAGAGCTCGAGCATCTTCGGGCCGCGGGCGGCCAGGTAGAGCGGGCCGTCGGCAGCCGGCCAGCGCAACGTGGAGCCCGCGGCGGTGAAGGTCTCGCCGGTGACGTCGGCACGGCCCTGGGTGAGCTCGCGCACGATCTGCACGGTCTCGCCGGTGATCCGCAGCGGCCGCCTCATCGAGATACCCATCTCGCCGGCGAACTCGTAGCCGCCGGTGCCCAGGCCGAGCACGAACCGGTCCGGGCCAATCTCGCGCAGCGTGGCGGCCATACTGGCGAGCAGGGTCGGGTGGCGCAGGAACGGGGACATCACCGCTGTGCCCAACCGCACCCGCTGCGTCGCAGCCATCATCAGCGCCAGGGCCGCGGACACGTCCCGGTGGAAGTAGTGGTCGGCGAGCCAGACGCTGCCGAAGCCGAGCTCCTCGGCGCGGCGCGCAGCGTCTGCGGCCGCGGTGATCGGCTGGTCCAGCCGAACAGTGACTCCGATGTTCATTGATCCTTCTCTCTGCTGTCGGGCTCTCGGGCGAGTTCGAGGACCTCCCGGAGGAGTCCGCGGGCGCATCGGTAGCGATAGCGAGCACTCGCGCGCAGGTCGTCGATCGGGCTGATGTCGCCGGCCACCGCGTCCAGGGCGTCAGCGATCCGGTGCTCGTCCGGGATGCGTCCCTCGAGCACAGCCTCGGCAGCAGTCAGCCGCACCACAGTGGGCGCCACGGCACCCATCGCGAGCCGGACCTGGTGCAGCCGGCCGTCAGCGCCGCTCTGCCACTGCCAGGCGAGGCTGAGCATCGCGATGCTCTGCGCGCGCCGGCCGCCGATCTTCCGGAAACCGCCGGTGACGGCGTTCCTCGCCATGGTCAGGTCCAGCAGCCACTCGCCGGGGTCCAGGGCGACCTTCCGCGGCCCGAGGAGGAAGTCCGCCAGGTCCATCGTCCGGGGGCCGTTCGGGCCTTCGATCGCCAGCGTGGCGTCGGCGGCCAGCAGTGCGGGCACGGTGTCTGCGGCCGGGGAGCCGGTAGCCAGGTTGCCGCCGAGGGTAGCGCGGTTGCGGATCGTGGTGGAGGCGAACTCGACGATCGCCGCGGACAGTGCCGGCAGCTCGCCGGTGAGACCTTCGGCGATGGCGGAGAGCGGGTGCAGGGCGGAGACGGTGACCGTGGTGGCGGTGCTGGCCACCGCCGGCAGCGCATCGACGAGACCGGTCAGATCCACCAGGACCGGATCAGTGCGGCCGGCGCGGCGTTCGACGAGCAGGTCGGTGCCCCCGTTGATCGCGCGCCCGGTGCGCAGCAGAGCGGCGACGTCAGCCACCTGCCCGGGCCGGTGCAGCCGCGGCGGGCCGGCGGTCACGACTCACCCTCGGCCGCGGCGTTGTCCGCCGCCTTGTGGTGCGCCGCGGTGTTGCGCTCGGCAGCGCGGCCGCCGCGCTCAGTAGCACGAGCGGCGGCCGCATCGTGGGTGGCATCGTAGAACCGGTTGTACCCGGTGCACCGGCACAGGTTGCCGTCGAGTGCGCGGCAGATCTGTTCGTCATCGGGCTCGGCCACCCGGTCCAGCAGTGCGGCGCAGGAGTTCAGCACGCCCGGGATGCAGTAGCCGCACTGCACCGCCTGCCGGGCGACGAACGCGTCCTGCAGTGCGGTGTGGCCGGCCGCCGCCAGACCCTCCACCGTCCGGACCTCGGCATCGGCGACCTGGCCGACGAGCACCAGGCAGGAAGTCATCGCGCGGCCGTCGATCACCACGGTGCAGCTGCCGCACTCCCCCATCCCGCAGCCCTCTTTGGCCCCGATCAGGCCGAGAGTGTCCCGGAGGAAGTCCAGCAACCGTTGGCCGTGGGCCTGCTCCGGGATCTGCACCTGCTGGCCGTTCACTCGCACGACGCCTCCTCGAGCAGGTCGAGCAACCGTTCACCGGTGACGGGAAGCTGCTGCGGGAGCACACCGACGGCGTCGAGCACAGCGGCGCAGACAGCGGGAGGTGTCGGCACCACGACGACTTCGGACATGCCCTTGGCGCCGAACGGACCGGACTCTTCCTGACCGGTGATGAACATGGTGTGCATCCGCGGGGTGTCCGCGATCGTCGGCGCGAGGTAGTTCTCCAGGCTGCTGGTGACCGGCACCCCGGCCGCCAACCGGTGCTCTTCCATCACTGCCAGGCCGAGCCCTTGCAGGATGCCGCCCTCGGCCTGCCCGATGGTCGCGGCCGGGTTGATCGGGGTGCCGCAGTCGAGCACGCAGAGCAGCTCGGGCACCCGCAGCTCTCCGGTCAGAGTGTTCACCTCGACCCGGACCACCTGGGTGCAGCTGCCATACACCCGGTGGGGTGCATACACGGCGAGCTTCTCGGCCGGGACGAGCCCGATGTCCTCGGTGTCCGGCAGGCGGAACTCGACCTCGACCTCGTTCTCCGCGAGCTCGATGAGCTTGGTGCCCACACTGGCGGCGTCGGTGGACAGCGGGAGCCCCAGCCGGTCGCACCGGGCGAGCAGCTCCTCACAGGCGCGCTTGACGGCGTTCCCGCCGGCGTAGGTCGACCGTGAGGCTGCCGTGGGCCCGGACTCCGGGACCACGCCGGTGTCCCCGACGTGTACGTCGATCTGCTCGATCGGCAGGTCGAGAGTGTCGGCGGCGACCTGCCCATAGGTGGTCTGGATCGACTGCCCCGTGTGGTTCGGTCCGGCCCAGATGGTGATGATTCCGGCATCATCGATCCGCAGCCGAGCCCGTGCGGTATCACCGGTTCCGCTGCCCATGCCGACCCCCTTCATCGCCACAGCGATCCCGGTACCGCGGCGCCACGGCCCGCGCGCCCCAGCCGCCCAGGTCGCGCGTTCGGTCCAGAGCCGGTGTCCGGCGGCGGTCTCGAGTGTGCCGCGCACGTTCAGGCTGCTGGTGGTGCGGTGCCGATACAGGCTGTGCGGCTCCCCTCCGTCGAGCACGTTCCGCAGGCGGATCTCGGCCGGATCGATACCGAGCCGGTCGGCGGCCTCGGTCATCGCGTTCTCGATCGCGAGCGCCACCTGCGGTACCCCGTAGCCGCGGAACGCCCCCGCGTTCGCGTTGTTGGTGTAGTAGACGGTTCCGTCGAAGTCCGCCACCGGGAACCGGTAGGGCCCGGTGGACATCTCTGCGGAGGTCTTCATCACGTTCGGCCCGGAGGTGATCACCGGTCCGGTGTCCGCCTTCGCGCGTACCGCCGAACCGAGGATGCGTCCGGCGGCGTCGAAGCCGATGTCGATGTCGGTCCAGAACGGGTGCCGTTTGGCACCGGCGGCCATCACGTCCTCCCGCGTCATCTGCAGGTGCACCGGGGCGCCGGTGACCCTCGCGAGCAGGGCGAGGTAGACCGGCATCGGGTCGTCGTTGCGGGATCCGAACGCTCCGCCCACCGGGTTCGCGACCATCCGGACGTCCTCCAGGGCCAGGTCCAGAGCCCGGGCGATCTTGCGCTGGTGCAGTCCGGGGTTCTGCGAACCGCACCAGACGGTGACGCTCTGGTCGGTGCCGGTAGCCAGCCCGCCGGGCGTGTCGATGGCGACGTGTTCCTGGGCCGGGGTATGCACCGAGCGTTGCAGTCGCAGGTGGGCGTCGGCGACGGCCTGGGCCACGTCCCCAGAGCGGAAGGCGATGGCCCCGGAGACGTTCCCGCCGGCGTACAGCTGGGGGGCATCGGGCGCGACGGCCGCGTCCGGACCGTCCACGACCGGCAGCGGTGTGGTCACCAGCTGGATCAGCTCCGCCGCTTCTCGCGCGGTCGCGGCGTCGACCGCGGCCACCAATGCCACCGCCTCACCCACCTGGCGGACCCGGTCCGCGGCGAGCACCGGACCGTCCACCTCCCTCGGCCCGAGCGCGTTCACCGGGACGTCCGCAGCGGTGAGTACCGCCACCACGCCCGGCAAGGCGCGTGCGGCGCTGACATCAACGCCGTCGATCCGGGCGTGCGGCTCTGCCGAACGGAGGACATGGGCGTGCAGCATCCCCGGGGTGCGGAGATCGGTGACGTAGGTGAGCGCGCCGGTGACGATCTCGCCACCGTCCACGGCCGGCCGGGACCGTCCCACCCATGGCGCGCGCATCATCGGCCCCGTTCCCAGGCGAGAGCGACCGCAGCGGTCCAGGACTGCCGCATGCTGCCGAGCGGTGCACCGGTGACGCTGTCGTAGTACTCCGCGAAGGTGGCGTCCCCGAGCTGCACCGAGCAGGCAGTGGACAGTCGTTGTGCCGCACGGTCATACCCGTAGTGCTGCAGCGACCAGGTGAGCAACCAGTTCAGGACCGGCCAGGAGGGTCCGCGCCAGTAGTTCTGGCTGACGAACGCGGGGCTGTCCGGGGCCGTGGTCGGCGGTGTCGGCATGGCCAACGCGGGATGCTCGCACCACTGGGCGCCGAGCAGGCGGTCGACCTGTGCGGTGTGGGTGGCGGGGTCGGTGCCGCAGAGCAACGGCGCGAAGCCGCCGATGGTGGCCGCGTCCAGCCAGGTCTCGGCCCGCATGTCGTAGTCGCGGGCCAACCCGGTCCCCGGGTCGATCGCTGCGGTCACCGCCCGACGGCGATGCTCGGCCATCCGGGTCAGCTCACCTGCGGCGTCAGGTCGGTGGAGGCTCTCGGCGAACCTGGCCAGCAGCCCGGCGCTGAGTGCGTGCGCAGCGGTGAAGAACACGTCGCCGACCCGGAAGTCGACCCGGTTCCGAGCGGCGCGATCGTCGTAACCCACGGCGACCAGCTGTTCCACCAGCCACAGGTACCGGTCGTAGTCCTCATCGGCCGGGCGCTGGTCAGAATGGGCGACGTACCGGGTGTCCTCGCGCTGGTAGGCGGCCATCGGTCCGATCTGGATCCGTGCGCACGGCGCGTCCCACCGGGGGGAGTTGTCCATCCCGGACTCCCACGGGTGGTGGATCTCGATCAGCCCGCACGGGTGAACGCCTCGCTGCTGGTCCAGCCAGCGGTGCCAGTCCAGCCACTGGTCGAAAGTCTCGGCGAGGAACTCTTCGAACGCGACCGTATCCTCGGGGCCGCTGCGGCGCGCCTGTTCACCGATGATGTGCAGCGCCAATCCGTGCACGGCCGGTTGACAGATTCCCGAGGTAGCCACCTCGGTGGGGCTCTGCGGCAGATCGGCGGTCCGCCAGCGGTCCGGGCCGGGAAAGTAGCCGGGTTCCGGGGAGAAGACGATCTGCGGGATCATCCCGGTCGACCACTGGCCACGGAGCAGGTGCCGCAGCTCAGCAATCGCCCGGGGAACGTCGATGAAGCTCCATCCGATGGCCACGAAGGCCGCGTCCCAGGACCACTGGTGCGGGTAGAGCGCCGGTGCCGCGACGGTGTGCCCGCCCCGGTCGTTCGCCCGAAGGACGGCAGCGGCTCCCTGCGCCAGTGAGGTCGCTACATCGGTCATCTTCGTCCTTCGGCTCACAGCATCGACACAGCCATAACGTTCAATTGCTGAACATAATACGTGCCAAGCGGTCCGTCAACGTGACATGATGGCGTCCAACCTCAGGGAGGACCTCGCAGCGTGGCAGTGCCTGCTATGCCCGACGACTCCACGAACACAGCGGTCAGAAGGGTGCCCGGCCGGTGACGGAGAGAACTGAGCCCGAAGCGGCGAGCGGCGTTGGCGAGCCCTATTTCGTTCGCTCACCAGACGCTCCAGCGCGGCAGTCTGCTGCGTCGACACCACCGACCGCCTCCTGTGGAGCGCTGCTCAACCTCATCCGCTCCAGCCCGGGCCTGACCCGGCAACAGCTGCTTGCCAGCACGGGGATGTCCCGGACCACGCTGTTCGAACGGCTCGAGGTGCTGTTCCAGCACGGCTACGTCTACCAGGACGGCTCCGCCCCCCGGGACGAGGTTCGCGGGCGTGGCCGCCGTTCGGAGCTGCTCCGTTGGGATACCCGGGGGCGGGTGGTCCTGGTCCTGGATCTCGGCCAGACCCACGCGCGCATCTGCGTGACCACGGTCGATGGTCAGATCCTGCGGATGCGCGACCTGGCCGTCGATATCGACACCGCCGCGCCGGACTACCTGTCCGCGATCTACGAGGTGGCGGGCCTTCTGGTCCGGGTGGGCGAGGACGAGACGCTGATCGGCGTGGCGCTGGGGATTCCCGGGCCGGTGGATCCGGCGACCGGCAGGCTCGGCACCTCGACCACGATGCCGCAGTGGCAGGGGTACGAGGTGCTGCAGGACCTCCGGGACCACTGGGCAGTTCCTGCCGTGATCGAGAACGACGCTCGCGCCCTCGCCCTCGGCGAGTCGAGCGTGATCGGTGCCGGGCAGTCGGTGGTCGCGGTCAAGTACGCCACCGGGATCGGTGCCGGCATCGTCGACAACGGCCACCTGCTGGAGGGGGCGGACGGGGCCGCCGGAGACATCGGCCACGTGCGGATCAGCGATGACGGCCCGCTGTGCACGTGCGGCCGGCACGGCTGCCTCGCCGCGTGGGCCTCCGGCCATGCCCTCGTCCGCCGTCTGGCCGGCACCGGAGTGCGGAACCTGCGCGACGTCGTCGACCGGGTGGCTGCTGACGATCCCGCCGTGGTGGCTGCCGTCGACGAGGCGACCGCGCGACTGTCCCGGGTACTGGCGACCGTCGTGGCGGCGACGAACCCGGACGTGCTGGTACTCGGCGGTCCTCTCGGCCGGATGCCCCGGGTGGTCGCCAGCATCGATACCCGGATCCGGGAGGACGTCACCGAACGAGCCCGGCACCACCTGACCATCAGCGCCGCGCACCTCGGCGCCGACGGCGCGACGGTAGGCCTGGCCCGCACCATCGTGAACCTGGTCTACGACCCCGCGGCGATCGATGCGAAGATCCAGGCCTCGACTCCGCAGAAGCTCGGATCGTGAGCTCCCGGCTTCCCGAGCACTGGCTGCTGCGCACCGACCGGGACTACCCGGCAGAACGGATCCAGCTCTCCGCGTCGAACTGGCAGCCTGAACGCTATCCGGTGGCGATCAGCCGTCCCCGCACGGCCGAGCAGGTGCGCGCCGACGTGCTCACCGCTGCCGAGCGCGGCCTCGGGATCGCCGTGCGCAGCGGCGGACACTCCACCAGCGGGGCGTACTTGTCCGATACCGCCGTGACACTGGATCTGGGCGGCTTGCGGGACGTCTCGTTGGATGCTGCCAGCGGGACCGCGTGGATCGGACCCGGGCTGACCGCGCTGGGCGCTGCCCGGGCGCTGGACGCTGCCGGGCTGTTCTTTCCGCTCGGACACTCCCCCACCGTCGGCGTCGGCGGCTTCCTGCTCGCCGGCGGCAACGGCTGGAACACTCCCGTCTGGGGGCACGGGAGCGACCGGATCCTGGCCGCGGAGGTCGTGCGGGCCGATGGCCGGCTGCTCACGATCGATGCGGCGACCGAGCCCGAGCTCTTCGCCCTACTCCGTGGCGCCGGGCCGGCCTTCCCCGCGGTAGTGACCGCCTTCCAGGTCGCGCTGGCCTGCGAGCAGCCGCAGATCCGCCGCGTGTTGCTCACGGTGGACGGCGCCAACCCCAGCCAGCTGGGTCGACGGCTGGACGAGGTGATCGACCAGCTCCCGCCGCAGGTGGAGACCACCCTCTTCTGGCATCCCGCCCGCGCACCCGGCGAACGGCCCACGGCGATGGTGGCAGCCACCTCGTTCGGACAGGACGAGACCGACGATCCGTTGACCGCGCTGCATACCGCCGACCTGCCGGTACTGAGTGCGACGGACGCCGCGCCCGGCCCGTCGATGCTGCGGCTGATCGACCCGCTGCCGCGACATCCCGGGGAGGCCGTCTTCTCCCACCACACCTGGGCCGAGGCGGGCTACGCCGAGGTCCTCCCGCTGCTACCGGTCTGGGAGGACCGGCTCTCCCCGTGCTCCTGTGTCTTGCTCACCACCTCCGCTCGCCGCAGCGGTACTGGAGTGGCCGAGATGCCCGCGGCACCCGACGGCCTGTACCGACCCGCCGGCACGATGAGCATCTCCGCGTATGCACACTGGGACCCCGCAACCCTCCCGCCGGAGATCGGGATCTCCTGGACCCGGCAGGTGATCTCCCGGCTGCAGCCGTGGAGCACAGGCCGATACGTCGGGGAGGCGGACCTCACCGACGCCTCGACCTCGGCGCAGGAATGCTTCGGCAACGACGGCGCCGCCCGCCTCGCCGCCGGACGTGCCCGGTTCGATCCCGACCACCTGCTGCACACCCCGTTCCGTTCCCCATCGCACCACCTGTGAGGAGGCCGACCGTGCCAGGTCCGTATGACGCATTTCTCCGCCGCAAGAACGAACGGCTGCCGCACCGTGCCCGTCCGCTGACCGCTGCCGACACCCCACACGCCGGGCTGGAGCAGGTACTGGCGGCACAGCTGGACTCCAGCGTCGACCGGTTGCTGCCGGAGCTGCAGGACCTGTCCCGGGCGATACATGCCGATCCCGAGCTGGGCTTCGAGGAGGTGCGCACGGTGGACCGGATCGCTGATCTCCTCGCCGTCCACGGCGTACCGGCGCAGGTCGGGGCATTCGGTCTACCGACAGCACTCCGGGCGAGGGCCGGCAGCGGAGAGCCACGCGTGGCAGTGGTTGCCGAGTATGACGCGCTGCCGGACATCGGCCACGGCTGCGGCCACAACATCATCGCGGCGTCGGCCATCGGCGCCTTCCTCGCCCTGCGCGAGATCGTGGCACGCACCGGCGGCACAGTGGAGCTGATCGGCACGCCCGCGGAGGAGAACGGCGGGGGAAAGGAACTCATTCTTCGGGCGGGCGGTTTCGACGGCATCGGCGCGGCGGTGATGGCCCACCCGGGTAACCGCGACGTGGCCAGCTGGTCCAGCCTGGCCGGAGTGCGCCGGCTGGAGGCCACGTTCACCGGGGCTGCCGCACACGCCGCAGCCGCCCCGTTCCTCGGCCGTAACGCTCTGGACGCCACAGTGCTCGCCTACCAGGGCATCGCCATGCTCCGCCAGCACATGCTCCCCACCGACCGGGTGCACGTGATCGTCCCCGAGGGCGGGGATGTGGCCAACGTCGTGCCCGAACGGGCGAGCCTGCGCGGTTCGGTGCGCTCGCTCGACCTGGACACGCTGGCGGTGCTCTCGGCACGGGTCGAGGACGTGCTCCGCGGCGCAGCCCTCGCGACCGGGACCGAGCTGTCGCTGACCTGGGACCCGACCCCGCCCTACCTGCCGATGCGCCCCAACCTCACCTTGTGCGCACGCTACGTCCGGGCCCTGGAGGACCGGCGGGAGACGTGGTGGCACGTGGACACCGGGGACAGCTCCGGTTCCACGGATATGGGCAACGTCTCCTACTGGGTGCCGGCGATCCACCCGACGATCGCCGCCGCGCCGATCGGCATGCCGAGCCATTCGGGTCAGATGGCAGAGCAGAGCATTACCGAGGCCGGCGACGCAGCCATCCGGGACGCGGCACGGGCGCTGGCCCGGGTGGCCGGCGACTTCCTCGCCGATGCCCAGCTTCGCGAAGCAGTGGCCGACGAGTTCGACCGCAGCGGCGGCCCGCAGCGTGCGAGCGATGTGCTCCCCGGCTACCACTGACCGCCGATCGGAACTCCGCACCCGACGCCGGCAGCACCGACACAGCGCCCACCGCCCAGCGATGGCCGGGCCCGATCCGCAGTGCCACACTGAACGCAGGCAGTCAGGAGGAGGTCAGTTCATGTTCGACACCGGCGCCGAGCTCGACGCGGTCACCCGGCACGTGCGGCGCGACCCGGAGACCGTCACGGTCATCCTGCGCCGCAACTTCGCTGCCCCGCACGATGCGGTCTGGGATGCGCTCACCGATCCGGAGCCGCTCCGGGCGTGGTTCTCTCCGGTCACCGGCGATTTCCACGAGGGCGGCAGCTACCAGATCGAGGGCAATGCGAGCGGGGAGATCTGGGAGTGCCGACCGCGCGAGCACTTCATGCTCACTTTCGGCAGCCAGGAGAGCCTGTTGACCGTGGAGCTCGCCTACGCCGGTGACGACACCACAGTGCAGATCACCCATGGCGTGCCGATCTCGATGGCCGGTAGCGGTGCGGGAGCGTTCTACGTCGGTCCCGGTTGGGACGGCGCCCTGCTCGGACTGGCGATGTACCTGCGCGGCGACGAGATCGGCGACCCGGTCGAGATGGCCGACTCCGCCGAGATCATCGAGTTCAACAAGGCCTCGATCGACCGGTGGCAGGCGGTGATCGAACCGTCCGGCACCGCCGACGCCGACGAGATCGCCGCGGGCCGGGAGGCCGCAGTCCAACAGTTCACCATGCCGGGCGACCGATGACCCGAGTCGACACCGCCGAGCGGCTGGTCACTGCGGACCCGGAGCGCACCTTTGCGGCGTTGGTGGACCCGGACGCGCTCGCCGAGTGGTTGCCGCCGGACGGGATGACCGGCCGGATCGAGCACTTCGACCTCCGGCCTGGTGGCTCCTACCGGATGGTGCTCACCTATACCGATGCCGCCGGAGCGCCGGGAAAGTCCAGCGCTACCGAGGACGTCTCCGAGGCGAGGTTCCTCGAGATCACGCCCGGCGTGCGGGTGGTGCAGGAGATCGACTTCGTCTCCGACGACCCGGCCTACGCCGAGCCGATGATCATGACCTGGCAGGTGGACCCGGCCGCAACTGGCTCACTGGTGACCATCCGCGCCGAACAGGTACCGGCGCCGATCTCCCCGGAGGACCACCTCACCGGGATGACCGCCTCGCTGGTGAACCTGGCCCGCTACCTGGAGCGCTGAGCGCAACCGAGAGGGTGCTCAGTGCCCGGCGGCGATATCGGTGCGGAACTGAGCGCCGTCGATGCCGATCTGCGCCACACCGGCGTACGCCGCGGCACGGGCGCCGTCGATATCGCTCCCCGTACCCACCACGGACAGCACCCGACCACCCGCGGTGACCAGCTCGCCGTCCCGGGTCGCCGTGCCGGCGTGCAGCACGTGCACCCCGTCGACCGCATCCGCCGCAGACACCCCGGTGATCACATCGCCCCGGCGCGCGCTCTCCGGATAGCCGGCGGAGGCGAGCACCACGGTGATCGCGGCCTGATCGCTCCAGCGCAGGTCCGGCAGCGTGTCCAGCTGCCCGGTGGCGGCCGCGTACAGCGCCGTGGCCAGCGAGGACTCCAGCCGGGCGAGCACCACCTGGGTCTCCGGGTCGCCGAACCGGGCGTTGAACTCCACCACCCGGAGGCCGCGGGAGGTCAGTGCGAGCCCGCAGTAGAGCAGGCCGACGAACGGGGTGCCGCGCCGGGCCAGCTCGCGCACCGTGGGCAGCGCGACCCGCTCCACCACCTCGTCGACAAGATCCTCAGGTGCCCAGGGCAATGGCGAGTAGGCGCCCATCCCGCCGGTATTCGGGCCGGCATCGCCGTCGCCGAGGCGCTTGAAGTCCTGGGCGGGGGCGAGCGGGACCACATGGGTGCCGTCGCTGAGGCAGAACAAGGAGATCTCCGGTCCGTCCAGGTACTCCTCGACCACCACGCTGGAGCGCCGGTCCCGGTTCACGCACGAGCCCGCGTGGTCGTGCGCGGCCTGCCGGTCGTCGGTGACCACCACCCCCTTACCGGCGGCCAGGCCGTCGTCCTTGACCACATGTGGCGCACCGAAGGAGTCGAGCGCATCATCGGCCTCATCGATGGTGCGGCACACCCGCGCCATCGCGGTGGGCACGTTCGCAGCCGCCATGATCTCCTTGGCGAACGCCTTCGAGCCTTCCAGCCGGGCAGCGGCGGCGTCCGGTCCGAACACCGGAATCCCGGCCGCGCGGACGGCATCGGCCACCCCGGCCACCAGCGGTGCCTCCGGACCGACCACCACCAGCTCGGCGCCGGTCTCGCGCGCGAGCGCAGCCACCGCGGCCGGGTCGCAGGGGTCCACGTCGACGTTGGTCGCGATCTCGGCAGTGCCGGGATTGCCCGGAGCCACGGTCAGCGCAGTGGTCGCCGGGTCAGTGGCCAGACTGCGGGCCAGGGCGTGCTCACGGGCACCGGATCCGATCAGCAGGATTCTCACAGGCCCCGAGCCTACCGGCCCTCGCTCCGGCTGCCGACGGCGTTGCATCCGGTGCCCAGGCGGACCCGCCGTGGTCCGTGGTCTGGTTGCGTAGTCTGGCCGGGATGCCTCCGCCCGCTCCATCGAGCCGCCCGCGCCGTTCGAATGCCGAACGCTGGGTCCGCCGCACCTCGCGCACCCTGATCGTGCTGGCAACGGTCTCCGGGGGCCTGGCCTACCTCGTCGTGGGAGTCCTCTCCAAGTTCGACAAGACGAACGACCCCACGTATCAGCCGTTGTTCTACGTCTGCCTCACCGTGTTCCTGATCGCTGCCGGCGGCCGAGTGCTCTGGGGGCTCTTCGTCTTTGCCCGCAAGGCGGTGCGGCGCGGGCCCCGCCGGCGGGAACTGCAGGCGATGGCAGCCCGGATCGGCTGGCAGTGGATCGCGCGGCGGAAGCGGATCCCCGAGGAGACCGAGGTCCGACTCACCCAGATCGACCCGGTGCAGCGCACCAGCGACGATGCGAAGCATCGCTACACCGAGCTGCTCTACGGCACCTACGCCGGCCGCCCGGCGCTCTCGGTGCATGTCGAACGCAGTTCACGCCTGCTACCCGAGGTGGAGCAGCTGGTCGCGCTCGAGCTGCCGGGCGCGCTACCCGAGCTGCGGATCACCGACCGGTCCGACGACCCGTACGGCCTCGCGCCCGCGCAGCAGTTCGAGTCCGCCCGGTTCAACGAGTCCTGGGGTGTCTACGCCCAGGACAAGCGGTACGCCTCAGCCTTCACCCACCCGCAGCTGATGCGAATGATGAACGGCCTGGACCCGAGCATCACCGCCCTCCACCTGCGCGGTGCCTGGTTGATCTCCGAGGCCCCAGTCAGCTTCAGCCCCCAGCTCCTGCAGATCCACCTGGACGCCCTGGCCCGGATCGCAGCAGCGATTCCGGCCTGGCTCTGGGACGAGTACGGCTATGTGTCCCCGGGGGCGTGGTCCCGGCAGAATCCGGTCTGAACCACGGTCCTGCCCAGAACGGGGCTCGTCCTCCGGCCGGCTCAGCGCAACGAGCTGTACAGCAGACGAACGGCCTCGGTCTGCGTCAGGCGAGCGATGGCGTCCACACCGAGGATGTAGCGCGCGAAGATGAACCCGACCACGGCAGTGATCAGCTGTGCTCCTTTGTGTCGGCCGTAGCTCGCTATCAGGGCATCGATCACCGTGCGCTGAAGATAGTGCGAGATCGCCTCGGCGGTGGCGTCGCCGCGGGCGAACGAACGCGCTATCGACGCCAGCCGGGCACCGTGCTCGGGATGCTCCCAGACCGCGACCAGGGCGTGGGCGAGCCGATGGAGATCGAGGCTGCCGTCCGCTCGCCGCGCCACCGCGATCACCTCCCCGGGGCTGATGGTCAGAGCGGCAGCGGCCGCGAACAAACCATCCCGCGAACCGAAATGATAATTGACCAAGGTGTGGCTCACGCCGACCTCGGCGGCCAGTGCGCGATGAGAGGTCTCCGCCAGGTCACCAGCCAAAAAGTGCAGTTGTGCTGCCTCAAGCAACAGCTGTCGGGCCACGGGAGCACCGCGAGGTCGGCCCCGCGATGAATTGACCATGCTGGTCAGCCTGCCACAACTGAGGACGATCTCTGCCATGGACTACTCCACAGATGTTGTCGTAGCTGGCGGCGGGCCGGCCGGCCTGATGACCGGCCTGCTCCTCGCCCGGGCCGGGGTCGAGGTGATCGTGCTGGAAAAGCACGAGGACTTCCTCCGCGACTTCCGCGGGGACACGATCCATCCCGCCACCCAGCACCTCCTCGGCCGGATCGGCCTGATCGAGGAGTTCCTCGCCAGGAACCATTCCGATACGCCACGAATCACGCTCAGCTGGCAGGGGGAGGAGATGACGTTGGCGGAGTTCACTCATCTGCGCACCAGTCGGGCGACGATGACGTTCATGCCGCAGTGGGACTTCCTCGACCTGCTCGCCTCGGCGGCCGCCGAGCTTCCCACCTTCCGCCTGATGCGCTCGACTCGTGTGGACTCTCTCCTGCGCGCCGGTCGGCGGGTCAGCGGTGTCAGCGCCACCGGACCGGACGGCCCGGTCCGAATCCGCGCCCGGCTCGTGATCGGTGCCGACGGTCGTGACTCCACAGTGCGCGAGCTCGCCGGGCTCACTCCGCAGGGTCGGGCCGCCGCCATGGACGTGCTCTGGTTCCGGCTGCCCAAGGAGGCCGACCGTGACTATGCGGCGATCCAGGCCGGCGCCGGCATGATCATCACCCTCGATCGCGGTGCCTTCCTCCAGGTGGCCCACGTCATCCCGGCGGGTGACTGGGCCGGCACCGAGGGGGACATGGTGCAGCTGCGCGAGCGAATCGCCACGATCAACCCCCGGATGGGACGAGCCGTCGAGAAGCTGCAACCCAGCGATATCCACCTGCTCCGCGTGCGGCTGGAGCGGCTGCGCCGTTGGTACACCGATGGACTGCTGTGCATCGGAGACGCGGCACACGCGATGTCGCCGGCCGGTGGGGTCGGGGTCAACCTGGCGATCCAGGACGCAGTCGCGGCCGCACGCCTCCTGGCTCCAGTCCTGCGCAGCCGTGCTCCGCGACCCAGCGACCTGCGCCGGGTGCAGCGGCGGCGCAGCCTGCCGGCCCGTTTGACCCAACGGGTGCAACGCATGCTCCAGCCGGCGCTGCTGGCCTCCCGCGACGCCCGCGCACCGATGCCCTGGTCGCTGCGTCAGCTGCGTCACCATCCGCAGCTCGCTCGGCTGACCGGTCGAGTGGTGGGGATCGGCTTCCGACCCGAGTATGAAGCGCCCGAGCCGATTCGGTAGGGATGCCTCGGGTGCCACAATGCGGCTTCCGGCACCACAACGCTGCTCCTCCGCGGCGGCAGCTGAGTACCGAATGGCAGGCTGAGGCCCGAAAATTCGGGCCTCAGCCTGCCATTCGCGACTCAGCCACGTGGACCTGCCGAACCTCTCCCGCCCATTCTCTTAGACTGTCGGGCGATGAGCCAAGGACCCACTGGGCAGCGTCCCCGCCGTCACCGGCCGGTACGCCGGTGGGTTCGCCGTACCGGTCAGACGCTCGGCGCGATCGTGGCCACCTCCGGTTTCGTCTCCTGCGGAGTGATCACCGGACTCGCCGACGTTCCGACCCTCGATTCTCGCGTGACCGGCGTGATCTTCGCCGGCGCGGGCGTGGTGTTCATCGTCTCGACGATACTCGGTGCGATCTGGGCGGCAGCTGTGCTGATCCGTCAGCTGGCGCTGCGCTGGCCGCGGCGCCGGGCGCTGAAGCGGATGGCTGCCCAGCTCGGCTGGCAGTGGTACCCCAGTGGCCGGTCGATCCCTCCGGATCTGCAGGCGGTGCTGCACGGCCTGCGCCCTGGACCGCAGGACAACCAGCGGAAGCCGAAGTATTCCGAAGCGCTGCGCGGGACGTTCGCCGGTGCGAGTGCGGTGGCGTGCCACTTCGAGCGGGGAGTGAGCTACGAGCTGGAGGTGGACCAGCTCGTCGCCCTCGCGCTCCCGGGCTCGCTGCCGGATCTGCTGATCATCGACCGGGCTGAGGATGCCTACGGCGTCTCCTCGGACCAGCAGTTCGAGTCCGCCCGGTTCAACCACCTCTGGCGGGTGGAGACCGAGGACCACCGGTACGGCTCCGCGTTCACCCACCCGCAGCTGATGGAGCTGCTCGGCTCCCTGGATCTCAGCGTCACCGAGATCCGGGTGCGCGGCAACTGGCTGATCTCACACGCACCGACGGCGTTCACCCCGGAACTCCTTCGCGTGCACCTGGACGCGCTCGCCCGGATCGCCGCCGCCGTACCCGCCTGGGTGTGGCAGGACTTCGGCCATGCCGTCCCCGGCCGGGGACCCGCGAGCCACCGCTGACCAGCGCCACGGCCGCAGCTCACCCACCGTCCCCACTCGATCCCGGTCCTCGGCGACGGACCTGCGCCTGGTGAGCTCCGCCGTCGTCCGCATGACGAGACCTTTCTGCTCGCTCAGCGAGCACCACCGGTCTCCGGCGAGGATCGGTCCATGACGAACACCACAGCACCCGCCATCGACCTGACCGAGCTGATCACGCAGACCTCGACCGCCCTGTCCAGCGCCGACACCGACGCCGCCACCGTGCGCTTCGGTGTGCAGGCCACCCTGGCAGCGGGCACGAACACCCAGGTGGAGATCACCGCGGGCAAGCACGAGTTCACCATCGACGAGCCGCCCGCCCTGGGCGGGGAGAACGTGGGCGCCAACCCGGTGGAACACCTGCTGGCCGCTCTTGCCGCATGCCAGGTGATCACCGTGAAGGTGTGGGCCGCCAAGCTCGGCCTGGCCGTGGATGACGTGAAGGTGGAGCTGGCCGGCCCGATCGACCTGCGCGGTTTCCTCGGTGTGGATGCCGACGTGCGCCCAGGCTTCGGTCAGATCGAGGTGACCACCCGAATCCTTGGGCCGGAGCCGGCCGAAGCCTACGACGAGCTGATTCGCAAGGTGGAAGCGCACTGCCCGGTGCTGGACAACCTCACCGCTGGGGTGCCGGTGCGCACCACGATCACCGCGGGTTGAGCCACCGCGCCTACCGCGAACGTTCTCTCGCGCGGCTGGCGATCCAGTTTTCCCCGCACCAAGGGGCGTTCACGCAACCTCTCCGGCGCGAGCGCTACCGGGACCGCACCGCCTCGGCCATCTGTTCCACAATCTGGGCGAGGATCGGCCGCGGGGTGGCGAAGTTCAGTCGGACGAAGCCGGCGCCGACCCCGCCGCATGCGGTGCCGTCGGTGAGCGCGACCCCGGCCTTCTCCCGCAGGAACTGCGCAGGCCGGTCTCCCAGACCGAGTTCGCGCAGGTCCAACCACGCCAGGTAGGTCCCCTCCGGCGGGGTGTAGCCCACCTCGGGCAGGTGCTCGGCGAGCAGGTCGCGCAGCAGGTGGCGGTTCCCGTCCAGGTAGCCCAGCACGTCCTGCAGCCAGGGCCGACCCCGGGTGAAGGCGGCGATAGCGGCGATCACGCCGAGGTTGGCGGCGCCGTGCTCGAACGAGTGGCCGACCCGGGCCCACCTGGCCGCGTCCGCCTCGTTGGACAAGATCAGCTGGGCACACTTCATCCCGGGGAGGTTCCACGCCTTCGACGCCGACGCAGCGGTGACCGTGTGCTCGGCCGCGACCTCGCTGGTCGAGGCGTACGGCACGTGCACGTGATCGCCGAACACCAGCGGCGCGTGGATCTCGTCGGAGAACACCCGCCCACCGTGACGTTCGACCACCTCCGCGATCTGGACCATCTCCTCTCGCTCCAGCACCCGGCCGATCGGATTGTGCGGGTTGCACAGGATGAGCAGATGTCCGCCCGCCCGGAATGCGGCGTCGAGGGCGTCCAGGTCGTAGACGTACCGGTCGCCGTCGCGGGCCATCGGTACCTGGATCACCTCCCGGCCCATCGACGGCGGCACGGTGAGGAAGGGCATGTACGCGGGCGTCGGCAGGATCACCGGCGAGCCATCGCGCGAGAAGTGCTCGATCGCTGCCTGCAGCCCGGAGATCACGTCGGCCAGCGGACGCACCCGTTCGGCTGGGGTGTCCCAGCCGTAGACCGACGACGACCAGTCGGCATAGGCATGCGACATCTCGTGGGCGAGGGGGTCCGGGAGGTAGCCGAACAGCCCGACGTCGACCGCCTCGTGCAGCGCCTGGGTGATCACCGGCGCGGGCGGAAAGTCCATCTCGGCGACGAACGCGCCGAGCGCCTCGGGATGGGTGGACCACTTCACGCTGCCGACCTCGCGCAGGTGCTCGATCTCGATGGCGTCGAAGTCGGTGGTGTGCGTCATCTCAGCTCTCTCGTTGGTACTCCTGCTGCTGACCGGTCAACCGGCTTCGTTCCAGCACGACGGCGGTCGGTCTCGATCGTACGATGCGTGGCCCGCCGCCTGGGGTGCGTGGGCGCGACGGCCTGGTCCCCAGCCCGCCCTCAGGCCGGCACCTTGTCCAGGAAGCCGCGGACATCCTGGATGCGACCGTCGGCGGCGAGGACGGCGACATCGAAGCCGATCACCACCGGTTCGCCGCCGGCGGGACCCAGGCCCCACTGGAAGCGCACCTGGTCGTGGTGAGCGTCCGGAGTGCCGATGGGTGCGAAGACGAAGTCCGGGAACTGGGCCTGGATACTGTCGATGAGTGCGGTGAGACCGTCGTGCCCGGTCACCTGCGCCATCGGGTCGGTGTAGGTCAGCTCCGGGGAGAAGTGTTCGGCCAGCAGGCTCGCGCGCTCGCCGGGGGCAGAGTTCCAGGTGGCCAGGTAGCCGTCGACGATGTGGTTCATGATCTGCTCCGAATCGTTGCTGGTGCGGTGGGTGAGGATGACTCTGCCGCCACAGCGTCCTGGCAGCCATGACCTGCCAGGTCATGACCCACCCGACTTCCGGCCCCTAGGCTCGAGGCATGACCACGCTCGAGGCCCCCGCACCGGTCGGAGAGATCCTCCGCGGCTGGCGGGAGCGCCGCCGGTTCAGCCAGCAGGAGCTGTCCAATGTCTCCGCTGTCTCCACGCGCCACCTGAGCCGGGTGGAGACCGGCAAGGCTCACCCCACCTCAGCGATGCTGCTGCGGCTGGCGGATCATCTCGACGTACCGCTGCGAGCGCGCAACCGCCTCCTGCTCGCTGCCGGCTATGCACCCCGCTACCCCGACCACCCCCTGCAGGACTCCTCGCTCGCCTCGGTGATGGACGGGTTGCGTGGTCTGCTCGATGCCCACCTGCCGTACCCCGCGCTGCTGCTGGACGACTACTGGGATGTGGTGGATAGCAACGCGGCAGTCGACGCGCTGCTCGACGGATGCGCGGCCGAGTTGCTGGAACCACCGGTGAACGTTCTCCGGCTGAGCGTTCACCCCAGCGGTCTGGCGCCGCGGATCGAGAACTTCGACCAGTGGGCGGCGCACCTGCACCACCAGGTCGCCTCCCGGGCGGAGCGCACCGGCGACCCGCGGCACCAGCAGCTGGCAGCCGAGATGGCCCTGCACCGGGGCCGAGAGTCGGGCGAGTCACAGTCGAGCGGGCCGGTACTCACGATGGACCTGCGCGCCGGCGCGCAGGTGCTCCATCTGTTCAGCACGACGGCCCAGCTGACCACCGTCACCGATGCCGCGCTCGAAGGTCTGCACCTGGAGACGTTCCTGCCGGCCGACGAGGCCACGCGGCGCATTCTCACCGGATGATCACCGGTCGCCCGGTAGTGCCTAGACTGGCCAACCGGCCGCACGATCGGATAAGTCGTGGGCTGGGGAGGGATCGATGACCGGCACCGGCTCGCGTGCCCGAGCGCTCACCCTGCTCGCGGTGAGCAACGTGCTCGGCGGTGTCGGCGTCGCCTCCGGGGTGGCGGTGGGCGGACTGCTCGCCGAACAGGTCGGCAGTACCGAGGTGGCCGGCCTGGCGCAAGCGGCCAGTGTGCTCGGGGCGGCGGTGGCGGCAATCCCGCTGGCGTCGATGGCCACCCGGCGGGGGCGGCGCTGGTCGTTGACGATCGGCTACCTGATCGCACTGCTCGGCGCCTTCTTGATTCTCGCCGCAGCGGTCGCCGACTCCCTGCTGGTGCTGCTGCTCGGGCTGGGCACGTTCGGGGTCGCGCAGGCCACGAACCTGCAGTCCCGGTACGCGGCGGCCGACGGCGCCCCGGCCACCAGCCGGGCGAAGTCGATGTCGGTGGTGATCTGGGCGACCACGATCGGGTCGGTCGCCGGCCCGAACCTCAGCGCCGCCGGTGCAGGTCTCGGGCCATCGTTCAGCGTGCCTGCTCTCGCGGGTCCCTACCTGTTCTCCGTGCTCGCCTTTGCGGCAGCTGCGACGCTGATCGGGGTGTTCTTCCGGCCGGTGGCCAGGCTCACCATGCCGAGTGTGGCAGTCGCCGAGCGGAACATGCCGGATCGGGCCGGGCCAGCCCAGACCGAAGCGGCGGCATCCGAGGCGACGGCGCCCGCGGTGGCGGCAGCGCCCGAGGCGGCGGCGGTCGAGGCGGCAGCGCCCGAGGCGACAGCGCCCGAGGCGGCGGCAGCGCCCGAGGCCGCGGCGGTCGAGGCGGCAGCGGTCACGCCAGAGCATGCGGAGGTCGGCGACCCCACCGATCCCGCCGTGACCCCGCGCGCGGTCGGCGCTCTGGCTGCGCTTCGCTGGGCCGTGCGCCACCCAGTCGCCCGGTTCGCCGTCGTGCTGATCGCGGTGGCGCACGCCACGATGGTGATGGTCATGGTGATGACCCCGCTGCACATGCAGCACCACGGGATGGGTCTGGAGCTGGTGGGCATCGTGATCAGCCTGCACGTGCTCGGCATGTACGCCCTCAGCCCGGTGTTCGGCTGGCTCGCGGACAAGTTCGGCGGCGTGCGGATCGCCATCTGCGGAATCGGGATCCTCGCGCTGGCGGTCCTGCTGGGGATCCTGGCGGCAAGCACCGGCGGCGACCCGCGGATGACAGCCGTAGCACTCGTGGTGCTCGGCCTGGGCTGGTCCGCCTCACTGATCGCTGCCTCGACGCTGCTGGCCGGGGTGAGCGCCGACCAGGTGCGGATACCGCTGCAAGGGGCCACCGACGCCGGGATGAACTACGCCGGCGCCGCCGTGGCAGCCCTCGCCGGACCGATCCTTGCTGCCGGCGGATTCCGCGCGGTGAACCTGGCTGCCGCGGTGCTGCTGGTGCCCGCCGTGCTGCTTGCGATCAGCGCCCTCCGGGCGAACAGCCAGGGCGAGCGAACAGACCGGACGAGCTCCGCCGTCGACGGCTAGCGGCACGCGAATCCCGAACCCCGCCCCCGCGGGCGCACCCACCCCAGCGGCCACGGCCGCCCGCCAACGGAATCCACTTGGCGCATCGATACCGGCACGCAGCGGGCAGCGGTTGCGAGGTGGGAGGACGGGTGGTGCGCCTCAGTCGTCGAGCAGGTCGTACCGCACGATCGTCGCTTCCCGGTCCGGACCCACCCCGATCGCGGACACCCGTGTTCCGGACATCTCCTCCAGGGCGAGCACGTAACGCTGGGCGTTGATCGGCAGGTCCTCGAAGCTGCGGGCGCCGGAGATGTCCTCCCACCAGCCGTCGAGGTACTCGTAGATCGGGGTGGCGTGGTGAAAGGCGGTCTGGTCCACCGGCATCTCGTCGTGCCGCACCCCGTCAACGTCGTAGGCCACACAGACCGGGACCTTCTCCCAGCCGGTGAGCACATCGAGTTTAGTGAGCACCAGATCAGTGAGGCCGTTGATCCGAGTCGCATAGCGGGCGATCACCGCGTCATACCAGCCGCAACGGCGCGGCCGCCCGGTGGTGACCCCGTACTCGCCACCGGCCTTGCGCAGTGCCTCACCGTCGTCGTCATCCAGCTCGGTGGGGAACGGACCCTCACCCACGCGGGTGGTGTAGGCCTTGATCACGCCGACGATCCGGTCCAGCCGGGTCGGGCCGATCCCGGAGCCGGTGGCCGCACCACCGGCAGTGGCCGAGGACGAGGTGACGAACGGGTAGGTGCCGTGGTCGACGTCCAGCATGGTGGCCTGGCCGGCTTCGAAGACCAGCGTCTTGCCGGCATCCAACGCCTGGTTCAGGACCAGGGAGGTATCGGCGACCATCGGGCGGATCCGGTCGGCGTAGGAGAGCAGCTCCTCGGTGACGGCGTCGATATCGGCGGCACGCCGGTTGTAGATCTTCACCAGGATCTGGTTCTTCTGGTCCAGCGCGCCCTCGACCTTCTCCCGCAGGATGGTCTCGTCGAAGAGGTCCGCAATCCGGATGCCGACCCGGCTCATCTTGTCCGCATAGCTGGGGCCGATGCCGCGACCGGTCGTACCGATCTGCCGCTTGCCGAGGAACCGTTCGGTGACCTTGTCCAGCGTGCGGTTGTAGCTGGGGATCACGTGCGCACTGGAGGAGACCAGCAGCTTGGACACGTCCACCCCGCGGGCGGTGAGGGCGTCCAGCTCCTCGAACAGCACCTCGAGGTCCACGACGACGCCGTTGCCGATCACCGGCACGCACCCTGGGGAGAGGATCCCCGAGGGCAGCAGGTGCAGGGCGTACTTCTCCTCGCCGACCACCACGGTGTGCCCGGCGTTGTTACCGCCGTTGAACTTCACCACGTAATCGACCCGGGAGCCAAGCTGGTCCGTCGCCTTGCCCTTGCCTTCGTCGCCCCACTGGGCGCCGAGGACTACAACCGCTGGCATCGAGGTTCCTTCCTTCGTTTCCGGCCCGTGCCGGACCCCACCGCAGCCTACCGGTCGGCGCGGCGTCTCCCGGCGGAACGCTGTCCGTGCGCCAACGGGTGTGTAACACTCCGGCAGATGAGAGCCAAGTAAGGGTATGAACGAGATCCGGGGCATCGGCACCGATCCCGACGCCTTCGAGCGCTTCTACCGGGCGCATGTACGCGCAGTGGAAGGGTTCGTGGCGCGCCGGGTAGGCGACCCGCATATCGCAGCCGATCTGACCGCGGACATCTTCGTCGCAGCGATCGAATCCGCAGCCCATTACGACGCCTCCCGGGGAACTCCGATCGGTTGGCTCTACGGGATCGCTCGCAACGTCGTCGCACAGTGGCACCGCAGTTCTGCGCGCGAACGGCGCACCGCGGCGCGCATCAGCGGCCGCGCGCTCCTGGATGACGACGCACTGCGCCGGACGGAAGAACGCCTCGATGCCGAGCTGGGCGCTCGGGAGCTGTACGTCGGCATGGCCCGCCTATGCGGTGGAGGAGAACTCCGCCGGCGATGTCAGCTTCAGCCTGTTCAGGCCCGAGGGCACCATCGAGTTGGAGTCGGCCCTCGCCGACCACGGGATCACCGCCGACATCACGGTGCTGCCGGCGGATACGATGTGCGCACCAGGCCGGTTTCCCGGCGAACGAGACTGGCCACACTGGCTGCCCGTGCCGGACGCTGGCGGGGGAGATACGACCCAGCTGGTCCCGGCCGGCTCTCTTCAGGACGGCCAAACGCTCGTCGTGGTCTACATGGGCACACTCGAGGACAGGCAGCCTGGCGCCACGGCCGCCACCAGCCTCGCGATCGCGGACGGTCCAGTGGGCGACTGCGTGCCGATTGAGGTCCCGATGACTCCCTCTGTGGAACAGGCGTAGCAGCGGCGGCACCCGAGGGCAGCACAGGCGCGGTTCTACAGTGGGCCCATGTCCGAGAACCAGGCCGACTGGCGTCCGATCGTCGCGGCACTGAACAATCCCCAAACTCGCCGCGTCTATGCGCAGGTGGTGCTCGGGCATGAGGCGGAAACCCTTGGCGACGGCCTCAGTCCGGCCAGGAGACGCCACGTGCTCGAGTCCCTCGTCAAGGCCGGCCTGATCAGCAAGGACGGCGACGGCTACCGGGACCGCAGCGAGGTCTTCACCCAGTTGCTGGCAGCGATCCCCCGGCCCGCCGACCGAACCGGCCCCGAGCGATTCCTCAACGGACGGGGTGAGATCGACCGCTACCCGTCGGACGCCACCGAGCTACACGGACTGCTCGCATTCATTGCCGGCGAGGTGCTCACCAACGACGACGTGCTGACCGAGAAGGAACTCAACGAACGTCTCACCCCGTTCAGCCAGGACACGGCGGGCCTACGACGCCGCCTGGTCGACGCCGAACTGCTGGACCGCACCCCTTCCGGCTCGCAATACTCCCGTGTTGCCGGCGCAGCGGTCGATCAGGCGTCAGCCGAACCTGCGGGATAGAACTTCGCGCAGAGAATCTTCTCCCCCTGACCGACGGCGGCCGACGGGCTGCCGACTCGTTCGACACTCGTCACGTCGGGTAGTTACCCCAGGTATCGCGCTGGCGCAGCAAGTAACGACTGGATCGATTCACGGGGGCGGAGGGGTGAAGGGAAGTGAGCGCGGGTCAGAGCTGGCGGGCGGCGGGATCGGAATCGTCGGCGAGGGTGCGGCAGCGCTGCGCCTCCTCGTCCTCACCGATCTTCTCGGCAGCATCCGCGAGCGCGAGCAGCGCGATCAGGAACCCCTGGTTCGGCACATGGTCGGCAGGGATCGGGCCGGCGCCGCGCCAGCCGGCCTTGCGCAGGGAGTCCAGCCCACGGTGGTAGCCGGTGCGCGCAAAGGCGTAGGCGCTCACCGGGTCGCCGGCGGAGAGGCTGGCCCGGGCAAGCAGAGCCCAGGGATAACTGGCGGCGGGGTAGCGGGCGGCCACCTCACGCAGGTCGACGCCCTCGTCCAGGGCGGCGCGGGCGGCCATGTCCGGGTGGTCCTCGGGCAGGCGAGTGGGCTCGGGCTCGAGCAAGTTCTGGGTCATGACCTCACTCTCTCATCGCCGTCTCGCCCCCGGCCACCGACAACAGGCACGCTCAACCTGCGGACCACAGGCTTGCACCCGTCCCACCGGGTCGAGGCGCTCTCGCGCCGGACACCAGTGCGCGGACGCCCGGATACCAGTGCGAGAAATCCCGCCGCCCTCCTCGACATGCAGAGTCGCTGCACGAGGACTAGTCTCCACGGAGCACCCAGTGGAAGGCCCCTTTGTGATGATCGATGTCGTGGCGTCGGGCAGCGGCATGCTCGTCACGGTCACCGGCGACCTCGACCTCACCTCCCGGGACTACGGCGAAGCCACGCTGCGCCGGATCGGACTCCGGGGACGCGCGAACCTCACGCTGGACCTGTGTCGGATGAACTTCATGGACTCCACCGGGGCCGCCTGGATCGCCGCACTCGTGGAGCAGGACAAGCGGCTCGGCGGTAGCACGGTGCTGCGTGGCGCGGGCCCTCGGGACTTGTTCGTGCTCGAAGTGTGCGGCGTGCTCGACCGGGTCGAAGTGGACAGCACGCACCACTGCCGGGATCAACGCCGCAACCACGCCAGCGCCTGACCACCGCTGCCGGCACCAGCACGGACCCCTCCGCCTCTCCGCAAGCATGCACGCCGCCCCGACGCCGTCAGGGCCGGCCATCGCGCAGGCTCTCCGCGGGCGTCGCGCCGCCATGGCGTCAGGACTCGACCATCGGGCCGTGACCCGCTCAGGGCTCGGCCGAGACCTGCAACGTGGTGTCGCCGTGCACCCGCGCCCAGACCACCTTCCCGGTCCCGGAAGGCCGCCAGCCCCAGTCGGCCAGCCGCTCCACGATCTGCATCCCGTAGCCACCGACGCGCGCGGCGTGCGGCTCCAGGTGCGTGGGTGGGACCGGATTGCCGTCCTCCACCTCGATCCGGACGCCGTCGCCGGTGTCCTGCAACCGCAGCAGCACCGGACCCTCGCCGTACAGGACGGCGTTCGCCACCAACTCGGAGACGATCAGTTCCACAACGGCCGGGTCACGGTCCCAGGAAGAGCACGCCTCTGCGACCAGTCGGCGCGCCCGCCGCACCGAGTCGGTCGCGGGCGCCAGCCGCCAACGACGGAACCGGCCGCGGCGTCCCATCCCGCCCTCGAGGCTGGGTACCCGAATCACCACCACAGCGATGTCGTCCTCCGGGGGCGCCGCGAACTGCCGCAGCACCTGTTCGCCGACGCCGGCCGCATCTTCCTCGGCTGCGGCAGCGAGCATCACCTCCCGAAGGCGTGCGACGCCGTCATGCACGGGGCGGTCTCGGCGCTCCACGAGGCCGTCGGTGTACAGCACCAGCACGTCCCCCGGTTCGAGCGGCAGCTCGGCAGTGGACCGACCACCGTCGCCGAAACCCATCAACGGCCCACGTGCCGAACTCATCTCCGTCACCTCGCCGGCCGAGACCACCAGCCCGGGCAGATGACCCGCGCTGCTGTACCGCAGAGTCCACTCCCCGGGCGTCACGGCGCTGGGCTGCAGGGTGGCGTACACCAAGGAGGCAGGGCGGCGGATCCGCATGCTCTCCACCATTCCGTCCAGCCGGGAGAGCACAGTGCCCGGATCGTGGAGCTCGTTCGCGAACGTGCGCAGGACCGACCGCAGCTGGCCCATCGCGGCAGCCGCCTCCACGTCATGCCCGACGACGTCCCCCACCACAGCGCCGATCACATCGTCGCCAAGGTGCACCACGTCGTACCAGTCCCCGCCCACCTGGGCATGCTCGGCGTTCGGGGAGTAGTAGGTCCAGACGTCCAGGGAGTCGATGTGATCCAGATCCGGGAGCATCGCCCGTTGCAGCGTCTCGGCCAGCACATGCTCGGCCTCGGTGAGCCGCACGTGGTCCATCGCCAGACCCACCCGCTGGGCGGTGGACTCCAGCAGCAGGCCCGACTCCTGCGCGGCAGCACGTTCGCCCGGCTCGATCACCGCCATCAGTCCGAGCACACCGCCACGCCCCCGGAGCGGAGCCACGATCGCCTCCCGGCGCAGGTCGGGACCGCGCTGGGTGGCGGCGTTGATCAGGTCGGCGAGCTGTTGGCTGGCGCTCCCCGGCAGGTAGACGGCGTCTAGATCGAGCCGCATCCTGCGCATCGGCCCGGTGACCAGCAGCCGGCCGACCGGATCCTCCTCATCGGAATAGGTGATGCCGCGGCGCGGATGCCGCCCGCGTTCGGCGGTGACGCTGTCCAACCCGGTGATCGGGCGTAGCACAGAGTCCTCGGTGAAAAAGCCGCACCAGGCGAAGACGTGCTGGCACAGCGCTCGCGAGATCACCGTCAGGGCGTCGCCGTCCTCACCTTCATGGATCACATCGGAGACCTTCGCGAGGGCCTCCAAGGTGTGCCGGGAATGGTGCACCAGGTCCTGCATATCGGTGCGCACCGGCTGCGGCGGGCTGCTCTGCACGAACACGAACCGCCGGATCGCCCCCTCCACCGCCCGCGGCGTGACGACGGCATCGAGCACGATCTCGTGCCCGTCCGCACGCAGCATCGGCACAGTGAGCGAGAAGCTCGCACCGTCGATCGCATGCTCGGCGATCTCGGCGAGCACCACCGACCGGTAGCCCGGGCTGATCAGTTCGCCGCGGGCGCGGCCTTCTCGAGCGGTATACCCGGTGATCTGCTGAAACGCGGTGTTCGCCCAGCGCAGCACCAGTCCCGACCCGGCCAAGTCCACCACGGCCACCGCACGCTCGCCGTCGAGCACCACCTCTGCTGCGGCAGCACGTGCGTCCTCGCGGACCGCAGTCCTGGGACCATCGAGGGCTCCGTCAGACTCAGTCTCGCCCGATCGGGCAAAGTTGTTCATCACCGCACCCTCCATCGTCTACGGTGTGACCTAGCGGACATCCACGCACACGCGCGGTATCCGTACCCCTCAAGGAGGCCCGATGCCAGACGCTAACAGTTCCGGCACGGACGCGCCCCGTGAGACCAACGGCGCTGGGTCCGTACACACGCTGTTGGACCCCGACTGCACCCGCCTGGTGCTCTCCGGGGAGATCGACGTCGCGCTCACCGACGACCTCACCGAGGCCGTCACCGACGCCGAGGCCGCCGGGTTACCGGTCCAGGTGGACGCCCGGCACGTGACCTTCATGGACTCCTCCGGCATCGCTCTGCTGGCGCGTCTGGCGAACCGCACGCCGGGCCGGCTGAGCCTGATCAAGCCGCCGGACGTGGTGCGGTTCCTGCTCGACGTCACCCGGATCGGGGACCTCGTCGACGTGGTCGACGGCGACCGGGACACCCACGAGAACTGAGCAGGGCCGGCGCGCCACTGTTCGAGGTACACACGGGCGTAGCGCGCCACTGTTCGAGGTGCGCACGGGCGTGGCGCGCCCCTGTTCGAGGTACGCACGGGCGTAGTGCGCCCCCGGTCACGCGCCACAGGTGACGGCCACCAGTCGCGCCGCGGGCCACTCGCCCTGATCCCCGCTGGCACCCAGCTCAGCCGGCCAGGTGCCCCCAACGCGACTCGAGCTCGCGCCAGGGCCCCACTGCCGCGACCTGTCCCGCGGTGAGCACCACCACCCGGTCGGCCAGCGCCAGTGCCGCGCGCTTCGCCGTCGCGCCGATCACGGTGGCGCGGCGTTCCCGCAGTGCAGCCCACAGCTCCAGCTCGGTGGCGGCATCCAGCGCACTGGAGACGTCGTCGGCGAGCAGCAGCTCGGCATCGGTAGCCAGGGCCCGGGCGAGCGCCAGCCGCTGCACCTGACCGCCGGAGAGCCGCACGCCACGGTGCCCGATCACCGCGTCCACCCCACCGGCGGCAGCGACGTCCCGCGTCAACCGGGCATCGGCGATCGGGCGGTCGAGCCCGCGCTCGTGCCCCAGTGCGATGTTGTCCGCGAAGGTCCCGGAGAGCACCCGCGGGACCTGCGCGACGTGCGCCACCCGGCCGGGGCGCAGCACCTCTTCGGCGTCGGTGATCTCGCGGCCGTTCCAGCTGATCGACCCGCGGTGGGCGACCAGCCCGGCGAGCACATCGAGCAGACTGGACTTGCCCGAGCCGACCTGCCCCGACGAGCAGCACCAGCTCCCCGGAAGCGACGGTCAGGTCGACGTCCTGGGCTCCGATCGTGCCGTCGTCGTGCACTGCGGTCAGGGTCGCTAGGCGGAGCTCGTGCAACGCCTCACGCTCACCCGCACGCGGCGGCGGTGACTGGCCGGTGAGCAGGTCCACGCCCGGTGCACCGTCCATCAGGTCCACACCGCCGGCGAACGAGCTGGTGGCTCGCTGCCAGGACCGGGTGCCCGGCGCCTCGGTGATCACCGAACCGGCCACGATCCCGAACCAGCCGAAACCGTTCACGGCGTTCGCCACCAGCAGCGCCGTGGCCAAGCCCCACCAGTCCCACAACACCGGAGCCCAGGCGGCGACCACTCCGACCTGCACCATCACCACAGGCACGCCGTACAGCACGGCCTGCACCCGGTGCTCACGCACGGCCGCATCCACGCGTCCGGCGTCGACCTGGCGCAGGTGCGCGTGCACTGCCGGGGTAGCCCCGGCGAGCTTGACCGTGCGGGCCGAGTCCAGTGCGGACACCAGGGCGCGGCCGAAGCCAGCCCGGGTGTTGGCGGCCGCGGTGGCCGAGCGTCCGGCCACCGGTCGGCCCACGCTGGAGGCAGCCGCGGAGGCCACCATCACCGCGAGCAGCACGGCGCCGGCCAGCCAGGTGCCGCCGAGCAGTGCCGTGGCCACGGCGATCACCAGACCGTTGATGAAGTCGACCCACCGGTCGGCGTATCGGGCATACCGGTCGGCATCCATCGTCCGCGCCACCACCTCACCGGGCGGAGTGCGCGGGAGCCGGTGCTGCTTGGTCTGGCCGAAGAGCACGGTCATCCGGGTGCGCAACAGCACCTCGATCCACCACCGCGGGTAGCGCCACACCGCATCGGCGAGCACCAGGGGTGCTGCCAGCAGTGAGACCACCAGGGCGATCAGCAACCAGAGCACGGCCCCGCCGTCTTGCAGCTGCACCACCAGCTCGCCCCAGATGAATCCGGTGAGTGCCCCCTGGGCACCGAGCAGCGCGGCGAACAAGAACCCGACCGCACCACCGACGCCCCAGGCAGGTCGCACCAGGAGCGCGCGGGCGATTCCGCGGGTGAGGCTGGGCCCGGTCCCGACCTCGGGGCGCTCCGGCGGCTCTCCGGTACGCCGCCGGTGACCTACCCCGGTCGGCGGGCCGGCGGGCGAGGACGGGTCATCAGCGGGAGCGTCGCCATCGCCCGTGCCGATCGAGGAGGTCCCGGCGGCGCCGGTCGCCACCTCGGGTGCGGGTTGCGCGCGACCCTCCACAGGGGCGCCCAGGCTCTCGGCTGACTCCGCAGCCTCGAGCAGTCGCAGGAACTGCCCCGGGGCCTGGGCCAGCTCCGCGCGACTGCCCTGCTGGACGACCCGGCCGTCTTCGAGCACCGCCACCTGTTCGGCACGCTCGGTGGTAGACAACCGGTGGGCGATCAGGATCCCGGTGCGCCGACGCAGCAGCCGGTCCGAGGCGGCGACCACCCGGCGCTCGGTCAGCGGGTCCATCCGTGCGGTCGCCTCGTCCAGCACGACGACGCTCACGTCCCGCACCAGCAGACGGGCGAAGGCCACCAGTTGCTCCTCGCCGGCGGAGAGCGTGGTGCCGCCGGCACCCAGCGGGGTGTCCAGACCGTTCGGCAGACCATCGACCCAGCCGGTGAGCCCGAGCTCGGTGATCGCTGCCTGCACCCGGGCGCGCGGGTGATCCTGGAACAGCGTGATGTTCTGTTCCAGGGTGCCGGCGAGAATGTCAGTGCGCTGGCTGACCACGCCGACGGCGGCACGCAGCTGCTGCAGGTCGAGCTCGCGCACATCGGTCCCGCCGAGGAACACGGTCTGTTCGGGCGGTTCCACAGCGCGCGAGAGGAGCGAGGCCAGAGTCGACTTCCCGGATCCGGTGCGACCCACCAACGCGATGGTGTGCCCGGCCGGGACGTACAGGTCCACGTCCCGGAGCGCGAACGCCCCCTCCTCGTAGGCGAAGTGCAGACCCCTCAGCTCGACGTCGATACCGCCCTGGGGCAGCTCCTGACCGCCCACCGGCTCCGGCGGCGAGGAAAGCATCTGCCGCAGCCGGATCAGAGCACCCATTCCAGCCTGCAGCTCGGGGAGCTGCTCGGCGACCTGCTCGACCAGACCGACGAACGTCGTCGTGACCAGGAACAGCGTGACCAGGCGGGCGATCGACATCCCGTCGGTGAGTACGAGCGCGGCGCCGGTGACGCCGATGGCCACCAGCAGGGCGTGCAGCAACACCCCGGCACGGCGCAGCAGCCGCGACTCCAGCCGCTGCACCACTGCGAACTTCTCGTGCACCCGCGCGGAGAGCTCGGCCAGGCGGCGGACCACGAACGACTGGCCCAAGCTGGTGCGCAAGTCGTCCCGCCCGGCGACGCCCTCCTCCAGGACGGCCGCATGGTCGGTCCAGGCGATCTCCTCGATCACCTTGCTCTCGGCGATCGGCCGCAACAGCGGACGGATCAGCCAGCCCGTCGCTGCGGCGATCACCGGGAACATCACGAACGCGGGCCACCAGGTCAGGCCGGCGACCAGCCACATCGGCAGCACGGCAAACACGGCGCGCATCATGTGCCAGCCCTGGAGCCGCACCAACGTCCCCACCTCGTGGGTGTCGTCATCGACACGGTCGAGGATCTCCCCGACGGCCTGCTCAGAGAGGATGGCGAGCGGCTGGTACAGGGCAGCGGTGAGCAGGTCCTGGCGCAACCGGCCCTCGGCGCGGTCCGAGACGGTCGCCCAGATGATGCGCCCGACAGTGTCTGCCAGTGCCGCACCCACCACACAGGACGCCAGCAGCAGCACCAGCGCGGCCGTGGGGTTCTCGGCGATCCGGCCCGCCACCACGGTGCCATAGGTCTGGCCGATCGCGGCAATCGCGCTGCCGATCAGCGCCACGGCCGCAGCCGGGCGCCGCAGCCGTCGCCAGTCCACCCGCCGGGCGGGGTCCAGACTGGCTGGTGGCACCACCGGCGTGGTGCTGGGAGTTCGGGTGGCGGTCGAGGTCATAGCGGATCAACTGTAGAGACAGCCACCGACACTCGTCGCTCCAATTTCTGCTGCTCACCAACGCCGGGGTGAACCTGCCCGATCAGCACCGGGCCTGGGCGGCAGTGCAGAAATCGGGCCTGTGCTGGTCGAGTGCAGTTGCGCATCACGCTCCCGCGCTCTACTCTGACCAGGGTGTTATCGATAACATCCACGGAAATGAGGAGCTAGATGGTGAAGGCACCCGCTACCGTGTGGACCGTTGCGGCGGCCGTGGGGGTGAGCGCCCAGACAGTCTCCCGGGTACTGAACGAGTCAGGGCCGGTGAGCCCCGCCACCCGGGACAAGGTGCTGGCCGAAGTAGCCAGGCAGGGGTACCGGCCGAGCAACGTCGGGCGCGGACTACGCTCTCGCCGGATGTCGATGATCGGCCTGCTGGTCGCAGACATCGGCAACCCGTTCTATGCCAGGCTCCATCGCGCACTGGAGCATGCGCTCCAGCCACGCGGATACACCGTGATGCTCGCCAACTGCGATGACGACGCCGCGATCGAGCGACAGCGCCTCGACACACTCGCGGGCTACCGACCGACCGGACTCGTCTGCGTCCCGGCGGTCGACAGCACGCTCGGCGCGGACGACATCACCGCCTTCCGGCACGTGGTCACAGTGAGCCGCACCATCCCAGGATTCGCCGTGCCGAGCGTGATCACCGACGAGGCAGTCGTCGTGCGGAAGGCGACCGATGAGTTGCTCGACGCCGGCCATCAGCACATCGCTGCCGTACTCGGTCCGCAGGGCGCCTCCACCACCGCGAGCCGAGAACAAGGCTTCTGGAACGCAGTCCGGGCACACACAGGCGCGTCCGGCCAGGTTCGTTATACCGATGGCACTCGAATAGCAGCCGGGACCGCCCTCGACGAACTGCTCGACGAAGATCCGGGGATCACCGGTGTGATCGGCTTCAACGCCCCGGTCACCGAGGGACTCCTCGCCACGATGCTCCGCCGCGGCCTGCGGTGCCCAGACGACATGTCCATCGTCGGCTTCACCGATGTCGGGTGGCTCGCACTGCACGACCCACCGATCACCGTGATCGCTCAGCCGATCGAGGAGATGGGGGCCAAGGCCGCTGAGCTCGTCCTCAACGCTGTGACCGGTGAGAGCACCGATGACCGCCAGCACGTCATCCCCAGTTCGCTGATCCAGCGCGGATCGGTGGCACCCCCGCGACCCTGGAAGGACCGATCGTGAAGATCGAGCGCGTCAGCACGCACGTCATCATGGAAGAACTACCCATCCCGTTTGGTATGTCGCAGTGGTTCTGGACGAGCCGAGCGAGCTGCCTGGTCGAGATCGAGACCACCGACGGCACCATCGGATGGGGAGAGTGCTTCGGTCCGGCAGAACCAAACCGTGCCTTGATCGAGAGCGTTTTCGCGGACCTGGTCATCGGCGCCGACCCTTGGGAACGCATCTCGCTGTGGGAAGCGATGTACAACAAGAATCGCGAGTGGGGTCGGAAGGGCTTGCCGATCGCGGCCATCTCCGGCATTGAGATCGCGCTGTGGGACATCGCCGGCAAGCAGACCGGACTCCCGGTGTACAAGCTCCTCGGCGGACGACTGCCCGAGGAGCTTGCCGCGTACGCCTCCGGCTTCTACTACGGCGGCGAATGGAAGGACGACATCGAGGCCGAAGCCGCCCACCTGATCGGCCAGGGCTATCGCTACGTCAAGATGAAGATCGGCGCCGACCTGCCCGGCGACATCGCACGCGTGACTCGCGCCCGAGCTGCTCTGGGCGAAGACGTTCAGCTCGCGGTCGATGCCAACCGCGGCTATACGCCCACTGAAGCAATGGCCTTTGGCCGCGCAACGCGCGACCTCAACCTGTGGTTCTTCGAGGAGCCCGTGATTCCCGAGGACCTCGACGGCTACCGCGAGGTACGCAGCGCCCTCGACGTTCCCATTGCCGGCGGTGAGTCGGAGTTCACGCGCTGGGGTATGCGCCAACTGATGGAGTCCCGGGCAGTGGATGTGCTGCAGCCGGACGCCACCGCCTGCGGCGGCCTCCGCGAGGCGGTCCTGATCGCCGAACAGGCCAGCGCGCACGGCATCCCCACGCTCCCTCACGTGTGGGGGTCGGCCATCACGCTCGCAGCAGGACTGCACCTCGCCACGGCGCTACCCGTCGTCACCCCGTCGATGGGGAGAGCAGGTCCAGTCATCGAGCTGGACCAAGCACCGAACACCTTCCGTGACCACCTCTCGTCGCTGGACCTCGGCCCAGTGCTGCACGTCCCCGAAGGACCGGGCCTCGGTATCGAGATCGACCGGTCCCTCATCGAGGCCTACCGGGTATGACCAGTCAGAGAGGATCGAGGACCCGCGCTATGACCACCGCCCCCACGACTCAACCGCTGCAGCACAAGTGGCTCCGCATCGGCGGGCTACTGCTGTTCGGACTGTTCTTCGCCTATCTCGACCGGTCGAACCTGTCGGTCGGCATCACCAACATCTCCGAGGACTTGGGCTTCGCAGGTGAGGCGTTCGCCAAGACGTCAAGCCTGACATTGACGGCGTTCCTGTTCGGCTACCTGATCTCGAACCTGCTCGGCGGCTTCCTCACCGCACGCATCGACGCCAAATGGATCCTCGTCGCCACCACTGCCGGATTCTCCTTGGCCACCGCACTGATCGGCTTCGCTGACTCGGTCGGGACGCTCGTCGCCCTCCGGGTGGCAGTGGGCATCTTCGAGGGCATCTACTGGCCGCAACAGTTCCGCATCGCCAAGGCGTGGTTCGACGAACGCGAGATGACCCGGGCCAGTGCGATGATCCAGTACTACGGCCAGTACCTCGCCCTCGCACTGGGCTTCTTCATCCTCACCCCGCTGGAGGCATCCTTCGGCTGGCGCCCGATGTTCTGGGTCCTCGGCGCCATCGGACTGCTGATCGTCGTTCCGCTCTATACGAAGTTTCTGCCCACTGAGTCAGGCGGCACAGCAGCTCGGGCTACCGCTGACAACTCGCCCAGCGAACAGCAGCCGACGTCTGTAGAGCGAACGGACCGGAAGCGCCTCAGCTTTGCCGACTTCGGCGGCTGGAAGTTCGTGCTGATCGTGTTCAGCTACTTCACGAACGGCATGCTGTTCTGGGGCATCACACTGTTCATCCCCCTGGTCGTCCCCGCTCTCGGGTTTGCACCGAATCTCACCGGACTGCTCTCCGCAGCCCCGTACCTCGCGTCGCTGCTCCTGACCATTCCGATGATGATCATCAGTGACCGCACCGGGCACCGAGGAGCGATCGCCACCTCGGGGCTGATCGTCGGGGGCATCCTGCTGGCCTGTCTGGCACTCACCGACTCACCGGGGGTGCAGATGACCTTGATCATTATCGGGCTGGGCTACTTCACCGCTTCGTACACACCGAACATCTGGGCCATCGCTACCGCGTCGGTGCCACAGCACGCCGTCGGGCCCGCGAGCGGGATCATCAACGGCTTCGGTGCGGGGGGTGGTGGCATCGTTGCGGGCGCACTGGTCGGCGCCATCCTGAGCTCGTCCGGTAGCTACGTGCCGGGACTGACGGTCCTCGGCGCTGCCGCCATTCTCGGCGGGATCGCGCTGCTGGTGTATATCCTTCCCCACCGCGCCGCCCGGTAGGCGCCCGTTCACACAGCAACGCCGCCCGGTCCTCATCGGACCGGGCGGCGTCGCCGTTCGGGTGCGGCGTCAGCCGATCTTCTGGCCGGCGGAGCGCAGCGACTCAGCAGCCTCCACCAGCCGTGCGGCCATCCCGGCCTCGGCTGCCTTGCCCCAGGCGCGCGGGTCGTAGGCCTTCTTGTTGCCCACCTCGCCGTCGATCTTGAGCACACCGTCGTAATTGGTGAACATGTGCGTGACCGCGGGGCGGGTGAACGCGTACTGGGTGTCAGTGTCGATGTTCATCTTGATCACCCCGTTGTCCACGGCGGTGGCGATCTCCTCGGCAGTGGAGCCGGAGCCCCCGTGGAACACCAGGTCGAACGGGTTCTCCTTGCCCACCTCGGCGCCGACGGCGGACTGGATCTCGCCAAGGATCTCCGGGCGCAGCTTCACGTGACCCGGCTTGTACACACCGTGCACGTTGCCGAAGGTGAGCGCGGTCAGGTAGCGGCCCTTCTCGCCGGTACCGAGCGCGCGCACCGTGGCCAAGCCGTCCTCGACCGTGGTGTAGAGCTTCTCGTTGATCTCGTTCGCGACGCCGTCCTCTTCGCCGCCGACCACGCCGACCTCGATCTCGAGGAGGGTGCGAGCGGCCTGGGAGAGGTCGAGCAGTTCCTCGGCGATCACCAAGTTCTCCTCCAGCGGCACCGCGGAGCCGTCCCACATGTGCGACTGGAACGAGGGCAGCTTGCCGGCCTTGACCTGCTCAGCCTCCAGCGCGAGCAGCGGGCGCACCCAGCTGTCCAGGTTCTCCTTGGCGCAGTGGTCGGTGTGCAGTGCCACGGTGATCGGATAGTTCTTGGCCACCTCGGCGGCATAGGCGGCCAGGGCCATCGATCCAGCGACCCGGTCCTTGATGGTGGAGCCGGACGCGTACTCGGCGCCACCGACGGACACCTGGATGATGCCGTCGCTCTCGGCCTCGGCGAAGCCGCGCAGCGCAGCTGTGAGGGTCTGAGACGACGTGACGTTGACGGCCGGGTAGGCGAAGGAACGCGCCTTCGCCCGGTCGATCATCTCGGCGTAGACCTCGGGGGAAGCAATACCCATGGAAGTTCTCCTGCATCAGGATGTGTGCGGTCGCTTCAGTCTCCCACGAAGTACAGAGAGCTCCGCCGCCGGGTGGTATTCCCGACGGCGGAGCTCACCTGGATCGGCGCGCGCGTGCGCCGGTCAGGTCACCAGTCCAGGCGTTCCTCGGGCAGGTCGTCCACATCGAGGGAGTCCCGGCCACCGGCACCCAGGTTGCCCGCGTCCAGTGCCTCGTCATCATCCTTGAGCAGGTACGGGTCCAGGTCGCCACCGCGGCGCTTCTTCTTGCCGCCGGCACCACCTGCGCCACCGCCCATCATCCCGGGCATCATCCCGCCACGGCCACCCGCACCGCCGGCGCCACCTGCACCGGCGCCGGGGCCACCGGGCAACACACCGGTACCACCAGTCATGCCGCCACCGGCGCGTCCGGAGAGACGGTTCGCGGCGGCCGCACCCAGTGCGGCTCCACCGACGCCCATCCCTGCACCGACGCCACCGCCGACGCCACCGACGCTCGGTGCACCAGCACCACCGGCGGCGCCGATGCTCGGCACACCGCCGGCTCCGGGAACGCTGCCGCCGACGCTGCCGTCGATCGAGACGCTGTCATCGCCGCCGCCACCCGGGCCACCGGGGTAGCCCGGGTCGCCGGGACCGGGGTAACCGGGCCCACCGGGGTAACCCGGGTCGCCAGGACCGGGGTAACCGGGGTCGCCAGGGCCGGGGTAGCCAGGTCCACCGGGCCCGTCGCCGGGGCCACCGGGCCAGCCCGGGTCGCCGGGACCGGGAACACCAGGCCCACCTGGCCAGCCCGGGTCGCCGGGACCGGGGACGCCGGGACCACCAGGCCCACCGGGCCCGTCGCCCGGGCCCCCGGGGTAGCCCGGGTCGCCAGGGCCAGGAATGCCCGGCGGAAGGTCCGGGCCCCCTGGATTTCCGGGGTTCCCCGGGTTTCCGGGAGTACCCGGCGGAACGCTAGGGGGCGGAGAAACGTTGCCCGGAGGATCGACCTCGCCGGGCGGCGTACCGCCAGGATCGTCATCCCCATCACCTGGCTGGTTGTCCGGGTTCTCGTTCTCGACCCGCATCTGGATCTCGCGCATCGCCCGCTCGGAGTCGCGCATGTCCTTGTCGAACTGGTCCAGCACCTGGCGCGCAGCATTCTCGCGCTGTTCCTCCTGCTGGCCCATGAGCCAGTCGAACGCCTTGTCCGCGGCCACCGCGCCGAGCGGGCCGGCCATCACCAGTCCACCGGTCTGTGCAGCGATCTCCAGGGTCCTCTCGGTCTCGGCACTCAGGTCCAGACCGGGGAGCTGCCCGTACGCCTGACCAGCGCGCGAGACCGCGTCGGAGGCGCCGTACTGCACGTTGTTCACCGCGCCGATGTTCTGCACGAAGGTGTCCAGGTACTTCTCCGACTTCATCAACCGTCCGTCGATGGCGTCGCCGGTCTCTCCCTCGAACGACTTCTGCCTGGTCCGCACGTGCCGGACGGATTCGCCCAGCTCCTGGACCGACTCGACGAGCCGCCGAAGTTCGAGACCAGTGTCCTGCCGAGACGGATCCGCCTGGACCGCTGTGTTCGCAACCGCGGCCAGGCGGTCGGTGTACTTGCTGCTCATCTTTCAACCCCTCGCTGCTCGTGTGCCAGTGACTGTCGCATCAGACCGCCATTGTCTTCCCGCCGCCCCCGCCAACCATGGCACCGGCCGCGGCACCGGCCATGTTCAAGTTGTCGGCGATGTCCTTCAGGTTGTACTTGATGATCAGCGCGTTGTATCGCGCCTGCTTCTCTTCATCGTTGGCGACGAACTCGTCGATTGTCTTCTTCAACTCTTCGTACATCTCGACCATGTCCTTCTGCAAGGTGAGGAGTGCTCGGCCGAGGCCGTCGCCGGTGGCGCGAAACTGGTTCGCGAAGCCGACAGCACCGTTCTCGTGCGTCCAGTCGGCCGGGACCTGGCGGCTGGTGACGCCATTGAACTGCTCCTCGATCTGCTTGATGTCCGTGGCGACCTCGTTGATCGCGGTCATCTGCTGAACCGCGGTGTCCAGATCAAAACTGACTTCCTGGCCCATGGGTGAGCCCTCCTCAGAACCCCTCGTCTCCGAATCTTGCAACAGGGCACATGGTACGCAGGGCGGACGCTGAGCGGCAGGGGGCTCGGTGGGGAGTAGTCCCCATTCACGGTGTGCGTCCCGCGGTCCGGCTGCACGGGTGGGTGCGCTGGCGGGCTGGTCAGTGCTGAGGCTGGGCGTGCTGAGTGATCCAGCTGTGCATGGCGATGGCCGCAGCAGCCCCGGCGTTGATCGACCGGGTGGAGCCGTACTGACTGATGTGCAGCACCACCTCTGCGGCCTCCTGGGCCTCGGCGGTCAGGCCCTGGGACTCCTCTCCGAACAGCAGTACGCACGCCGACGGCAGGCTGTGCCCCTCGATCGGCACCGAGCCGGGCACGTTGTCCACTCCCAGGATCGGTAGCTCTCGCTCGGCGGTCCATTGGGCGAAGGAGGCCACGCCGTCGTGATGGAGCACGTGCTGATAACGATCGGTGACCATCGCACCGCGACGGTTCCACCGCCGTCGCCCGACGATGTGCACTGCCGCGGCGCCGAAGGCGTTCGCGCTGCGCACCACCGACCCGATGTTGAAGTCCCGGCCCCAGTTCTCGATCGCCACGTGGAACGGGTGCCGACGGGTGTCCAGGTCGGCGACGATCGCTTCCATCCGCCAGTACCGGTAGGCATCGAGCACGTTCCGCCGGTCGCCGTGGGTGAGCAACTCGGGGTCGAGTCGCTCATCCTGAGGCCACGCTCCGGGCCACGGTCCCACCCCCACGGCTTCGTCACTCACCGCCTCAGTATCTCCCGGCCCCGGTATCCGTTGGAACACCCTTCGTGCGTCTGCCGGGCAGCCGGTGAGCACGCTCGCACGGTGGGCTGGCTACCCTGGGAGTGACGCACCCGAGGATCTTCATCGAGGAGACGAGATGCCCGACCGGATCGCGAACTGGCTCACCGATATGGACGGGGTCCTGGTGCACGAGGAGCACGCCCTGCCGGGTGCCGCCGAGTTCATCGCTCGCCTGCGGGAGCGGGAGATCCCGTTCCAGATCCTCACCAACAATTCGATCTACACCCCGCGGGACCTGGCCGCCCGGCTGCGCGCGTCCGGGATCGACGTGGACGAGAGTGCGATCTGGACCTCGGCGCTGGCAACAGCCTCGTTCCTGGCCGACCAGGTGCCCGGCGGCAGCGCGTACGTCATCGGCGAGGCGGGACTGACCACGGCGCTGTACGAGCACGGTTACATCCTCACCAGCAGCACACCGGACTACGTGGTGCTCGGGGAGACCCGCACCTACTCGTTCTCGGCGATCACCCGGGCGATCCGGCTGATCAACGACGGCGCCCGGTTCATCGCCACCAACCCGGATGTGACCGGACCGTCGGTGGAAGGCCCGTTGCCCGCGACCGGTGCGGTGGCCGCGATGATCACCGCCGCCACCAAACGTGAGCCGTACTTCGTGGGCAAGCCGAACCCGGTGATGATCCGCACCGCGCTGAACCGGATCAACGCGCACTCCGAGCACACCGCGATGATCGGCGACCGGATGGACACCGACGTGGTGGCCGGGATGGAAGCAGGGCTGCGCACCTACCTGGTGCTCACCGGCTCCACGAAGGCCGAGGAGGTGGAGGCCTACCCCTACCGGCCGACCGCGGTGATGGACGGGATCAAGGACCTCGTCGAGCTGATCTGAGACTCCCTGCTCCCTCGGCCAGGTCTACGCGTGGTCAGCGTAGCGTCTGGTGGCGTCGTCCTGACGCCACCAGTGAATGGCCGAGACGCCGAGTGCGAACAGCGGCAGATAGCCGACTTCGGTCTCGGGTGGCACCCAGGTGAATCCGGCCAGCACCACCCGGACATGGCAGAGCGTGGCGAGGACCAGGCAGGTCACGGTCATCGCAGTCCGTCGTGGCGACGAGACATAGGTTCGAAATCCCCGCGGCCACCTCACGCCGGCCGCCGAGTCCGATAGGGGTTCGCACCACGCCGCAGCGCGGCTTCGTCGCCTCGGCGCCAGCCGAAGTAAAGCACCAGCAACGCGAGGGTCGGAACCGTGCCGACCGTCGTCTCCGGCGGTACCCACGCGAACCCGGCGAAGAAGTACCGGACGTAGCAACAGCCTGAGAGCAGGAGGCAGGAGACGGTGACGACCAGCCGGTGGGGCTCCGAGACAAAACTGTAGAACCCCTGCGAGACTCGCATCGTTCCCCTCCCCCGCGCCCCGTGTTCGCCAGCGGGCCGCTTAGCACCACGAGGCTAGCAGCGAGCCGGGGAAAGCTACGGGCGGTCGGCGTCCTGCAGGCTGCAGGGACTCCGGCGTGCGGTGTGCGAGGAACGCCCAGATTTCGATCAGATCACCCACTCGCTCCGCCCGCTCACAGTCCGGCAGCGCAAGACGGCCCGGTGCGGACGTGATGTCCGCACCGGGCCGTTCGAGCTACTGCTGGGGGTCTCAGCCCTGCCAGGGGCCCTGACCGGGCTGACCCGGGCCAGGCTGACCCGGGCCGGGCCGCTGCGGACCGCCGGGGCCAGGTTGACCCGGACCACCCGGCTGCTGCGGGTAGCCCTGCGGACCGGAGGCGCTCGGCCCCTGGTAGCCGCCGGCTGGCGGGCCCTGGTAGCCACCCGGGGGCGGCTGGGTGCCCGGCTGCACACCGGAGTCGGTAGGCATCGGCGCACGGGTGGGCTGCTGCCCCTGGGCGTAGACGCCCACGTTCCCGCCCTGGTCCTGGAAGGACACCGACGGCGCAGCGCGCACCACCGGGTCGTTCACCTCGAAGTACTCGGCACGGCCGAACTTGAACATGCCGGCGATGATGCTCGGCGGGAACGTCTCCACCTTGGTATTCATGTCCCGCACGTTGGCGTTGTAGAACCGGCGCCCGGCGGCGATCCGGTCCTCGGTGTTGGTCAGCTCGTTCTGCAGCTGGGCGAAGCTGGACTGTGCCTTCAGGTCCGGGTACGCCTCGGCCACAGCGAACAGCCGGCCGATCGCGTTGGTCAGCATGTCCTCTTGCGCGGCGCGCTGGGCCGGGCCTTGAGCTCCGGCGTTCGCAGCGGCGGAACGCGCCCGGGTGACCTCGTCGAAGACTGCGCGCTCGTGTGCGGCGTAGCCCTTGACGGTCTCGATCAGGTTCGGGATCAGGTCATAGCGGCGGTGCAGCTCGACGTCGATCTGACGCCAGGCCTCCTGCACCAGGTTGCGCAGCTTGACGAAGCCGTTGTAAGTGGCGATCGCCCAGCCCACCACGATGACCACGAGGACCAGCACCACGATCAGCACGATTGCTATCGGATCCATGTGTCCACCTCCTCATCTCTAGGCGAGGGTGAGCGGTCGGCCCCTCCCTCGGCGGGCACCGTCGGTGCCCTGGACTAGAAGTCTACTGAGGATCGAGGCCAAGATCCGCCGCAGAGAGCACCCAGAGGTAGGGGAGATCTCCCCCTTGCACCGCTTCCCGCGCTCCGGTATCCCGGTCCACCACCGAGGCCACGCCGACGACTGTGGCGCCAGCTTCGCGTGCGGCCGCGACCGCGGTCAGCGCGCTGCCGCCAGTGGTGGAGGTGTCCTCCACGATCACCACACGGCGGCCGGCGATGTCGGGCCCCTCCACCTGTCGCTTCATCCCGTGCCCTTTGGCCTCCTTGCGGACAAGGAACGCGTCCAGCTCCAGTCCGCGGCTGGCCGCCGCATGCTGGACCGCGCACACCACCGGGTCGGCACCCATGGTCAACCCGCCGACGGCGTCGATCTCGCCCACGCCCATCCCCTCCTCCTCGAGCCGGTCCAGCAGGAGGTGGCCGATCAGGGGGGCGGCTTCGTGGTGCAACGTCACCCGGCGCATATCCACGTAGTAGTCGGCCTCACGGCCGGAGCTGAGTGTCACTGTGCCGTGGACGACGGCGTGGGTGTTGACGAGTTCGGCGAGGCGCTGCAACGGGGTGGAAGTCACCTGCAGAGCGTATCGCCGCCGGAGGACTGCAGCGGGTTACGGTAGCGACCGTGCGTATCGCGACCTGGAACGTGAACTCGATCCGTGCCCGTGCCGAGAGGGTGGTCTCCTGGCTGGAGCGCAGTGACACCGACGTGCTGCTGGTGCAGGAGACCAAGGTGAAGGACGAGCTGTTCCCGTCCTTGCTGTTCGAAGCCGCCGGGTACGAGGTGGCCTTTCACGGCCTGAACCAGTGGAACGGGGTGGCGATCATCTCCCGGGTGGGGATCGCCGACGTCGAGCGCGGCTTTGCCGGCCAACCCACCTGGGGCGAGCCGCCGGTGGCCGAGGCCCGCGCGATCGGGGCGACCTGCGCCGGCCTGCGGCTGTGGAGCGTGTACGTGCCGAACGGGCGCACGCTCGCCGATCCGCACTACCAGTACAAGCTCCGCTGGCTGGCAGCCCTGCGCGCGCAGGCGGCGCAATGGTCGGCGGCCGGCGCCCCGCTGGCACTGCTGGGCGATTGGAACGTGGCCCCGCTCGATGAGGACGTCTGGGACATATCGGTGTTCGACGGCGCCACGCACGTCTCTGATTCGGAGCGTGCGGCATTCGCTGCGCTCGCCGAGGCCGGGCTGACGGAGGTGACCCGGGAGCACGCCCCGGGCAAGTACACGTACTGGGACTACCAGAGGCTTCGCTTCCCCCGGAACGAGGGGATGCGGATCGACTTCGCCTGGGCGAACCAGGCCCTGGCCGTCCGGGTGCACCGGGTCTGGATCGACCGGGACGAGCGCAAGGGCAAGGGCGCCTCCGATCATGTCCCGGTGGTGCTCGAGCTGGCAGCACCGCAGTAGTCGCGCGAGGCAGCCGGCCGCGCGAGATAGTCTCCATCTATGAGTTTTCCGGGGCCGCAGCAGCCCGACCCCTCGGGCCCGCCTTCCTGGCAACCTGGCCCCCACCAGTCGGACGGCGCCCAGCCGGGCCCCGAATGGACCGGCCCCGGCCAGTGGCAGGCCGGCCCCACCCCGCCCAGGAGCTGGCAGCCCGGGCCGGGACAAGCCGCAGGGTGGCAGCCCGGGCCGGGACAACCAGCAGGTGCCAGTAACCCGTGGGCGTCCCCGGGTCAGCCGGCCGGACCCGAGGGACAGCCGGGCGGCTCGGACGTGCCGCCGATCCCCCAGGCACCCACCACCCAACCGGCGCCGCAGACCCCGCTGGGGCAGAGCCCCTACGGCCAGCACACGCCAGTACAGCAGAGCGAGCAAGGCTCCTACGGCCAGTTCACCTTCCCGGTGATGAAGCGCCGGCCGCTCGAGCCGACGGCGGTCGCGTCGGTCGCCACTTCCCCGCTCGGGCCGGTGGGCGTGGGCCTCGGCATCTTCGCGCGGCGGCAGGTGAAGGCCACCCAGCGGCGCAGCCTGGCACTGGCGAGCACGGGGATCGGCCTGGGCGCGTTGTTCACCGTGCTCTGGGTACTCGCGGCCGTGGTGCTCGCGGGCAACGGAACTATCGCGCGCTGGACCGAGCAGCCGGAGGCAGGAGACGTGTCCGAGGCACGCACCGTGGCAGCGAGCAACGTGGCCGTGGGTAACTGCATCCAGTTCCTGCCGCCGGGCCAGTCGGTGGGCGAGCTGCAGCTGGTGCCGTGCGCGCAGGAGCACGCCGCACAGGCAGTCACCGAGCATGAGCTCGACGGGGACTTCCCGGGCGTGGACGCTCTGGACGGTCAGGCACGCGAGACCTGCGAGGCGGACGTGTCGGCGCTGGCCAGCGAAGTGCCGGTGATGGTCTGGTATCTCGCACCCAGCCAGGAGGCCTGGGACCAGGGCACCCAGCGGATCCTCTGCGTGGCCCGTGCACAGGCCGGCTCGATGACTGGCGACCTGGTGAACGGTTGACCCGTTCCGCCCGGTACGAAGCGAGCCTGCGGGCGGCCACGGAGGACCGGCGGGCGCGCCACTCGACTGCGGGCGTGACACCGGAAGTTTGTCCGCCGGACACCGGATGTTCACTCGTGTAGTGATCGGCGTCTCATCCATATGACGGCACCGCCCCAGGGGCCATATGGTGCGGTTATGAGCACGCCCTGGGACCCCCATGCACAGAACCCGTCCGGAGGACCGAACCCGAACACCCCCTCGGGTGGCGACGGACAGAATCAGCCCGGCTACGGGCAACCCGGCTACGGCCAGAACCCACCCTTGCCGGGGCAGGGTCAACCGGGCTACGGCCAGAACGCGCCGGGTTATGAGCAGGGTCAGCCCGGCTACGGACAGAGCGCACCACAGCAGGGCTTCGGCGGCGCCTCCCAACCGGGCTACGGCCAACAGCCCGCCTACGGCCAGAACGCGCCGGGCTACGGCCAGGGCCAGCCCGGCTACGGACAGAGCGCACCACAGCAGGGCTTCGGCGGCGCCTCCCAACCGGGCTACGGCCAACAGCCCGCCTACGGGCAGCAGCCGGGCTACGGCCAGGGTGGCTACGGCTCCGGCGGCGACCTGTTCGGTGGCCCCACCCCGCCGAAGAACCGCACACCCCTGATCATCGGCGCGATCGTCGCCGTCGTCGTGCTGGTCGGCGGCTTCTTCGCGGTGCGCAGCGTCTGGGGCGGTAGTGGGACCGGGGAGAACACCGCCGATGTGGACTCCCCCACGCAGATCCGGGACATCGACCTGATCCCCGGCAACTGTCTGGAGAACCTGGAGTATGACGACGAGGGCTACCTCACCCAGGTCCCGTGCGCGGACGAGCACATGGTGGAGGTCTACGCCGAGACCGAGGTCTCCGAGTCGGACTATCCCGAGTTCCCGGGCGAGGATGCGTTCCAGACGGAGGCGGACGAGTTCTGTGCCGATGAGTACAGCTCAGTCGTCGGCCCGGTCCTCGGCGGCGGCCTGCAGTACACCTCGCTGTACCCGTCGCAGAGCACCTGGGACGAAGGCGACCGTAAGTACACCTGCCTGGTCAAGGCGGACGACGGACAGTCCTTCACTGGCAGCGTGATCGCTGGCGACGGCGAGCACAACTGACCCGCGCCACCCGCGGCGCGCAGTCGACGTAGGCCACAGCGGCCAGAGCGGCGGCGACGGAGGTAACCTTCGGGGTCGGAGCGAGGTAAGAGCCTCATTCCGACCCCGAAGGTGACCTCCGTTCGCGATCGCAGGGACGACGCCGCCTCAGCTGACGCGCAGCTGAAGCCCCTGGGCCTCGACGTCCGCCAGCCGATCGACCACCACGGTGTCACCGTCACGAACCTCGCCGCCGAGCAGCAACCGAGCCAGCTGGTCACCGATCTGGCGTTGCATCAACCGGCGCAGCGGCCGTGCCCCGTAGGCCGGGTCATACCCCTCGAGCGCCAGCCATTCTCGGGCAGCCGGGGTAACGTCGAGCTCCAGGCGGCGGTCCGCCAGCCGTTCGGCCATCCGGTCCAGCTGCAGGTCGACGATCTTGCCGAGCTCGTCGATGCTGAGCGCGTCGAACACCACGATCTCGTCCAGCCGGTTCAGGAACTCCGGCTTGAACGAGGAGTTCACCACGTCCAACACCCGGGACTTCTTGTCCGCATCGGACAGGGAAGCGTCCACCAGGAACTGCGACCCCAGGTTCGAGGTGAGCACCAGGATGACGTTGCGGAAGTCCACGGTGCGGCCCTGACCGTCGGTCAGCCGGCCGTCGTCGAGGACCTGCAGCAGGATGTCGAAGACCTCCGGGTGTGCCTTCTCCACCTCGTCGAGCAGCACCACCGAGTAGGGGCGGCGTCGGATCGCCTCGGTGAGCTGGCCACCCTCCTCGTAACCGACATACCCGGGCGGTGCGCCGACGAGCCGGGCGACCGAGTGCTTCTCGGAGTACTCGCTCATATCGATCCGCACGATGGCACGCTCATCGTCGAAGAGGAAGTCCGCCAGCGACTTGGCCAGCTCGGTCTTACCCACCCCGGTGGGCCCGAGAAACAGGAACGAGCCGGTGGGCCGGTCCGGGTCGGCGATCCCGGCGCGGGACCGGCGGACCGCATCGGAGACGGCCCGCACAGCATCGGCCTGCCCGATCAGGCGCTCGCCGAGCACGTCCTCCATGTGCAGCAGCTTCTCCGTCTCCCCCTCCATCAACCGTCCGGTGGGGATGCCGGTCCAGGCGGCCACCACCTCGGCGATCTCCTCGATGCCCACCTTGTCGGCGATCATCGGCTCGATCGCGCTCGCGCTCTCCTCGGCTTCCTCAGCCGCGGCAATCTGGGTCTGCACGGCGGGAATCTCGCCATAGAGCAGGCGGGAGGCGGCCTCCAGGTCGCCCTCGCGCTGAGCGCGCTCCGCCTCGGTGCGCAAGTTGTCCAGCTGTGACTTGAGGTCACCGACCCGGTTGTGGCCGGCCTTCTCCGACTCCCAGCGGGCGTTCAGCGCGGCCAGCTCCTCGGACCTGTCCGCCAGCTCCGCGCGCAGCTTCTCCAGCCGGTCAGCGGAGGCGGCGTCGTCATTGTCGGAGAGGTAGGACTCCTCCATCTTCAACCGGTCGACGGCGCGGCGGAGCACGTCGATCTCCACCGGTGAGGAGTCCAGCTCCATCCGCAGCCGCGAGGCGGCCTCGTCCACCAGGTCGATCGCCTTGTCCGGGAGCTGCCGGCCCGGGATGTACCGGTCGGAGAGCTGCGCGGCGGCCACCAGCGCCGAGTCGGCGATGATCACCTGGTGGTGCGCCTCGTACTTGGGCGCGATACCGCGCAGGATCGCCACGGTGTCCTCTGCGGACGGCTCCCCGACGAACACCTGCTGGAACCGGCGCTCCAGCGCCGGGTCGGTCTCGATGTGCTCGCGGAACTCGTCCAGCGTGGTGGCGCCGACCATCCGCAGCTCGCCGCGGGCGAGCATCGGCTTGAGCATGTTTCCGGCGTCCATCGACCCCTCTGAGGCACCGGCACCCACCACGGTGTGCAGCTCGTCGATGAAGGTGATGATCTCGCCGTCGGAGTCCTTGATCTCGTCCAGCACGGCCTTGAGGCGCTCCTCGAACTCGCCGCGGTACTTCGCCCCGGCCACCATCGCGGTCAGGTCCAGGGCGATCAGCCGCTTCCCGCGCAGCGAGTCCGGCACGTCGCCGTCCACCACCCGCTGGGCCAGCCCCTCCACGACCGCGGTCTTGCCCACACCGGGTTCACCGATCAGCACCGGGTTGTTCTTGGTTCGGCGGGAGAGCACCTGCACCACCCGACGGATCTCGGTGTCCCGGCCGATGATCGGGTCGATCTTGCCCTCGCGGGCCGCGGCGGTCAGGTCGACGCCGTACTTCTCCAGCGCCTGGAAGGTTCCCTCCGGGTCCGGGCTGGTCACCTTGGCCGAACCGCGCACCTGCGGCAGGGCAGCGAGCAGCTGGTCGCGGGAGGCTCCTGCACCGCGCAACGCCTCGCCGACTGCGCCGGCGTCCTTGGCCAGACCGAGCAACAGGTGTTCCGTGGAGACGTACTCATCCCCGAGCGCCTTGGCCTCGTCCTGGGCAGCTGTGATCACGGTGAGCAGCGCCCGGGACATCTGCGGCTGGCTCACCGAGCTGCCCGCCGCGGCCGGCAGCGCCGTGGCAGCGCCCTGCAGCTGCCGGCCCAGTGCGGCACGGTCGGCGCCCACTGCATCGAGAAGCGCGACGGCGACGCCGCCTTCCTGAGCAAGGAGCGCCTGGATCAGGTGGACCGGTTCCAGCTGGGGGTTGCCCGCACTGGTGGCGGCCTGGACGGCGGCGGCGAGCGCCTCCTGCGACTTGGTGGTGAGCTTGGTATCCATCGAACCTCCGACGATGATGACAGCGACTGTAGTGGTTAACCTCCCCCGCCTTGAGTCTATTCCGCTCAACTTTGAAATGTGCCCGGAAGCTCCGCCGTCGGCATTGTTCCTGGCCTGACCATCCTGGCACCCGGGACCGGTGCGCACCGGGAGCCCAGCGCGCACCGAGGAGGCGAGCAACGTACCGCCTCCGCGTTCACCGTGCGAGCCAGTTGCGCCTGCGTCACACTGACAAGCGGGTGCCCGAACGAGCACCCACGATGAGAAGGAGGATGCGATGGTCGGATTCGACGAACTCAAGAACAAGGCCACCGATGCCCTCGGCAACGAGGAGCAGACGGACGGCGCGCTGGACAAGGGCTCCGACTTCGTCGGTGACAAGACCGGTGGCCAGCACGACGACAAGATTGAGCAGGGGCGCGACTTCCTCGACGGAAAGGTCGGCGACGAGAACAACTGACGCCCCTCCGCCGAGCGGCCGGTCTCCGACAAGGAGGCTGGCCGCTGGTGTGTCCGCGGTGACGCTGACACCGTGCACGCCAGCCGCCGGTGCGCCAGACTGACGAACGGGCACCCGAGCGGGCCCCACGATGAGAAGGAGGCTGCGATGTCCAGATTCGACGAGCTGAAGAACAAGGCCGCCGATGCCCTCGGCAACGAGGAGAAGACCGACGGCGCGCTGGACAAGGCCGCGAACTTCCTCCGCGAGAAGACCGGCGGTCAGCACGACGACAAGATCCAGAAGGGGCGCGACTTCCTCGACGACAAGCTCGGCGGGGAGGGCGACGGGGGCGAGGAGGACACCCCGAACGACGACACGAACCGAGGCTGAAGCCTCGGCCGGCCGGCCGGTCGCCTACGAGGAGGCTCGCCGTCGGCGTGTCCGGAGATCAGCGGGGTTTCTCCGACGCGGGTGCGCCATCCTCGCAGGCCTGGCTGGTGAACGCCTCGACGGACACCGGGGAGTCCAGGTCGTTGCTGATCACCTGATCGGGCTGGTATCCGGCGACCTGGTCCAGCGTGAAGCTGACACCGTTCATGTCCCGCTCGCCGCCATCATCGGCCACGGTGCCACGCAGCTGGTACGGCGCTGCCGAATCCAGCAAGTCGCTCCGGCTCTCGCCGAACAGCTGGGGCAGGGTGTAGGTCTGGCTGGTTCCGGCCGGTTGGTCCAGTGGCGCAGCGGAGACGTCCTCCTGCGGCTCGGCGCCCTCCTGCTCCAGCAGCAGGTCCAGCTCGGTGGCTGGGTACTCGCAGGTGACGATCTGGACGATCACCTCACCCTGGGCGTCGCGACCGATCGCCACGGCACCGTCCGCCTCCTTGCTGCATCCGCTGAGAGTCGCGGCGATCAGGGTTGAGCCGAGCACGACCGCGCCCAGCCGTCGGAGATCTCGTGTGCTCATCATCGCCACATCCTCGGATCGACGCCGGTCGCCTCTCCCCGTGCTCCTATGATTCCGGCCACGTTAGGCCCGTGACAGCGCCCGGTCGATGGGGAGTAGGCCCCACCCGGCGGTGCACATCCAGCCATAGGTGGCACACTCGCGGGTGTGAAGGCTCTCCAGCGACTGTTGCTCGCTCTGATCGCCGTGCTGGCCCTGGCCGGCTGCGTCCGAGTGAGCGGGGACGTGTCGATCTCCGAGGAGGACACCCTCTCCGGTGAGGTGACCGTGGCCATCGACCGGCAATGGTTGATCGCCCAGGGAGAGGACCCGGATGCACTGATCACCGGTATCCAGGACGATCTGGCGAACGCGCCCGAGCAGGGCGTCACCGGAGAGTCCTACGACGACGGTGACTATGTGGGCATCACGCTCACTCTGACCCAGACGCCACTGGACCGGGTCGCCAGCTCCACCGACGGCATGCTGGAGATCTCCCACGAGGACGGCGAGTACCTGGTCACCGGGGACTTCAGCTCGCTCACCGAGTCCAGCAGCGCGGATGCCGCACCCTGGCAGATCGACCTGGCGGTCACGTTCCCGAACGGGGTCACCGAGCACGACGGCGAACTGTCCGGGTCCACGGTGACGTGGCACCTGGCCGATGGTTCCGAGTCGATGAACGCGCGTGGCCCCGCTCCGGGGGGCGGTATCGGGCTGGTCTGGGTCATCGTGATCGTGGTGGTGGTGGTCGCCGCACTCGCCACCCTCGTCTGGTGGCTGCTGCGCCGCCGCTACGGCGGCGCGCCGGTGGAAGGACTCCGGGCCGCCGGGGCGCGGATCCGCGAGCGGCACGCTGCGGCACGAGGTGAGGCCACCGACTCCATCAGCGATCTGGGCAAGAACCGGCCGAAGGAGTGACCGTGTCCGCGGCGCCGCTGCGGCGGATCGAGGGTGCCCGGCTGCTCGGGCCTGACCTGTCCCGGCGCGAGGTACTGGTCGACGTCACGCTTGCGGGCGGAGCGGTCCGGTCGATCGAACCTGCCGGCGCCCGGACCGGCACGCTCGCCGACGGGGTGCTGGCGGCCGAGGGTGCCTGGTTGATGCCGGGCCTGTGGGACGCGCACACCCACCCCACGGACTGGGCCGCCACCCGGCACCGTGTGGACCTGGCCGGCTGCGCCGACCGGAGCCAGGTGCTGGCCACCGTCCGGGCCGCGATCGACGCCGGCGACGCCGCGGACCCCGGGGAGCTGATCGGCATCGGTCTCCGGCACGCCACCTGGACGCAGCGCCCGGCCGTCGACCTGCTCGATGACGTCACCGGCGGCGTGCCCACGGTGCTGCTCAGCACTGATATGCACTCCGCCTGGTTCAACTCCGCGGCCCTGCGCCGGTACCAGCTGGCGGAGCCGGCTGGCGGGCTGGTCACTGAGGGACCGTGGTTCGCGGTGATGGCGCAGGTGGGTGCCGCCGACCAGGCCACCCGGGACGGATGGGTGATCGAAGCCGGCCGAGCGGCAGCCGCGCTCGGGGTGGTCGGCATCGCGGACTTCGACCCGGGCGAGCGACACGCCGCCTGGCAACGCCGGGTGGCCGCGGGGTTCGACGCACACCGGGTGCAGGCCAGCGTATGGACGGACCAGCTGGACGCTGCCATCTCCGCCGGCCTGGCCACCGGCGACCAGCTGCCGGGTACGGCCGGTCTGGTCACGATGGGCCGGTGGAAGGTGATCAGCGACGGGTCACTGAACACCCGCACCGCCTGGTGCCACGAACCGTTCACCGGCGGTGGTCACGGAGCACCGAACCTGTCCGGCGCGGAGCTGGCCGAGGTGATGGCGCGCGCCGCAGCTGCTGGGATCGAGAGCGCGATCCACGCGATCGGCGACCGCGCGGCCTCGGTGGCGCTGGACGCGTTTGAGCGGACCGGCGCCCGAGGGCGGATCGAGCACGCCCAGCTGCTCACCGACGACGATGTGCAGCGGATGGCCCGGCTGGGGGTGCGGGCGAGCATCCAGCCCGGGCACACGGTGATGGACCGGGACGTGGTGGACCTGCTCTGGACCGACCAGGCGCCACGCGCCTACCGGTTCGCCGATCTGCACCGGGCGGGTGTTCCGCTGGACCTCGGTTCGGATGCCCCAGTCTCCCCGCTGGACCCGTGGCTGGCGATCAGCGCCGCGGTCCACCGCACCGACGACGACCGGCCGCCCTGGTACCCGGAGCAACGGCTCGACCTGGCCACGGCGCTGCGGGCGAGCTGGGGCCCGGTGGCCGAGGTTCGAGAAGGGGGACCGGCAGACCTGGTGCTGCTGGACCGGCACCCGGATTCCCTCCTGGCCGCGGACCGGACGCGCCCGCAGGCGCTCGCCACTGTCTGCGCTGGCCGCCTCACCCACCACTGAGCATCGCCAACGCCCCCAGGCAGCCCACCCGTCCGCCCAGAGGTTCGTCACGTGGCCCGCCCGGTCGATACCCGCGGGCACGACCCCATGCAGGAAGTGACGAATGTATCGATTCACCGGAGAGAGGGGCGGGCGGTGGCGAGCCAGATGGTGGGTCAGGGTGGCGAGCCAGGTGGTGGGTCAGGGTGGCGGGTCAGGTGGCGAGCCAGGTGGTGGGTCAGGGCGGTGGGTCAGATGAGCGTCGGGCGCCGGTGGGACCAGGGCAGGGCCTCCTCGAGGGCGGCGGCGAGGGAGAGCAGCCGCTCCTCCTGACCCAACCCAGCACCCAGGGTGACGCCGAACGGCAGCTCCGGACCGCCGTCGTCGGCAGCAGCCCAGTGCAACGGCACGGACATGGCCGGGCGGCCGATGTTGTTCCAGGTGCTCGACCACGGCGTGAAGGCACACTGTGCCCAGAAATCCGCCTCCGGGTCCGCATCGTTGCGCATCGCGCCGATCGTCGGCGGCGGCTGCGCCAGGCTCGGGGTGAGGATCACATCGACGCCGGCCCAGGCGGTGGCGGCCTCGCGGGCCAGCTGCTGGCCGGCATTGATCGCGTTCGCATAGGTCAGGCTGTCCACCCCGCGGCCACGCTCGCGCATCCACCGGCTCAACGGCACCAGCAGGTGCTCCAGCTCTGGCGGGATCGGCGCGGTCGCGGCCATCACCGACCACACGTCCAGGAACGGACGCCACTTCTCCGCCGGGAACGGCACCGGCGCCTCGACCACGTGGTGGCCCAGATCGGTCAGCACCTTGCCGGCGAGCTCGACGGCGGCGATCGCCTGGGGGTGCACCGGCCCACCCGGGGGGATGAACGGTGTGGTGATCACCCCGATCCGCAGGTGTTGCTCACGCCGCTCGCAGGCATCCAGGAACGAGGTCTGCGCACCCGGTAGCCGGTAGGTGTCACCGGGCCAGGGACTACTCAGCAGGTCCAGGGCCAGGGCGGTGTCCCGCACGTCCCGGGTAAGCACGCCGTTCGTGCCCAGTGCCGGGCCGTCGACGCCGTGCGGTCCGGTGCTGATCCGGCCCCGGCTGGCCTTCAGCCCGACCAGGCCGCAGGCGGCCGCGGGAATCCGGATCGAGCCACCGCCGTCGCTACCGTGCGCAATCGGGACGATCCCAGCGGCGACGGCGGCAGCCGCACCGCCGGAGGAGCCGCCGGCCGAGCGGGACAGGTCCCACGGGGTGCGCGCCGGCGGGGCGATATCCGGTTCGGTGTAGCAGGGCAGCCCGATCTCCGGAGTGTTCGACTTGGCGACCATCACCGTGCCGGCCTCGCGGAAGCGGGTGACCACACCGTCGTCCACCGGAGCGACAAAGCCCTCCAGCGCCGCACTACCGGCCTGCATCGGCACTCCGGCCACCATGTTCAGGTCCTTGATCGGCAGCGGTACACCGAGCAGCGGCGGCAGCGCCGCGAGCGCGTCCGGGTCGTCACCGGCAGCATCCAGGGCAGCGGTGGCCGCCTGGGCCTGCTCGGCGGCGAGCTCGGGAGTGCGGACCACGAACGCCCCGACCCGTTCGTCCAGGACTTCCATCCGGGCCTGGGTGTGGGAGAGCACCTCGGTAGGGCTGGTCTCCCGGCGGCGGATCGCGCCGGCCAGCTCGCGGGCGGTCAGATCATGCAGCTCAGCCATGCCCTGAGCCTAGGCCGGATACTGCTGGCCCGGGTAGTTGCTGGGTGGACCGGGATACTGGCCGGGCGGCGGCGGATTCGGCCCGCCGGCCTCGACCCGGCGCCGGTTCTGCCTGCGGGTGTACCACCAGATGACACCGATGATCGTCACGGTCAGGCCGGCCAGCCCGAGCCCGATCGCCACGAACACTCCGGCGATGGTGCCGAACACTCCCCCGATGAAGCCCGGAATGTTGTCGGACTCGGTCACGATCACCGTGGCCCACGGCGTCGCGTCCGGATCCTCCAGCTCGGGCACGGTGACCGTGTAGTCGCCGGCGGCACCGGTGCGGAAGGAGGACACGTCGCTGGCGCTGACGCCGTTGCTGGTGGTCGTGCCTGATGGGGTGGCCGCCGGGCTCGCAGCCTGCCCGTCCGGGCCGGTCACGGTGATCCGGTCGCTGAGCAGGAGGCCGTCCACGCTGCTCGGATGGGCGAGATAGACCGCGTAGGTGGTTTGCGCCGGCAGGCTGAGCGTGACCGTCCCCGGCACCTCGGTGCCGCCCGCGGCGTCCGGACCCGGTGCGCCGTCGGCCGCGATGATGCCGGTCGGCAGGACGGACAGGAAGAGCCGGACCACCAGGACGATCACGGCGATGGCGGCGAGCAGCAGGAGCACACCGACCGCCGTGAGGATCTTGGGTCCTTTGGTGGAGGTCTGCACCGGGAGCGGGCTGTAGGCCATGCCGTTCAGCGTAGCTGGCACCCAAGGTCCTGCCGGAGGGGCCCACGTGCCACCTCCGGCAGGACCGGCTCTGGGGGTGTGCGGTTCAGTCGTCGCTGCTGGTATCGCGCACTCGCGCCACCAGCTGCGTCGGGTTCACGAACCGGAGGGCGACGATCAGGATCACCAGCATCGTCACCGTGTACACCACGGCCATCGCGGAGATGAGCGCACGTGCCTCACCACCACCGGCCGCTGTCATCGCACGGTAGATCGCCACCACCAAGGTGTCCGTCGGTGGACCGGAGACCAGGAAGGTCAGCTCGAACATGCCCACAGTGCGGACCAGCACGAGGATGGCCGCAGCCAGGATGCCGGGGACCAGCAGGGGGCCGAGGATGCGCAGGAACACATCCTTCATCTGCGCCCCGCACATCCGAGCCGCGCTCTCGATCGAGGGATTGATCTGCTCGATGAACGGGGTCATCGTCATGATCACGAACGGCACCGACGCCACCAGGTTCACCAGGATCACCGCGACCAGGGTGCGGCCCAGCCCCACGTTGTACATCACCGTGGCGAGCGGGATGCCGTAGGTGATCGGCGGGATGATGATCGGCAGCAGGAACAGCAGGGTGACCACCTGTTTGCCCGGGAAGTTTCTCCGGGCGAGCAGGTAGGCGGCGGGGACCCCGATCAGCACCGAGATCACCACCACCGAGACCCCGACCAGGACCGTCACCCCGATCACGTGCGTCATGTTGAAGCGGTCCCACGCCTCGGCGTACCAGGAGGCGGTGAACTCCTCGGGCAGCCAGCCTCCGAACCAGCGCCGGCCGAAGGAGTCGACCAGCACCGAGACCAGGATCCCGATGAGGAACACGAAGAACACGGCGACCAGGGCCCAGACCACCCAGGTGCTCGGGGCAGCGACCAGCCGGCGCCGCGGGCGGGTGGCAGTCTCGGGGCCAGTGGCGTTGTCGACGGTGGTCATCAGCCCTTCCCTCCGGTGGATCCGCGGTACAGGGTGGTACGCCAGAGCATCACGATCGCGATCACGATCAGCTCGACGACGCCCATCATGATCGCGATGGTCGAGGCCATCGGATAGTCGATCTGCTCGCCGAACGAGCGATAGGCCATCAGGGCCATCACCCGGGTATCGCCGGTCGGATCACCGACGAGCCGGGCCGAGGGGAACACGCTGAACGCGAGCACGAAGGTGAGGATGAAGGTGGTGGCCAGGCCCGGTGCCAGCAGCGGCAGGATGATCCGCCGGAACCGTTGGAACCAGCTCGCCCCGAGCGTGGTGGCCGCAGCCTCCAGCGAGGGGTCGATCCCGGACAGGTAGGAGCTGATCAGCAGGAATGAGAACGGGAAGCCGGAGATCACCAGGGACAGGAACACGCCCAGGTAGTTGTTCACGAACGCGATCGGCTCGCTGACCAGGCCGATCTGCACCAGGAACGTGTTCAACCAGCCCTGGCGACCGGCGAAGATCAGCAGACCTTGCGCCGTCAGCACCGTGCCCAGGGTGATCGGCAGCACCAACAGAGTGGTGAGCAGCCGCTTGCCACGGAACTTCCCGCGCAGCTTGAACGCCACCGGGATCGCTGCCAGCACGTTGAACAGCGCTGCCGGCAGGGCCAGGCGCAGCGTGATCCACACCGAGTCGAACACGAACGGGTCACGGAAGAACGCCACGTAGTTGGACCAGATCCCACCGCCCCACTGCTCCTGCATCCCTGCTGTGGGCTGGATGGTCAGGCCGATCCCGTACAGGAACGGATAGATGAACAGCGCGACGGTGAACACCAACGCCGGCAGGAGCATCAGCAGCCCCCGGTCGATCCCGCGTTCGGCCAGCCGGTGGCGCAGGCTCGCACTACTTCCGCTACTCATGGCGTGGCCTCGGCGGCCACCGGTTCGGCCGCCACCGGCTGGCCGGCCGCGTCCAGGTCGGAGACGAACACCAGAGCCCGGGACGGCTGCACCTGCAGGCGCACCTTGTCTCCGGGCTGCGGTGCGTGCTCACTGCGCACGTAGAGCGTGGCGCCGCTCTTCGCGGTCGCTCCCACCGAGAACTCTCGGCCGTGGTACTCCACCACGGCGACCTCGGCGTCGATCAGGCCGTCAGCGTCGTCGGCGCCGGTGGCCCCGGTGGCCCCGGTGGCGATCCGCAGGTCCTCCGGGCGGATCGCCAGCCGCGCGGTGTTGCCCGCGGTGAGGCCACCGACCGCGGTGCCGCGGATGCGCAGGTCCTCGTTCTCCACCAGGACTCCGCCGGCATCGGCCTGGGCGACGGTGACGTCGAGCAGGTTCCGGTAACCCATGAAGTCGGCCACGTGCCAGTTCACCGGAGCGGTGTGCAGCTCTTCGGGGGTGCCGACCTGCTGCACCCGACCCTCGCGGAGCACCACCAGGCGATCGGCCATGGACAGCGCCTCCTCCTGGTCGTGGGTGACGTAGATCGTCGTCAGGCCCAGGCTCTGGTGCAGGCGCCGGATCTCAGTGCGCATATCCAGACGGAGCTTGGCATCCAGGTTGGACAGCGGCTCGTCCATCAGCACCAGACTCGGCTCGAGCACGATCGCACGCGCGATCGCGACCCGCTGCTGCTGCCCACCGGAGAGCTGACCGGGCAGCTTCTTGGCGTGCGCCTCCAGCTTCACCAGTGCGATCGCTTCCGCGACCCGACGTTTGATCTCGGTCCGCGGAATCTTGCGCATCTGCAGCCCGAAGGCGATATTGCGCTCCACATTCATGTGCGGGAACAGCGCATAGTTCTGGAAGACCATGCCGAACCCGCGCTGATCCGGGGAGAGCGTGTCGATCCGCTTCTCGTCCATCGTGATCGTGCCGTGGGTGAGCGGGAGCAGGCCCGCCAGACAGTTGAGCGCAGTGGACTTCCCACAGCCCGACGGTCCGAGCAGGGCGATGAACTCGCCCGCCCGGATCGTCAGGTTGAGGTCGGCCAGCGCGGCGTGAGATCCGAAGCTGCGGCCCAGACCGGATAGCTTCAGCGTCTCGAACGCGTGGGGTGTGAATGCCATCAGTTAGCCTTCGTACTTCCCTGCGCCGATCTCGCGGTCCCAGATGTCGAACGCGAGCACCATCTGCTCCGGCGGGAGCGGTGTGGTGGTGGGCATGGACTCGATCAGGTCGTCGTACCAGTCGCGGCCGAACTCCTCGATCACTTGCTGACTCTCCTCCGGTGCCAGGTCGAGGGTCGCGCCCTCCACCGACGGGCCCGGGTAGAAGTAGCCGTGGTCGTAAGCCATCGCGTTCACCTCGGGGGTGAGGATGTAGTTCAGCAGGTTGACGATCGCGGAGATCTTGTCTGCCGACTGTCCCTGCGGGATCACCGCGTAGTGCGCATCGGTCACCCAGGTGAAGTCGTCAAAGGCCGCTGCCTCGATCCGCGCCGGCTCCTGACCGTTGGCGCGCGGTTCGATGTCCCAGCCGGTGGTGATCGGCGTCATCGCCCACGTTCCGTCCGCCATGTTGGTGATCACCTGGCCGGTGCCGGTGGGGTAGTTGTCGATGTACTGGTTCAGCTCGGTGAGATACTCCCAGGTGTTGTCCCAGCCGTTCTCCGGGTCGCTGGGGTCCTCGTCGCCGAGCAGGTAGGGCAGCCCCATCAGCCAGGTGCGGCCCGGACCGGAGTTGGCCGGGCGGGCGTAGCCGAAGTCGCCGGGGTTCGCTTCGGCCCAGGCGAGCACCTCCTCCGGAGTGCTCGGCACATCGGAGACGACGTCCGGGTCGTACTGCAGCAACGGGCCGGACGGGTAGTACGTGGTCACCACGCCGTATCCCTGTGCCAGCTCCTGCATCGCCGCGGCCGGTTCGATGTAGTTCGCCTGGTTCGGGATCCGGTCACCGAAGTCATCGACGATCGGGATCCACAGATCCTGGTCGATCCCGGCGGACAGACCGTCGTTACCGGTCATCACCAGGTCGATGGAGATGTTCCCGGAGTCCACCTGCGGCTGGACGGCGCCGACCAGGTCGGGTGCACCGCCGGACTCCCAGGTGACCGACGAGATGATGTCCGGGTTCTCCTCGACGAACTGCGCGACCATGCCCTCGGTGAGCTTGGCATTGCCGGCGACATCGAGGATGTTCAGCGTGACCGGTTCGGAGGGAGTCTCGGGCACCTCGTCGGGGGCGGCACTGCCACCGGCATCGCCACCACCGCCGTCACCGGAGTCCGGTGCCGAGCAGGCGGCGGCCAACAGTCCGACTGCAGCGGCAACAGCGGCCGCCTGCAACGTTGTTCTCCTACGCATGGGAATTCCTTTCTTCTGCCCGGCCACTACGCCGGACGGGTGGGAACAGAGGATCGCGGCCCGGTCGAGTCGCGGACAGTGAGGTCCACCGGCACCACATAGTGCGGCGGCTCCTCAGACGATGAGGGTGAGTTCTGCTGGGTGGCGGTGAGCGCGTCCAGCCCGCGCCGTGCCATTTCCTCTCCGGACACCGCGATGCTGGACAGGTGCGGCGTGACCGACCGGGCGAACGGGATGTCGTCGAACGAGACCACGCTGAGCTGCTCCGGTACGGCAACCCCGCGGCGCTGCGCGCGGTCGAGCAGGCCGAGTGCCATCAGGTCGTTGTAGACCACCACGGCGGTCACCTCGGAGGCGAAGACGATATCGGCGGCGGCCACCCCACCGGAGAAGTACGGCTGGAAGGAGCCGAGCTCACGGCCCCGGACGCCGTCGAGCTCGGCGGCGATCTGCACGAACGCCTCCAGCCGCGCCGTGTTCGACCAGGAGTTGCGCGGGCCGCCGACGTAGCCGATCTCGCTGTGCCCCAGCGCCCACAGGTGCCGCAGTCCCTGCAGCGCGGCATCGTGGTGGTCCGGGACCACGGACGCCACCCCGGACAGCGACCGGTTCAGCATCACCACAGGGGTGTGGCCGGCGGCATCGAGGAGCTCAGCGGTGCCGGCACGCGGTGAGCAGAGCAGGACGCCATCCACCTGGGCCGCGATCCGCTGCACGATCTGCAGCTCGACCCGCGGATCCTCGTCACTGTCGGCGAGGAACATCTGCAGCCCGCGTGCCCGTGCCTGCTCCTGGATCTCCTTGGTCAGGCCGGCGAAGTAGGGGTTGTTCAGGTCCGGGATGATCAGCGCGAGGTTGCCGGTGCGCCCGGTCACCAAGCCCCGAGCGGCACGGTTGGGGAGGTAGCCCAGCTGCTCAGCCGCCTGCTGCACCTTGTGCAGAGTCGGTGCGGAGACCATGTCCGGAGCGCTGAGCGCGCGGGAGACCGTGGACACCGAGACGCTCGCCAACCGAGCGACGTCGCTCGCCGTTGCACGCATCGTTGCTGGCCTCTCACCGGTGAACAGGTGACGATGAGTCTGCAACACACCATCATCGACGTCAAGTGCCGTGATCAAACGGTGACCTTTGCGATCGGTTGCGCCGCAGAATCGCTGCTATCTAGGGGCGCCTGACGGTCGCACAGCCTTCAACTACATCTGCAAGCGTTTGCAGATCATCTGTCATACATCGTCCCGCGGCAGCATTCTTGGCAGAGTTCCGTGCCCTCTGGACTGCGCCGAGACCCCCGCTGCGGACTGCTACCGTTCCACCATATGGACACCCGGTACACCGCGGAGGCGCTCACTCGATGAAGGCGTTGTTCAAATCCGGCCCGCATCCTGGCCTCGAACTGGTGGACCGGCCCGAGCCGGAACCTGGCCCTGGTGAGGTGAAGATCCGCGTGCTGGCCACCGGGATCTGCGGGACCGACCTGCACCTGCTGGACTGGGACCCGGCGGGGGCCGGGATAGCCCAGACCCCGCTGGTGCCCGGTCACGAGTTCTACGGCGAGGTGGTGGCCACCGGTGAGCTGGTGCACGACGTCCGGATCGGCGACCGGGTCTCCGGCGAGGGACACATCGTCTGCGGCATCTGCCGCAACTGCCGGGCCGGGCGACGCCAGCTGTGCATCCGCACCCGCAGCGTGGGGGTGCAGCGGGACGGGGCGTTCGCCGAGTACGTGGTGATCCCGGAGGAGAACGTCTGGTCGCACACTCGCGAGGGCAGTACCGACATCACCCCCGAGCTCGGCGCGATCTTCGATCCGTTCGGCAACGCGGTGCACACGGCGCTGCGGTTCGGCGTGGTGGGCGAGGACGTGCTGATCACCGGAGCCGGCCCGATCGGCCTGATGGCGGCAGCGGTGGTCCGGCACGCCGGCGCTCGCTATGTGGCCATCACCGATGTCTCCGCCGAGCGCCTTGCGCTCGCCGAGCGGATGGGGGTGGACCTGGCACTGAACGTGGCCACCACCGAGATCGACCAGGCGCGCGCCCAGCTGAGGCTGCGGGAAGGCTTCGATGTCGGGCTGGAGATGTCCGGGCACACCGAGGCCCTGCCGGAGATGATCAGCGTGATGAACCACGGGGGGAAGATCGCCCTGCTCGGCCTGCCCACCACGTCGATCGACATCGACTGGGCAACCGTGGTGACGCACATGCTCACGCTGCAGGGCATCTACGGGCGGGAGATGTTCGAGACCTGGAACGCGATGGCGGCGATGCTGCAGACCAGCCGGTGGCTGCACGGCGCGATCTCCTCGGTGATCACCGATGTGCTGCCGGCCACCGAGTGGCGCGAGGGGTTCGCGGCAGCCGGCAGCGGCACCGGCGGCAAAGTCGTGCTGGACTGGACGGTGTTCGGATGACCTGGAGGGAAGCTGATGTACGCGATCAAGGACGAGCTGGCGGCGGAGCTGGCGCAGCTGCACGCTGACGGCACCTTCAAGCAGGAGCGCTCGATCGCCTCACCGCAGTCGGCGCGCATCACCGCCGGCGCCATCGGAGCGCCGCCCGCGGAGGTGCTGAACTTCTGCGCGAACAACTATCTGGGGCTGGCCGACCATCCGGAGATCCTCGCTGCTGCGCACCGGGCGCTGGACGAGCGCGGGTTCGGGATGGCCTCGGTGCGGTTCATCTGCGGCACCCAGGATCGGCACCTGGAGCTGGAGCAGCGGCTCGCGGATTTCCTACACACGGAGGCCTCGATCCTGTTCGGGTCCTGCTTCGACGCCAACGGTGGGGTGTTCGAGGCGCTCCTCGGTTCCGGCGATGCGGTGATCTCCGATGCTCTCAACCACGCCTCGATCATCGACGGGATCCGGCTGTGCAAGGCCCGGCGGCTGCGGTATGCGAACCGGGACATGACCGAGCTGCGGGAGCGTCTGGCCGAGGCGCGCGACGGCGGAGCTCACCGGATCATGATCGTCACCGATGGGGTGTTCTCGATGGACGGCTACTACGCCCCGCTCGCCGAGATCTGCGATCTCGCCGAGGAGTTCGGCGCTCTGGTGATGGTGGACGACTCACACGCGGTCGGCTTCGTCGGCGCCACCGGAGCTGGTGCGCACGAGCGGGCCGGCGTGCTCAGCCGGGTGGACATCCTCACCGGGACCTTTGGCAAGGCCCTCGGTGGGGCCTCGGGGGGCTACGTCGCCGGACGGTCGGAGATCGTCGATGTGCTGCGCCAGCGCGCCCGGCCCTATCTCTTCTCCAACTCGCTCCCGCCGGCGATCGTGGCGGCCACGTTGACCGCCCTGGACCTGGCCGGTGGGGCGGGGGAACTGCGGAGGCGGCTCTGGTCCAACGCCGCCCTGTTCCGCCGCCGGATGGGTGAAGCAGGCTTCGAACTGCTCGACGGCGAACACGCGATCGTACCGGTGATGTTCGGTGACGCTGCTCTGGCCACCCAGATCGCGGATGCGATGCTCGCCCACGGGGTGTACGTGACCGCGTTCAGCTACCCGGTGGTGCCGCGCGGGCAGGCGCGGATCCGGGTGCAGCTCTCCGCGGCGCACAGCGAGGACGACATCGAGGCGTGCGTGAACGCCTTCCAAGCAGCGCGGGAAGAGGCGAGCGGCCCGCACTGACCTGACCTGCGCCGTCGGCGGCACGCCTGTGCTCAGTACTCGCGGAGGTAGCACAGCATCCGATAGTCGGTCCCGGGCTCGATGTTCACGAAGCCGTGCCGCTCGTAGAAGCGACGTGTCTGCGTGTCCACCTCGTCCACGTTGATGTGCATCTCGCTGGCGCCCCGCTCGGCAGTGCGCGCGATCGCCCCGGTGAGCAGGGCCGTCCCGATCCCTTGGCCGCGCAGCTCGGGCAGCACGTACAGCTCCTCCAGCTGAGCCAGCGGTCCGTCGTAGTACGGCGTCGGGCGCAGCGTGAGGAGAGCGAATCCGGTGGGCCGGTCTGCACCGGTGAGCAGGACCAGCACATCCTCCCGGTGCAACAGCCGGGCGAACCGCTCGGCAAACTCGGCTGCGCTCGGGGTCGGGGTCTCGAACTCGGTGTTGAAGTCGAACAACAGCCGGCCCACCTGTGGAGCGTCTGCGGGGCCGGCCACGCGGACCTGCTCGTGGTTCATCCAGTCAGACTAGTGCGGCAACAACGATCGGGTTCCGCCCGGCCGGTGCGATCCTGAGCAGGATCCGAACACCTCACCTCGCGACGTTGGCGGCGCCGCTCGATCTACGCCCTCTCGCCGCCGGCACTGCGTCCGGCTACTCTCAGGCATGGGGCGCGACCTCTATCAGCGTGAGTCCTCTGGTTACGACCGTGCGCTCGGGTTCTTTGATGCCATCTACGGCTTCTCGCTGACGCTCCTGATCGCCAATCTGGACGCCCCGCCGGCCGAGGCGTGGCAAAGCCTCGATGCGCTGCTGGCGCACGACGTCGGCAACCAGCTGTTCGGGTTCCTCATCAGCTTCGTCGTCATCGCCGCGTTCTGGCGTGTCAATCACCGGGCGATCGACCGGTTGTCGACGATCGATTCCCGGGTGATCCTGATGAACATCATTGCCGCCGGGCTGGTGATCTTCATTCCGTTCACCACGCAGGGGATCAGCGATTCGGAAACGTCAGATCTTCCGCTGCCGCTGGCGTTGTACGCGGTCAACATCGCGGCGGCGATGCTCGCGCAGTCGGTGATCATGTTCACCGCCCGGCGCTATGACGAGGCTGCCCATCCGCTGACCGCCCGGCAATGGGGAATCCAGGTGCTCGATGCGATGGTCGGGCCGCTCGTGTTCCTCGGCTCGGTGCCGGTGGCCTACGCCTGGGGCGGGGACACGGCGAAGTTCTGTTGGCTGCTGCTCATCGTCCTCGGACCGTTGAGCGCCAGACTGGCGCAGCGCGCCACTGCCGCCCTGGCGCCGGAGCCGCCACTCGAGGCGGAGCCACTGGCGAGCTGAGAGTCGACGAGAAGCCGCTGACAGGGCGTGTGTTCGGCCGGCACGTCACTGACTCGCGAGCTGGGCGATCACCTCGCGAGCGGTCTGATCCACGGAGCGCGCGGCGGTGTCGAGCTCGAGGTGCTCATCTGTCCACGGGGCGTACCCGGCACGTCGCTGCTCGACGTCTTCCCAGGTGGGCTCGCGAACATGGGCGAAGCCGCGATCCCGGCCGCGGAGCCTCTCCTCGTGCAGCTGAGCATCGGCGACGACAAGATGCACGAAGGCCAGACGCGCATCGGCTGCTTCTGCGGCGGTGCGCCACGTCTGGCGGGCTTCTTCACTGTCATTGACCGCATCGATGACGACGTCGTGCCCGTTCCGTAGGTTGAGAACGGCCATTGCTCGCGCCGTCTCGTAGGCGGCCACCCCGACCTGCCAGCTCGTGGGGAGTCCGCAGCCGAGCATCGCCTCTTCGACCGCGTCGATGGACAGGTGGACCGCACCGATCCCCAACGCCACGGTCGTTGCGACACTCGTCTTCCCGACGCCGGGCAGACCAGAAAGCACGATCAGCTCAGTCATTCGCGCCCCTCCTGATAGCCCAGCGACGACGTCGAGCTGCCCATCCAGTCAGCGTAGCCCGGCACACCTGGATCAGGCTCCGCCCGGTGGGCCGATCCAGAGCAGGATCCGAAACACCAGGGCGAGGGCCGCCAGCGTCACCAGGGCGAACCGGACAGGCCGGCGCAGCACCGCCGCCAACCCGCGTTCGATCGGGGTGCGCGCGCCGCCGCTGAGCAGCCGCCAGTGGGTGCCGGTCAGACCACGACGGCGCACCAACCGCCCGAACGGCACTGTGACGAACGGCAGTACGGCGCTGAGCAGCCCGAGCAGAATCGTGCGCCGCTCCCACTGCTGGTCGATCCCCACCACGAGGGTGACGGCGCAGTAGGCCAGGAAAACGAATCCGTGGATCGGACCGGCCACGCTCACCCCGAGGTCAGTGGTGTGGGTGAGGTACTTCAGCACCATCCCCAGCAGCAGCAAGGCCCAGGTGACGGCCTCAGCATCGGCAAGCAGTCGGTGCAGGCGGCCGGGCCCCAGAGATCGCACCCTCACATTGTCACCGACCGGGCCGGGCCGGGCCGGGCCGGCAATGCGAGACGAGGCGAGGCGAGGCGAGGCATCAGGCCGTCCGGCGTCGGCCTAGTCGGCAGGGAAGGCGAGCGGGTCGCCGACCTCCAGCTCGCTGCACAGCACGCAGAACTCGTTACCCTCCGGGTCGAGCATGGTGACCCAGCCGCCATCATCGCGGCGCAGATCGGCGTGCACGCTCGCGCCGAGGCCGAGCAGCCGCGCGACCTCATCCGCCTGGGAGAGGTCAGTGGGCCGGAGATCGAAGTGCAGGCGGTTCTTCACCGCCTTGTCCTCAGGCACCTCGATGAACAGGATCCGGTGCTGGTGGTCCGGGGAGTAGAGCAGGCACTCCTCGTGCCCGGGCTCGTTCGGGTCCTCGGGGTTCTCGCTGTAGCCGAGGACCTCGGCCCAGAACAGGGACTGGGTGTAGGCGTTTCGGGAATCGACGCTGGTGTGCGATACGCGTGAGGTCATCGGGTCAGCATCGCGGCCAAGCGTCTGCTCTGTCACGGCCTTTGTCCCCCGTACGGCGGAGCCGAGGTTTCACCCGCTCGGCGGATCCGCACCACACTGGCGCGCCGTAGCGTCTTAGCCATGGATACCGCAGCAATGTTCGTGATGATGATGGCTGGCCCGCTCGTCGGTTCGATCGTGGTGGCCGCCAATGCCAAGAAGATCAACGCCCAGTGGCGCGAGCGCCGCGCCGCTCGCGCCACCGCCCCGCCCGCGGGCTGAGCCGCCCGCGTCAGGTGGGCCGCCCGCGTCAGGCTGAGCCGGTTGTCACCGCGTCACCGGCCTGAGCCTCGGTCACCTCAACCCCGACACACCGCTCCCCCGCCTGGGTTCGCCGTGCGACGTTCTCGCCCACTGTGACCCACAGGACACTTCTCCCCATCGGCGGGTGCGACCGATCGTGGTTCTGCGCGCTACCGTCGACGGAGTGCATCTGGACCGAGACGAACGGGGGACGAGGGTATGACCGCGCCAGTTCCGCCGGGTTGGCACCGCGATCCTCGTGGTGGCCCGCTCGAACGATGGTGGGACGGCCGGCAGTGGACCGGCCACACCAGGCCGTCGCAGCCCGTGGCCGCCGCAGGCCCGGGGATACAGCCCAGCACACCGCACCCGCAACAGCAGCACCCGGCCCACCAGCAGGGCCAGGCCAGCTATCAGCAGGGGAGCGCCGGGTGGCAGCAGGGGAGCGCCGGGTGGCAGCAGGGGAACGCCGGGTGGCAGCAGGGGAACGGCGGCTATCAGCAGGCAGCGGGCGGCGGTTATCCCGGCACCGGACACCAAGGACCCGGCTACCCGGGATCCCAACCGCCAGCGAAGAAGCATGGGCTGACCGCACTGCTGGTGGTGGTCTCGGCTCTGGCCCTGTTCATCATCGTCGCCGTGGTCGGTCCGTTCGGCAACGACCCGGATACCTCGGCAAGCACCCCCACCCCGTCCACTCCGTCCGCCACTCCGACGCCGACGCCGGAAGAGACCTACACGATCATGGACCGGCCGGGCTACGACGCGGCCGTGAACTACCTGGACGAGCTCTCGAGCTGGTTGAGCACTGCCTATGACGACGGCACGATCTACGACTATGTGCCGAACACCGATGAGGGCCGTACCTATGCCGCGGCGGTACTGCAGCTGATCGGCGAGCTCCGGGTCGAGTTGAGCGAACCCGGTGAACCGACCAGCGATACCGACGCTCTCGATACCCGGATCGAGGAGATCCAGGACCAGGCGCAGCAGTACTCCGAGGCCTTCGAGAACGGGCAGGACCTGGGCGTCCGGGTCGAAGTCGAGTGGAACGACGGCACTACGACCACCACGGACGGCACGTTCCCCGAGGCCCCGTCCACCGACCCGGACGACTACGCCGACGCTGAGGAGTTCGCCCAGGCCTACGTGGCCCAGCCCGACGGTGATGGCAGCTTCGCGCCGGCAGCGGAGCAGATCGCCGCGGCGTTCGACCTTGAGCTCTTCTACGACCACGACGCGATGTTCAGTGCGTGCGAGTACCCGGACAACTACGAACTGCTCGGCGGTTTCTGCCCGAGCAGTCCGGGGTACGTCTACATCAACGACCAGTACTCCGACTACCCGAACGTCCTCCAGAACGAGGGGTTCGTGCACACGGTCCGGCACGAGATCGCCCACAGCCAGATCCTGGCGATCTGCGGCACTCTTTCCCCGCCGGCAGCCGGAGAGAACTGGGAGGGCGTGACGAACTCCTACGCGGTGAACTATTTGGGCGCGGACCCGGACTGGCTGTTCGTCGAGAACGAGTATGCGATCAGCGCGCAGACCGAGGAAGTCGCTCAGCAGATCCACGAGGACCAGCAGTGCCAGTAGCGCTGCCCACCTGTACCCGCCGGCCGGGTGAGCCCAGCAAGGCCAACGCACCCTCCGCCGTCTCCTAGGCTGGTCTCACCCGAGGACACCAGCGCGAGGAGCAGAAGTGAGCACAGCCGGCAGCGAGGACCCGTACACCTGGCTGGAGGACGTCGAGAGCGAGCGTGCGCTGGACTGGGTCCGAGCCCGGAATGCCGAGGGAGCCGCCGACCTGGCCGCCACCCCGGGTTTCGCCAGCACCAGGGATCGGATTCTCGACGTCCTGGACTCCGACGCGAAGATCCCGGACGTGAGCAAGGTCGGCGACTTCTACTACAACTTCTGGCGGGACGCCGAACACGAGCGCGGTCTGTGGCGGCGCACCACCCTGGAGTCCTACCGGACGGCGGATCCCGAGTGGGAGACGGTACTGGACATCGACGGGCTGAACGAGGCCGAGGAGGAGAACTGGGTCTGGCACGGCGCCTCTGTACTGCGCAGCGGACCGGAGGCGTATCGCCTCGCGATCGTGGACCTGTCCCGTGGCGGCGCCGATGCGGACGTCTCCCGGGAGTTCGACCTGCACACCAAGACCTTCGTCGACGGCGGCTTCTACCGGCCCGAGTCCAAGGGGAGCGTCTCCTGGATCGATGCGGACACGCTGTTCGTGGCCACCGATACCGGGCCCGGAACCATGACCTCCTCCGGGTACCCGCGGACCGCCCGACGCTGGCACCGCGGAACCCCGCTGGAGAGTGCGCCGATCGTCTACCAGGCACCCGAGCAGGACATGGCGGTCGCCGCGGCGCATGACTCCACCCCCGGCTTCGAGCGGGACTTCGTGATCCGGGCGATCGCGTTCTACAACGACGAGCTGTACCTGCTCGACGGCGATGAGCTCACCTTGATCGAGGTTCCCCGCTCGGCGAATGCCGACGTGCACCGGGAGTGGCTCACCGTGGAGCTGCGCGAGGACTGGACCACCGGCGGGCGTACCTATCCGGGCGGTGCACTGCTGGCGATCGACTTCGAGGCGTTCCTGGCCGGCGAGCGGGACTTCCTCGAGGTCTACACGCCTACTGCAGGCACCTCACTGGCCGGCTACACCTGGACCCGGCACCACCTGGTGCTGAACATCCTGGACGATGTGAAGTCCCGGCTGGAGATCCTCACCCCGGCCGACGGCGGATTCTCCCGATCCGCTTTCATCGGTGCGCCGGCCGTGGGTACGGTGCAGGTCGCGCCGGTGGACCGCCGCACCTCGGACGACGTGTGGCTGTACGCCACCGACTTCCTCTCCCCCACCACGATGTCCCTGGCCCAGATGGACCCTGCACCGGGTCCCGACGGCACGGTCTCGGTCGTGATCGAGGCGCTGAAGTCGATGCCGGCCTTCTTCGATGCCGACGGCCTGGTCGCCGAGCAGCATTTCGCCACCTCGACGGACGGCACCCGGATCCCGTACTTCCTGATTCGTCGCGAGGATCTGGCCTTCGACTCCGCAGCACCCACTCTGCTGTACGGCTACGGCGGATTCGAGATCTCGCTGACCCCCGCCTACTCCGGCTCCCTGGGCCGGTCGTGGCTGGAACGCGGTGGCGTGTACGCGCTCGCCAATATCCGTGGCGGTGGCGAGTACGGGCCGGCGTGGCACCAGGCGGCACTGAAGGCGAATCGGTACAAAGCGTACGAGGACCTGGCCGCGGTCGCCCGCGATCTGACCGAGAAGGAGATCACCGCTGCCGCGCACCTGGGGGTGCAGGGCGGGTCGAACGGCGGCCTGCTCACCGGGAACATGCTCACCCAGTACCCCGAGCTGTTCGGTGCGGTGGTGATCCAGGTGCCGCTGCTGGACATGAAGCGCTACTCCCACCTGCTCGCCGGCGCGTCCTGGATGGCCGAGTACGGCGATCCGGACGATCCGGCGCAGTGGGAGTTCATCCGCACCTTCTCCCCGTACCACCTGTTCGAGCCCGATCGGGAGTACCCGCCGGTCCTGCTGACCACCTCCACCCGCGACGACCGGGTGCACCCGGGCCACGCCCGCAAAATGGCCGCCCAGCTGCTCGCCGCAGGCAAGGACGTGACCTACTACGAGAACATCGAGGGCGGGCACGGCGGCTCGGCGACCAACGCGCAGGCAGCGCACATGCAGGCGCTGGCATACGAGTTCCTGCATTCCCGCCTGCGCTGAGCTGCTCGGGCCCGCTCGCACCCCCGCACACCCGGCCCTGACACCCCGCACCCCGGCGCCCGGCACCGGCACCGGCCCGCTGGTCATCCATCGGAGTACCGAATGAACATCTGAGGGCCGAAATTCCGGTACTCAGATGTCCATTCCGTACTCAGACGACTGTCTGCGACCGGCGGGCGGGCGGGATGCGGGCTGCTGGCCGGGCCCGTCGCGGGCTCAACGGCTGGAGGGCCAGGGGCCGAGCTCGGGCAGGTCCACCGCATCCTCGCCGCTAGTAGCGATCGGCAGCGGGTGGATCTCCCGCCCGGCCAGCCAGCCGGTGATCGAGGTGAGCGGACCGGTCACGGTCACCGGCGCCGTCGGCGGGGCTCCGGAGTCCGCGGCGACCACATACCGCACCCCCGGTTCGAAGGCGTCCAGCTCGACCAACGGCCCGCTGGGCAGGCGCACGGAGAGGAAGTCGAGCAGGTACTCGCACAACGGCTGGCTCCACACCTTCGCCGCCTCGATACCCAGATCGAGATCCACCTGGTGGATGCTGATCTCACGCCACCAGGCCAGGGCGACGTCCACCACGATCCCGTCCCGGTAGCGCACCGGCGTGAACCACACCAGCGAATCCTTCTCCGGCCAGGCGTTCTGGTGCTGGCTCTGCAGTGCGGTGAGCGCCGCGAGGTGCTCCTCCTTGGTCCGGGTAGCGCCGGCCTCGATCGCCGATTCCCGCCCCGCCGACCCGCCGTCATAGACGTCGATCAGCTGGCCGCGCGCGGCATAGTCGAGCTGGCGCGCGAGCGCTCGGCCGATACCGTCGATGTGGGCGAGCACGTGGCTGCGGGTCCAGCCGGGTAGCCCGCTCGGGGCGGCGAGGTCCTCGGGCGTGGCGTGTTCGACGGCGGAGATCACCCTGGCCAGGGCGGCTTCGCTCTCCCGGACGGTGGCGAGTGGTTCGATCAGGTCGGTCATGGCCAGAGCAGCTCCCTCTTCCAGTCGTCCCCGTGGCGCCGGTAGCGCAGCCGGATCTGCCCGGCATCGGCAGTAGCCTGCCAGAATTCCACGGCCTCGGCCCGTAGCCCGTAGGACCGCCAGCTCGGCAGCTCGGTGTCCGGGTGCTCCTGCACGCTGGTGAGCTCTGCGGCGAAGGCATCCCAGTAGGCCTGCCGGTCGGTGAGCACCTCGCTCTGATGGCCGACGAGCGCGGCGGCCCGCGAACCCGGTGGGCGGGCGTGGAAGTCTGCGGCACCGGCAGCGTCACCGAGGTCCCGCATCTGACCGGTGACCCGGACCTGACGGCCAAGAGCGCCCCAGAAGGTGGTCAGCGCAGCGCGGGAGTTCTCCGCGAGCTGGGCGGCCTTGGGGCTGTCGGCGGAAGTCGCCACACACCAGAGGTCGGCGTCGATGTCCTTGAGTATTAGCGTGCGGGCGGTGACCCGCCCGTCTCCTCCCGCAGTGGACAGCACCATCGCATGCGGCGCCTGCACACCCCCGTCGACGGCGGAGCGTAGCCAGTCCAGGTAGAGCTCGGCCGGAGCGGCCGGTGCTGCATCCGGGTCGAAGGGCGGCAGGCGGTCGCGGTCGAAGACGGGCAGCTCACGCAGCCAGTGCCGCAGGCTCGGTTCGGAGGTCACGGGCCCAGCCTGCCATCCGGGCCCGCGATCAGCCCAGCCGGGTGACACCCGCCGTCGGGCGCTATGCACAGCACGCCGTCGGGCGCAATGCACCGCACACCGTCGCGCGCAGCCAGCCGGCACCGACACCGGCACCGGCACCGACACCGACACCGACACCGACACCGACACCATCGGCGCATCCTCGCCACCGCGCCGGGGCGGGGAGGCAGACGTCGCTATCCGTCGGTGCGGCCGACCATCTGGGAGGTGTTCTGCGCAGTGCGGATGTTCGCCACCGAGAACTCCAAGCCGAGACGCACGATGATCAGGAGGATCGCCGGCGGGATCCAGCCAAACAGCAGCATGACCACCCCCATCAAGATTCCCCTGCCGCCCATCCGGAACCCGTAGAACAGCAGGAACAGATACTCGAGACAGGCGATCACGATCGCGACCACGAAGATCACCTTCGCGAACGAGATAGTGATGAAGTGGCGGAAGGAGAAGTCGAACATCGCCTTGAAGAAGCCCGGCTCCGGGGACTGTCCGCCATAGTGGCCACCCGGAGGTGGCCCGCCGGGGCCGCCGGGGCCATAGCCACCGGGGCCGTCGGCGCCACCTGGACCGCCAGGCCCGTAGCCACCGGGGCCGCCCGGGCCATAACCGCCAGCGCTGCCGCCCCCGTCACCGTCCGAGGGTGGGCCGCTCGGCGGCCCACTGTAGCCACCGGGGCCAGCTGGCGGCGGGCTCCCTGCACCAGGCGGCGGACCCGCTGGCGGCGGCGCCGCCGAAGCCGCCCCGAACGACGGCGTGCCCGGCACAGGCGGCATCGGTCGAGTGGGCGGCGGACCGGCTGGTGGCGGCCCATAGCTATCGGAAGCGCCAGAGGCCGCACCGAAACTGGTCTGGCCCTGACCCCCTGGACCAGGACGCCCGGCCGAGGCAGACGTTGGATTCTCGGACATGGAGATCTCCCCTACTTTCGTCATTGATGACCAGGAGCGTAGCGGCACCCACCCGGACAATGTGTCCAGATGTGCCGTCCGGTCACCCACAACGAAGCCGATGAGATCTCGCCTATCCGATGTCCGATTCGGGATTCGAGGGACCCGCGGAGTGCCTCGTGCCGCCACCGTCAGAGCACCTCAGGCCGCGGCGGCGACCTGCTGCACCCTCAGACCGCCAGAGTCAGAACACCTCAGACCGCCACAGCGACGTCCCTTGCCCTCAGAGGTCCCACGAGCGGAGGTACAGCATCAGCTGCGGTCCACCAGCTGGGAGGTGTTCTGCGCGGTGCGGATCGTGGCCACCGAGAACTCCAAGCCGAGGCGCACCACGACGAGGAAGATCGCCGGTGGAATCCACCCGAACAGCAGCGCCATCACTCCGAAGATCACCGTGCCACCACTCGATCCGTAGGGGCTGAAGGCATCTCCGATGCTCGCCATCCCGAAACCGGAGATGATCGCGAAGAGCCACCACAGACCGGCGATCACGATCGCCACGATGAAGATCACCTTCGCGAACGAGAGCGTGACGAAGCTCCGGAAGGAGAAGTCGAACATCGCCTTGAAGAAACCCGGCTCCTGCGAGTGCCCGCCATAGTGGCCACCGGGCGGCGGTCCACCTGGTCCGCTCGGGCCGCCGGGGCCGTAGCCACCGGGACCGCCCGGACCGTAACCGCCAGAGCTGCCGGCCCCGTACCCACCCGAGGGTGGACCACTCGGCGGCGGGCCGCCGTAACCTCCGGGGCCGGCGGGTGGCGGGTGACCTGCACCAGGAGGCGGACCCGCTGGTGGCGGCGCCGCCGAGGCCGCCCCGAACGACGGCGTGCCCGGCGGAGGCGGCGTGGGACCACCAGTCGGCGGGCCGGCAGGCGGCGGCCCATAGCTGCCGGGCGCTGCACTGGCCGCACCGAAACTGGTCTGGTCCTGACCCCCTGGATCAGGGTGCCCGGCAGAGGCAGGCGTTGGATTCTCGGACATGAAGATCTCCCCATTTCTCGTCGTCGATCACGAGGAGCGTAATGGCATCCACCCGGACAACGCGTGGACCCTCCGCGGTCCGGCGCGAAACGGGCAGCGGGCGGCGGCGTCCAGCCACACGGCCGGATCAGCGCTGAGGGCGCCAGAGCACCATCGCGCCCGCGCTCTCCGCTCGCCGCAGTCGGGTACCGAGCGGCACCGCGACCACATCACCGGCGGTGTCCGCGGTGAACACCCGCCGGCCGGTGCCGTGGCCGGCCCGCAGCCTGGTGTTCTCCGTCTCGAGCCGTTCGTTCTCCGCGGCAAGCTGCAGGATTCGCTTGATCCCGGCGAGGTTGATGCCCTCCTCCTGAGAGAGCCGTTGCACCTCACGCAGCACGTCCACGTCGCGGGAGGAGTAGCGCCGGCCTCGGCCTCGGGTGCGCTGCGGCACCACGAGGCCGAGCCGGTCATAGGTCCGCAGGGTCTGCGGGTGCATCCCCGCATGCTCCGCGGCGATCGAGATCAGGAAGACCGGGGCGTCATAGCCGGACACGGCACATCACGCCCTCGCCGCATCGGCCAGTCCGGCCCGCGGGTCGGTGCCGTCGCTGGCTTCGGCGAACTTCGTCAGCGCCTCAGCCGCGTCCTTGCTCACCTTCCGCGGGACGGCCACCTCCACGGTGACGATCAGGTCCCCGGTGCCCTTCTTCGAGGCCACGCCTCGACCCTTGGCCCGCAGCCGGGTGCCGGACTGAGTGCCGGCCGGCACCTTGAGCCTGACCTCCGAGCCGTCCAGGGTGGGCACGGCAATCGTCGCGCCGTGCACCGCCTCCGGGAAAGTGATCGGCACCGTGATGGTCAGGTTCTGACCGGCCAGGGCGAACACCGGGTGCGGTTCTACCTGCACGGTGACCACCAGGTCGCCCGGCTCCCCACCGCTCGGGCTGGGCTGTCCCTTGCCGCGCAGACGGATCTTCTGCCCGTCGTGCACGCCGGCCGGGATCCGCACAGTCATCGACCGGGTGCCGTCCAAGGTGAGGGTCACGGTCGCACCCTCCACTGCGGAGCGGAACGGTAGCGAGGCGGAGGTGGTGATGTCTCCGCCCTTGGTCGGCGCCTGGAACCCGGCACGGCCACCCCCGCCACCGCCACCGCCGAACAGGCCACCGAGGATGTCCTCGAAACCGCCGCCACCGGGCATCGAACCCCCGGTGGAGTAGCGCACCCGCGGTCCGCCGGGACCACCAGGTGCCCCGGTGCCGCCGGCACCGAACATCCCGCCGAACAGGTCCTCGAACCCGTTCGCGCCGGTGGCGCCGCCCGGGCCGGAGGCGAACCGCGGTCCACCTCCGGCCATAGCGCGCAGCGCGTCGTACTGCTTGCGCTGCTCGTCGTCGGAGAGCACCGCGTAGGCCTCACCGATCTCCTTGAACTTTTGCTCGGCCTTGGCGTCCCCGGGGTTCTGGTCCGGGTGCCAGGTGCGTGCGAGCTTGCGGTAGGCCTTCTTGATCGCGGCGGCGTCGGCGTCCTTGGACACGCCCAGCGTCGCGTAGAAGTCCTTCTCCAGCCAGTCCTGTCCGCTCATCGCGCCACACCTCCTCCGATCATCGTTGCCCTCCCTGCTCTCACTGTGGGCCGGTCACTGCCACTCGGGCCGGACGCACCACCTTCTCGCCCACCCGGTACCCCGGCTGGAGCACCTGGGAGACGGTCTCGGTCGCCGCGTCCTCGCTCTGGTTGTGCATCAGCGCTTCGTGCACGTTCGGGTCGAACTCGTCCCCGGCGGTGCCGTAGCGCTCCACTTTGAACCTCGAGACCAGCGTCTCTTCGAACTTCTCCGCCATCGCACCGAGCGGGCCGGAGAGCCCATCGTGCTCACGGGCATGGTGGATGTCGTCGAGCACCGGGACGAGTGCCTCGACCACATCCTCCGCACCGCGCCCACGCTCGGCGAGTGCCTCGGCACGGGACCGCTTGACGAAGTTGTTGAACCGCTGGTCCAGGTTGTACAGGTCGGCCTTCGCCCGGGCGAGCTGGTCCTGCAGATCCGCGGCCTCGGCCTTCGCCGCGGCCACCGGATCCTCGTCGGCAGGAGCGTCCTGCTGCCCAGACCCCGCACCCGCGGGAGCGTCCGGAGCAGGGTGAGCTCCGCCGTCGACGGCCGGCTCCGAGGCGGTGACCGCCTCCTCGGCGGCCACCTCCTCAGGAGTGCGCAACTCGCCGGTGGTGGGATCGAGGCGACGCTTGTCGCGAATCACCGGCTGCTCGTCGGGCTCGGTCACTTCTTCTCATCCTCGTCCACGATCTCGGCGTCCACGATGTCGTCGTCCTCGGCCGGGGCGTCGGCCGCCGGGGCCTCCTGGCCATCGGCGCCCTCGGCAGGCGCGTCCTGCTGGGAGTACAGCGCCTGGCCGATCTTCTGGCTCGCCTCACCGAGCTCGGCCTGAGCGGTCTTGACCGCCTCGATGTCCTCGCCGGCCAGCGCAGTCTTCACCTTCTCGACGGCGTCGCGCACCTCGGTGGCGACGTCCTCGGGCAGCTTCTCGGCGTTGTCGGTGAGGAGCTTCTCGGTGGAGTAGGCCAGCTGTTCCGCCGAGTTGCGGGTGTCCTGCTCCTCGCGGCGCTGGGCGTCCTCGGCGGCGTGCGCCTCGGCCTCCTTGACCATCCGGTCGATCTCTTCCTTGCCCAGGGCGGAGCCGCCGGTGATCGTCATCGACTGCTCCTGGCCGGTGCCACGGTCCTTGGCGGAGACGTGCACGATGCCGTTGGCGTCGATGTCGAAGGTGACCTCGACCTGAGGCATCCCGCGCGGGGCCGGGGCGATCCCGGTGAGCTCGAAGGTGCCCAACGGCTTGTTGTCACGGGCGAACTCCCGCTCACCCTGGAACACCTGGATGAGCACGCTCGGCTGGTTGTCCTCGGCGGTGGAGAACACCTCGCTGCGCTTGGTCGGGATGGCGGTGTTCCGCTCGATGAGCTTGGTCATCACGCCACCCTTGGTCTCGATACCCAGGGACAGCGGGGTGACGTCGATGAGCAGCACGTCGGTGCGCTCACCCTTCAGCACACCGGCCTGCAGCGCGGCGCCGACGGACACGACCTCGTCCGGGTTCACACCCTTGTTCGGGTCCCGGCCGCCGGTCAGTTCCTTGACCACCTCGGTGACGGCGGGCATCCGGGTGGAGCCACCGACGAGCACCACGTGGTCGATGTCCGCGATGGCGATCCCGGCGTCCTTGATCACGTTGTGGAACGGGGTCTTGGTGCGGTCCAGCAGGTCCGAGGTCATCTGCTCGAACTGGGCGCGGGTGAGGCGCTCGTCGAGGTGAATCGGGCCGTTCTCGGACATGGACAGGTACTGCAGGGAGATGTTCGTCGACGTCGCGGAGGACAGCTCCTTCTTCGCCTGTTCGGCGGCCTCACGCAGACGCTGGACGGCGATCTTGTCCTTGGACAGGTCCACCCCGTTGGCGTTCTTCACCTGGGTGACCAGCCAGTCGACGACCCGCTGGTCCCAGTCGTCACCACCGAGACGGTTGTCACCGTTGGTAGCCCGCACCTGGATGGTGGAGAACTCGTCCTCGTCCTTGCCGACCTCGAGCAGGGAGACGTCGAAGGTACCGCCACCGAGGTCGAAGACCAGGATGAGCTCGTCCTCCTTGCCCTTCTCCAGGCCGTAGGCCAGGGCCGCCGCGGTCGGCTCGTTGATGATCCGGGAGACCTCGAGGCCGGCGATCTGCCCGGCGTCCTTGGTGGCCTGACGCTCGGCGTCGTTGAAGTAGGCGGGCACGGTGATCACCGCGTCGGTGACCGGCTCGCCGAGGTAGGCCTCGGCGTCCTTCTTCAGCTTGCCGAGGATGCGCGCGGAGATCTCCTGCGCGGTGTACTTCTTGTCGTCGATCTCCGAGCTCCAGTCGGTGCCCATGTGCCGCTTCACCGAGGAGATCGTGCGGTCGACGTTGGTGACGGCCTGACGCTTGGCCACCTCACCGACGAGCACCTCGCCGGTCTTGCTGAACGCCACCACCGACGGGGTGGTGCGAGCGCCCTCGGCGTTCGCGATGACGGTGGGCTCGCCACCTTCCAGAACGGCGACCACGGAGTTCGTGGTGCCCAGGTCGATTCCGACTGCTCGTGCCATGTCTGTAGCTCCTTCCGCGCCGCCGGGAATCGACGACACTGGGTCTGGATGAGTCTGCCGCACTCAAGTCTGCGCGCTCGGATCCGGATCTGCCAAATCGAGGGGCGAGAACTTGAGTCTATGAGGCTCAACTACGGGGGGTGCCGAGGTATTCCCTGGGCACCAAACCAAGCGGGCACCGCCGCTGAGCGAGTGCGCAGGTCAGCACCCATCGTGGCGGTGCGTTGCACCATGGGATGCGAGGACACCCACCGGGGGCGTTCCGGAGAGCTGATGGGGGCTCGCGCGTCGCTCCTCGACTGTGGTGTGGGTTTGACGCACCGGGCGCGGCAAACCGACACCGTAACGGCCCGTCCGGCATGGGGGTGGTCAGCGCAGCGCCGCCTCGAAGATCGCCGGCAGGCGTGCGTCGGCGAGTCGGAGCGCCGTCATCTCCTCATGGTTGAGCCAGGCCAAGGCGTCATGCTCGGTCGGCTCCACGTTGGCCGGCTCCCCAACCCACGTGTCGACGACCCAAATGTCCATCCTGAAGTCTCTGCCGCGCACCTGTGTGAAAGGCGCCCCTTCGATGACGGCACCAACTCCGAGTTCTTCGCGAAGTTCACGACACAAGGCGGCGTCGGGCGACTCGCCGTCCTGGACGTGACCGCCGGGGAGGTCCCAGCAGTCCGGATACCAAGCCCGAGTCGACACACGATGCAGCAAGAGACCACGGCCACCGCGCCGCAGGAGTCCAGCGGCGACCACGTGGAGACTCCCGCCATGTGCCACCACCTCAGTCTTGCAGGTGTCACCCACTCGCCGGATTCTCCGGAACCTCGAGATCGACGCCGCCTGGGACGAGGTTCTCGACCGCCGGGTGGCCGAGGTGGTCAACGGAACCGCTGCCCTCGTTGACGGACCTGACAGCCTCGCTCAGATCCGCACCGAGCTTGCCGCCCGCCACAAGTGAACTACGGCTGGCGCGAACACGAGGATGCCCGCAAGGAACTCCGCGAGGCCACGAACTTCCTCGACGATGAAGGACGAAGTCGTGACCATCACCACGAACGCCGAGGACCCGAATACTGGTCGCACCGACTGACATAATAGGGCGGATACGATTCCGAGGTTCGCCGTACGACGAGCCGACGCAGCGTAGCGAAACTCTGCTCGGTACCGGACCAGGACGCGGGTAAAGTCGCGGACGTGACGAGCTCCGCACAACCTCCCGGTACGCCGCCGAAGAACCGCCTCCAACGCGCGGCCCAGGTGGTGAATGCAGCCGTCCGCCCGCTCGTGGCTTCTCCTCGCTGGGGGCGGTTGACCGGCCGGTGGATGACCGTCGTCACCTACACCGGCCGCCGAACTGGGCGCACCTTCAGCATCCCGGTCGGGTACTCCCGCGCCAAGGACACCATCACGATCGGCGTGCAGCTGCCGGAGAAGAAGCGGTGGTGGCGCAATTTCCTCGGTGCGGGTGGGCCGATCCTGCTGCGTCTGGGCGGGGTGGACCGCCCCGGGCACGCCGTCGCCCACCGGGACGACGCCGGCAAGGTCACCGTGGCCGTGCAGCTCGGCTGACGGCACCTACGAACCCGAGCGAGAGGACCTGACCTGCTGAGGCTCGCGCCCACCTCAACGGAGCAGCGCCGGTCAGCGAGCGCCGTCGGCGAACTTGCTCAGATGCGCATGGGCGTACTCGCACACCAGCGCGTGCCGGTAGACCAGCTGCGGGACGTCCACATTGGTGTCCATCCACAGGCTCAGCCCGCCCATCTTCCAGTGCCGGTACGTCTCGTCCTCGGTGAGCGCTGCGAGGATCTCCAGGAACGAGTCGTCGAAGCGGAGCGAGTGGATCGCGCGCCGGAACTCCTCCAGGCTCAGCGCGATGCAGAACGGGATGTTCATCAGGCACAGCGCCGTCTGGATATCGAGCCGAAACAGCCGGGGGCGGCGGCGCTCCGGGTCCAACGGCGGGACGTCGAGCTGGGAGAAGTCCAGGCGTTCCGGCGCCTCGACGTCCACGCCCTCCAGGGCGATGAGCACGTCGTAGACGTTGATGTCGTGCTCGATCACAGCGTTCTCACCCAGACCGGCCAACGTCGTCGGGCGCAACGTGACCGGTTCGATGTCCGCCGGGGTGTTCCGGATGATGAAGTTCACCAGGTTGGTCTCGACCACGAAGTGCCGGATCAGCAGCTCCACGGCGTCCGGCGCGACGAACCGGCGCAGGAACCACAGGCACAGCTTGTCCATCGTGCGCAAGGACATCCAGCGCCCCGGGACCAGACGCTTGATCGTGGAGAGCACGGCCACGAGAACCCGGGAGACGATCCGGGCAACGGGGTACAGCCACCGCCGCGAGACCCGCCGCTGGTCCTTGATGATCATCCGCACCAGCGAGCGGTCCAGCGGGATCGAGGGGTCGGCGTAGATCGCCTCCCACATGCTGGGGTCGGATTTGACGAACTCGGGTGGCATGTCAGATCTGATCCAGCTCGGTGAGCTGCATGACGTACAGCCGGGCGACCACTCTGGCGCAGGAGACGATCGCATCGGCCGCGGCGCCGTCGACCGCGTCCGACGTCAGGATCGCGTCGAGCTTGCCGGTGTGCTCGGCGTCGGCCTCCTGGTGGTAGCGCATGAAATGGACCTGGTTGTCCGCCAGCCCGAGCACCTCCTGGAACCGTTCCGCCCAGGCCAATGCCTTCTGCGCGCCGAGCCCCTCAATGATGAACATCGCGCCGAGCAAGCCGATCGGGTTCGGCTGGCTCGCCTGGTGGAACAGATAGCCGGAGAGCGCCTGCGAGCCGATGTTCTTCCGGCCGGAACGCAGCTGCTCGAGCGACCCGCCCACGGCCACGTAGTCCCGTTCCAGCAACAGGTGGTCGCGGTGCTCCTCCAACGCGTGCGAGATCGCGGCTGAACGCAGCTCGAAGTGGTCCATATCGAAGTTCGACGCCGCTCGCGCGATCCAGAGCGACCCGTCCACCACCTGCTGGCGCAGGTTGTGCAGCAGACACTGGTAGTCCGCGACACTCACCTCGCCCGCGGCGAGCGAGCGCAGGATCGGCACGTCCTCGAGCAGGCTCTCGAACTCGGTCCAGACATCGGCCAGCCGGGCCAGGAGGCTGGTCTGGTCCGGGGTCGGCGGGCGGTATCCCTCGACGGTCTCGGTACTGCTCATCTGCTGCTCCTCCTGGGTTCAACGACGGTCAGGTGCGCGAAGCCGAACGAGAACCGGCCAGATTCCGGGACCGCGAGAAGCACGGTCTCGCCCGGGGCCAGTCTCTCAGTGCGCCAGGCCTCCTCCAGCGCGATGAAGATGCTAGCCGCTCCGGTGTTTCCGCACGTCTCCAGGTTGGAGAACCATCGGCTCTGGTCCAACCCGGGGATCCGTGCGCTCAGAGCATCGAAGACCAGGTCGCGGAACACGTTCGTGCTGTAGTGGCAGATCACGTGGTCGAGCTTCTTCAGATCCACCAGGCCGAGGTCCACGAGCTGTTCGAACTGCGCCAACCCCGCGGCAGCCAGCTCGTCGAGCACCTTCGTCTCCTGCCTGATCTGCATCAGGCCGGCACGCTCGGCCGAAGCCACGTCCTCGAAGTCCTGCCAGGTTCGGCCGGCAACGGCCGATCCGCCGTCCAGGCCGGCCCGCATACAGACCTCGTGCTCGTGGGCGAGGGAGACCTGGCGCACCCAGTCCACCCGCAACGAGGGCCGGTCCGGCCGCGGCTGGAACTCCACCACCGCAGCTCCTGCGCCGTCAGAGAGCATCCACCTGAGGAAGTGGGCATCCAGGTGGTCCGTCACGCCGTCGAAACGCCTTTGGTGCAGCCAGCGGCTGGCCAGTTCTGAGCCGACGACGGCGGCCCTGGGGTGGTCGCCGAGCCGCACCTTGGTCACGGCTGCGTCGAGCGCAGCGATGCTGGACGCACAGACCCCGGCGGCGGTCAGCACCTGCATCGGGCCACCGCCGAGCCGACCGTGCACCATCGAGGCGAAGCCGGGGACGAGGAGGTCGCCCTGGGTGGTGGCGCAGGCCAGCATGCCCAGGTCCGAGGCGGAGATCCCACGGTCGTCGAGCGCACCACGGATCGCGTGCACCGCGAGCTCTTCGTTCAGCTCGGTGGTCTGGCCTGCGGTATCCATCGCGTAGTACCGCTGTCGGATGCCGTTCGCCTTCTGGATCCGTGCGCGGATCCGTTCGGTCCGGCGGTCGAGACCACCGAGCCGGCTGGCGACCTCCTCGTTCGAGACCGGTTCGCCGGGGAGGTACCGGCCGAGCCCGGTGAGGTATGCAGTCGCCGCCATGCGTCCATTCAGCCACAGTTCCGGCCAGCGTGAGAACAGGTTCGCCCTCAGCCGTGGACAGCCGGACCGGCATGGCCCGCGCCACTCAGACCGAGCACCCGGCGGTCCCGCACGCCGACGAACACCACGGCGGCGGCGCGGGCGCTGTACGTTGACGTATGAGCTCCGCCGAGCACACCATCTGGTGGCACGTGTACCCGCTGGGGTTCGTCGGCGCCGACACCACCGGCGCCGACCGCACCCCCACGACCGGCCTGCCCGCACTGATCCCCTGGCTCGACCACCTCCTCGAGCTGGGTGCCAACGGGCTCGCGCTCGGCCCGGTCTTCGACTCCTCCACCCATGGTTACGACACGATCGACTACTTCCGTATCGATCCCCGCCTGGGCACTGAGGACGACCTCGTCGAGCTGATCGAGGCCGCCCACGGCAAGGGCATTGACGTGATGCTGGACGGCGTGTTCAACCACGTGGGCCCGGACTTCCCCGCGCTGCGCGCGGCCCGAGAGGATCCCGCCTGCGCCGAGGCACGCCTGTTCGCGACGGAGCCCGACGGTCAGCTGGTCACCTTCGAAGGGCACGGGGGGCTGATCACGCTGGACCATGGGGCCGGTGAGGTGGCCCAGCTGGTCACCGAGGTGATGACCTACTGGTGCGACCGCGGCGTTGACGCGTGGCGTCTCGATGCCGCCTATTCGGTGCCGGTCGAGTTCTGGACCGCGGTGCTTCCCCTCGTCCGTGAGCGTCATCCGCAGGTGTACGTGCTGGGTGAGGTGCTGCACGGTGACTACGCCGGTTTCGTCCGGGACGGCGGCCTGGACTCCGTCACCCAGTACGAGCTGTGGCAAGGCATCTGGCACGCCATCGCCGATCTGAACCTGCACGAGCTGGACCATGCACTCGGCCGGCACAACCAGTTCCTCGACACGTTCGTGCCCTACACCTTCGTGGGCAACCACGACGTCACCCGGATCGCCAGCCAGATCACCGATCAGCGCCACCTCGCCCACGCCGTCGTGCTGCTCTTCACGCTCGGCGGCACGCCATCGGTCTACTACGGGGACGAGCTGGGTTTGCGTGCGGTCAAGGAGGAGCGGTTCGGCGGCGACGACGCGATCCGCCCTGCCTTCCCGGCTCACCCTGGCCAGGTCCCAGGCGCTCAGGCCGGGGTCCTCGCCCTGCACCAGGAGCTCATCGGTCTGCGCAGGCGGCACCCCTGGTTACACACCGCGCGAACCCGGACGGTCGCCGTCAGCAACGAGGCGATGACGCTGGAGGTGACAGGCGCAGGCGGCGCGGCCCTGATCGTCGCGCTCAACATCGGCGACGATCAGCTGCGCATCGCCGATCCCCCACCGGGTCAGTTTCTGGCCGGATCCAGCTCCGGGATCGACGGCGAGGACCTCGTCGTGGGGCCACACGGCTGGGCGGTCACCGGACGCCGATAATCCGCGCCGGCGGGGCGGCGGACGCCAGCTCAGCTGGGACCGGCAGCCCGAGTGCGGTCACCGAGCGCAGACCCACGTCCGGGCACCGGTCAGAACTCCCGCACCGTGAGCAGGCTGTCGCCGTAGGCGGCACTGGGCTCCAGGTCACCCGTCTCGCGGAAGCCGAGCTTCTCCAGGACCCGGCGCGAGGCAACGTTCCAGTCTCGGACCCCTGCCCACAACCGCCGGTAGCCGGCCCCTTCCGCCCAGACCAGGACCGCCCGACCTGCCTCGGTGGCGTAGCCGAAGCCGTGCGCCGCGCGCAGCAGCTCATAGGCCAGCTCGGGCTCGTGGGGCGCTCCGGTGCCATGGAAGACCAACCCGCAGTAGCCGATCGCGTCGCCTCCGTTCTTGCGCTGCACGACCAGGAGCCGTGGCCCCACCGCCTCTTCCTCGGCGCGAAGCTGTGTCGCAAGGTCGGCGACAGTCGGGCGGCCCTCCGGGGAGATCTGCCGATGCGGTGGCACCCGCGGATCCCGCTCCGTCCACAACTGACGATAGACGGCGGCGTCTTCGACTCTGGGGCGTCTCAGGATGAGGCGATCGGTCTCCACCGTGTCCGGCGTGGGCGCGAACGTCATACCGCATTGTGTCAGCGGCCGGCGCCTTCGGCCCGGTTCGGGAGTGGCCACCCGGGGCTGGTCGGCCGCGGGCCGGGCAGCGAGCCGGCCGGTCAGACCGGGCGGTAGGACGCCACGATCGGGCACTCGAACGGGTCGGCGTGGCCCAGGCCGACCCGGTTCAGGTAGCGGATCACGATCCCGTAGGCCGCGAACAGACCGGTCTCGGTGTACGGGACGTTGCGCTCGGCGCAGTACTCCCGGACGATCTTGCGGGTCTGGCGCAGGTTCACGCTGGGCATCCGGGGAAAGAGGTGGTGTTCGATCTGGTAGTTCAGTCCGCCCATCCCCCAGGTCATCAGCGCTCCGCCGCGGATGTTGCGTGAGGTCATCACCTGACGGCGGAGGAAGTCCACCCGGGACTCCTTCGGCAGCAGCGGCATGCCCTTGTGGTTGGGCGCGAACGTGGCACCCATGTACACCCCGAAGACCACCAGCTGCACGGCCATGAACGCCACCGCCAGCACTGGGCCGGCGACAACCACCACCAGCGCCGGGAAGCCGATCAGCCGAACAGCGAGCAGGGCCGCCTCCAGCCCACGGCGGTGCATCGTCTCGTCGTTGATGATCGTCTTGATCGCGCTGACGTGCAGGTTGAGCCCCTCGAGCGTGAGCATCGGGAAGAACAGCCAGCCCTGATGGCGGGTGATCCAGCCGACGATCCCGGTGCGCTCCGAGACGTCGTCCGGGTCGAACACCAGCGCGCCGGTGGCGATGTCACCGTCCTTGCCGATCACGTTCGGGTTGGCGTGGTGCCGGCCGTGCTTGAAGGCCCACCAGCCATGGCTCAGCCCGACGACGAGGTTGGCAACCAGCTGGGAGAGCAGCTCGTTGCGCGGCCCGGTGGAGAAGACCTGCTGGTGGGCGGCGTCGTGGCCGAGGAAGGCCGCCTGGGTGAACAGCACACCGAACAACGCGGCGACCGCCAACTGCCACGGGCTGGACCCGAGCGTCAGCAGCAGTGCGGTAGCTCCGGCGAAACCGGCCAGCAGCATCACACCCCGGAAGATGTACCAGCCGGGCCTGCGGTTCATCAGACCAGCGGCCTTGACCCGCCGGGACAGCTCGAGAAAGTCGCGCTGGGGGTTCCGCGTGACGCGGGAGGTCGGGGCGGCGGTCGTCGTCATAGGCCGAAGGTAGGAAGCAGGTCGGCACAGAAGCGTCACCCAGGAGAGTGAACCTGACCCCCTACTCCAGTAGTGCCTGCGTCCTCGTCGTCCTCCACGGGCAGCGTGGCGGCGAGCCGGAACCCGCCATCGGCAGTCGGTCCGACCTCGACCGTTCCACCGAGTGCACTCACGCGTTCACGGATCCCGGACAGGCCGAGCCCGGAGCCGGGTGCGGGCGCCGAATCGCCGTCCGGCGCCGCGTTGACCACCTCGACCAGCAACGCCGTTTGGTCGTCGGTGAGGGCCGCCGTCACCGCGATCTCCGCCCCGGGTGCGTGCCGGAGCGCATTGCTCAGCGCCTCCTGCACGATCCGGTAGGTCGTCGGGCCCACTGTGGCGGGAACGTCCGTCTCGATCGAATCGGTGATGGTGGCCCCAGTAGCGCGGGCGCTCTCCACCAGGTCCGGGATGTCCTTCAGGGTGAACACCGGGGCGGTAGGGGCGGCGTCGTCGCTGCGCAGCACAGCGAGCAGCGAGCGCATCTCACTCAGCGCCTGCCGGGAGGACTTGGCGATGTCGTCGAACTCCTGCTGCACCGACTCGTCCATGCCGGGCTTGCGGTACTGCGCAGTGGTGGCCTGCACATTGATCACCGACATACTGTGCGCCACCACATCGTGCAGCTCCCGGGCGATCCGATTCCGTTCCTCGAGGTCGCGGCGCCGCTGCGCCTCCTCGGCGCTGAGCTCCTCGGCCTGTTGCGCCCGAACATTTCGCTGCCGCCACAGCCGCTCCAGCACGCCCAGCATGGCCAGGGCCGCCGTGACGGAGACCAGCACGACACCGTTCGCCAGTCCGCCAGGTACCGGGGTGGGGACCAGCACCGAGGCCACCAAGGTGAGCAGGGCGCCCGCACTCCAGGCCCCGGCCACCCAGTACCACTGGTGCCGCAGCGCCAGGACCACCAGGAGCACGCACTGCGCCACGATGCCGGTCACCGGCCACGGCCAGGGCAGCTCCGCGGCCACGGGATAGGTCGCCAGCATGGCCCCCAGCGAGGCGAGTGACGAAAGTCCGATGCCTGCCCACGGCCAGCGGATCGCCACCATCGGGGCGGCGCTGTGCGCGAGGGCCAGCACCATGGCCAACGCCGGGTGCACGCTATACAGGGTCGCTAGCACCGGCCAGGCCACGGCAAGGAGCGCCAGGGTGACGAAACAGCTGACCGCCCACACCCATCGGGTGGCTGACGTGGTGGCCGGCCGCGGGCTCAGGCGGCCGATGTGCGGCCGGCGTAGACCGTCGTCCCGGCTGGGCCCTTCGCCGGTCTCGCCGCCGAGCAGCGCATTGGTGAGGAACGCATCAGACCAGGCCAGGCCACGGATCACCGTGGGCAGCGTGACCAGGAAGAGGACCCCCAGGGCGACCGAGACCCGGGTGTCGGTGAGGAAGGTCCCGGGCGGGTCCTGCGGCATCAGCTCTGCCGGGACGAAGCGCCCCCAGAACCACTGGGTGAGCAGCCCCAGTGCCAGCACCGGCCAGGCAACGGCGAACACGAAGGTGACCAGTCGGAGCGGGAACGCCAGCACTGTCTCGAAGACATAGTCCAACCACCGGCGCGGGTCGGCCATCAGTCGGACCACACCGATCGGACCGCGACCTCGTGGCAGGTACTCCACCGGTGCCGGGACCACACCCCAGGTATGCAACCTCCACCTGGACAACCTCGCGAACGCTGAGCCCAGCAGCAGGGTCAACGGCATCAGCAGTGCACCCACCCAGATGATCAGGGTGCCCAGCGAGGCCACGGTGAGCGCCACCAGCACGGCGAAGCTGAGCGCGCCGAGCGGCAGACCGGGAAGCACGTACCGGTAGTCCCGGCCGAGTCGGCGCACTCGCGCCCGCAGCCGGAGCGCCCGGCCGGGTGCTGCGGACGCCGAAGGCGACGACTCGGGTGCCATGGGCTGCAGGGTAAGCCTCTCTTGTTTTGCCGCGCGTCCCTCCTGAGAGTGACCTCGCTCCGGTGGCCAGTGGAACAAGGCGCGTCCGCACCGGAGTGCACTAAGGGATACTTTGGACCTATGGCCGGCCCGATCAGCACCGACGGTGACCCGGTGCGCGTGCTCATCGTGGACGACCAGTCGATGATCCGTGCCGGGTTCGCCGCCCTGCTGGACGCCCAGGAGGGCATCAGCGTCGTCGGCACCGCCGAGGACGGCCTCGGGATCACGGATATCGTACGGCGCACCCAGCCCGATGTGGTGCTGATGGATATCCGCATGCCGAAGGTCAACGGGCTCGACGCGGCGCGGACGATCTTCGCGATGCCGGGCGAGGGGCCGAAGGTGATCATGCTGACCACGTTCGACGCGGACGAGTACGTCTTCTCCGCGCTCCGGGTCGGTGCGAGCGGCTTCCTGTTGAAGGACTCCCCTCCGGAGGAGCTCGTGCAAGCGGTCCGGGTAGTGGCCGACGGCGAAGCTCTCCTCTCCCCGAAGGTCACCCGGGCACTGATCGCCGACTACGCCGCTCGCCCGGCGTCCCCAGAGAAGGATGCGCCGTTGCTCGGTCAGCTCACCGAGCGGGAGCGGGAGGTGATGACGCGGGTGGCGCGGGGCCGGTCGAACGCTGAGATCGCCGACGATCTGTTCCTCGCCGAGCAGACGGTCAAGACCCACGTCAGCCGGATCCTGACCAAGCTGGACCTGCGGGACCGGACCCAGATGGTGGTCGCCGCCTACGAATCCGGCCTGGTTCGCGCGGGGTAGCGCCACCCCGCGGGTCCCGGTCGCGGAGTCGGCCGGGCCGCAGACCGGGCCGCTACTCGCTGGGCACAGTGGTCCACGCGCCGTACAGCGGCGGACCCATCACCGTGCCGTCGAGGGCGTCGATCTCGGCGGTCAACCGCTCGGTGAGACCCTCGGTACCGACCGCCTCGACTGCGGTTATACCGAGCTGCGTCATCAGGGGAGCCATCCCGCCGAAGATGTTCGCCCAGCCGTACACCGGTGCGGCGCCACCACCACCGACCGGTGCGTCGAGGGTCAGACTCGGGTCCGGTAGGCCCGCGGCGCGGAAGGCGGCGAACAGCGCCGGGCCCATCCGGACCTGGGTACCGGCCGCTTCGAACGCCTGCAGGATCGCGGCCCGGACCTGGTCCCACAGCGGGGTGGAGTCACTGGTCCACAGGTAGGTCATATCGGGTTCGTGCATGCAGACCACGCCACCCGGGCGGAGATGCCCCGCCGCCGTACGGAGTGCGGCTCCGGGATCGGGCAGGTGCATCAACACCGCCCGGCCCACCACGGCATCGAAGTCGCGTTCGACACCCGCCAAGGTCGCCACCTCACCCACGCGGAACTCCACGTTGCTCCGCTCGGACAGCAAGGCGCCGGCCCGCTGCACGGCAGCTGGGTCATGGTCGATGCCGACCACATGCCCTGTCGGCCCCACGATGTCGGCCGCGAGCGCTGTGACGTTGCCGGATCCACTGCCAAGATCGAGGACCTTCATCCCGGGCTGAAGCTCAGCGGAGACCAGCAGCTGAGCGGTGAGCGGATCGAGGACCGCCGACTGATCGCGGAGGCGCTGGTCTTCGTCGGTCGAGTCGGCGAATACGTATCCCATCGGTGCTGTGCCTTCCTGTTCCGCCGACCGTCCGGGCGGCAGATCCGGACCTCCCTTTCGGGGCGGACACCGAGCTCTACCTGCGGCCGCGCTTGGTCGTTGCAGGTTGGCAGGAGGGTCTTACACCGGCCTTTCCTTCCCCCGGGCGGCACTACCGGCGGAAGCGAGCTATACGGCTGTGGCCGGCACCAGCTGGGCGGCGGCCTGCGCGTGAGCGGGGCGGAAGGCGTAGACGCAGGCCAGCCGCACCCTGGTGGCGAGCTCGTAGCCGGCGATCCGCCGCTGCCAGCTCTGCGGCACCGGGCCGTACCCGGCACGCACGGCGGCAGCGCACCGGTGCGCGCGATCGGCGCTGCACCGCTCCTGCCGGGCCCGGAGCTCGAGGTGGGTGAGCAGGTTCGCCAGGTCCAGGGCGGGGTCACCGAGCGCGGCCAGGTCGAAGTCGAGCATGCCCACGGCGACGCCGTCGATCAGCAGCTGCTTGTCATGCAGGTCGCGGTGCAGCAGCACCGGTGGGCCGGGGGCGGCGGCCAGGTCCGCCTCAGCTGAGGCGAGCAGGCCGTGCACGGTGTCCAGATGCGCGCCGAGCAGGCCGTGGTCGGCGGCCAGGCCGGCCCACCGGCGGGCCACCGCCAGCTCTGCTGCGGCGTCGTGGGTCGGCAGGTCAGCCGTCACCACCGTGCTGTGCAGGCGGCGAACTGCCTCGCCGACGGCGTTACCCACCTTCTCGATCCTGTCCTCGGTCACCGTCGGGTCACCGAGGAGGTCGAACAACGTGCGACCGGGCAGCGCGTCGAAGGTCACCGCGGCGAGCTCGTCGTCGACTGCCCGCACCTGCGGGGTGGCGATGCCGGTCCCGGTCACCTGTGCCCCGCGCAGGGTGGCCTCGAGCCGCCTCGGTCGGACCACCTTCACATACGTCGTCTCGCCCCCCGGCGGCGCCAGCCGCACCACGGCTCGCTTCTCCGGCCGGTGGGCGACGACGGTGGCTCCGTCCGACTCGGTGAGCCGGCGCACCCCGGACAGCTTCCGGTCGGCCCCACCGGGTTGCAGGAGCAGACCGCCGGTCAGCAGGCGCACCCCGCTCCCCGGAGCGGCACGACGGGTCTGGGCGCTCACGCTGCGGGCCTGGTCCCGGTCCCGGAACCATTGCCCGGCGACCAGTCCGCCGTCGGGCCCGCGCAGCTCCACCCCCAGGTGATCGGGCGAGCGAGGGATCGCCTTGACCACAGCCAGGCCCTCGCCCGCGGCGGCCTCGGTCACGATCTCGACTGCGCTGCGCATCAGGCTCGCACCCCGGCCAGGTCGGCGACCGCAGTCTCCGCCTCGGTGAGCAGAGCGTCTGCGGCGCCGGCCCAGTCAGCCGTCTGGCCGAGGCGGAACGGTTCCGCGGTCAGCCGGAGCAGGTGCGCCGCCCGGTGCACGGGCACCCGGTCCGCGTCGGCCGGGCCACCACCGGCGACATACCCAGCATGCAGCATCGCGAGCCGGTGCTGCTGCTCGGTATCGGTCAGCCGCCCGAGGACCACGTCCTGGATCATCGTGGCCTGTGCGCAGCCCAGGTCGGCGGCAGGGTCGCCGAGACCCGCGGAGTCCAGGTCGATCAGACCGGGCCGGCCGTCCGGACCGATCACCGCCTGGTCCGCGGAGAAGTCCCCGTGCACCGGGACACGCACCTCGGGCAGGGTGGTCAGCCGGGCGGTGATCAGCCCGGCAAGGTCGGCGGCGCGGTCGGCAAGTTCCGGCAGCAGGGCGCCGAGCTGGCCCGCTGCGGCTCGGACCTTGCGCGCTTCCGCACTCAGCGGTTGCTCGAGCAGCGCCGGGCAGGACCGCCGGTGCAGGGCAGCCAGCGCCCGGCCCACCGGCTCGAGGACCTCAGCAGGTGCACTCTGGGCGGAGTTGCCACGCAGATACTCCGCTGCCAGCACACCGCGCCGTTCGTAGAACCCGATCAGGCGAGGCGTGCGTGGCTCACCGGCGACCAGCGCCGCCAGTGCTGCTGCAGCGGCACGGGACGCGGCCGGGCGCTGGACCCGCAGCACGATGTGGTCACCGGAGTAGGTGGGCAGCAGGCCGACCCACCGGCGGTGCGGCTTGTAGCGCAACAGGGTCGGTTCCGCGTCGGGATCCACCTGCGCGCCGGTCCGCAGCAGCCGATGCAGCAGCAGCGGCCGGCGGTCGGCATCGGTCAGCAGCGCCACCCCGGGCAGGTCCCGGTCCGCCGCCGGGGTGCCGACCAGGATCTGCAGGTCCGGCGCGGTGCCGATGATCGACCCGGCGGAACGTTCCAGGGTCTTCGCATGCTTGGCCGCCTCGGACGGTGCTGTGGCCGCGACCAGCAGTGCCTGACCGCTGGCGTCCACGTGCAGCACACAACTCTTCCCGGGCTTGTAACGCAGGTGCCGGCGCCGGGCGGTCACCGGCCGGCCGAGCAAGCTCGTCAGCCAGTGCGTGAGCCGTTCGGAGTCGAGCAGCAGCCGCAGTCCGGGTAGATCCGGGTCGCGGTCGACCAGAGACTGTTCAGCGGGTGGTAGCACCGGCCTGCTCCTTCCTCTTCTGCCGGGCGAGGGCACCCGGCGACGGGTCGGCGCGGCCGTGGTCGATCCGCACCACGCGGTCGGCGCGGGCGGCTGCGCCGAGATCATGGGTGACCACCAGCGTGGTGCGTCCTGCGGTCAACCGGTCCATCGCCTCGGTCACCTCGCGCTCGGTGTCGTCGTCCAGTCCGGTCATCGCCTCGTCCAGCACGATCACGCTCGCATCGCGGATAGCTGCGCGGGCGATGGCGATCCGTTGCCGCTGACCACCGGAGAGGGTTCCGCCTCGTTCCCCGACGACGGTCTCGTAGCCGTCTGGGGTGTTGAGGATGAACTCGTGTGCACCGGCCAGGCGGGCCGCGGCCTCCACCTGTTCGTCGGTGGCCTCGGGCACGCCATGGGCGATGTTCTCCCGGATCGTGGTGGCGAACAGCACACTGTCCTGGAGCACGATGGCCACCTGGGAGCGCACGGTCTCCAAGGTGAGGTCGCGCAGGTCCTGGCCGTCGATCGCCACCTGGCCGGTGTCCGGGTCGATCAGCCGGGACAAGAGCAGCACGAGCGTGGACTTGCCGGAACCGGACGGCCCGACGATCGCCACCCGTTCACCGGCCCGGACGTGCAGGTCCACACCTTGGAGCACCGGGCGGCCGGGGGTGTAGGAGAGCCAGACGTTCTCGAACCGGACCTCACCGGCGAACCGGCCGGCGGGCCGGGCCCAGCTGTAGTTGCGAATCTCCGGCTGCACCTTCATCACCTGCACGATCCGTTCGGCCGACGCGGTCGCCGACGCGATCCTGCCGGTGTACTTGGCCAGGTCACGCATCGGCTTGAAGGCGGCCTTGAGGTAGGTGAGGAAGACCACCAGCTCACCGGGGGTGAGCGCGCCGGCGAGCACCCGCTGAGCGCCCACGAACAGCACGACCGCCGTGGCGAGGCCGACCAGGACGTCGGTCTTGCGTTCCAGTCCGGCGGCCAGCTTCTTCGCCTTGACGCCGTCCTTGAGGGTCTTGGTGTTGCTGCTGTCGAACTCGCGCTGCATCCGCTCCTCGAGGGAGTAGGACTGCACCACCCGCATCGCGGAGAGCACTTCGGTGGCTCGGGTGGCCAGCACACCCTCCGCCTTGCGCTGGGTGCGCGAGACCGTGTTGATCCGGCGGCTCAGCCGCACACCGATCAGCGCGAACAGCGGGAACACGCCCACCATCACCAGGGCCAGCTGCCAGTCCATGATCGCCACCACGGTGACCATCCCGACCAGCGTGGCGATATTGCCGAGCAGCGGCAGCCCAGCGGTGACCGCCACCTCCTTGAGCCGGCCGACGTCGGCGGTGACCCGCTGCACCAGGTCCCCGGTGCCGGTCTTGTCGTGGAAGGCCATGGACAGACGCTGCAGGTGGGCGTACAGGTCCGCCCGCACCCGAGTGAGCAGCCGGTTGCCCACCAGGGCGAAACAGATAGTCATCAGGTAGGCCGCGAGCGCCCGCAGCCCGATCACCACCAGCAGGGCGGCGCAGGACAGGATCAGCACGGTCTGCAGGCTCATCGCCTGGGTGGGTACACCCTCGGCACCGGCCTGAGCGATCACTCCGTCGAGGACGAACTTCAGCGGCCACGGCTCGAGCAGGCGCATCCCGACCTCGGCGAACAACGCGGCCAGGCCACCGGCGATCAGCGGTCGCTCGGGTTTGAGGTGCGTGGCGAACGAGCGACGGGTCCCACCGAGGCGTCGCAACGACTCGCGTAGCGTCTGCGGGCGTCCGGACATGATCATGACCTCCAGGCGAAGCTCAGTGCCCGGTCGACGACGGCGCTCCAGTCGTGCTGGGCCACCACTTCCTGACGGCCGGCGTCACCGAGCTGGCGACGGCGCGCCGGATCGTGGCGCAGCGCGGTGATCGCGTCGGCGAGCTTGCGCGGTTCTTCGGGCTCGACGAGGACGCCGAGGCGGCCCTGGCCGAGCAGGTCGGGAAGGTTTCCGACCATGCTGGCCACGGTGGGCAACCCGGCAGCCAGGTACTCGTACAGTTTCAGCGGGGAGAAGTAGAAGTCCTCGCCCGCGGGGTACGGGGCGACCGCCACGTGCATCCGGTGCAGCTGGGCGGGGATCGCGGCCGGGTCGAGCGCGCCGGTCAGCTCCACCTGGTCGGTGATGCCGAGCCGGTCGGCCTGCTGCTGCAAGGCCTCCCGCTGTGGTCCCTCGCCCACCAGCAGGAGCCGGTAGCTCGGGTCGTCGGCGAGCATCAGCGCGAGCGCATCTAGCAGGGTCGGCACACCGTGCCAGGGCTTGAGGGTGCCGACGAACCCGACGGTGAACGTCGGGGTCTCGTCGGTCGGTGCCGGGGTGATCCGGGTGGTGTCCACACCGTTGGCCACCGTGTGCACCCGGGTGGGGTCTGCCGCAAAGCCGCGCGCCCAGTCGGCGACCTGGTCGCTGACACACAGGGCAGCAGTGGTGGCCGACATCGCCGAGGCGGCGACCGCCTCAGCACCGGCGCGGTCGACGAGCACCCGGTGCAGGGCCTGTTCGGACACCAGTGGTGCGTTCACCTCGAGCAGATGGGGCAGACCGGCGGCGCGGGACCAGAGGGAGGCCGACCGGCCCCACAGGGAGTAGCGCTCGTAGACCAGATCCAACGGTCCGGCCTCGTGCAGCCGGTCCAGGATGTCGATCACCTCGGTATCGGCTCGCTGGCAGGCAGCCTCCCGTTCGCCCGGGTCGCTGTGCCGGGCGCGAGTGATCTGGTGCACCTGCACACCGGCCAGCTCCGGTGGGGCCTCACCTGAGGTGCGGGCGCAGATCAGGTGGACCTCTGCCCCGCGGCGCAGCAGAGCGGTGATCACCGCTTGCACGTGCACGGAGGCCCCTTTGCGGCCGAAGACCGGGACTCCGGGATCACTGCAGACGTAGGCGATACGCATCAGAGCAGCTCCGCAGTCATCTCGGCGCCGGCGAGCAGCTCGCGCAGCTGCCGGCTGGTGTGGTGGTCGTCGAACTCGGTCTCGATCAGGGCGCGGGCGCGCTCGGCGAGCCGGAGCCGCAGCGACTCGTCGGTCAACAGCCGGTCGAGCTGCTCGGCCAGCCCGATCGGATCGCCTTCGCTGACCAGGAGGCCGGTCTGCTCATGCTGCAGCACCTCGGGGATTCCGGTGACCGGGGTGGCCACGCACGGTGTACCCAGCGCCATCGCCTCCAACAGGATGGTCGGCAGGCCGTCCCGGTTGCCGTCCTCACCCACGACGCACGGCGCCGCCAGCGCACCGGCGTTCTGGATCACCTTCCGCACCCGGTGCTGCGGCTGCGGACCGAGCAGTCGCACGTGCTGGTGCAGGTCCAGCGCGTCCACCTGGTCCCGCAGTGCAGTTTCCTGCTCGCCGGCACCGACCAGGTCCAAGCGCACCGGGCGCCCCTGGGCCGCCAGGTAGGCGACGGCGTCGATCAGGTGCCGGAAGCCCTTCTTCTCGACCAGCCGGCCGACTGCGACGATCACCCGCTCGCGCTGGACCGGCGCTGAGTAGCCGAAGCGCCGCAGGTCCAGGCCGTTGTAGACCCGGCGTACCCGGTCGGCCGCGGGGCCGAAGGTGCGGTGCAGGTGGTCGAGGTTGAAGTCGCTGACCGTCACCACGGCCGCCGCATCGGCGAGTCGTTGGCTGAGCGCCACCGGGTCCACCGACTCGTGGAAGATGTCCTTGGCATGGGCGGTGAAGCTGTACTCGACGCCGGCGATCTTCGCGGCGACCCGGGCCACCGCTGTGGCCACCGAGGCGAAGTGCGCGTGCAGCCGGGTGATGCTGCGTTCGCGCACCAGCACAGCCAGTTCCACGGCGGCGACGGCGTCATCCGCCTCAAGCTCGAGCAGGTCGCCCAGGTGCGTGGCCAGGTCGGGGAAGACCCAGTGTGCGCGGCGGACCCGTTCCCAGAGCCCCTGGGAACGCACGTGTCGACTGAGGTAGCTCACCGGTGCGTGTACCTGGCTGAGGGTCTCGTGGAACCGGCCGTCGGCCGGTGGCCGCAGCGAAAAGATCTCCAGGTCCAGCCCGGTCCGCTCCAGCGCCAGCACCTCGTTGACGATGAACGTCTCGGAGAACCGGGGGTACATCTTGGTGACGTACCCGATCCGGGTGGGTGTGGGTTCAGACGGCAGCATGGTGATCGACCTCCAGTGGGCGGTGGTTCAGCAGGGCATCGGCAAGTGCGGGGAGGTGGACCAGACCGTCCAGGTCGATCCGGCGGAGCACTCGCCGCGGACCGGAGACGGCGCGAGCGAGCCAAGCACCGATCCGGGCCGGGGTGAGCTCGTTCGGGTACAGGCTGTCGACCCAGCCGAGCTGGGCGAGCGCATCGGCCCGCACGGCCTGTTCCATCCGGGGAACCGTGCGCGGCACCACCAGGGCCGGGCAACGGGCGGCCAGCAGCTCGCAGACCGAGTTGTAGCCGCCCATCGTCACCGTGGCGGAGGCGGAGGCGATGAACTCATGGGTGCGGGCGCTGAAGCCGTGCACAGTGAGCTCGGGGCGCTCCTGCGAGATCTGGTCGAGGGTGCGCCGGGCGCGGGCACTCATGTACGGACCGGTGATCAGCACCCCGCGGTGCCCGGCCGGGAACTCACTGCGGGCGAAGGCTTCGGCGAGCGCAGCGCCGTCCTGACCGCCACCGACCAGGCAGAGCACGTAGGGCTGCGCGGCCAGGTCGCCGTTAGCCGGCGCAGTGGGCTCGGACCTACTGACGTAGTCGGGGCGATGGTCGGCGAGGTACCCGGTGTAGCTGACCTTGCTGCGCACCGGCCAGGGCCACGCGTACGCTGCGGCGGCGTCGAAGACTGCCGGGTCGCCGTACACCCACACCTCGTCGTAGTAGTCGCGAACGGCCTCGGTGGTGCCGGCGGCCTGCCACTCCCGCACGGTCACCTCCGGTGAGTCGAGAACGTCCCGCACCCCCAGCACCACCTTGGTGTGAGTGCTGCGCAGGGTCCGCAGCGCAGTGTCCAGCTCGCCGTGAACGCCGCGCACCGCCTTGTCCACCACGAACAGGTCCGGCTGGAAAGCGGCAAGCGCTGCGGCCACGATCTGACCGCGCACCTCGAGGACCGCTGCCAGCGGAAGCCCGAACGTCTTCGGCCGGTAGCTGCCGGAGACGTCCTTGTGCAGTGTGGGCAGGGTGACGATCTCGGTGTTCGCCGGCAGCGGGAGTGACGTCGCCTCGGGAGCACCGGTCAGCAGGAGGACGTCCGTGTCCGGATTGGCCTCGATCAGCGCCGAGGCGATCGAGATGTTGCGCCGGATGTGACCCAGCCCCTGGGTGTCATGGGAGTACAGCGCGACGCGTCGTCGCGGTACTGCCTGCCCTACCTGCTGCACGAGGAACCTCCGGATCGCCTGGCGTGATCAGTTCACGATCAACTGTGCGGACGAGAATCCTCGCGGCGGATGAGGTGTCGATGAATAGTTGATGAGAGCCCTCTCATCTCGCATTGGCTTGACACCACCGCACCCCTGTGTCACTGTACTAACCACTTAATACAACGACACAGGGAGGGGTGCATGGAGTTCGACACCAGCTCTCCCATCTGGGCACAGCTCGTGGCCGAGTTCTCCCGGCGGATCGTCACCGGCGAGTGGCCGGCGGGCGCCCGGATCGCGGGTGTTCGGGACCTGGCGAGCGAGCTCGGCGTGAACCCGAACACCACCCAACGCGCGCTAGCCGAGCTGGAGCGGCAGCAGCTGTGCCGCTCCGAACGCACCGCCGGGCGATTCGTCACCTCCGACGCAGCCCGGATCGACGCACTTCGCGCCGAGCTTGCCCAGGGAGCAGCCGACGACTTCGTCCGCCGGGCTCGCGGCCTGGGGATGTTGCCGGCGCAAGCACGACGACTGATCGACGAGAGATGGAGCCATGACGACCACATCGACCACCTGGCAGGAGGAGTCACCGACGATGACCGATGACACCGCTCTGATCAGCGTCCGCGGCCTGACCGTGCGCTACGGCAACCAGACCGCCCTGGACGGGCTCGACCTCGACCTGCCCGCTGGCCAGATCATCGGCCTGCTCGGTGAGAACGGCTGTGGCAAGTCCACCCTGCTGAAGGTGCTCGCCGGCGTCTACGCCGACCACACCGGCGAGGTCAGCCTGGCCGGGCACCGGCCCGGGCCGGAGTCGAAGGCTCTGGTCAGCTACCTCCCCGACCAGAGCTCACTGCCGGACCACGTCCGCGTGACGTACTGCCTGCAACTCTTCGACGACTTCTACGCCGACTTCAACCGGGCCAAGGCCACCGACCTGATCGGCTTCTTCGGCCTGGATCAGGCGATGCGACTGAAGGAGATGTCCAAGGGGATGCGGGAGAAGGTGCAGATCGCCCTGGCGATGGCCCGCGACGCTCGCATCTTCCTCCTCGACGAGCCGATCTCCGGCGTCGACCCGGCCGCGCGGGAAGGCATCCTCGATGGAATCCTGCGCACTCTCGAACCCGACTCACTCCTGCTCATCGCCACCCACCTGGTGCATGACCTCGAGACGTCGCTGGACTCGGTGGTGATGATGCGTCACGGCCGGGTGCTGCTCACCGGTGGCGTGGACGACCTGCGGACCGAGCACGGCGCCAGCCTCGAGCAGATCTTCCGAAAGGTGTACCGCTCATGATCACGCTGCTCAAGCACGAGTTCCTCCGCACCAAGAACATGCTCGCGCTGGTGGCCGGGGTCGCGATCCTGCTCGCGCTGGCCGGCACATTGCTTGCGGCGACCGGGGTCCCGATGCTCGCCTCGGTGGGGTTGGTGGCCGGACTGGCTGCCGTCTTCGGCCTGGTGCCTGCCGCTCAGCTCGCACTGGCGGTGACGTACTGGCGGTCAAGCTATGGCCGGACCGGGTACCTCACCCAGACCTTGCCGGTGAAGGGATCGACGATCTACTGGGCGAAGATGCTCTGGGCCTGGCTTGTCTCCCTGGCCGGCGCCGCGGTGAGCATCGGGATCGTGCTCGGCGCCGCCCCGGTGGTGGCCAGCAGCACGGGTGCAGCCCCGGACTCGGTGCTGACCACCCTGCGGGAGAGCTGGGCGACGCTGAACGAGGTCACCGGCCCGTGGGGGGTGGTTGCCGCACTGGCCGCGATGGCGATGATGATCCTGATCTGGCCGACGCAGTACTTCTTTGCCGCCTCGATCGGTAGCCAGGCACCGCTGAACCGGATGGGCGTGGCCGGTCCGGTGCTGGTCTGGCTGGGCCTGTACGTGGTCACGCAGGTGGTGACCTTCGGCTCTTTCGCTGCTGTACCCCTGGCGGTCGGCATGACCGGCGACCAGCTCGGTTTCGTCCGGTTCGACCTGTTCGCTGAGATGGCCGCGGGCTCCAACAACACTGCCGAAGTGATGCCGGTGGGCTTCATCCCGGCGCTGCTGCTGGTCACCGTGGTGTGCCTCGGCTGGAGCGTCCGCTCCTGGAACCGGCGGGTCTCGCTGGTCTGAGTGGTGGCCGGGTCGCAGCGGGCCGGAGTGCCGGCCGGGTGCGACCCGCATCTCCTCGACTGCGGCCCGGGCCGCCGGTCAGCCGCGCCCGCAGCTGCGGCAGGTGCCACGGCGGCGCAGCCAGTAGGCATACACAGCTGCACCCAGTGCCACCGACCACAGCGGCCACAACAGCTCGGGTGCGATAGCTCCCCAGCCGTCGGGTTCGAATGCTCGCGCCAGCGCCCCGGTGCGCACCCCGGTGGAGATCAGGGAAAGTCCCGCTGGCAGGATCGCGCCGGCCACGATCGTCGCCGGCACCACGGCGAACATGATCGGCACCCGGCGCCCGCGCAGCCAGAGTGTCCACCAGGGGAACACTTCGCCCCAGCGCCGGGTCAGACCGATGGTGAGCAACCCACCCAGGGTTGCCGCTGCGCCCAAGCCAAGCGCCGCAATCCAGCCGTCGCCTCCGGACAGATCGGCGATGAAATCGGGGGAGACACCGAGCGGAACGCCGAGCACCCAGGCGATCCTGGTGGCGGCGTAGGCCACCGGGATCACGGCCGCGATCCAGGCAACGACTGTGCCCCAGCGGGCCGCCGCCCCAGGTGCGGTCCAGCCCGGGTCGGTGCCGTCGTGGTGCCGCCCGCAGGACGGGCAGGCAGCGCGAGAGCGCCGAACGAACCGCACCGTGGTGGCGGCGAGCAGTGCCGAAGCGATCAGCGCCACCGCCTGCAGCGCGCTACCGTCGGTGAGCGAGGCGATGAACGCCTGGCGTAGATCTGGGTCGAAAGGCGCCATCACCAGCGTGACCGGCAGGTAGCCGAGCTGGGCGAGGATCGAGGCGTCGACGAAGGTCACCGCCCCGGCCAGGAGCAGCACCGCGGCGACGGCGGTCGCCGCGCGGGCGGCCCGCGGCACCCTGGTGCCGCGCCCGCCCCACCAGGTCCAGAGCGACAGTGCCGCCCCCGCTACGGCGAGCACGGCGGTCCAGGGCGTGAGGGTCGCGGCCGGGACCTGCGACCACAGACCGTTCCAGTCGATGGCACCGTCGCCGACGGGAAGCGAGTGGCCGGTGAGGGTGACCGCCAGGGTGAGGCCGGCGGCCGCCAGCCAGGTGAGGGCAGCGACGCGAGGGATCCAGCGGCCATGCGCGGCCGGCGGCGATCCCGGCCGATGCCGGTCGGCTCGGTCAGTGGGTGGCGGTGGTGCGGGGCTCGAAGTGTTCATACCGACGAGCCTCGCGGCAGCGGTCGCTAGACAGATCCCCCGGAGCAGTGACCCCTCTCCCCCGTACGGGTGAACTTCCGGCTCATCCGGTGCGAACAAATCCTGACTCGTAGGCGCGAACGACGGCCTGGGTGCGGTCGCGCACGCCGAGCTTGCCGAGCACGCCGCCGACGTAGGTTCGCACGGTCTCCACCCCGAGGTAGAGCTCACCGGCGATCTCCGCGTTCGACATCCCGGCCGCCATCAGCCGGAGCACCTCACCCTCCCGCTCGCTCAGCCCGACGGCCCGGAGCTCGTCCCCGGTCGGCGGGCGCGCAGTCGCCAGTCGGCGCACGGCGTCCGGGAAGAGCAACGAGTCGCCGCGGGCGACGAGTCGGACCCCGTACACCACCTCGTCGGGGCGGGCGCGCTTGAGCAGGAAGCCGTGCGCACCGGCGCGCAGCGCGTCCAGGACATAGTCGTCGTTCTCGAACGTGGTCACCACGAGCACGCGGACCGCCGGCTCGCGGGCGAGCAGCGCGGTCGTCGCCGCGATGCCGTCGAGGCGGGGCATCCGCACGTCCATCAGCACGACGTCGGCGCGCAGCGAAGCCACCAGGGTGGAGATCCCGACGCCGTCCTCGGCCTCGCCGACCACCTCGATATCGGGTTCGGCGTCGAGGATGGTGCGCAGACCGGCACGCACCAGCGGCTCGTCGTCGACGAGCAGGACGCGGATCGGCGCAGCTCTCACCGGGGTGAGTCTGCCAGGGGGAACCTCGCCCGGACCACCCAGCTGCCCGCATCGGCCCTGCCGTCCGGCCCTGCGGTGAGGTCACCGCGCAGCAGCCGAACACGTTCGGCCATTCCGGTCAGGCCCCGTCCACCCGCCGCCCCTCCGGGAATGGGCACCGGGCTGAGCGGATTCTGCACCCTCACCTCCAGATGCGGGTCCGCACCCGCCGGCGCTCCGCCCCCGGCAGAGATGACCTGGACGCTCACCGTGACCGGCTCCGCCGGGGCGTGGCGGAGCGCATTGGTCAGTGCTTCCTGGACCACCCGGTAGGCCTCCTGGGAGGTCGCACGCGGGAGGTTCGCCAGCTCGTCCCCGCTCAGCGCTGCGCTGGTGGTGACCTGCGCACCTGCCTGGGCTGCGTCGTCGAGCAGGACCCCGAGATCGGCGAGGGTGCGCATCGGCGCCCGTGCTGCCGGCTCCCCCTGGCCACGTTCGGCGCGCAGCAGACCGAGCACGTGGTCCAGATCGGCCATCGCCGAGCGCCCGGTCTCCTCGATCGCGCTGAGGGCGGCGCGAGCGGCCGGTGGGTCGGACTCCAGCAACCGCGCGGCCGCGGCCGCCTGCAGCGTGGTGACCGTCAGGGCGTGGCCGACTGAGTCGTGCAGCTCACGAGCGACCCGGCCGCGCTCGGCAGCCAGATCGGCCGCTGCCTCGAGCTCGGCGATACGTTCGGACTGGTCCGGGCCGAGCAGCGGCACGGCTGCTTGCCGGAGCAGCACCCGCTCGGCGGCGATCAGGTACGGAATCGCGACCAGGAGCACGAGGGCGGCCAGGGCGAGGATCCAGGTGCCGGCCCATGAGGGCACGAGGGACCACGGGGCCCACTCGGCGACGAGTACCGGTTCGAGCCCGATCGCGGACAACACGAACTGGGTCGCTACCGGAATCGCGACCAGGAGCACCGCCACCAACACGGCACCGAGCGCCAGGTGCAGGCAGTACCAGGCGGCCGCCCGCCACCGGGTGGCCGCTCCCGCTGTGGCATCCGTACGAGGAACAGGGACCGGCACCTCCAGGAAGGCGCGCACGGCGGCGATCTCGAGCGTCCGCACCGGCGCCAGGAACGGCGGCAGGCACACCAGGACCCCGGCGAGCACGGCGAGCACGGTCGTGGCCATGCGCGGCGTCTGCTCCTGGGCGAACATCTGCGCGAATCCGCCGGCGAGCAGCACGTACGCGCCCGCCACCACACCACCGATCACCAGAAGCACTCCGGCACGCAGCGTGGCACCGCTGCGCAACGGGGCGGTCATCCGACGCCATGCCGGCACGGTGCTGCTGGAGCGCGCCTGGCCGGTCATCCGCTCATTCTGGCGCACCCGCCACGGCCACCGCTCAGCGCGCCTGCGCGTCGAGCGCGCCGAGAAGGTAGTCGTTCCGGGTCCGGATCAGGTGCCGGAGGTAGGGAACGAGCAGCACGGCCTCCGCCGGCCGGCCGAACACCGGGGCGGCCAGGGTGATGGTGTCGACCATCACGGAGCCAGTCGGGGAGGCGGCGAACGTGTGCTCGTGCACGAACGAGCGGAACGGGCCCTTCACCTGGCGATCGACGAACCGGTGCGGGCGGTCCAGCTCGACGATCCGAGAGGTCATCGTGAACCAGATGCCGACGTGCCGGGCCCGCCAGGTGACCTGTTCACCCAGCCCGATCTGCCCGCTGGTCACGCCCCCGACCGCTCGCTCACCGGAGTCGCTCATCGAGCCCAGGTGCGCGTCGATGCTCAACGAGAGGTCGAAGAGCCGATCCGGAGGATGGCAGGAGTGGGTCTCGAGCGTGAAGGTGCTGGCCACGGCCTCAGCGTAGCCGCGGCAGCCAGGGCAACCAGGGCAACCAGAGCAACCAGGGCAGCCGGGCCAGCCACGGCGACCACAGCGACCACAGCGAGCGTCACCTGACACATTGACATGTCATTGTGTCAGGTGTCATGCTGACCGTGATCAGTCCCCAGTGGTGGAGGCACCTATGGCACACAACGTCCTGATCGTCATCCACGCCGTCGCCGCCGTGGCCGCACTGGGGACGGGGCTGCTTTCGCTGCGCTCTGCTCGGACCACCCAGCTGCTCGCCGCCCACGCTGCCCTGACGACGGTCATGGCTGCGGTCCTCCCGCTCAGCCTGGCGGCCGGCTGGAGCGAGCTGACCACCCTCACCCGAGGGATCTTCGTGGCTCTGTCCGCGCTGGCCGCGGTGATGGCAGGGCGCTCCTGGCTGGCCCGGCGGGCAGCGCAGCGCGGGCACGACCTGGCAGTGGTCGAGCACGTCGGCTTCACTCTGATCGCGCTGGTCACCGGTTTCCTCACCGTGGCCGTCCTCCGGGCCGGCGGGGGCAGCGTCGGCGTGGTCGCCGCAGCCATCGCGGTTCCGCTCCTCGGGCACCTGGTGATGAGCCGGCTGCGGACTCGGGTCGCGGGGTGATCGGATGTTCGTCGGACACTACGGGATCGCGCTCGCCGCGAAAGGCGTCCAGCCGGGACGTTCACTCGGTGGTTTGTTCCTGGCCACCCAGCTACTGGACATCACCTACTCCGCGTTGCTCCTGACCCGTATCGAGCAGGTCCGGATCGACCCGACAGGCAGCGGACCCGCCGGCGTCGAGATGGTGTTCGTGCCGTTCAGTCACGGCTTGCTCGGCGCCACTGCACTGGCTGCCCTCACCGCTGCGGTGGTTGCCGGGAGGCGGCCGAGCCGGGGCCGACGGCACGGCGCCGCAGTGCTGTTCGGGGCAGTGGTCCTCAGTCACTGGTTCTTGGACGCTGTGGTGCACGAACACCTTCCGGTCCTGGACCATCACCAGCAGGTCGGCCTCGGCGTGCCGGTCTGGGCGGGCCTGGTGGTCGAGACCGCGCTGCTGGGTACCGGACTCGTGCTCTATCTGCGGGCGACGACATCGCGCACCCGGCTCGGGCGGTTCGGGATCCCGGCGCTGGCTGTGGCACTCGCCGCGTTCAACGTCTATGTGGTCACCGCGCCCACGCCGGCGACCGTGTCCCTCCTCGCCGCGACGAACCTGGGAGCCTACGCAGTGATCGCCGCCGGTGCCGAGGCGCTCGACAGGCAACGCAGCGCCCGCGCGCGACCAGGCGGGCTGAGCGATCGCCGACTGCTGTCAGGATGGGGGCTGCGTCGTCGGAAGGAGCGGATGTGATGGCCGAGGTGAGCGCGACTGCCGGTGCGCTGCTGGGGCTGCTCGCCGAGCGGCCGATGACCGGCTGGGAGCTGGTGGCCGAGGCACGGTCCCGGGTGGGCAGCTTCTGGACGATCCAGCGCAGCCAGGTCTACCGCGAGCTGGCCGCACTGCAGAAGGGCGGGCTGGCCGAGTCGCTCCCGCCCGAGGCACGCGGCCGGCGGCGCTACCGGATCACCTCCGACGGGCGCGCGGCCTACCACGCGTGGGTGCAGAGCATGCCCGGCGAGGAGAACGTTCGGATCCCGTTCCTGCTGTCGGTCGCCTTCGCCGGCGACATCCCGACCGACCGGTTCGCTGAGCTGGTGGCGGACCAACGTCGCCGCCACGCGCAGCAGTTGCAGCAGTACCAGGCACTGCACGAACAGCTGAGCACCGACACCTCCCCGGTGGGACGTAGCCGCCTCGCGACCCTTGCCCTCGGCATCGAGTACGAGCGCGCCGCGCTCACCTGGCTGGCGGATCTGCCCAGCTATCTCGACCAGCCGACAGACAGCTGAACCACCCCAGCACCTGTCGCGAACCTCACATCCGGCCATCAGGAGACCTTCAGCCTTTTCGGTTACGTTTTGATAACGATGACCAACCCGACCGTAGCGACACCTGTCTCACCGGCGGCGCCGGTCAGATCGGCGACGCCTGCCCTCAAGGGCGCGCGGCTGCGAGCGATGGACTCGCTGCGACTGGTGGCTGCCCTGGCGATCGTGGTCTTCCATTTCGCGACGCGAGACCACGGCCGGTGGGGGGACCAACTGCCACACGAGCTGTTCGGCGCCTTCTCCCATGTGGTCAAGTACGGCTACGCCGGGGTGCACCTGTTCTTCACGATCAGCGGGTTCGTCATCCTGATGTCCGTGTGGGGGCGCACCCCCAGGCAGTTCCTGGCCTCGCGAATCAGCCGGCTCTACCCGGCGTTCTGGGTGGCGGTGCTGGCCACGGCCACGTTGCGCTGGCTGTGGCCCTCGTTCGAGAACCGGTCCATCACCGAGGTGCTGGCGAACCTCACCATGTTCCACGAACCGTTCGAGGTGCAGCACGTCGACGGCGTGTACTGGACCCTCTGGGTGGAGATGCAGTTCTACCTGGTGATGCTCGTCTTCGCTTTCATCGGGATCACCCTGCGGCGGGTGCTGGCAGTAGCCGCGATCCTGCCGGCGATCAGCACTGCGATGGTGATGCTGCTGCCCGGCTCGGACGCGAAGTTCACCATTCTGAGCTGGGCGGCGATGTTCGGCACCGGGATGGCGTTGTACGTCATCTACTCCCGCGGTCACACCTGGCAGCGGTGGGCAATCGTGGCGCTGAACTCCGCTCAGGCCGTGCTGATCGCCGCCACGCACAAGACCGAGGCGATCGATGCCGTCGCCGGTGGTGAGCCCACCTCTCCCCTGGTGCTGGCCCTGGTGGTCCCGGCCGTGATCGCCGCCGTGGCGGTGGTGGCCCTGGTGCCGGCGATCCGGGACCTGGACTGGCGGGTGCTGACCACGCTGGGCTCGCTGACCTACCCGCTGTACCTGATCCACGAGTACTTCGGCTGGGCGCTGATCGAGGTGCTGCACCCGAGTATCGGCAAGTGGGTCACCCTGCTGATCGCCGTGGCGGCCAGTCTGGCACTCGCCTGGTTGATCCATCGGTTCGTGGAGCAGCCGGTGCACCGCCCGCTACGCAAGGCCCTGGAGGGCCCGCCGCGCACCAGCAGAGCCGTGACGGGCCCGCCGCGCACCAGCTGACGGCCGACCAGGTCAGCCGCCGCCGAGCTTCCCGGACAGCCGGCCGTGCCAGGCGCGGCTGGGCTCGTTCAGTCCGACGATCTCCACGTTCTTGCCCTTCTGCCGGTATTTCAGCGCGATGGCGTCCAGCGCAGCAACGGTGGAGGAGTCATAGATCTGGGACTCGGAGAGGTCGATGACGACGTTCTGCGGGTCACCGACGTAGTCGAACTGGTAGACCAGATCGTTGCTCGAGGCGAAGAACAGCACGCCGCGCACCGCGTACACCCGGGTCTCCTCGTCGGGGTGGGCGACGTCGGTGACCTCGGTGAAGTGCGCCACCCGCCGGGCGAAGAACAGGGTGGCCACGACGACTCCGAGGATGACCCCGATCGCGAGGTTGGACGTCAGCACGGTGGCCAGCACGGTCACGGCCATGATCACTGTGGCGCTGGCGGGCATCCGCCGCAGCGTCCTCGGATGCACGCTGTGCCAGTCCATCGTGCCGACCGAGACCATGATCATCACCGCCACCAGGGCCGCCATCGGCATGATCGCGACCACGTCACCGAGCACCACCACGAGGATCAGCAGGAAGAGGCCGGCGAGGAACGTGGAGACCCGGGTGCGGGAGCCGGACTGCTTCACATTGATCATCGTCTGCCCGATCATCGCGCAGCCGCCCATCCCGCCGAACAGGCCGGTGACCAGGTTCGCCACCCCCTGCCCCCAGCCCTCCCGGGTCTTGTCGGAGTGGGTGTCGGTGATGTCGTCGACGAGCTTGGCCGTCATCAACGACTCCATCAGCCCGACGAGCGCCATCGCGAGTGCGACCGGTCCGATGATCTGCACAGTCTCCAGGGTGAGCGGCACGTTCGGCAGGAACAGCCCCGGCAGGCTCTCCGGCAGCTCACCCTGGTCGCCGACCGTGGGAACGTCGATCCGCAGCACCACCACCACAGCGGTCAGCACCACGATGGCGACCAGTGGTGCGGGCACCACCTTGGTGAGCTTCGGGAAGAAGATGATGATCGCCAGGCCGGCGGCCACCAGCGGATAGACCAGCCACGGCACATCGATCAGCTGGGGCAGCTGGGCGATGAAGATCATGATCGCCAGTGCGTTCACGAACCCGACCATCACGCTGCGCGGGATGAACCGCATCAAGCGGGCGACACCGAGCAGGCTGAGCACGATCTGCAGCACCCCGGCGAGGAGCACCGTGGCCACCAGGTAGTCCATGCCGTACTGCCGGGCGATCGGTGCCACCACCAGGGCGACGGCACCGGTTGCCGCCGAGATCATCGCGCGGCGGCCACCGGTGAACGCGATCGTGACCGCCATCGTGAAGGACGCGAACAGACCCACCCGCGGGTCGACACCGGCGATCAGGGCGAACGAGATCGCCTCGGGGATCAGAGCGAGGGCCACCACCAGTCCACCGAGCACCTCGATCCGCAACAGCCGCGGGGAGCGCAGCACGGCACGGACCGAATGCTCGGCGTTGTCGGTGGGGGCGCCCTGGGCTGTCGGGCTGTCGGCAGGCATGGGTGAGCGTCCGTTCGTGTGGAGGTGGGCAGAGGGAGCCACCCCGCACACCACAGCGCGCAGTTGCGCAGGTCGAGCCAGCGGCTGCACGCGCGGCGGCTGGACGGGCCCCGCGCCCGGGGCGATAGTAGCCCAGACAGCTGCCTCCGGGCCGGTGGGCCCGGCCACCGGACCACCCCGGACCGTGCCCTGTCCGGGCTACCGACCGCCGTCGACCGGGTTACTCCCGGCGCCAGCCCTCTCGTGCCTGGGTCAGCATGTCCTCCGCGCCCTGTGCGGCCTGCTCCAACGGCATCGCGGTCTGCGCGGCCGATGCTCCGTGCGCCCTGCTGGCCTCGGCCTGCACCTGTGGCAGCAGTTGGGCCATCAGCAGTGTGGACAGGGCCGAGCTGTCGCCGGCAGAAGCGTCCGTGTTCACCACGATCGGCCGGGGTGCGTGCTCGGCCAGCGTGGTGCCGACGTCCAGTCGGCGGCGGGCCAGCTCGTAGCCGAGGACCGCACGGTTGTCCCGATAGGCGGTGGCCAGCTGCTCTTGAGCCTTGGCCTCACCCTGGGCGGCGACCAGCTTGGTGCGGGCCCGGGTCTCGATCTCGTAGCGCACCTGCTGCGCCTCGGTCTCGCGCTCCTCGAGCATCTGCGCAACGTCCTTGCGGGCCTTGTTCAGCGAGGCCTGCACCTCCACCACGCGGGCATCGCGCACCTTCTTCGACCGCTCGATCTCCATCAGCAGACCGTCGATCTGCCGTTTCCGGGTGAGCTCCCACTCCTTCTCGTACGCGATCAGCTCCTTGGCCACCCGCTCTCGCGTGGCCAGGTGCTCGCGGTACTGGTCCGGCAGCTGCACATCGGGGATGTTGCAGCCCATGATCTGCACCCCGTACCGGGTGAGCTGGTGGTTCAGCAGTTGCTGCATGTCCTGCACGTCGCTGCCGCGCAGATCGTAGGCCTGCTCGGTCTTCACCCGGCGGCTGCGCTGGCGGATCGCGTCCTGCACCGAGTTGCTCAGCACCAGGTCGAAGTTGCCGGCACCGATCGTCTGCACGAACCGGATCGCATCCACGATCCGGAACCGGAGGAAGAACTCGATCGACTTCAGCGGCACATTCTCGTGCGTCGGCGAGGAGAGCACTGGAGCGGTGTAGGGGATCTCCGTGGTCACGTCCACCACGTAGGCCACCCGCTTCCACGGGTGCCACAGGTAGTGCCGGCCCGGCGAGAGCCCGGGGCCGCTGATCGCTCCGAAGGAGGTCAGCACACCGAGGGTGCCTTCTTCGATCTCCACGATCGAGGAGCGCCACCACCACACCATCGAGAACAGGAACGCCACCACGGCGACGATCACGGCCAGTCCGCCCAGATTCATCTTGTCACTGGCAGCGAGCAGCAGGCCACTGACCAGGGCCCACAGCCCGAACCAGATCAGCGAGGTCCACCGCAGCCCGCGCTTGTCCCGCGGGATGACCACCGGCACCAACGCACCGGAGTCACCCCCGCGCAGCAACCGGGCCACGTTGCTCCAGTCGGAGACGGCTTCTTTGATCGAGCTCGTACCGCGGCTGCGGAAAGCCTGCGCTGCTTGGTTGACAACCTGCTCAGTCATGGTGGGTCCCCTCGTCCCTGGCTTCGTCGCTCCCCAGCCCGGCGAGCTGGGCCGCGGTTCGCTCGTCGGTCACCGACTGCCGGATCTCGTCGAGGCGTTGCTCCCCCTCGGGATCCACCTGCGACTCCGACGCCGGCAGGATCTCCACCTCGGTCTTCTCTGGCGCCTGCAGCAGTCCTTCGATCTCCCCCTCCCGCGCGGATACGCGTTCGGCGATGTCGGCCTGGCGGGAACGGATCGCTCTCATGTCCTCCTCGGAGAACAGCTTCTCGTCGTGGCCACCGACCAGCTGACCGGCGATGGCCAGGAAGTCCACCCCGTCGGACTGCTCCCCCACCCGCACGATCTGCGGCATGGAGTCGGACAGGCGCTCCATCTTCTCCAGCTTGTCCTGCTGGTAGCGGTAGTCGAGGATCTCCGGTGCCAGCGCCGCGCTGAGGGCGCGGATATCCAGCGCCTGGGCCTCGAGCAGCGCCGCGTTGGCGTTCGCCGTGGACTCCGACTCCACGAACCGCTGCCGTGCCAGAGCGTTCGCGCGGTTGGTCTCCCGCTCCAGGGCGGTGTCCATCTGCGCCTGGTAGCGGGCGATATCCGCCTGGATCGCCGAGAGGTTCTCGTTCAGCGAGGCCAGGTCCTTGTTCAGGTCACCCTCGTTCTGTTCCTTCTTCAGGCTGAGCTCGTAGTCGTAGGTGTAGGCCTCCTTGGCCACCCGGAGCATCTCCGGTGCGGCCAGGTCCATCCGGTACTCCTGCGCTGAGGGTTCTGCGTGGGTGATGTTCGCAGTCGTCAGCTCGACGGCGGGGGCGAACTGGGCGTTCAGCTGTTCCAGCAGCCGTGAGGTGCTCTCCCCGACCAGGTCGTAGATACCGGAGGCCTCCTGCTCGTAGATCAGCGAGCGGGTGGTCTCCGACACGGCGTTGTTGAGCTTGTCCTGGAAGCCATTCACCGCACCGAGGACGAAGACGAACTCACGGGCATTGGCGATCCGGAACTGCAGGAACAGGTCCACCGAGGCCTGCACCCCGGACTTGGTGGGCGCTTGCCGGATCGGTGCGTTGAACGGGTACTCCCGGGTGGTGTTGACGATGTAGGAGACCCGCTTCCACGGGTTCCACAGCGTGACCCGGCCGGGGCCGACCTCTGCCTCGACCTTGCCGAACCGGCTGACCAGGGCGGTGCATCCCTCGGGCACCATCACCATCCCCTGGCGCCACCACATGAATGCCGCCAGCAGCACGATCAGTACCCAGTAGTGCGGCCCGAACACCTCGTCGGTCAGCCCGAAGGGCAGCAGCACGAGCGAGCCGACCCCGCCAAGGACGGCGAGCAGGATCACCAGCAGCATGGAACGCAGCTTGCGTCCCTTGGGCATCACCATCGGGGTGATGACGTGTACCGGCCCGCCGGCGTCGACCTCGAACCGGCTGCCGCTCAGCTTCTCCGCGGCATCGTCCAGCGAGACGTGCTCGGCTTCGATCCGGGTGCCGGGTGAGCTGCCCTCCTCACGGGCCGCCGGGAAGTCCCGCCGGTCCAGGGAGACACCGGCATCAGCGCCATCGCCACCGAACCTCTCCTGCACGCCCTGCCGTACCGCGTCCCCAGCGACCTGCTTGGCCGCATCGAAGAATCGCCCCGCACCTGCACTCACCGCGCGCCCCTTTCCGCCCTGTACTTCCGTCTGCCGGGCCTACCTTCTCACAGCGGGGCGGCGGTCAGGCTCGATCGGTGTCGGCGGAGCTCACCATTGCCACTGCGGTCCCGCTCTGCTATCGGGCGGTGGCCGCGAGCGTCCGTGACAACCGCTGGTGGCAGTACGTCAGTCGTCGGTGAGCAGCAGCCGGAAGACGACTTCGCCGATCCCCTCGTCCTCGATGTTCTCGATGATGCCGTTCGAGGTGAAGCCGAGGTGCACGTGCCAGGCCTGGGGCTCCGGCTCGTCCGTCTGGGACGAGCTGAGCAGCGCCACGTAGCCCTCGGCACGCAGATGGTCGGCCAGGGCACCGATCATCTGACGGGAGTGGCCCTTGCCGCGGTGAGCTTCTGCGATCTCGATCTGGCACAGGAACGGGACGGTTGCCCACAGCACGGCGAAGTGCAGCATGCCCACCACCTGCCCGTCGATCTCGAGCACCATCGCCTCACCATTTCCGATCAGCCGGTGCCACGACTTCTCGCTCGGCCAGGGGTCGAGCGTGCGGAGGGCATCGAGGTCAGTGGTCTGCGCGAGTCGGGTGGTAGCCATGTGGTCACCGTAGAAGGCCGACGGCGGAGCGCACCATAGGTTTTCCGCTCCCCTTCTTCTAGGATCACCTCGATGCCATCGGACCCGCTGAGCCAGCTCTCGTTCCGCCAGCGGGAGCTGCTGCAGCGCTGGCTTCCCGGGGCGTCGATCCGGGCGGATCTGAGCTGGGGGCTGGTAGCCACCACCGTGCTGAAGGTCCGCGCTGCCGATGGCGCACAGTGCATCGTGAAGGCCGCCGGGCCGGCCGACCACCACATCGCGCGGGAGATCCGCGCACACCTGAACTGGCTGGCGCCGTGGACGAGCGGCGGCTTGGCGCCGGAGCTGCTGCACCACGACCGGGAGGCGAAGGTGCTCGTCACTCGGTACCTGCCTGGTGAGCTGGTGCAGGGTCATCCGGCCGAGGCGGAACCGGAGACGTATCGGCAGGCCGGCCGGCTACTGACAGCGCTGCACGGTCAGCTCGCCGTGGTGGACACCGAGTTCCACGCCGATCAGAACGCCCGCTCGCTCGCCTGGCTCGACGGCGAGCACCGAATCGCCGAGGAGACGGCGGCCGAGCTCCGGGCGCTGATCGGGTCCTGGCCCGCGCCACCAGCCACCCTGGTGCCCACCCACGGCGACTGGCAGCCACGGAACTGGTTGATCGAGAGGGGCGTCGTCCGGGTGATCGACTTCGGCCGGGCGGCGCTACGCCCGGCGGCCACGGACTTCGCCCGGATGGCGGCCCGAGACTTCCGTGGGCGACCGGACCTGGAGGAGGCCTTCCTGGCCGGATACGGCGCCGACCCGCGCGAGCCGGACGAATGGGCCCGCACGCAGCTGCGCGAGGCGATCGGTACCGCTGCCTGGGCCTATCAGGTGGGCGACGAGGGGTTCGAGGCGCAGGGGCACCGGATGCTCGCGGAGGCGCTGGCGGCGTTCTGACTTGGACCCACTGCACCGACCAGCCGAGCACCACCCAGCCACCACACCCGGACAGACGATCGCCTGCACGATTTCGTATCTGCGGCGCGCACAGAGTGCCCGGACCTACCGGATCGCGCTGCAGACGCCCGTCAGCTCAGCCACGACGAACCATCCGGTCGAGATCACCGTCAATCGCGCACGGTGAGGACTGAGCGCGCCCCCGCACTGCCCGATCGGGCACCTGGATGGGCGGACGTCAGCAGAACGGGTGCGGAGATGCCGATCTGCTCTGGCCGGAGCCGCCCACCGCCGTCCAGACTCGGCTGGTACCGGAGGTTCGCGATGCGACGATCACTGCACCCACATTCACCCCCACGTCACGGCAGCCGAGAGGAACCGGAGGCGGTGCCGCTCCACCCGGGCGCGGCGATGCGCCCGGGCCAGGCACCGGGAGCTCCGGAGCTGATCCGCCACCTGCAGCGCGCCGGCAACGCGGCCGTGGCCGCGCACCTGGCCAGGAACTCGGCATCGCTGCAACGCGGCAAGACCACTGGCACCGCTCCGGGCAAGGGGCAACGCAAGCGAAAGCGCGCGTTCGACGATGAGGCTTACATTCCGCCTTGGAAACGAAAGAAAGCGCCGCGCGCCATCGGCAAATCGACGAAGGTGCGTGATGCGCGCTGGAAGCGCAAGGCCCGTCGGTTTAACGCTCAGGGCAAGCCCATCAGCAAGGCCGACTGGGGTACCGGCTACGAGGCCCAGCACATCATTCCTGCGGAAATCTGGGACAAGGAGATCACCGTCGACACCGGCCTCTCGAAGGCCGACCTCGTGGACCGGGGATGGAACGGCATGATGCTTCCGTCCGGTCGCAAGAATGCCCGGGCCATCACCTATAAGTTGCTGACCAAGGGCAGCACTCTGCCTCGGCATATCACCAAGGGGTGGGCACATCCGCTCTACAACGCGGCGGTCAGGAGGTTGGTCCGTGCCATCCAGGCCCTCCGCCCTCCCGGATGGAAGTGGACCGAGCCGTGGCTCAAGGGGCTGGCCGACTTTCTCCGAAAGGTGACGAAGTCGCTGGCAGTGCCCCACGGGGCCGTGCCGGTGGGTATCGATGCGATCGGCGCCCTGGATCCGGCCAAGGTCACACCGCGCCAGTGAGCAGCTGCGCCTTCCCGTCCACGATCTCCACCACATCGTCGGCCTGCGCCAGCTGGTCGTGGTCGTGGGTGACCATCACCGTGGCCACGTCCCGCTCCAGGGTGAGCCGGCGAAGCAACCCGAGCACGGCGGCGCCGCGCTCGGAGTCCAGGGCGCTGGTCGGTTCATCCACGAGCAGCAGACTGGGCTCGTTCATCAGCCCACGGGCGATCGTCACCCGCTGGCGCTGACCACCGGAGAGCTGGTGCGGGCGCCGGCCCGCCTGCTTGGCCAGGCCGACGGCGTCGAGCAGCTCCATCGCCTGCTTCTCGGCCTTCGCCACCGACCGGCCACCCAGGTGCGCCATCACGGTCAACTGCTCCAGGGCAGTCAGCGACGCGAGCAGGTTGGAGGTCTGGAACACGATGCCGATCTCCTCCCGGCGTACTCGGGCCCGCTCACCGCTGCTCAGTGCGGTCAGCTCGGTCCCGTCCAGCAGCACCTGCCCCTCCTCGGGGGTGATCAGCGTGGCGGCCACGGCGAGCAGACTGGACTTGCCAGAGCCGGAGGGCCCGACGACGGCGGTCACCCGGCCCGGTTCGGCGCGCATGGTCACGTGGTCCAGCGCGGTCAGTCGGGAGTCGCCGTCGGGGTAGGTGAGGGTGATGTCAGTCAGCTGCAGGGTCATCGGATTCTCCTTCAGGGCGGTCGGGCAGTACGGCAGCAGTCAAGCGAGTGTGGCGACGCAGGGTGCGCGTCAACGAGCGCTGCCCAGAGCAGTCAGCGGGTCGACGGAAACGATCTGACGCAGCGAGACCGCCGCCCCGAGCAGGCCGAGCACGATCAGTAACCCCATCGGGACCAGCACTGTCGCGGCGTCCAGCACGAACGGCACCACCCCCGCCGCGAGCGCGCCGATTCCGGTGGCCACCCCGGCACCGAGCACGGTCCCGAGGAGCAGGAGCACCAGCGCCTGACCCACCGCGTCCTTCACCAGGTAGCCGGTCGAGGCGCCGACAGCCTTGAGCACAGCGATCTCCGGGGTGCGCTGGACCGTCCACACGGTGAAGAACGCGCCGATCACCAGAGCAGAGATCACCAGCAGCAGGCCGCGCATCAGCTGCAGCGAACCGTTCTCGCTGCTGAACGAGGCCAGCGCCTGCACCGAGTCGGCCAGCGGCACGGTCTCGGTGCCGGCAGCCGCATCGGCGGCCTCCCGATCGGTGTCGGTGAGCCCGTCGGTGGTCAGCACCAGCACCGTGGCGGCATTGGCGTGCTGCTCACCGCCGTCGGGGTCCAACCCGGCCGGCAGCCACGCCACCGGCATGTGCGAGTACGCGTCGTCGCCGCTGATCCCGCCCACCTGCAGGGCTTCGCCGCCGATCGTGACCTCGTCCCCGGCCGTCAGGTCGAGATCGTCCGCCACCGATTCGGGCAGCAACACCTGCCCGTCCGGCACGTCCGCCGGCGGCAGCGCGGACCCTTCCGGAACTGCGAACGCGGCCACCGTCGCGGACCGCTCCCCCACGGTCATCCGGCTGGTGCGGATCTGCAGCGGCTGTACCTCAGACACCCCGGACTCCTCCTGCCAGACCTGAGCGGCGCCGTCGGGAATCAACGACTCGGAGAAGCTCAGCGACTGACCCTCCGGCGGTGCGGCGAAGACCACCTCGTCCCCGGGTAGCCCGAGGATGGCGGAGGTGTTCTCCCGGGCGAGCCCCGCCGTCAGCCCGGAGAGCAGCACCACGAGCAGGGTGATCAGGGCGACCACCCCGCCCATCAGGGCGAACCGGCCCTTGGCGAACTTCAGATCTCGGACGGCAACGAACATCGCAGGCTCCTCGGGCAGTGTGCGGCTTTTCGGTATGACTCCACTCTTCTCGGCCGGCGACGGCGCAGCATCGCCCGGCAGAGGGCAGTTCCGCTGCCGTTCGGTGCAGGTGGCGCTCCACCATTCGATTGATGCCGGTCAGAGGCGGCGGCCCTAGGCTGTGCTCACCATGTCTGAGCGCACTCTCACTCCGGTGCCGTGGCTGCTGCGAGCATGCCTGCACCTGTTGGTGGTGGCGCTGCTCCTGCTGGCCGCGGTGCGCGCGCTGCTCAGCGGTGAGCACGCGGTAGGTGTGGTGGTGACGTCCGCCCTCGTCGCCCTCGTCTACGCCGCCGGGCCGCTCCTGGCCCCGGTGCGCCGGTCCGCGGCCGGCGCCGGACTCTGGCTCGGCGTGCTGCTGCTGTGCTGGCTGGTGCTGCTCACCCTCACCCCGGACGCGATCTGGCTGGCTTTTGCCTGGTACTTCCTGCTGCTGCACCTGTTGCCGTGGCAGGTGGGGCTGACGCTGGTGGCGGTGACCACAGCGGTGGCGATCGGGGGCTTCGCCTGGCACCAGCCGACCTTCACCGCGGCGATGGCGATCGGGCCGGTGATCGGGGCAGCGGTGGTGATCGCGACCGTCTGGGGCTTCTCTCAGCTGAATGCGGAGTCCGAGCGGCGGCGGGCGCTGATCGCCGAACTGCGCGCCACCCGTGCGGAGCTGGCTACTGCGGAACGGGAGCAGGGGGTACTCGCGGAGCGGGAACGACTGGCCCGGGAGATCCACGACACCCTCACCCAGGGCTTCTCCTCGGTGAACCTGCTGCTCACCGCTGCCGAGCACCAGCTCGCCGAGCGTCCGGACCTGGCCGAGACTGCGGGCCACGTGCAGCGGGCGCGGCAGGTCGCGGTGGACAACCTCGGCGAGGCGCGCAGCCTGGTGCGCGCGCTGGCGCCGCCGAACCTGCGCAGCACCTCCCTGGTGGGCGCGCTGGAACGGCTGAGCGCGCAGACCTCACCGCCGGAGGTGTCCTTCCACGCCGAGGGTGAGCCGCTGGCGTTGCCGACGGCGCTGGAAGTAGCGCTGCTGCGGATCGCGCAGTCCGCACTGGCGAACACAGTCCGGCATGCCCGCGCCAGCCGTGCCACGATCACGCTGACCTTTCTCAGCTCAGAGGTACGGCTGGACCTGGTGGACGACGGGGTGGGCTTCGACCCGGCCGCCCTTCCGCCCGGGCCAGGCCCCGAGGGCGGTTTCGGGCTGACCTCGATGCGCTCGCGTGCCGCCGAGCTCGGTGGCACGCTGACTGTGGAGTCCGCGCCCGGGCAGGGCACGGCGTTGAGCGTGCACTTCACGCTCGGGGAGGAGAGCTGATGATCGACCTGCTGCTGGCCGACGATCACCCGGTCGTGCGAGCCGGGCTCCGCGCGGTACTCGAGCTGGCCGACGACGTGCAGGTGGTGGCCGAGGCGGGCACGGCGGCTGAGGCGGTCCAGGTGGCCGGGAAGCTCCGAGAGGAGGGCAGGCTGGACGTGGTGCTGATGGATCTGCAGTTCGGCCAGGAGATGGCGGGGATCGGCGCGACCGAGCAGATCGCGGCGCTCCCGGACCCGCCGCGAGTGCTCATCCTCACCACCTATGACACCGATGCCGACATCCTCGCGGCGGTGGAGGCGGGGGCTGCCGGGTACCTGCTCAAAGACGCTCCGCCGGAGGAACTGCTCACCGCCGTCCGCACCGCCGCCGCCGGGCAGTCCGCACTGGCGCCGGCGGTGGCGCTGCGGCTGATGGACCGGATGCGCTCCCCCGCCCGCGCGCTCTCCGCACGCGAGATCGACGTCCTCACCCAGGTGGCGGCCGGGATGTCCAACCAGCAGATCGCCCGCGCGCTGTTCATCTCCGAGGCCACGGTCAAGTCCCACCTGGTGCACATCTACACCAAGCTCGGCGTCGAGTCGCGCACGGCCGCCGCTGCAGAGGCGGCGCGGCAGGGGCTGATCCGACGCTGACACTCCGGACCCGAACCCCTCGGAGGCAAGTGACGGGACCCGGAGGGCGTCGGAGGCAGGCTCCGGCGCCAGGCCCTCGTCGGAGGTAGGTTGCGGGATCGGAGGCAAGGCACACCCCGCCTCCATCCCCGCAACCTACCTCCGATGCAGCCCAGTCACCTCGGCGGCCAACATCCGGTGCAGCAGGTCGAAGACCCGACCGGTGAACTGCTCGGCGCTGCCGGAGGCCATCGCCTCCTCCTGCTGCACCGCCCACTCATCGAGGGTGCGCAGCACAGCGGCCACCAACTGCTGCTGCAGGTCCGCCGGGAGCTCGGTACGCACCTGACCGGCACCGCGCCCGGCAGCGAGCACCTGGCCCACCCAGTCCTCGATCTGACCGATGGCGCCGACGGCGGGGGCGGACCCGGCATAGACCATCCGGCCGAGCAGGAGAGCGTCCTCATTGCCCACCAGCGCCTCGGTGAGCTGGGCGACCAGATCCCGCGTCATCGGCCAGAACTGCGGCCCGGCGAACGCTGCCGGTTCGGGCACCTGCAGCTCGGCGCCGACCTCGGCGGCCAGGTCGGCAGCGGTGAGCTCGAACAGTTCCTGCTTGGCCGCGAGCAGGTGATAGAAGGAGCTCTTGCTCATCCCCATCGCGGCGATGATCCGGTTCAACGACGCCCCGGCGAACCCCGCGGTCGCGAACTCCTGAGCGGCCAGCCGCACCAGAGTTCTGCGCCGGTCGGGAGCGAGCCGCTCGAGTGCTGTCGTCACGCCGCGATCCTAGCGGCTCAGAGCAACACTGGACCACCCGGTCCAAAAAGGCGTACGCTTGAGTGGACCACCCAGTCCACACCACGCGGAGGCCCCGATGCCACTCGTTCCCACCACGCTGTCGGATCAGATCCAGGCTGCCGCCGAGGACCCGTTGCGGGTACTGGTGGTGGGAGCCGGGATGGCCGGACTGACCACCGCTCAGCTGCTCCGGGGCGCCGGGCTGCACCCGGTCCTCGTCGACCGGATGGCGGATGAAACCCATCCCGGTTACATGCTCGCGATGATGCCGATGATCAATCCTGCGCTGGACGATCTGGACGCCTGGACCAGCTACCGCGAGCGAAGCATCGAGTTCACCCAGTTCCGGGTGCGTGCCCACACCGGCCGCACGCTGCGCACCGATTCCCTCACCGAGGTCCTGGGCCGGTTCGGCGAATACCGGGGTATCGAGCGCGGCGAGCTGATCGAGGTACTCAGCCACGCGGGCGCCCCGGTGGCCATGGCCACCACGGTGAGCGACCTGCGGGAGCTGCCGGACGCCGTCGAGGTGACCTTCCGCCAAGGCGAGCAGACCAGCACGGCTCGCTTCGACGTCGTGGTGGTCGCTGACGGGATCGGCTCGCGTACCCGCGCTCTGGTTCCCGGCGGGCGGGACACGTCGAGCACCGACACCGGCTGGGGTGGCTGGGTGGTCTGGGCGCCCGACGACGACGAAGGTGAGATCGGCGAGGAGCTCTGGGGGGCGGGGATCTTTCTCGGCATCTACCCGGTGCTGGGCCGCCGCGGGGCGTTCATCGGTGGCCCGATGGCTGCCACGGCGGCCGGGCCGGCGGAGTTCGTCGCCCGGGTGCGGCAGCGGCTGAGGACTGTCGATGCCCGGGTGGAACGGGTCCTCCAGGCACTCCTGGCCGACCCTGACCCGTACTTCTGGCCGCTGAAGGATGTCCGCGCGTCCCGATGGACGACCGCCCGGACCTTGCTGCTCGGCGATGCCGCGGCCGGCTTCCTGCCCACCGCAGGAGTGGGGGCGGGGATGGCGATCGAGTCGGCCTGGGTGCTGGCCCGCATGCTGATCGCCACGCTCCCGACGGCGGAGCACGGCCGGGCAGGTTCTCTCCCCTCTGCAGATCTCGCCCAGGCGAAGCCGATCGCCTCGGGAGATCCCGCTCCGGTGCTCGCCGCTTACGAGAAGGCGCAGCGCCCCCGGGTCGAGACTGCTCAGGACACCTCCCGCGGCCTGGCCCGGCTGATGTTCTCCGAAAGCAGGCTGTTCGCCACTCTCCGGGACGCCGTTCTCCGGATGCTGACCGTGGAGCGGGCGATCCGGCCGATCGTCCACCTCCTCGAGCATCCGCCCCGCCCCGAAGCTGTCCGGCAAGGCGTGGGGGGCAGCGCCCACCCGACCGGGCGACGAGGGCGCGAAACGGGCGGCCCTGTCGCCGAGGAGGGGAATGTTTCGCGCCGCTGACAACGAAGCCACAACGCTCTGGCCACAGGTCGGGAACGGTTTCGTGGCGATTCGGTGACGGCCCGTTTTTCCGCGAATTCTGCCCATAACGTCACGGTCATGAACACCACGACACGAGTACTTGCCGGCGTTGCGTTGGCCGTCGGCCTAGTGGGTTGTAGTGCCGCAGGCACGCACAGCGGCGGCACGGACGGCAGCGCCGACCTGGCCCACAGCGGCGCCGAATCGGCTCCGCAGGACGTGGCTGACCGGGACGTCTCCGGTCCGGAGGTGGAGCGGCAGATCATCACCACCGCACGGGCCACGGTCCAGGTGGACGACCCTGCCGGGAGCGCGGACAGCCTGGCGGAGCTGGTGACCGGTCTCGGCGGCCGGGTGGACGACCGGCACACCTGGGCCGGAGAGGACGCCGACGAGGCGCCACCGCGCGCGTCGATCACCCTGCGGGTGCCGTCCGGGGACCTCACCACGGTGATCGAGGACCTGGCCGAGCTCGGCGACGTGCTCGAGGTGTCGCAGAGCAGTGAGGACGTCACCCAGCAGGTGGTGGACATCGATGCCCGCGTCGAGGCGCTGCGTACCTCGACCGACCGGTTGCGCGAGATCATGGCCGAGGCGTCCGATAGTGCCGACCTGCTCGAGGCGGAAACGGCGCTCAGCGAACGGCAGGCGGAGTTGGAGTCCTACCTGTCCCAGCGAGAGGCCCTCGCCGACCAGGTGGCGATGTCCACTCTGACCGTGGATCTGCAGCCGACCGCGGCGCCGGCGGAGGTACGTGCCTCCGGGTTCGCCGGCGGGCTGGCCAGCGGCTGGAACGCCCTGCTGGCCTTCCTCAGCACCGTGCTGGTGATCGCCGGGACGCTGGTGCCGTGGGTGGTGGCGATCGGGATCCCGGTGGCCGCGGTGCTCCTGGTGCTGCGTCGCCGCCGGCGGCGGCGGTCCGTGGCGGTCGCTGAGGCGTGACGGCCCGTGGCGGCCGCCAGGCCTGATGGACAGCAGTGGCCGCTCAGGTGCGACGACCAGTCACCGCTGCGGGTGGTGCCCCGCGTCCTGCCATACGAAGCGGGGCACCAGCGCCAACAGGTCGCTGAGCAGGGTCATCCAGCCGTGGACCCTGGCCCATTGCTGCGGCCCCTGCCACCTGGGCCGGCGAAAGCCTCGGCTCCGCACGCCGACCACGGCATCGCCGTGCCCACTGCTGCGAGCACCAGGAGGATGGTCAGTAGCTGGCTATCCATGGGCACCACCCCGCCCGAGCGCTGGCGCGCCGGGCCACCGAGGACGGGAACCGCAGACGTCCAGGACGCTCAGGTCTCACACCCCTGGGTGCCGGGCCGTTCCGCTCGCGTTCGGGTCATAGCCGACCTTCAGCCAGAGGAACCGGGGAATCTGGTCCACGATGCCGGACAGCAGGTGCAGCGCCGGCGCGATCACGGACAGCTCCTGTTTACCGGAGCGCCAGAAGTAGATGTCGGCGCCCTCTACGGTGATCGCGGACCCGTAAGCGTCCGGCTGCAGCAGCCGCTCCATCATCCGGGGGTGCAGGAAGTCGTAGGGAAACTGGCCCTCGGGCCCCTTCACCCGCCACCGGTCGTTGAACTGGGCCGACTCGAACTCGATGTCCTGGCCCCCGAAGAACTTCGCGATCGAGTCACCGACGCCCTCCGGTTCCAACCGGAGCCACGGCAACCGGGCCGGCAGGGAGAAGGCCACCACGTGGTGGTAGTGGGTGGTGCGGTTCTTCCCGCTGCCGGTGGTGTACTTGTAGGTGAACGAGGTAGCCGAGCGGCCGTTCCAGGTGCCGGTGAGCACGTTGATCGCGGCCCGGCTGCTGCCGCGGCGGAACGGCGGTGAGGACCAGCGCTTCACCAGCGAGCCGTCGGACCGGGTGTAGGTCCAGCCGTGCGCGTCTGCCCACTGCTGGGCGGCCTTCCGCCGTCGGTGGGCGATCACGAACTGGATCACTATCGCGACGGTGAACACCGCACCGACCAGAACGTAGATCCATACCTGGCTGTCCACGGTCGTGCCTACCCCTCGTTCTCCTACTTGGTCGCCACGGAGCCTAACAAGCCTGCCGCCGGGTAGCCGAACACGGCGTGGGGACTTCTCCCCTGGTCCGGCCGGTCAGCCGGCCGCCGTGCAGTGCGCACCGGGCCCGGGCGATGTGCCGATCTCGGGGAGGTGTGGTGGCTGCGGGGAGGTGCCGTGGCTGCCGCGAGCAGGTCTTGCGAAACCGTCCGGTTCTCGCTCGACCGGCTGGCAGGGTCGCCCCTTGTGACCACCTCGCCGCTCACCGCCAGCACCTCGCGCTCTGCCCGGGCGATCCGCACGATCGGCCAGCTGCTCCGGTTCGCCTGGCTAGAGCTGCAGTGCTGCCTGTTCCCGCTGGCGATCTTCGCCGGTCTGGCGCTCAGCGCCATCCTGCCACTCCCGATCGCCCGCTATGACGCACTGCTGGTCTATGCGGTCGGTGTGACCGTGGTGTTCTACCTGGTGGGGCTGGAGACACGGCGAGAAGTGGCGATCATCGCGATCTTCCACCTGGTCGGGCTCGCCCTGGAGATCTTCAAGGTGCAGGTCGGGTCGTGGTCCTATCCGGATGAGGGTCTGCTCCGCCTGGGCGGGGTGCCGTTGTACTCCGGGTTCATGTACGCCTCGGTGGCGTCCTATATCTGCCAGGCGTTCCGCCGGATGCGACTGCGGGTGGTCGGGCTACGACCGGTCTGGACGGCGGTGCTCGCCGTCGCGGCCTACGTCAACTTCTTCAGCCACCATGTGCTCCCGGACTTGCGCTGGTGGATCGCCGCGGGCTTCATCCTCGCCCTGTGGGGATGCACAGTGGCCTTCACCGTGGGTGAGCGGCGCTACCGGATGCCGCTGGCGGTGAGCTTCGTGCTGATCGGGTTCTTCCTCTGGGTCGCAGAGAACGCCGGCACGCTGCTCGGCGCGTGGAGCTATCCGAACCAGGCGGAGATCTGGGAGATGGTGCACACCGGAAAGTGGGGATCCTGGGCACTGTTGGTCAGCCTGAGCTTCATGCTGGTGGCGCTGCTGAAGACCCGCGACGGTTCGGTGCGCACGCGGCGCCGGGTCTTAGCTGCGCCCGAGCAGGACCGCTAGATCGTCTGGCCTTCGTAGATCTGATCGGAGATCTTGTCCCGGAGCTCGACGAACTCCTGGGTGGAGCGCAGCTCCTTACCGGGCAGGATCCGGCCATACTTCGCGGAGATCTGCACCGACTCGTCCAGCACCACCCGGCCGGGCCGAGCACTCATCACCAGCACCCGGTCGCCCAGGAACACGGCTTCCTCCACGCTGTGGGTGATGAAGAAGACCGTCTTGCGCTGTTCCCGAGAGATCCGCAGCAGGTCCATCTGCAGCCGTTCCCGGGTGAGCGCATCCAGGGCACCGAACGGCTCGTCCATCAGGATGATCTCCGGATCGTTGGCCAGCACTCGGGCGATCTGGGTGCGCTGCTGCATCCCGCCGGAGAGCTCGTAGGTCTTCTTGTCCTCGAAGCCTTCCAGCCCCACCAGACTGAGGCACTCCTCGGCCACCCCGCGGCGCTTGGCTGCAGCGATGCCGCGGAACTTCAGCCCGAGCTCGACGTTCTTGCGCACGGTCATCCACGGGTAGAGGTTGGCCTGCTGGAACACCACACCCCGCTGCCAGGACGGGGCGGTGATGGGTACGCCGTCGACGGATGCGACGCCCCCGGTGGGCTTGAGGAATCCGGCAAGGATCTTCAGCAAGGTGGTCTTCCCGCAGCCGGACGGTCCCACCACACAGACGAACGACCCGGTGTCCACGGTCAGCGTCGTGTCCGCCAGCGCGTGCACCACCTCACCGCTATCGGTGATGTAGCGCTGGGAGACGTTCTCCAGTGCGAAGCTCACTGACCGGCCACCGCGTCGATCGCGTCGGTGTAGATCGCGTTCTCGTAGTCCTCGGCCGGGTTCACCTCGTCGATCTCCTGCTGGGTGACCAGGAAGTCGGCGGTGTTGATCAGGTCCTGAGCCAGGGTGCCACCGAAGTAGTCCTCACCGGCCAGCTCGCTCGCGCTCAGGTAGGTGTAGCCATCGAACTGGTCGAGCACCTGCTCGGGTTCGATCCCCAGCTGCACAGCGATCGAGGCGGCAGCGGTCTCCGGGTCCTCATTGATCATGGTCACCGCTTCGTTCTGCACGGCGGTCCACACCTGCATGAACTCCGGGTTCTCTTCTACGAACGGTGTGGTCGCCACGGCGAGGTCGTAGGTTGGGGCTACGTCGGCAGTGTCCGCTGCGGAGAGGATGATCTCGCCGGTGTCCAGAAGCTCCGGCAGGGTGGGGGCCCAGACCCAGGCGGCGTCGATCTCCTCCCGCTCCCAGGCGGCGAGCATCGCGTCCGGGGAGAGATTGGTCAGGCCGATGTCGCTGGGGGTCATCCCCTCGCGGTCGAGCGCGGCGAGCAGAGAGTAGTGGGCAGTGGAGGCGAACGGTACCGCCACCCGCATCCCTTCCAGCTCGGGCAGGCTGGTCGCGTCCACGCTGTCCTGCACCACGAGGGACTCGGCCTCGCCGATGACGTCGTGGATCCAGATCACCTGGAGGTCGTCACTGATGGGCGGGGAGAGCGACTTCGTGGTCGGGCTGGAGCCGGCGAGGCCGAGGTCGGCCGAGTCCGATCCGAAGGCCTGCACCACGTCACCGCCGGAGCTGTACTGGTTCCAGGTGATGTCGGCGTTCGGCATGCAGGCCTCCAGCCAGCCGAGGTCGCGCACCACCAGGTCACCGTTCGGGATGGGCTGGTAGGCCAGCCGCACCGTGGTGGTGATGTCCTCGTTCACCTCGACCGGGCACTCCGAGGCGGACTCGTCCTGCTCGCTGTCCGGGTTGCTGTTGCGCCCGGAGTCGACACAGGCGGACAGGGTGAGGGCGGCGGCGCCGGCGAGCGCTACCGCGCCGAAGAAACGGGGTCGGGCCTTGGTCATGGCGTCTCCTTTGGTCATGCTTTCCCGTACCACGGCACTGCCAGGTTGCCGAGGTACTTGATCAGGGCATCGAGCGCGACGGCCGCGAAGCCGATCACGAAGATGCAGGCGATGGTCAGGGCAGTCTGCAGCTGCTGACCGGAGGTGTACGCCAACCCGCCGATGCCAGGCAGGCCAGCATTCAGCTCGGCGGCGACCACACAGGTCCAGGCGAAGCCGGTGGCGATCCGGATACCGGCGATCACCTCGGGCAGCGCGGAGGGGAGGATCACGGACGTACCGACCTGCCGGCGGTTGGCCCCCATCGACAGGGCGGCCTGGATGCTGTCCTGCTTCACGCCGCGCACCCCGTTGATCGTGGCGATCACGATCGGCGGGAATGCGGCCAGGAACAGCAACCAGTTCTTCGAGACATCGCCGATGCCGAACCAGACGATCAGCAGGCCGATGTAGCCCAGCGGGGGCAGCGAGCGCAGGAAGTTCAGGTAGGGCTCCAGCGCGGTGTTCAGCCAGCCGATGGTCGCCATCAGGAAGCCGGCCAGCGGGCCGAGGATGACAGCGATCCCCACGCCGACTCCCATCCGCTGCAGGGAGGCGAGCAGGTGCTCCCACATGTAGTAGCTCTGCTCACCGCAGATGGTGCGGGTGTCGCTGATCTCCCGGCACGAGTTCGCCTGGACGAACGCGTCCCACACCGCGGGCGGAGACGGCAGGTAGAGCGGATTCACCAGCTCCATCGCGGCGACCACCCACCAGACGGCGACGAACACCACCAGCACGCTGAGCTTCAGCGCGAATCGACGCAGCCGCCCGATCCGGAGGTTGCGCCGATGGTCTGACGCCACTTTGAGCGTCTGGCCCAGGTGTTCGTCGGCGGACACTGTTGGTTCGCCGGGGCTCTCGTTCGTCGTCACACTCTGTCCTGGTCGGTGGGCTCGATGCCTAGTGCTCCATTGCAGAGCGTCACCGGCACCTGCCGCCGGTCGCTACAGCGGCAGGCACCGAGAATACACGCCCGGGCGGAAAGAGCGGTGGCTGCCCCACCTGTGCTGTAGCCGGAAATGAATCCAGGCATCGGTCGCCGCTCAGCCCTGCGCTGCTGGGCCGGCAGGTGTGGCGGCGGGGTCTTCCTCACCGCGGGCCAGCATGCTCGAGCGTCGGAACTCCGTGGTGATCTGTTCGTTCGGCTTGAAAGTGAACAGGCTGACCACCACTGCGACGATCAGGTTGGCGGCAAAGCCGGGCACGATCTCGTACAGCGTGTCCGACAGGGACGACTGGCCCCAGGTGTAGGCGACGACGGCTCCGACGATCAGACCGGAGAGCGCGCCCCAGTTGCTCAGCCGCTTCCAGAACAGCGAGAGCAGCACGATCGGCCCGAACGAAGCACCGAAGCCGGCCCAGGCGAAGCCGACCAGGTCGAGGATGCTGTCGGAGGGATTGATCGCCAGCACAGCGGCGATGATCGCGACCCCGAGCACGCCGAACCGTCCGAACCGCACGTACCCCTTGTCCGACAACCGCCTGGTGCTCCCGGTCTTCTCGGCGATGATCTTGAACAGGTCCTCCACCAGCGCCGACGATGTCACCACCAGCTGGGAGGAGATCGTCGACATGATCGCCGCCAGCACAGCAGCCAGCACCAGCCCGGCGACGAACGGGTGGAACATGATCTGCGCCAGGTCGAGGAAGACGGTCTCGCCCTTCTCGGCGTCCGTCGGCGACCCGCCGTTGATCCGGTAGTAGGCGATCCCGATCAGCGCGGTGCAGACCGAGCCGAGGACGGTGAGCACCATCCAGCCGATGCCGATCCGCCGGGCCGCGTGCGCCTGCTGCGGGTTCTTCAACGCCATGAATCGCACGATGATGTGCGGCTGACCGAAGTAGCCGAGCCCCCAGGCAGCGAGGGAGATACCAGCCACCAACGTGCCGCCGGCGAACAGATTGAGCATGTTCGGATCGACCTCGTTGATCGCGGCGATGGTCTCCGAGGGACCGCCGACGTTGAAGATCGCCACGATCGGAACGGCGATCAGGGCGGCGAGCATCAGCAGACCCTGAGCCACGTCGGTCAGCGTGGCGCCGAGGAAGCCGCCGAAGAACGTATAGAGGATCGTGATCCCGGCGACCACCAGCATCCCGAACAGGTAGTTGCCGCCGAAGCTGGACTCGTAGAACTTGCCCGCGGCGACCATTCCGCTGGAGACGTAGAAGGTGAAGAACACCAGGATGATCAGCCCGCACACGATCCGGATGGCGCGGGTGGTGTCCTTGAGCCGATGCTCGAAGAAGCTGGGGATAGTGATCGAGTTGCCCGCCACCTCGGTGTAGGCGCGCAACCGCGGTGCCACGAATTTCCAGTTCAGCCAGGCGCCGATAGTCAGACCGATGGCGATCCAGGCCTGGAACAGCCCGAGCATGTAGATCGCGCCGGGCAAGCCCATCAGCAGCCAGCCGGACATGTCCGAGGCACCGGCGCTCAGCGCGGCAACGCTCGGTCGCAGGCCCCGGTCCGCGAGCATGTAGGCGTCCAGGTTGTTCTTGGTTCGCCGGTAGGCGACGTACCCGATCGCGAGCATGCCTGCGAAATAGATGACGATCGCGATGGTCTGGTAGGTGTCCTCGGTCATGGCAACTTCGCCGCCTTACGTCTGTGTAGGCCCGACCTTGCGTCTGTCTAGACTCACCGACACCGTACCGCCCGCACCGGAAGGTGTCAGACATTTGCCCGGCGGGTCCACTACAACTCCACCACCCCGCTCTGCTCCACCCGGATCAGGACCTCTCGGCCCGCCTCGAGACCGGCGACGCCGTCCGCGTCGGCGGTCTGCTCGCCCCAGTCAGGCACCGCGACCCGCGCGGTCACCCGGCCCCGAGCAAAACCGACCGAGACCACGGTGCCCTGGAGCAGGTGGCGGCCATGATCATGGTGACCTCCGCCGTCGCTGGCCGTGCCGATCACGCTGAGCGCGTGCGGGCTGACCCCGAGCGTCCGACCGGACCGCTGCACCACCCAGTAGCCGAGGAACTGTGCTGCCGCCGCATCCACTGGCTGCGCCCACAGCTCGGCCGGCGTCCCGGTCTGCACCAGGCGCCCGGCCCGCATCAGTGCCACCTGGTCTGCCACGGTGAACGCCTCGTCGTGGTCGTGGGTGACGTACAGGGCGGTGGTGCCCGCGGTGCGCAGGATGTCGTGCAGCTCGGTGGCCAGGTGCTCGCGCAGCGCGCGGTCCAGTGCGGAGAGCGGCTCGTCCAGGAGTAGCAGTCGCGGCCGGGGAGCGAGTGCGCGGGCCAGCGCCACCCGCTGCTGCTCACCGCCGGAGAGGGCAGTGATCGACCGGTGCGCGTGCTCGGACAGCCCGACCAGGTCAAGCAGCTCGGCGACCCGTTCCTGCTGCTCACCTCGCGGCAGGCCAGCCATCTGCAGACCGTAGGCGACGTTCCCGGCCACGTCCCGGTGCGGGAAGAGCTGCCCGTCCTGGAACATCAGCCCGAAGCCGCGGCGGTGCACCGGGATCTGCCGCATATCGGCCCCGTCCCAGGTGAGCTCGCCGGCACTGAGCGGCTCCAGCCCGGCCACCGCCCGCAAGAGTGAGGACTTCCCACACCCCGAAGGGCCGAGCAGGGCGACCACCTCGCCCCGGCGAACATCCAGGTCCACCTGGTCGACCGCCGTCGTTGGCCCGTAGGTGACCACGGCACCGGAGACCTGCAGTCCGTCCACGTCAGCTCCTACCATGAGTGTCGATCGTAGGCCTGGGTACGCTGGCGGGATGCGGATCGGCGTGTGCTTCCTGCCCGAGAGTCCCTGGCGCGAGGCCGCCGGCCTGTGGCAGCGGGCCGATGAGCTTGGCGCGGCGCACGCGTGGACGTACGACCACCTGGTCTGGGGCGGGCTGCCGGACTCGCCCTGGTACTCCACGATGCCCACTCTGGCCGCCGCGGCGCTGGTGACCGAGCGGATCGGCCTGGGTACGTTCGTCGCTTCCCCGAACTTCCGCCATCCGGCGCTGCTCGCCAAGGATGTGGTCACTCTGGACGACATGTCCGATGGCCGGCTGCTGCTCGGCCTGGGCGCAGGGGGCGACCTGGACAGCCAGATCCTCGGCGCCACGCACACCCGTGGCCAGCGCACCCGCAGGTTCGCCGAGCTGGTGCCGCTGCTGGACCGGCTGCTCACTGAGGATCACGTGGATCACGACGGGGAGTTCTTCACCACGGCCGGCGCCCGGGGCCGGCCGGGCTGCGTGCAACAGCCACGGGTGCCGTTCGTGATCGCCGCGAACGGTCCCCGGTCGATGGCGCTGGCCGCAGTGCACGGCCAGGGCTGGGTGACCACCGGCAGACAGAGCGGCCCGCCGGGAGCGCCGGCGGACGATCCGGCGGCGGCGGCCGAGCGGGTGACCTCCTGGTGGCGGGGAGTCGCCGAGCTGGCAGCCCAGATGGACCGGCTCGAGGCGGAGCGCGGGCCCGGGCAGGAGAGGCTGCGCCGGTACCTGGCCATCGATGTGCACGGGCCGGCCGTGCTGACCAGCCATACCTACGCCGAGGAGCAGATCGCCCAGGCCGGCGAGCTCGGCTTCACCGATGTGGTGGTGCACTGGCCACGTCCCGAGGCGCCCTATCGCGGTTCGGTGGCCGTGCTGGAGAAGCTGCTCGGCTGAACCCTCGTTGTGCCGCGATCTGTCGCCCGCCGTCCCCGCTGAGCGACGGTTCGCGGCACACCGGAACGGGCGGACGGCCCGGTGCTGCTCAAATCTCACCGGCATGCTCCCCGCGAAGTCGTTCGGCCAGTGCCATCACCGTGGCGGTGAGCAGCGCGAGCACCACGGCAGCAGCCAGCGCCATTCCTTGATTCAGTGCGCCCGGCTGGCCGATCAGCCGGAACACCACCACCGGCAGCGTCGGCCGGTCCGGGCGGGACAGGAAGCTGGTGGCGCCGAACTCCCCCAGCGACACCGCGAACGCGAACCCGATCGCCAGTCCCAGGGAGCGCACCAGGTAGGGCCCGTCCACAGTGAGCAACACCCGAAGCGGGGTGGCGCCCAGCACGGCCGCCACCTGGCGCTGGCGCGGGTCGATCGCGCGCAGCACTGGCAGCACCGTGCGCACCACCAGCGGCATCGCCACGATCGCCTGCGCGATCGGGATCAGCACCGGCGAGCTGCGCAGGTCCAGCGGCGGATGGTTCAGCGCGATCAGGAAACCGAACCCCACGGTCACCGCGGACACCCCGAGCGGCAGCATCACCGCCCCGTCCAACCAGACGATCGCCCGACGCCCGGCGGTGCTGCGGGGTCGACGAGAGACCACCAGGGCCACCAGCACCCCCATCAGTACGGCGATCATCGTGGCGTCCACCGCGATCCGCAGCGAGTTCGCGGTCGCCTGCCACACGGTCACGGTGAGCGCGTTGTCCCCGCCGGTGCTACCCAGGGCCCAGTAGTTGTCCAGTCCCCAGCCGGTCGGGGTGCGCAGCGAGCGAAGCACCAAGGTGAGCATCGGGGCGAGCAGCAGCACCCCCACCACGACGGCGGTCACCGCAGCGGGCAGCAGGTCGCCGCCGGGGCGCCCCCCTCGCCCGGTCAGCTGCAGTGGCGTGCTGCGCGCCGGGTTGCCGTGCAGCGCCAGCGCCCGTTCCCGCGTGGCGCGGGCACGGGAGAAGGCGACCAGCGCACCGGCCACCACCACGAGCTGCACCACCGACAGCACCGAGGCGGCGCGCAAGTTGAGGAACTGGGTGGTCTGGATCCAGATCTCGGTCTCCACGGTGCCGAACCGCAGCCCGCCGAGCACCAGCACCACTCCGAACGCCGTGGCGCAGAACAGGAACACCACCGAGGCGGCGGACGCGATCGCCGGGCCGAGCGCCGGCAACGTCACGGTGACGAAGGCGCGCGCCGGGGAGGCACCGAGCGCGCGGGCCGCCTGGGCGGTGCGGGGGTCCAGCCGCTCCCACAGCCCACCCACTGTGCGCACCACCACGGCGTAGTTGAAGAACACCAGCGCCAGCACGATCGCGGTGAAGGTGCCGTCCAGGCCGAGGAAGCCGAGTGGCCCCGAGGTGGCGAGCAGCGACCGGAACGCCACACCGACCACGACGGTCGGGAGCACGAACGGCACAGTCACCAGGGTCCGCACCAGCGTGCGGCCGGGGAACCTTCGGCAGTACAGCACGTAGGCGCCGGGCACACCGAGCAGCACGGCGCCGAGGGTGCCGAGGATGGCCTGGGCGAAGGTCAGGCCGATGATCCGCCAGGTGCGGCCGGCACCGAACACCTCGGCCACCCCGCCCAGGTCCAGCGCGCCGTCGGCGACGAACCCGCGCGCGACCAGAGCGGCAACCGGGTAGCCGAAGAAGATCGCCAGGAACGCCAGCGGCACCGCGGCCGCCACCACCGCAGCGGCCGTGCGGCCACGGCCACCTACGGCCCGGCCGCCAGCCCGGCTGCTAGATCTGCCGCCAGCCCGGCCGTCAGCTCTGCCGCCGACGGTGGCCTCGATGTCGCTCTCGCTGGGATTCTCGACATCGAGGCCGCCCTGGTGCGCTGCGGCCGGCACCACGGTCAGCCGATTACCGTGTCCGTCCACTGCTGGATCCACTCGTCGCGGTGGTCATCGATCAGCGCCGGGTCCATCGTGAACGGGTCGTCGGCCAGCGGGGCGAAATCGGTCCACGCCTGCGGCAGGTCGATCTGGTCGTTCACCGGGTACATGTACATCTGCTCCGGGATATCGGCCTGCACCTCGTCGGAGAGCAGGAAGTCGATGAACGCCTGAGCCCCCTCGGGGTTGTCCGCGCCGGCGAGCACCCCGGCGTACTCGACCTGCTGGAAACAGGTACCCAGCAGCGCCTCGGTCGGGGCCTCGGTCTCGTCCTCCCCCACCTCGAACGCTGGCGAGGTGGCGTAGGACAGCACGATCGGCCGGTCGCCTTCACCGGTGGACCCGGAGAAGTCCACCGAGTACGCGTCCGACCAGCTTTCCACCACCTTCAGCCCGTTGTCGGCGAGCTGCTGCCAGTAGTCCTGCCAGCCGTCCTCACCGTAGGCCGCCACCGTGGCGAGCAGGAAGGCCAGCCCCGGGGAGGAGGTCGCCGGGTTGGTCACCACCACCAAGTCCCCGTACTCCTCGGCGAGCAGATCGTCCAGGGTCTCCGGCTCGGCCAGATCGTGGTCGGTGAAGTACTGGCGGTCCACGTTCAGGCACACGTCCCCGCGGTCCACCGGGGTGAGCGAGCCGGCGTCATCGGCCAGGTACGGCTCCGCGCTCGGGGGCAGGTCCGGCGAGGTGTAGGGGTCGAACACCCCCTCGGCGATCGCCCGGCCGGCGAAGGAGTTGTCCACCCCGAAGGCGACGTCCCCGAGCGGGGAGTCGGTGGTCAGGATGAGCTGGTTCACCAGGGCTCCACCGTCCCCGGGGGCACTGAACTCCAGGGTGTAGTCGGTCTCGTCCTCGAACTCCTCGATCAGGTCCTCGGACAGGGCGAAGGAGTCGTGGGTGACCACTCGCACCAGGGCCGGTTCGCCTTCCTCGTTCGTGCTGCCCTCGTCGGGGCTGTTCCCGATCAGGGAGCAGCCGGCCAGGCTCACGGCGACGGCGGCGCTCACCATCGCGGCTACAGCGGGGCTGGTACGGGTCATTCGTTCCTCCTCAATCGAGTTGAGAAGGGGTCCGTGGTAGTTCCACGTCGAGAGATGCTCGACTCCCTTCGCCGGTGCTAACCGGAGCAGGTTCGAGGGTCTGCGGCGGACCGCACTCTCAGCGCTCGGGGCGCTCCCCTGTCGTCTCCGCCCCACGGTACACCGGCGCCAGCGACGAGGCGACCGAGGGCAACCGGGTGCGCTGCGTCCGCTCCGCCGGCCGGGCTCCTCGCCGGACGAGTCCACGCTCGCCCTGGATCCAGGTCCCCCGAATGCGCAGAGTCATGCGCGTTCACACTGCAGATCTGGAGCAGGTCGAATCCGCATGTGGGCAGGCCGGCAGTCGTCTCGGTCGATAAGGTGGACGGCGGAACATCCGATCCGAGGAGTCGCGCCTTATGAACGTGCAGAAGCTGGTCACCACGGTGGCGGCGGTCGCCGCCGGTTTCGCTGCGAACAAGCTGCTTGCCGCCGGCTGGAAGGCCGTGACCGGTCACGAGCCGCCGACCGGTGACCCCGACGACGGCGAGCTCAGCATCGGCGAGCTGGTGGTGTTCGCCGCGGTCAGCGGAGCGGTGGTCGCTTTCGCTCGCACCTTCGCCACCCGCGGTGCGGCCAAGTGGATGGACAGCGGGAACAAGCCCGCGATCGAGAAGGACTGACGATCGAGAAGGACTGACGGTCGAGAAGGACTGAGGTGCCCGCTCAGTTCTCCCGCTCGGCCTCGGCCCTGGCGCGCTCGAGGTCCTCGGTGAGCTCGTCCGTGGCCAGATGCTCAGGGTCCACTTTGTGGGTTCGGTAGCCGGCGCGGCCGACCATATGCGCCGAGACCGGTGCGGTGATCAGCTGGAAGGCGACAACGAGGGTGAGCTTCCAGGTGACCTGGCTGGAACCGAGACTGATCGCCAGGCCACCCATCATCAGCATCAGTCCGAGCACTTGCGGCTTGGTGGCGGCATGCATTCTGGAGAGCAGGTCGGGGAAGCGAGCAATGCCGACGGCGGCGATGAAGGTCAGTGCACTCCCGCCGATCAGCAGCACAGCGGAGAGGATCTCGAGACCGGTCACGACTCACCGTCCTCAGGCCGGATGCCGGCGTCGCGCTCGGCGGCCTCCTGCGCACTGAGGATCCGGGACTCGGCCTCAGGTTCGGCGGCAGCGAACCGGGCAAGGGTCACCGATCCGACGAAGCCGACCAGGGCGAGCACGGTCAGCACCAGGACCAGATCGGTGCGCCCGAACCAGAGCGAGACCAGCGCCAGCGAACCGATCAGCGCTGAGACCAGCACATCCAGGGCCACGATCCGGTCCAGCATGCTCGGCCCGCGCTCCACCCGGAACAGCGTGATCAACGCAGCCGAGATGAGCAGCGCGGCACAGACGGCCATCACAATGGGACTCACGAGCTCACCTCGCTCTGCTTCGTCTGGCGGCGACCGCGCTTCCACGGCCTCGGCGGGTACCCCGCCTCGGCGATGTCCTGGTCCGTGGCGAGCGCGTACATCACCCACTTCTCCTGGTCCAGCACACCCTGGCGGGACTTCTCCACCGCGCCGGGGGCGCTGACGTCCAGCACGTGCACATAGAGCATCCCGGTGAGCCGGTGCGCCTCCACCACGATCGAGCCCGGCACGATCACGGTGAGCTCCGCGGTCAGCGTGAGGATCAGGTCCGAGGAGGAGGCGAGCTTGACCCGGATCACCGCACCCTGGGGGTAGCGGCCGATGTGCAGCGCATGTGCGGCCACGCTGATCGAAGCGCGCACGATGTCCACCAGCAGGCGGGTAAGCAGCGCAACCACCCCGAGCACCGAGACGTGTCCACCGAAGCCCACCCGGGGCATCGGCATCACCCGCAGCAGACCGAAGCTGATCAGCACACCGGTGAACACGTTCGCGACGGTGAGGTTGCCCCAGAGCAGCACCCACACGATCGTCATCCATATGGCCATCGGCCAGCGCCGCAGCCAGTCATAGGCGTCTGGTGATCTCATCCGTCACCCCCTGAGGAATCTGAGGACTGGCCGGAGCCACGGTCGCCGTGCACCAGCACCGCATCCACATACGGGGTGCGGGCGGTCAGGTCCCGGGCCGCGGCGTCGGTGTAGTCATAGAGTGGACCACCGATCACCGCGATCAGCACCCCCACTGAGGCGATCACCGCCGCGGGGCCGAACATCGTGCGTGGCACCCGAGCATCCGGCAGCGGTTCCGGGGCCTCCTGCCAGAACGCCTTGTTCCACGCCTTCACCACGGCGTACAAGGTGAGCAGTGAGGTGAGCAGCCCGGCACCGACGCCCACCAGTGCGAGCGCAGATCCGTCCTGGAAGCCGGCCTGCAGCAGACCGACCTTGCCGAGGAATCCGGACATCGGCGGGATGCCGGCGAGGTTCATCGCGGACAGGAAGAACACCGCGCCCAGTGCCGGGGCCACCTTCGCCAGACTGCCGAGCTGTTCCAGTGAGGTAGTCCCGCCGCGGCGCTCCACCAGGCCGGCGATCAGGAACAGTGCGGTCTGCACGGTGATGTGGTGAACGATGTAGAAGATCGCGGCGGACAGTCCGGTTTCGCTGGACAGAGCGATCCCAAAGATCATGTACCCGATGTGACTGACCAGGGTAAAGGACAGCAGACGTTTGATGTCCTCCTGAGCCACGGCACCGATGATGCCCACCAACATGGTCGCGATCGCTGCCACCAGCAGCACGGTATCCAGCCGTGAGTCCGGGAACAGCAGCGTCTGGGCGCGGATGATCGCGTACACGCCTACTTTGGTGAGCAGACCGGCGAACACGGCGGTCACCGGCGCCGGAGCGGTCGGATAGGAGTCCGGCAGCCAGGCCGAGAGCGGGAACACTGCGGCCTTGATCGCGAATCCGAGCAGCAGCATGATCTGCAGCAGCAGTCGCACCCCGGAGTCCACCTCGGCGAGCCGCTCGGCGAGATGGGCCATGTTCAAGGTGCCGGTGGCCGCGTAGATCAGCGCGATCGAGATCAAGAAGAGGATCGAGGACAGCAGCGAGACCACCACATAGATGGACCCGGCGCGTATTCGCTCCCCGGTACCACCGAGGGTGAGCAGCACGAAGCTGGCTGCGAGCAGGATCTCGAACCCGACGTACAGGTTGAACAGGTCACCGGACAGGAACGCCATCGACACCCCGGCCGCCAGCACCAGGTAGGTCGGGTGGTAGATCGCCACCGGGGCGCTCTCGTTCCCGTCCGCCAGGCCCTGGGCCAGGGAGTAGGCCAGCACGCCGAGCAGTACCAGCGCGGAGACCACCAGCATCAGCGCGGACAGCCGGTCGGCCACCAGACCGATGCCCACCGGCACCTGCCAGTCGCCCACCCCCATCACCTGCGGTCCGGCGGTGTGGGTGACGAAGATCAGTGCGACCGCCACCCCGAGCACGATGGCCAGCGCGCTGATCGAGATGATGCCCTGCGCACGGGAGCGGCGGGACACGGCCAGCGCCAGGCCGGCGGCCACCAAGGGCACCACGACGGGCAGGGGAAGGAGCCAGGTCATCGGTCTCCTCCCGTGATCGGTCCGCCAGCGGTGCTGTCCGGAGTGTGCGCCGCGGGCTGTTCTTCGGCACCGAGGGGAGTCTCCTCGGTCTCGTCCCGGGCCTCGGCTGCCTCTGCCTGAAGGTCGGAACCGACGTCGTCGGTGCGGCTGTCCGCCTGACGCAGCGCCGCACGGCGGGCGATTCTGCGGTCCTCGAGGTCATCCTGCACCTCGTCGTGACCGTGCAACTGCCACGACCGGTAGGCCATCGCCAACACGAACGCGGTCAGCCCCAGGTTGATCACGATCGCAGTGAGCACCATCGCCTGGGGCAGCGGGTCGGCCATGTCCTCGGGCGCAGTGGTGCCGACCAGCGGCGGGCCACCGGCCGCACCGCCGGCGATCAGGAACAGCACATTCACGCCGTTACTGATCAGGGTCACGCCGAGGACCACGCGGGACAGGCTCCGCTCGAGCAGCAGGTACACCCCGGTGCCGACCAGGACGCCGACCACCAGCACCAGCGCCAAGGAGGGACTCATCTCGATATTCACGGCGCCCTCCTCTCTGCCCGCTGCGGTGCCTCGCTCCGACGCACCTCGTACCTCGGCGCACCTACGCGGGGGCTCCTCACGGTCATTCGGTCCCGTTGCTCTGCCCGCTGCGGTGCCTCGCTCCGGCGCACCTCGTACCTCGGCGCACCTACGCGGGGGCTCCTCACGGTCATTCGGAACCACCGCCGCCGCCGGTGTGCACCAGGTCAGGTTCGGCATCGTCGGCGGTGCTGCGCGGGGAGTCGTGCGCCACATCGGGTGCGGCCTGGCCGGCGGCCTCGCCCTGCCGGTCCACTTCGGACCCCAGCGAGCGGAGCACGTCCAGGATCAGACCCACCACCACGAGGAACACGCCGATGTCGAAGAACAGCGTGGTGACCAGGTGCACCTCGCCGAGGATGCCGAGGTTGAAGTCGATCGCTACCGACTGCAGCACCGCGCCACCGAAGAACATCGGCACCACACCGGCGCCTGCGGAAAGGAACAGACCGGAGCCGAGCAGCGCACCCGGCAGCACCGGAACGGCCTCGCCGAGCTCATAGCGGCCGCCGGCGAGATAGCGCACGGTCAGCGCGATACCCACCACCAGGCCGGCGACAAACCCGCCACCAGGAGCGTTGTGCCCGGAGAAGAGGAGGAACACCGCGAAGACCAGCATGGTGTGGAAGACGATCCGAGTGGCCACCTCGAAGATCACCGAACGCCGATAGGGCGGCAGCGCCACTTCGGAAGGCAGCCAACGGCGGTTCCGCCGGGCGTCCTTGTTGGCGGCGGCGAGGCCGCGCAGCCGGGCGGCGACATCCTCGCCGGGCGGCACCGGCCAGACCGACGGGGCGCTCGGCTTGAAGTCCCGCACGCGGTCCACACCACGCGATCGGGCCCGGAGGAACACCAAGGAGGCCACTCCGGTGGCCGCCACCAGGAGTACGGCGATCTCGCCCATGGTGTCCCAGGCGCGGATGTCCACCAGGGTTACGTTCACGATGTTCTTGCCGTGGCCGTACTCGTAAGCCTCCTCCGGGAAGAACTGGGCAATCGGTTCCGCCACCCGCGCGTTCGGCACCACCAGCGCGAGCAGCATGGCCATCGCCCCCACGGCGACACCGACCAGCGCCCGCCACCAGCGACTCGCCTTCAGCGGCCGGTCCGAGTAATAAGGGGGCAGGCGGCGCATCACCAGGATGAACACCACCAGGGAGATCGTCTCCACCAGTGCCTGAGTGAGCGCCAGGTCGGGCGCCCCGTGCAGCGCGAACAGCACCACCACGCCGTACCCGGTCACGCCGAGCAGCACCACGGCCTTGAGCCGCCGTCGGGCCCGGGCAGCGAGGAACGCCCCGATCGCAATCACCAGGCCAACCGCCACCTGGGCGGGGGTGTCGAACCACCGGATCTGGCCGACCTGCACACCACCGGTGATCGTCGCGATCCCGATCGAGGCCACCGCGGTGAACAGGATGATCGCCAGGTACAGCGGGAGCGAACCACGTTGGGTGATCGAGGTGACCCCGATGGCGAGCCGGTCCAGCCGGCGCATCGTGCTGCGGTAGCTGTGGTCGGCATCGGGGGCGAGCACGACGGCGTCCTGCACCCGGTACACGAGGTGTCGTCCGGCGTAGAGCACGAGTCCGAGCAGCACGATCCCGGCCGTGAGCAGGAGCGGAAGACCGAACCCGCCCCAGAGGGTCAGGTGCCCGGCGTCCCCGGCGGGGTAGGTGCCGGCGTGGCCGGACAGCAGACGTTCGCCCAAGCCCGGGACGAGGCCGGCGGCGAGACCGGCCACGGCGAGCAGGAGACCGGGAATGAACAGTCCGGTGGCCTCGCGGTCCAGCTCGGTGTCGGCCAGGTCCGCCTTACGGGCGAACGCGCCCCAGAGGAACCGCAGACCGTAGGCAAAGGTGAGCACCGAGCCGACCACGATCACGGCGAGCACGATGATCTGGTGCGTTCCGCCGTCGTGCGTGAGCGCCTCCAGCGCTGCCTCTTTGCCGACATAGCCGGCAAACGGCGGCAAGCCGATCATGGAGAAGATGGCGAGGAACCCAGCGATGCTCGCCGCGGGCAGATTGCGGCCCAGACCGGAGAGCTTGCGCAGATCGCGGGTGCCGGCAGCCGCGTCGATCACCCCGACGGTGAGGAACAGCGCCGCCTTGAACATTGCGTGCGCGCCGACCAGCGCCAGCCCGGCGAGCGCCACAGCGCGTTCGGCCTGACCGACGAGCAGGATGAGGAAACCGAGCTGGCTGACCGTGCCGAAGGCGAGCAGAAGCTTCAGGTCGTACTGCTTCAGAGCGCGGTACCCACCGACGATCATCGTCGCACCACCGGCCACGAGAATCATCCAGCGCCAGACGGCGAGATCAGCGAACCCGGGAGCCAGCCGGGCCACCAGGTACACACCGGCCTTGACCATCGCAGCGGCGTGCAGATAGGCACTGACCGGAGTGGGAGCGGCCATCGCCGACGGCAGCCAGAAGTGGAACGGGATCTGCGCCGACTTCGTCAGGGCGCCGACCAGCACCAGCACCACGGCGGTGGTCACGCCCCAGCCGGTGGGTGTGTTCGCCACCAGCTCGGTGAGCGAGTACGACCCGCCCTCGGTCTCCCCGAGGATGAGGAAGCCGCCGAGCATCGCCAGCCCGCCGAGCGTGGTGACGATGATCGCCTGCATCGCCGAACGCCGGGAGCCCTTGCGGTCGAAGTAGTGCCCGATCAGCAGGTAGGAGAAGATCGTGGTCAGTTCCCAGAAGACGTACAGCACGAGCGTGTTGTCCGTGCTGACCAGACCGAGCATCGTGCCGGCGAAGGCGACGAACACTCCGGCGAACCGGCCGAGGAACTTCGCACCGGAGGCGAAGTACCAGGCGCAGTAGGCGAGCACCAGCGCTCCCACAGCACCGACGATCAGCACCATGAACCAGGCCAGGGTGTCCAGCCGGAACGTCAGGTCCATCCCGATGGAGTCGACCCACTGCACGTCCACCCGGGGACCGCGACCATCCAGTACCGCACTGATCTGAGTGAGCGCCCACACCGCTGCCGAACCGGGCACCAGCGCCAGCGGCAGGAACATCTTCCGGCCGAACCGTGCCACCAGAGAGGGCGCAACCAGAGCCGCGATGAGGTGCACGGCTAATAGCTGCAGCACGTCCGCTCCTGCTCAGTGGGCGTGGTCAGTGGTCAGAGTTCAAGTGGTGCAGTTGTGTTCGGGATGGGGAAAATGGCACGCCGCACCGCCCCGAAGCGGCTAGCGGGCCGGTCCCAATACTAACAATTGCCCCAGGGTGCCGAGGCCGGTGCTCACCGGCTGGACGCATCGGCGAGGACTACAACCATCCGTTCTCCTGTGCCAGCCGAGCAGCCTCCGCGCGAGTGCGCGCACCAGTCTTGCCGATTGCGGCAGAGAGGTGATTGCGCACCGTGCCCTCGGTCAGATGCAGCGCCCGGGCGACATCTGCTGCGGTGCCACCGGTGGCGGCCTCCCGAAGCACCTCGGTCTCTCGGGCGGTGAGCGGCGACTCGCCGGCCACCAGCCCTTCGGCGGCGAGCACCGGATCCACCACCCGCAGCCCGGCGTGCACCCGCCGGACCGCGTCGGCGAGCCGGCGGGCCGGGGTGTCCTTGACCACGAACCCGTCCGCCCCCGCGCGCAGCGCCCGGCGCAGGTAACCGGGCCGGCCGAAGGTGGTGACGATCAGCACCCGCACACCGGGGTGCTCGGCCTTGATCGCGGCGGTCAGCGCGATCCCGTCCATCCCGGGCATCTCCACGTCCACCAGGGCCACGTCCACAGCGGCGGCCGTCAGCAGGCCGAGTACCTCCGCGGCGTCGCCGGCCTCACCGGTCACCTCGATGTCTGCCTCCAGGCCGAGGAGCGCCGCCACCGCCCCGCGGACCAGGGACTGGTCGTCGGCGAGCAGCACCCGGATCATCGCTGCACCTGCACGGTCAGCTCGAACCCGTGCGGATCCACCTCGCGGGTGAGGATCACGGCACCGGCGAGCCGGGCCCGCTCCACCAGGCCGCGCAGCCCGTTCCCCCCGCCGGGCTGACCTGCATCCGCGCCTGCACCCGCGTATCCGCTTGCGCCTGCGTATCCGCCGGCGTCTGCTCCCGCTCCTGCGACCACGGCGCCAGTCTCGGCCACCGGGCCGGCCAGGCCCCCGCCTTCGCCCACCTGACCGGCTGCGCCGCGGGACCTCACGCCGACCCCCGGACCTGCGCCGTCGTCGACGATCGTGAGCCGCTCCGGGGTGACCTGCACAGTGCAGGTACTCGCCCCGGAGTGCCGGATCACGTTCGTGATCCCCTCCCGCACGGCCCAGGCATAGAGGTCCCGCACCTGCGTGGGCACCTCGTCGACGGCGGAGGGCAGGTGGGCGAGGATGTCCGCCGATTCCAGGGCTTCTCGGGCGCGCACCAGCTCCCCGGCCAGGCTCAGATCCCGGTAGCCCTCCACTGCGCGGCGAACATCGTGCAGCGTGTCCCGGGAGAGCCGCTCCAGACCGGCCAGCTCGGTGCGGGCACGGTCGGGGTCCACGTCCAGCAGCCGGCCGGCGAGCTCGATCTTCACGGTGATCACGGTGAGCGAGTGGCCGAGCACATCGTGCAGGTCGCGGGCCATCCGGTGCCGTTCCTCGGCCACGGCGAGCCGGGCGTTCTCCGCGCGGGCGTCCATCAGCGCGCGGGTGCGCTGACGCATCGTCTGGATCCCCCAGACCGCGAGCGCGGAGGCCGCGATGGACAGCGGCACCCCGAATCCCGGCTGCCAGCCCGGCACCGCCCACTCCAGCCCGCCGACCGCCGCCACCAGCAGCACGACGCCCACCGGGCCCACCACCCGGGGCAGCCAGAGCATCATCAGCACCCCGACGAACGGCAACGCCGCGGTGGCCGGCTGCCCGAGGGTCGCGATCATCACCGCAGCGAGCACCAGCTGCACGGCGATCACCGCGATCGAGCGGGCCCGGGCGGCGGGGGTGGCGCTCGACCAGCTCCCGCTGGCCACGGGGTGGCCGCGAACCCAGGTTCCGACCCAGCCCGGGCGGATCTGCACCAGCCAGGCCGCCAGGTAGAGCAAGGCCACACAGCACGTGGCGATCAGGCCGATGATGCCCGCTGTGGTGTGCCGCGCAGCCCAGGCGGTGGATATCGGGTCGGCGAGGAACACCAGCCAGATCGCGGAGAAGCCGACCACCGCCCAGGTGCCGAACACCTGGCCGGTGGTCGTCCTGTCCGGCGACGCGGTCACCTTGCCATTGTTCACCCGCGCGCCGTGTCCTTGCGGAACCGCCAGATGGCACCGAGGGCGAAGATCGCGAACCAGACCACCACGCTGACCACCCAGGTGACCTGGACCGCCGCCCCGGTGAGCGGCGCGTGCACCAGGTGGCCGAGCCCATACATCGGGGTGAAGGAGGCCACCAGGTCCAGCGTGCTGCCGGCCGGGATCGGGTAGAACAAGCCGCCGAGGAACGCCATCGCGGCCACCCCGAGGCCGAGGAACTGCATCACGTTCTCGCTCGGCAGCAGGTAGCCGAGGAACAGGCCGAAGGCGGCGAACACCAGGGATCCGGCGAGCGCGATCGCAGCGGTGAGCGGCCAGAGGTAACCGGCCATCTGCGGTCCGGTGCTGATCGCCCCGGCCAGGTAGACCGCGGTCACGGACAGGCCACCGAGCACGACGGCGCAGCACGCCTTGAGCAGGATGTAGGCCATCGGGGTCAGCGGGGTCAGTCGCAGCTGGCGGGTCCAGCCGCGGGAGCGTTCGACGGCGACCATGGCGCCGGCGCTGGTGGTGGCGAGCATCGCGCCGTAGACGCCCATCGAGATCAGGATGTAGGCGGCGACATTGCCGTGCCCGACGTCCCCGCTGCCGCCGACGGAGCTGCTGGCGATGAGGAACAGCGCGACCGGCATCACCACCATGAGGATCACCGTGCGCCGGTTGCGCAGCAGTCGGCGCAGCTCCAGCGCGAACAACCGGGCAGAGAAGCCGCCCCAGCGCGGGACGGGACGCTCCAGCACGGGCTGGGCGGGCGGCGTCGCGGCTGGGGTGGCGGCGGTGGCGGTCATCGGTCGGTCCCTTCGGTGGAAGAGTCGTTCGTGGAAGTGGGCGCCGGCGCGGCCGACCGGGTGGGCGCGGCCGCGGCGGCTGGCGCCGCAGTCAGGGAGACGAACGCGTCCTCCAGGGCGCGGGCGGTGATCTCCAGGTCGCAGGCCGTGGTGACATCGAGCAGGTAGCGGGCCACCGCGTCGGAGTCGGCCGTGTGCACCAGCACGCTCTCCCCGCGGGCCTCCACCGTGTCCACGCCGGGCACGTCGCCGAGGCGGTGCAACTCGTCGGTGGGCAGACCACCGGGCACCGTGGCGCGCACCGTGCGCCCGGAGGCGAGCGCCTTCACCTCGGCGGTAGTGCCGTCGGCCACCACGAGCCCGCGGGCCATCAGCACGATCCGGTCGGCGTAGACGTCGGCCTCTTCCAGGTAGTGGGTGGCGAACAGCACTGTGCGGCCGGCGTCGACGTCGGTGCGGATCGACTGCCAGAATCGGCGGCGGCCCGCCACATCCATCCCGGTGGTCGGTTCGTCCAGGACGAGCAGCGCCGGGTCGGCGAGCAGGGCCATCGCGAACCGCAGGCGCTGCTGCTCCCCGCCGGAGCACTTGCCGACCTTGCGGCCCGCGATCCCGATAATCCCGGCGTGGTCCAGCACCTCGGCTACTGGTCGGGTCTGGGCGAACAAGCAGGCAGTGTAGGTGACCATCTCTTTCACGGTCAGATCGGGCAGCAACCCGCCGGTCTGCAGCACAGCGGCCACCAGTCCGCGGGCGACGGCGGTGCGCGGCGTCATCCCGTAGACGCTCACCTGGCCGGTGGTCGGGGTGCTCAGGCCGAGGATCAGGTCGAGCGTGGTGGTCTTGCCGGCACCGTTCGGGCCGAGCAGGGCGACCACTTCACCGGGCCGGACGTGCAGGGCCACCCCGCGCACGGCGTGGGTGTGGCCGAAGCTCTTCGTCGCGGCGGTCAGGTCGACGGCGGACGGGCCGGTGTCGAGGGTCTGCCGCGTGGGTACTGGAGCGGTGGTGGTGTTCATGCCTCCACGGTGCGCCGGGGCGGGGGCGCGACCCTGGGGCGGGTGTCACGACCTGCCCCTGACATCTGTCACGGGTGGCCTCCCCACCTACGGGTCGTCCTGTGAAGAGTGCGCTAGAGCGCACCCCTCACCTGACGACCCGTGGGTGGTGGTGGGGGGAGAGGGAGGGATCGTCAAGGCTGGACCAGGAAACCGTCGTCGTCGGTGGCTTGGCCACCGACCGCGGTGAGCACGGCGCGCGCGGCGGCCTCGATCCGCTCCCGCGCGTCGGCGCACTCGGTGCGCAACGCCGTCGGCGGTGGCTCGCGGTCCCACTGCTGAGGGTCGGCCGGGTACCAGCGCAGCTCGTAGCTGAGCATGCCCTCCCCCACCCGGTCCAAGCCGGCGAGCACCACGGGGGCCACGTCCGCGGCGGCCACCGATGCGGTGATCACCCCACCGCTCGGGTAGTGCCAGATCGTGCCGTAGGACTCCAGCACCTCCGGCTGCGCCAACGTGTGTGCGTCGTACGCATCGGCCTCGGCGTGCAGCCAGGCCCGTTCACCGTCGTCGAGGTCGGCACCGCCACCTGGTCGGCCGGTGGCAGGAGGTAGCGGAGCATCGGGCAGCTGCACATCGGTGAGCGCCTGGACCCCGGGCAGTACCGGCGTGAGCACGTGCACCAGTGCGTCCGGGTAGAGCCAGACCGGTGCGTACACGGTCAGATCGACCCCGGCCCACTCCTCGGGCTCGAGCACGTGCCCGGTGCTGGTGCGTACCACCGCACCCAGGCGCCGGCCCATCGCCAGCAGCAGCTCGAGCGTCTCCCGCTCGCGGCCCCGCACCTCCCCGGCGGCGAAGGCGCCGAGCAGACCACCGGTGGCAGCCAGCTCGGCCGGGACCGGCCGGCCGCGGTCCTGTGGGCAGGTGAGCAGATAGGTACCGTCCGCCCACGCCGGCAGACCGAGATCCCGGTGACCTGCGCCGTCGAGCGGGAACGGCCCGGACAGGTGCACGCCGCCGGCCAGGGTGAGCACATCGGGCTCGGTTCGGATCGCGTCCGGGTACCGGGAGAGGACGAGCGCTTCCACTTCCTCGGCACTGACGTCGTCGGCCACTGCCAACAGGTGCCGGGACCGGGTGAGGTCCAGGCTCGGGCCACCGGCGTCCCCGGTCACCTACTGCTCCATCTCGGTGCGATGGAAGTTCTGGTGCGAGCGGGAGGCGGTGGGCCCGCGCTGCCCCTGGTAGCGCGATCCCATGGCGCCCGTGCCGTAGGGGTGCTCGGCCGGGCTGGACAGCCGGAAGTAGCACAGCTGCCCGATCTTCATCCCGGGCCAGAGGGTGATCGGCAGAGTGGCGACGTTGGACAGCTCCAGGGTGACGTGCCCGGAGAAGCCCGGGTCGATGAAACCCGCAGTGGAGTGGGTGAGCAGCCCGAGGCGGCCGAGAGAGGACTTGCCCTCCAGCCGCGCGGCGACGTCGTCGGGCAGGGTGATCTGCTCCAGCGTGGAGCCGAGCACGAACTCCCCCGGGTGCAGCATGAACGACTCTCCGGGGTCGACCTCGATCAGCCGGGTGAGCTCGGGCTGGTCGGCAGCCGGGTCGATCACCGGGTACTTGTGGTTATCGAACAGCCGGAAGTAGCGGTCCAGGCGGACGTCCACGCTGGAGGGCTGGATCATCGCCTCGTCGAAGGGGTCCAGCCCGACCCGTCCGGAGGTCAGCTCGGCTCGGATGTCGCGGTCGGAGAGCAGCACGAGGCAACGGTAGCCGAGCGGCCCGCGTCCCGGCGAACCTCTCCCCCGGTTTCGCGAACGCCCGCCCCACGCTCCCGAGCGCTCGATCGCGGGGCCGCATCGGCCCGCGAGTCCGCGCAGAGTCACGTTCGCGGGCTGGTTAGCGGAGGTGAAAGCACGGCGTGAGGTCAGGTACGCTGGCCTCGCTGTACCTCATGCGGGTGTAGTTCAATGGTAGAACTTCAGCTTCCCAAGCTGACGGCGCGGGTTCGATTCCCGTCACCCGCTCCAGTTGACGACAGAAGGTCGGCGGCCTGCGCCGTGTCAGCGGGCCGGCCGTACGTCGGTGTGGCCGAAGTCGTCACCTTTGAACAACAACGGATCTCTGGCGACCGCTGCGAGCGCGTAGCTGAAGCAGTCCCCGAAATTCAGGCGCGCAGGATGGCCAGATCCGCATCCGTAGTCCCGATACGCGGCCCGCGCGAGCCGGGCCTGTTCCGGGCTGACCTCGGCGACCGTCACGCCTAGTGCATCGAGGACCTCGTCCAGCTGCCTGGTCAGGACCGGATCACCTACCCGGTCGAGCACTATGCCGAGCTCCAGATAACTGGCCGCGGAGATCCGTACTGTCGCCGCCCGCTGGATCGCGGTACGGAATTCGGCCGTCTCCGGCTCTCCACGCAGGATCGCGACGATGGCGGACGTGTCGACGATCATCGGGGCAGACCGGCGCGGTCGTACAGTTCCTCGGTGTCGAGGGCAGGCTCACCGGCGGAGCGCAGCCGCGTCTGGACATCCGCCAGAAGCTGGTCCAGCCGTTGGCCCCGGCTCGCCGCGCCGTCGTCACGGGGCAACTCGTCCAGATAGCGCTCCAGCGCCGCCTCGATGGCACTGGTCTGAGTCCGGCCGGTCCGGCGCGCTGCCTCGCGGGCCAGCGCATGCACTCGCTCATTCTTGATGTTCAGGCTCATCACGAGATTCTACCGTGCGCATCTCGAGTCTACCTTTCTACCATCACGTGCGACGCATGGCCGAGAGCGGGACGGCAGCATCGCCCCGAGGCGCTTTACCGTATCTTGACATCGTCATGCCGAGCGCTTAGTTTCACCGATGTCCGAACAGACGGAGGATCATGGTCGATCAGAGGTCGGGAGCCACCCGGCTGCTGAGCAGACTGGTCCAGCAGTGTCCGCCGTGGACAAGGCCGCCCGGCAATGACTGAACCGCTCTCCGGCTGGTCGACCACCCGTATCGAGAGCCACCTGCGACAGCGCGGCATCTGGTCCGGTCCCGCCCCACAGGTGCGGACACTCGCTGGCGGGGTCTCCGGGACGGTGCTGCGACTGGATGGGCCGGACCGGAGCCTGGTGCTCAAACAGGCCCTCGCGGAGCTGAACGTCCCGGCCGTGTGGCAGGCGGACCCGCGCCGGATCCTCACTGAAGCGGACGCGTTGCGTACGTTGCACCGGATCAGTGCGGATCATGCACCGGCGGTCCTGGACTGTGATCGAGACGAGCTCCTGCTGGCGATGCAGGCTGCTCCGGAGGCCTGGCACACCTGGAAGGAACAGCTGCTGGCGGGGCAGCCGGCCAGCGAGGCCGAGCAGGTGGCCCGCTCGCTCGGTCACCAGGTGCGACTCTGGCACCAGGCCACAACAGCCGCCGAATGGCCCACCGGGGCCCCGGACCGGCAACGCTTCGCCCCGACCGCAGACTTCACCGCGCTCCGGCTGGACCCGTTCTACCGTCACGTTGCCGACCAGCACGGTGGCCGGATCGCCGAGCGTCTGCACCAGCTCGCCGACGGACTGCTCACCGCGCAGACCTGCCTGGTGCACGGGGACCTGTCCCCGAAGAACATCCTTCGCCCGGCCGGACCTGGCACCGAGTGGTGGCTGGTGGACAGCGAGTGCGCTGTGCTCGGCGACCCGGTGTTCGATGTCGCGTTCTTGCTCACTCACCTGCTGCTGAAGAGTCTCGATCCGGAACGTACTGAGCTGCGCACCGCGGCCCAGGAGTTCTGGCGCGCGTACTGCCAGCCGGCAGCACCGCAAACACCGCGACCCGGGGCACCCCGGACCGGAGCATCGCGCGCTCGAGCGGCGGTGCACGAACCGTTGCCGGAAGTACACCTGGTCGCCCACTGCGCGGCCCTGATGTTGGCACGCGTCGACGGCGTCTCGAAGGTCGGCTACCTCACCGCCGCCCAGGTGGAGCTCGTCCGCCGGCAGGCCACCCGGGCGCTGCTCGAGGAGACCGATAGCCTGACCGGCTACCTCGATCTGATCGGCACCGACGGGAGCACAGGATGAGCACAGCCACGATCGCGCAGGTACGCGCCTGGGAGGCCCTGGACTCCCGTGGCCGGCCGACCGTCGCCTGCCGGGTGGACCTGGCCGGCGGCGGAATCGGCGTAGCACGTGTCCCCTCCGGCGCCTCCACCGGGAGCCATGAAGCACTCGAGCTGCGCGATGGCGGCTCACGATATGCGGGAGCGGGAGTACGCACGGCGATCAACGCCGTCGAGAAGTATCTGGCCCCGGCCACCCACGGGCTCCCGGCGACGGACGCAGCGGCGGTCGACCGCGCGATCGACCAGGTGTGGCAGCAGCGCGGCGCGGACCAGATCGGCGCGAACGCCACGCTCGCCGTGTCGCTGGCAGCGGTCCTGGCCGCCGCCGACGCCGAGCGCATCCCGCTCGCCCGGATGCTCCGGCCCGAGGGTCCGTTGCCGCTCCCGATGCCGATGGTGAACATCGTCTCCGGCGGGGCGCACGCTGCCGGCGCGATCGATCTGCAGGATTTCCTGGTGATCCCCGAGGGTGCGCAGACGTTCGCCGAGGCGATCGAGTGGGTGAGCCGGATCCGGGCCGCTGCGCGCACCGTCGCCGAACAGCGGGGGTTTCCGCAGGCGCACCTGGTGGCGGACGAAGGCGGGCTCGGTCTCCCGCTCGGCTCCAACCGGGCGGCACTGGACCTGCTGTGTGAGGCCGTCGAGGCCAGCGGGCTCGAGCTGGGAGGCCAGGTGAGATTCGCCATCGATGCTGCGGCGAGTGAGTTCCAGACCTCCCGCGGCTATCACCTGGCCACCGAGGACCGCACGCTCTCGGCCGAGGAACTGGTCGCCATGTACGCCGGCTGGATCCGGCGCTACCCGATCCGGTCGATCGAGGATCCGCTCGGTGAGGACGACTGGGCCGGCTGGCAGCTGGCTACCCGGGAGCTGGCCAGCCGCGTCGACCTGGTGGGGGATGACCTGTTCGTCACCCAGGCTGAGCGGCTGCGCCGCGGGGTCACTTCCAGGTGCGGTTCGTCGATCCTGATCAAGGTGAACCAGAACGGGCTGGTCACCCGCACCCAGGAGGTGCTCGGCATCGCCAAGGGCGCCGGCTACCGCACCGTGGTCTCGGCACGTTCCGGCGAGACCGAGGACTCCTGGGTGGCGGACCTGGCGGTCGGCTGGGATGCCGGCCAGCTCAAAGTGGGCTCGACGCACCGCTCCGAGCGCACCGCGAAGTGGAACCGTGTGCTGGAGCTCGAGGCGACCGAGGAGACCGTGCTGCGGCACCCGTGGTCGCGGGCAGAAGAGCACCGGCAGCCTGCAGAAGGTGGCCGACCACCGGCAGAGGAACAGGAGCAGTCATGACTCGTACCGTGATCGTCACCGGCGGCGCTTCCGGGATCGGCTGGGAGATGTGCCGCGCCTTCGCCGACCTCGGCGACGAGGTGCACCTGTGCGACCTCAACCCGCCGCAGGAGGCGATCGACGCGGTCACCGTGCACGCCCTCGACGTGCGGGACGAGAAGGCAGTCGCGGCCCTGTTCGACGACGTCGCCGCCTCGGCCGGTCACCTCGACGTGGTCTGCAACAACGCCGGCAACGGCTCGACCACCAACGTGCTGGACTGCACCGCGGAGGAATGGGACGCCGTCATGGCGGTGAACGCGAAGGGGGTCTTCCTCGGCACCAAGCACGCCCTGCGGCACATGCTCCCCCAGCAGGACGGCGCCATCATCAACACGGCGTCGGCGGCCGCGTTGGTCGGCGTCCCGGACCGGGCGTCCTACTCGGCCAGCAAGGGCGCGGTGATCGCGCTCAGCCGTCAGGTCGCCGCGCAGTATGCGGACAGCGGGGTGCGGTGCAACTGGCTGAACCCCGGCACAGTGGACTCCCCGTGGGTGGGCCGGCTGATGGCCCAGGCCCCGGATCCGCAGGCCCGGCGCGAACAGCTGGTGGCGCGCCAGCCGATGGGCCGGCTAGGGCAACCGGCGGAGATCGCGGCAGCGGCGGTGTACCTGGCGTCCGACGCCGCCAGGTTCATCACCGGCACCGGTCTGGTCCTCGACGGCGGGCTGACCGCGCGATGAGCCTGGATCTCGGTTCTGTCGACCTGAGTGGTACCGCACCGGTGGACCTTGCCGCGCTGCCGGCGATCCGGGCGGACGTCGAGGTGGTGGTGCCCGAGCCGGCCGAGGTCGCGGAGGGCCCGCTGTGGCACGAGGGCACCATCTGGTGGTGCGACATCACCGCGGGCAGGCTGCACCGGTTGGACGAGCACGGGCAGGCCCAGACTGTCGTGCGTGCGAGCTGGTATCTCTCGGCCTTGCGGCCGGCTGTGGGTGGCGGTCTGGTCGTGGCTGCGGACGACGGCGTCTATCGCCTTGGTCCGGACAGTACCGCTCCAGACAGTGCCGCTCCAGACGGTGCCGGTCTGGGCGGTCCCGGACTGGGCGAATCGCTCGGCAGCCCGGGCAACCTGCCGGGGCGGTTCAACGATGCCGCAGTGGCACCGGACGGTTCGCTGTGGCTGGGGGCGATCTCCGGGGAGGACCGGGAGGGGATGGTGCTGCGTGCCACGGTCGACGGCGATCGGTTCGTTTTCACCGAGGCGGTCAGTGGCGTACGGCTTCCGAACGGTATCGGCTTCAGCGCCGATGGCAGCGAGATGTTGCTGATCGACTCGTTCCGCTACGCGATCTACGCGTGTGTGGTCGCTGGCGGCACTGTGGTCAGTGCCCGGCCGTGGGTCCGGTTCGATCCGGACAGTGGTGTGCTGCCGGACGGCTGGTGCCAGGACGCTGAGTCCTGCTGGTGGCTGGCGATCTGGGGCGGGCGGTGCGTGGTCCGGCTGAGCCCGGACGGTGAACCGCTCGGCCGGCTCGATCTGCCGGTGCAGAACCCCACCTGTACGGCGTTCGGGCCGGTCGGCGGCAACCAGTTGTGGGTGACCACCGAGGGGCAGGTCGCTGGCGATCCGGCGCTGCTACGGGTGCGGGTGGAGGAGACGGGGGCTCCGGTGGCGCAGGCTCAGGTGCCGGGCTGAACAGCCGTCTGATGATGTTCTTGCAGGCTGAGTACGCACATGTCGGTGCTCAGCCTGCCAACCGGTGCTCAAGCGTTTGGTGACACGATCCCCTCCCGGTGAGTTCCGCCGTCGGGCATCGGCTCCTGCCGACCGTTCACCGTCGCAGCTTCAGGTACTCCTCGATCAGCGCGCGGGTGGAGGAGTCCTGCTCGGCTAGCGCGACCGCATCGCCGGTCACCGCAGGTGCGACCTGCAGGGCCAGCTGCTTGCCGAGCTCCACCCCCCACTGGTCGAAGGAGTCGATGCCCCAGACCACGCCTTGCACGAAGGTGATGTGCTCATACAGCGCGATCAGCTGACCGAGCACGCTCGGGGTGAGCTCGGGGGCAAGGATCGAAGTGGTCGGCCGGTTCCCGGTGAACACCCGCGCCGGGACAATCTCCTCAGCGGTGCCCTCGGCGCGCACCTCGTCGGCGGTCTTGCCGAAGGCGAGTGCCTTGGTCTGGGCGAAGAAGTTCGCCAGGAACAGGCTGTGCACGTCGGTGCCACCATCACTGAGCGGATGGGCGGGATTGGCCATCGCGATGAAGTCCGCCGGGATCACCCGGGTGCCCTGATGGATCAACTGGTAGAAGGCGTGCTGGCCGTTGGTACCCGGCTCGCCCCAGAAGATCTCACCGGTGTCCGTGGTGACCGGGCTGCCGTCCCAGCGCACCCCCTTGCCGTTGGACTCCATCGTGAGTTGCTGGAGGTAGGCGGGGAACCGGTGCAGATACTGGGCGTAGGGCAGGACCGCGTGGCTCTCGGCGCCGAGGAAGTTCACGTACCAGATGTTCAGCAGGCCCATCAGGACCGGCACGTTGCGCGCGTGCGGGGTGGTGCGGAAGTGCTCGTCGACGGCGTGGAAGCCGGCCAGGAACTCCGCGAACCGCTCCGGGCCGATCGCGATCGCCAGCGACGTGCCGATCACCGAGTCCACCGAGTACCGGCCGCCGACCCAGTCCCAGAACCCGAAGGCGTTCGCCGGGTCGATACCGAAGTCGGCCACCTTGTCCAGCGCGGTGGAGACAGCCACGAAATGCTTCGACACCGCAGCGCTACGAGCCTCGCCTCCCTCGCCGAGGGCGTGTGCGGCGGCCAGTTTCTCCCACAGCCACTCCCGGGCCAGGCGGGCGTTGGTGAGCGTCTCGAGGGTGCCGAACGTCTTCGAGGCAACGATGAACAGCGTGGTCTCGGGGTCGAGGTCCCGGGTGGTTTCGGCTACGTCCGTGGGGTCGATATTGGAGATGAACCGCACCTCCAGGTGATCGGCCACGTAAGGGCGGAGCGCCTCGTAGGCCATCACCGGGCCGAGGTCGGAGCCGCCAATGCCGATATTCACCACGGTGCGCACCGGCTTCCCGGTGACCCCGGTCCACTCCCCGCTGCGGACCTTCTCGGCGAACCCGTACATCTTGTCCAGCTCAGCGTGCACGTCCGCGTCCACGTCCTGGCCGTCCACGTGCAGCGGGGGCGTGGCGCCCGCCGGGCGCCGCAGGGCGGTATGCAGCACGGCGCGGTCCTCGGTCGCGTTGATGTGCGCGCCGGAGAACATCTCCTCGATCCGGCCGGCGAGACCTACCTCGTCGGCAAGCTGGAGCAGTAGCTCGACGGTGCGGTCGGAGATGAGGTTCTTGGACAGGTCCACATGCAGGTCGGCGGCGCGGAAGCTGTACCGCTGCGCACGGTCGGGCTCGGCAGCGAACCAGCCGCGCAGATCCGGGGTGAGCGAGTCCTGGTGGGCATGCAGGCCGGCCCAGGCGCGGGTACCGGCGGCGTCGATCGGGGCGGTGGTCACTACAGCTCCTCTGGCGGGCGACGGGTCTGGTCATACCGTACGCGGATCATGGCCTCCGCGCGGCGCCCACGATCGCGACGAGACCGCGGCTCGCGAACGCGGTCGGGTCGGATCAGCGGCCCCGGAAGCTCCAGCGGGAGCGCTTCTTCGAGGCGGGCTCACCGCCGTCGAGGACCTTGGTGATCCACTCGGGAGTCGCGGCGAAGGACGACGGGTACTGCGGGTCCAGGATCAGGACGTCGAACTGCTCACCGACCATCCGCAGCAGATCTGCGCCGGTGCGCTCGGTCACCTGGACGGCCTTGCCGGCGTACAGCGTCTCGACCCGGGAGGAGTCGGTGAAGGCGAGCCCGATGCGCTCACCCCGACCGTTGACGATGCTGGTCGGCGTGCTGCCGTCGCCCTGCGGATCGAGGACGACGAACAGCTTGTCGGCTGCGACCTGCCGCACGACTGCGGCGTAGTTCTGGTCGCTCTTGTCCGCCGCGTAGGCATCGGCCGCCGCCTCTACCTGGGGGGCGAGAACGATCGGCCCGCTGCCCACCGCCGTCTGCGCCTGCGGTACCCACTTCTTGAAGAATGGCAGGTTGGGCAGCGGGGTCCAGGGGCCCGGGTGGTCGAGGACGATCCCGGCGACGCCCTGCTCGACGAAGGATCCGAGCCAGTCCAGCGCCTGCGGCATCGGCACGGCCAGGACGGTGCCGTCCTCGCCCGCGACGGCGCCCGCCCGTTCACGCGTGCTGTAGACGCCGATCAGTCGGCCGACGCCATCGATGTCGAAGCCGCTCGGCCGGGGATCCTCCTTCGTGCCGCGGTTCACGACGTGCCACAACCCGAGCTGGGCGGCAGATTCCCAGACCGCCATCTCGGTCGTGGTGTCTCCTGGGGATGCCGCCAGCGCTGCTTTGCGCCGATCGAGCTCATGGACGAGTGCGGGTGCGTTCTCGATCATCGCTCCATCATGGCTGGACGGCCCGACTCGCGGTCAAGGTTGCCACAGTGTGGTCGACGATCGCGGACAGCCGCCCTCGGGCCGGAGGCTGCCTCGCTGGCGGAGGGGCATCGTCACATTCCGCCGCCGAGCAGCGCGAGCGCACCGTACGTGTGGCCGCCCCAGATGGCCCGAGGTGCGCTCCTTGCGGCATGGCAGGCAGCGCTCGCCACTATCACGCGCCACCGACATTCTGCGTACTAGACCCCCATACTTATGGAAATCTGTGGATAACACTCCCTTATCCACATTTCGATAACAATTGCATGTCGAGGCTTTCCTTACTAGGTGACCTCTCGTAGAATCTATGTACGAGCACACGACTACACCGGGAGAGGTGAACAGCAATGACAGGTTCCACCATCGGCGCGGACCTCTCGCTGGACGCCTCGCTCGGCGATCTTCTGGGCGCCGACCTTCCGACCAAGATCGCGGCACTAGAAGCGCTTTGTGGTGCGGTTTCCACTGGCGATATCCAGGACGAACGCGATGAGCACACCGGGACCGAGCTGGGTGAGGCGAGTGTGCGAGTACACCGGGCGTGCTCCAGGCTGACCGGCAAGCGTTACCAGTGGCTAGCGGTCGAGGAGACCGATGGATTATGGAGTACCTCAACATTTCGGCCGCGCACTTTTGCGTCGTATATCGCACACACGCACGGCATGTCTTACGGCAATGCGCGCCAGACCGTGCGACTGGCCCGTCAACTGCGGGATGAGATCCCGCAGTTCGGGGCCGCGCTGCGCGCCGGAGAGGTCGGACCGGACCAGGTGCACGCGTTCGCTGCCACCGCACTGACCTCAGCCGCTCGGGTCGCCGCCCTGGACGAGCAGGTCGAGTTGGAGGATCAACAGGGTCCGATTGCCGACGGCGAGGGTGCACCGGGATCAGCCGAGTCACCCGGGCAGGACCAGTCCGGGGACGGTGTGGACTCCCCTGCCGGGGTGCAGACACAGTCGGTGACCGTCGAGAGGTTCCTGCTCGAGCAGACCCGGCAGATGCGACCCGATCAGGTGCGTCGGTTGGGGAAGCATTTCGCTCAGGTGGCTGACCCCGAGGCCGATGACCGCGGTTACCGCCAAGCCAAAGAACGCGAGTACGTCGAACTGGTCCGCACCCTGGACGGCTGGCACCTGTCCGGCTTCCTCACTGAAGAGAACGGTCGGCTGGTCCGCACCGCCATGGATGCCGTGATGACCCCGCCCGCGCCCGATGACCAGCGCACCGCCGACCAGCGCCGCGCACAAGCTCTCGCCGACCTCGCCCACCTCGTCCTCGACCAAGGCCTGGCCGGCACCCACGCCTCCGTCCGCCCCCACCTCGGCGTCCTCATCAGCCCCACGAAGTTCCAGCGTCTTCTGCGCGAGGCCGGCGCCTCTCGCAACGGGCGGCGCACTGCACCTGCGGACCCGGACACCTCGCCGCCCAGCCGGACCAAGCATTCGGCCGAGGAGCCGGGGCCAGATCCGGCGCCAGGGCCGGAGCCGCGACCGGCACCAGGGCCAGGACCGGCGCCAGCACCGGAGCCAGATTCCGAACCTCGCCGACCAGCTGACCCGGATTGTGATTCAGCCGCAGACGCAGCCGAACCCGAAACCGAAGGCCGATCCACCCGGCACGAGCCGGTGCCACCACGGCATCGGACCAGGGCCGGCGACTGGGACCCGGCCGCGCTGGCAGAGCTGACAACGATCGACTGGAAGGCCCGGCTCAACGAGCCCCCGCCGATGTTCGACGACGGCACCGGCCCGGTTCCACCAGGGCTACTGCGCCGGCTGGCCAGCTGCGGGGACGTCTATCGCGTGCTCTTCTCACCGGAGAGCGAGGTGATCAACCAAGGGCGCACCCACCGGGTCTTCACCCCGGCGCAACGTCGAGGCCTGATCGCCCGCGATCGCGGCTGCACCTGGCCCGGCTGCACGGCACCACCCTCAATCTGCGAATCACACCATGCCCGCGTGCACTGGTCCGACGGCGGACCGACCGATCTGACCAACGGCGCGCTGCTCTGCTACCACCATCACACCGTGGTCGACGCCCGGTCGATCAGCATGACCCGGCAGGACGGCGTCTGGATCTTCACCCGGCCGGACGGCACCCTGATCAACACCGACCGGCACGAGAGCGCTGGGCCCGACGCCTGGTCGCTGGCGACCTAAACCCCGCCCGCTGCCGCCGGCTCCATCACAGCCCGCTCCCGGCTCCGGATCCCCCACCACAGCCGGCCGAAGGCTACGCAGCCGCCGCCGGCTCGTGTGCGTCGACGCACTGAGCACACCCCGTTAGTCTCACTGACGATGGATATCGTCACGTTCCGCCGCCGGGTGCTGGAGATCCAGGCCGAGCTTGGAGCGCTGGACCCCACCGAGCCGGGGGCGGCCGACCGAGCCGCAGCGCTCGGCGCGGAGGTGGACGCACTGGCCGCCCAGCAACGCGAGCGCACTGCCCGAGTGGCCGCCCGCGCATTCGGGCAGACCGTCACTCCCACCGGCCTCGACACCCCGGTGGACACACTGACCACTCTGGTGGACCGGGTGGAAGCAGCGACCGCGCCAGAGGACCCAGCACCGCCTGAGCCGTCCAGTCCGCCGGCACCATCCAACCCACCTGAATCGCCTGGCCCGCCCGATCCGCCCAGCCCACCCGATCCGCCCGAGGCAGCAGTACCCGAGGAGCCCGCATGACCCGCGCCCTGACCGTCGACCAGGTCCGCGAGCGCCTCAGCTCCCCCGACCTGCCGGAGACTCTGGTCCTCCTCGGCTTCGCCGACCAGGACGCCTACGACGCACTCGCCCTCGTCGCCCGCACCCGCAGCGACGACGCCGCCCTGGCCAGGATCGCCGAACTCACCGGCGCCGTCCGAGACCGGATCGGCGACCTCCTCGGCGAGATCCCCGGCTCGGTCTGGGCACGAGACGGTGACTGGGCCGGCGAACCGATGCTCGCGATCTGCACCCTGCTGGCCACCGTCCCTGAAGTGCGTACCTACCACCGCGGCCGTGGAATCGCCGACGCGATCTCCTGGCGGTCGCTGTCCGACCTGGGCCAGCAGATCGCCGTTCACCGGCTCACCTTCGGCGAGTTCGGCGTGCACACTCACGACTGGCTGCTGAACGCCTGGACCGGGGGGCTGTACTGGCTCGGCCGCCTGCAGTTCACCATCGAGCAGGCCGACGGCGGCATCCTCGCCTCCGTGCACATCCCCCGGGCCGGCTCGTTCGCCCCGGAACTGGTCGACGCCTCCCTCGCGCGCGCCCCCGACTTCTTCGCCCGGCACTTCCCGGAGCTGCGACTGCTCGGCTTGCACTGCGCGAGCTGGCTGCTCGACCCGCAACTGGCCGAGGTGCTTCCGCAGTCCTCCACCATCGCGGACTTCGGGCGCCGCTGGCGACTCACCGAGGAGCTCCGGCCCGGCGATGCGGACGTGATGTTCTTCGTCTTCTCCCGGCGCGGCACCCACCGGGACGGCTCCGATATCGACCTGGACAGCCTCCCGCAGGACTCCTCGCTGCAGCGGGCCGTGCTCGCCAAGCTCCGTTCCGGCGGCCACTGGCACTGCCGGGTCGGTCATCTTCCCCTTCCCGACGGCGGAGCTCACCCAGGTGGCGATCTCACGTCGGCCAGTGGGTCCGACCCGGAAGGGCTGGTGCGGGTGTTCCACGAGGTGTACCGGGTACCCGTGCGTACCGCCGCACCGCATGCTGATAGCGACCGGATCCCGATGCGGATGGCGCTGATCGCCGAAGAGCTCGCCGAGCTGGTCGGCGCGGTGTACGGCACCCCCGCCCAAGCCGTGATGGACGATGCTTACACCCGTGCCGCCAGCCTGGACGACGGCACCCGCGACGTGGTCGAGACTGCCGACGCGATCGGTGACCTGGTGTACGTGCTCTACGGCATGGCACTGGAGTGCGGGATCCCGCTGGCCGAGGTACTGGCGGAGATCCAGTCCTCGAACCTGTCCAAGCTCGGCGCGGACGGAGAGCCGATCCTGCGCGAGGACGGCAAGGTGCTCAAGGGTCCTGGCTATCACCGGCCGGACGTGGCCGGGGTGCTGCGCGCCCATGGCTGGGACGGCTGACCCGGCAGTGCGGCGGGACTGGCCGCTCCCGCCGCGCGGGCTGACCGCCTCCGGCGCGGGTCGACCACCCCCACCTGCGGCCAGGCCACCCCCACCTGCGGCCAGGCCACCCCCCGACGGGCCCCGACCGCCTCCACCGCGGCCTGATCACCCCGGCCAGACCGCCCGTACCTGCACCACCACGAACCAGCTCGCCAGCGCGCAGACCAGCGCGAAGCTGACGTTCCACAGCAGCACCGGTACCCGCGTCAGGGCAGCGAGCACCGCCGGGTCCGACGTGCTCGACGGCCTCGCCATCACTGCGCCCAGGTGCCGCCACGCCCCCACCACCAGAGTGCCGCCGACCACCAACAGCACCCAGCCCTGCCAGTCGTCCGCGCGCAGCCACCAGAGTGCGCCCAGACCGGCAATCACCCCCACCGTCACCACGGCCGTCAAGAACGAGCGGACCCGGATCAACGCCATCAGCGTGATGAGCAGGGCAACAGTCAGCACCGGCGCAGCCCAGCCACGCAATGCGGCCGCCACCAGCGCGGCACCGATGATCGCCGGTACGGGGTAGCCGGCCCAGGTGCTCAGCACCCGCCCCGGCCCACGGGTCGGCCCCCTGGTGACCGCATGCCCGGAGGCGTCCTGACGGAGCACGAACCCGGTGAACTTCCGCCCGCACACGATGCCGACGACGGCGTGGCCCAGTTCATGCACGAACGTCACCCCGAGCCGGGCTACTCGCCACACCGGCCCGATCACGATGATCGCCACGCTCACGGCTCCCACGATCAGCAGCGTCGCCCGATCCAGGCTGAGAGCGCTCGTCGGCGTCACTCGTGCCGCGAACTCAGTCCAGAGATCCATCCAGGCGGAGCCTACGCGAGCCTGCCGACGCCTACCTCGCGGTGGAGACGCGCTGGGGTCACGTTTGTGGTGTGGCAGCCGTTACGGTGTGGTTTTGACGTGCCCAGTACGTCAAAATCACACCACAGTCGAGGACCGCGAACCTGCGCACACGTGCAGTCACCCCATCCACGACTCACACCTAGCCGCCCCCTCTGACGGCACGTAGCGCTGCGCCCACGTCGCGATCATCGCGGCCGCATACTCGGCATCCGCGCGCCGGCGCAGCAGGTGATCGGCATCGTCCAGGCTCAGATAAGACTTCGAGTGCCGTGCCGCGGTAAAGATCCTGGCGGCGTGCTCCACCCCGACCACGTCGTCGCCGGGGGCATGCAGCACCAGCAAGGCGGATTCCATCCGTGCCAGGCGCTCCGTCTGGGGCTGCCCAGCGACGTCCTCGAGGAACTCCTTGCCGACCCGGAACGTGCGTCCGGCCAGATGCACTTCAGCCTCGCCGGCGGCCTCGATCTCCTCCCGATACTCGGCGAGCATGCCCATCACGTGGGCCGGGTCGGCCGGTGCCCCGATCGTGGCGACCGCACGCGCCTCCGGAATGCGCTCGGCCGCCGCAATCACGGCGGCGCCGCCGAGCGAGTGCCCGACCAGCAGGCTCGGCGCACCGATGGTGTCGCGCAGGTAGTCGGCAGCCCGCACCAGATCCACGATGTTGGAGGTGAAGGTGGAGTCGGCGAAGTCACCGCCGGACTCCCCGAGGCCGGTGAAGTCGAAGCGCAGTACCGCCGTTCCGCGCTCGGCCAGAGCATCGGCTATCCGCCTGGACGTGGCGAAGTCCTTACCCCCAGTGAAGCAGTGTGCGAACAGGGCCACAGCACCCGTCTCGCCGTCTGGTCGGTCCAGCACCCCGGAGAGCCGGACACCCCCTGCTCCAGCGAACGTGACCTCCTGGTCGGTTCCCATCGGTGGTCCTCCTCGGTGGTGTCGATCCATACGGCGCGCGCTGCGGACACGATACGGGCGAGAGCTGAACCTCGGCCGGCCGGCCGAGAATTTCAACCCGCTTCACTCCACGTTGGGGTCAACGTTGCACTGGCGCCACACCCTGTTCCGCCGCCGCCGGGACGATCAGACGTCCCCGACCTCAAGGAGCCCTCGTGCGCCGTCGCCCTCTCTGCGTTGCTGCGCTCGTCGCCGTTGCCGGCAGCCTCGCACTCACCGCTCCCGCCTATGCGGCCGATACCGACATCCGGATCAACGAGGTGCAGTCGAACAGCGCTGACGACGCCGCCGACTTCGTCGAGCTCACCAATACCGGCAACGAAACCGTGGACATCTCCGGCTGGATCGTCCGCGACGACGCAGACGACCACCGCGTGAGGCTGCCGGCAGGCACGGTGATCGAGCCCGGTGCCTTTGCCGTGGTCGAGACCGGCGCCGGCCCGGACGGCTTCGGCCTCGGTGCGGAGGACTCCGCCCGATTGTTCACCGCCGACGGCAGTACCTTGATCGACTCCTACTCCTGGACCGAGCACGCGTTCAGCGAAGGGCGCCTCCCGGACGGCACCGGCGAGTTCGTCGACACCGAGCCCACTCCCGGCGCCGCGAACATCGAGCGGGAGGCACCGGCCTACTACGACGCCGAGGAGACCATCGCCGTCAACGAGGTGATGTCCGACGACCCCGACGACGGCCAGGACTGGGTCGAGCTGACCAACACTGGCACCGACGCAGTGGACCTCTCCAGCTGGATCCTGCGCGACGACGACGATCTGCGCACTCTGGCGATCGCCGACGGCACCACGCTGGAGCCCGGCGCGTTCCTGATCATCGAGACCGACGTCACCGACGACGGGTTCGGGCTCGGCAAGAACGACGAGATCCGGCTCTACCTCGCCGACGGTCTCGGCCTGGTAGACACCTACGCCTGGACCGAGCACGCCGTCACCGAAGGCCGCATCCCGGACGGGACCGGCGAGTTCGTCGACACCCGACCGACCCCAGGCTCAGCCAACGTGGCGCGAGAAGGAGGCTCCGCCGTCGTGATCAACGAGGTGGAGAGCAACGGTGACGTGCGTGGCGACTGGGTGGAGCTGGCCAACACCGACACCACCCGGACCGCTGACGTGTCCGGCTGGACCCTGATCGACGGCGACCCCACGCACGAGCCGATCGTGCTCGCCGAAGGCACCACGATCGAGTCCGGCGGCTACCTGGGCATCTTCACCGAACCGGCGTTCGGCCTCGGCGACCCCGACTCGATCACCGTGCGGGACGCGAGCGGGACGGTGGTGGCCTCTCTCGCCTGGGAAGCGCACTCGCCGACGACGATCGCCCGCTGCCCGGACATGACCGGTGACTTTCGGAACTCATCCGCCGGCACTTTCGAGCTGGTGAACACCTGCGAGGAGCTCGACCAGCCGGTGATCAACGCCGAGCCGTGGCCGTTCGGCGACGAGGTACACGAGGCTGTTGCCCCCGGCACCTGGGGTGAGGACATGTCCGGGATGGACATCGCCGCCGACGGCACCGTCTACGCCGTGAACAACGACGACGGCGAGATCTTCGAGCTGGCCCGCGACGGGCAGACGTTCACGATCGCTTCCTCCTGGGTACCCCGGTACCCCGACGGCACCGGCACCCCGGACGCCGAAGGGATGACCGTGGCCGGGGACGGCGCGGTCTTCCTGTCCACCGAACGGAACAACGACGCCAGCAACGTCAGCCGGCCCTCCGTGCTCCGGGTCGAGCTCGGCGATGACGGCGCGAGCACCACCACCGGCGAGTGGAACCTCACCGACATCACCGGGACGCTCGGCGCGAACGCGGGCCTGGAGGGTATCGAGTGGATCTCCGATGCCGAGGCCACCGAGCTCGGGGTGCGCGACGCCGACGGCGAGCGCTACGATCCTGCTGCTTACGGTGAGCACTTCGGCGGCGTGTTCGTCGTCGCTGTGGAGCAGACCGGTGGGTTGCACCTGGTGGTGCTTGAGGCCGACGGCGGAGCTCACCTGTTGCAGTCCGCGCAGGCTAGCGAGTCGGTTCCGGTGATCATGGGGATGGACTGGCGTGCCGGCGGAAACGAGCTGTGGGCGCTGTGCGACGAAGCGTGTGAGAACCGGCACTCGCTGTTCTCGTTCGTCGACGGTCAGCTCACCTGGCAGAGCGATCACCACGCCCCCACCGGGATGAACCCCAGCTTCACGAACGAGGGGCTGGCGATCGAGTGGTGCGAGGTGAGTCCGGAGACGACGCCGACGGTGCTGTGGATCTCCGATACCGCCCACGACGGGGTCTCGCTGCGGAGCGCGCCCGGCGCGGACTGCGTGCCTGGCGAGGATGGCGTACCTGGCGAGGAAGGCGAGGATGGCGTACCTGGCGAGGAAGGCGAGGATGGCGTACCTGGCGAGGAAGGCGACGGCGGGAAGAACCCCGGCGGCGAGACCAGCCCTGGGCCTGAGCCCACACCGGCCGGCGAGCTGACCGATGACTCCCGCGGCGATGTGCGCGCCCCGGCCGAGGCCGAACCGGGTGAGACGATCACCGTGACTACCCCCGGTGCCGCCAGCAGCGTCGTGCACGTGTGGCTGCACTCCGACCCGGTGCTGTTGACCACGGGTGAGGTGAGCGCCGCGGGCACGATCGAGGTGACGATCCCCGCCGCTACCGAGATCGGTGAGCACCAGCTGGTGATCCAGGCCGAGGACGGCGCGCTGCTCGGCTGGGCACCGGTGGAGATCGTCTCGGGCGATGGCGGGCCGGCGCCGAGTAGCGCAGGCGCGGACTCGTTGGCCGAGACCGGCGTCAGCTTCACCCCGTGGCTGCCCGCGGCACTGGCAGTCCTGCTGATCGGTCTCGGTCTGATCGGAGCCGTCGCCCGGCGCCAGCTGTGACCTGAACCGACCGCACCAGCGGGTGCTTATCCACAGGATAGGCACACGCTGTCGGTATCGGCAGGCAGGATAGGGACCGATGACCAACACCGCCGAGATCCTCGCCACCACGATCCGCTCCGCCGCCGGGGAGGATGCCACCCCACGCCCGGACCAGGTGCGGGCCGTGACCGAACTCGTGGATCGCCGTCGGCGGGTGCTCGTGGTGCAAGCGACCGGCTGGGGTAAGTCGGCCGTGTACTGGGGCGCGACAGCGGCCCTGCGGGCGGCTGGCGGGGGACCTACTCTCGTGGTCTCGCCGCTGCTGGCGCTGATGCGGGACCAGATCGCCGCCGCCGAGCGAGCCGGTCTGCGGGCAGCGACGATCAACTCCACGAACTTCGAGGAGTGGGATCAGGTGCTCACTGCCCTGGCGGCCGGTGAGGTGGACGTGCTGCTGATCTCTCCGGAGCGGCTCGCCAACCCGCGGTTCGCCGCCCGCCTGCCCGAGCTGCTCGGCCAGGTGGGCATGCTGGTGATCGACGAGGCGCACTGCGTCTCCGACTGGGGCTTCGACTTCCGCCCGGACTACCAGCGGCTCACCCGCACGCTGCTCGAGCTGGCTCCCGGCACCCCGGTACTGGCCACCACGGCGACGGCGAACCAGCGCGTCACCACTGACGTGGCCGCCCAGCTCGGCGAGGACACGGTGACCCTGCGCGGATCACTGGCGCGGGCGTCGCTGCGACTCGCGGTGGTGCCCGGGCTGTCCCCGCTGGAGCGGTACGCGTGGGTGGCCGAGGCGATGCGCACGCTGCCCGGGTCCGGGATCGTGTACGTGCTCACCGTCGCCGAGGCGGACCGGGTGACCGCGTTCCTGACCGACCAAGGGCTGGACGTGGCCGCCTACACCGGCAAGACGCAGAACCGGGAGGAGCTGGAGGACCGGCTGCGGGACAACCGGGTGAAGGCCCTGGTCGCGACCTCCGCACTGGGCATGGGCTACGACAAGCCGGACCTGGCGTTCTGCGTCCACCTGGGCTCGCCGGCATCCCCGGTGGCGTACTACCAGCAGGTAGGCCGTGCCGGGCGAGCGCTGCCGGATGCCACTGCCGTGCTGGTGCCATCGGCCGGCGACGAACGGATCTGGGAGTACTTCGCCACCGCTGGTATCCCGGACCCGGAACAGGCGGACAAGGTGCTGACCGAGCTGGGCCCACGCCCGGGCGGTGCACCGGGGCAGGACGAGGCGGACTGGGCCGCGAGCGCGGAACCTGAGCCGTCCCACGGCCTGGAGCCGATGTCGGAGACGGCACTCTCCTCGGCCACCGGGATCCGCCCGGGTCGGCTGTCCACTCTGGTGAAGATCCTCGCCGTGGATGGTGCGGTGCGCCGGGTCGAGGGCGGCTGGGTCGGCACCGGGCAGCCCTGGCATTTCGACGCACCGAAGTGGGACGAGCTCCGGTCCGTGCGCGCGGCCGAGGCGGACCTGATGCGCCGGTACGCCCACGGCGAGGGCTGCCTGATGCAGTTCCTCCAGCAGGCTCTGGACGATCCCGACCCGCAGCCGTGTGGGCGGTGCTCCGTCTGCGACGGTCGGCTCCCCGAACCGGGGGCCCGGCCGAGCGAGGACACCGTGACGGCGGCGCGCACCTTCTTCCGCGGGTTGGACGTGCGGGTCGAGGCACGCAAGCTCTGGCCGCCGCGCACCCCACAGGTCAAGGGCAAGATCAGCGGGATCGCCGAAGGGCGGGCGATCGCCTTCGCTGACGACCCGGCCTGGGCGGAGACGCTGGCTACGCTGTGGCGGCACGACCAGCCTGCACCGGAGGAAATCCTCACCGCGAGCGTGGCGGTGCTCTCTCGGTGGGCGCGGGAGTGGCAGCGCCCCACTGCCGTGGTACCGATGCCGTCGCGGCGCTACCCGCAGCTCGTCCGCTCCGTGGCCGCGCACCTGGCGCAGGTGGGCAAGCTGCCGCTGGTGGAGGCGCTCGAAGTCAGCGGCCCGCCGCCCCGGGACGAGACCACCTCGGCCACCCGGGTGAGTGACCTGCTCACCGGGATGCGGGCCAAGCAGGACGTCGAGCTGTCCGGACCGGTGCTGCTGGTGGACGACACCATCCGCACCCGCTGGACGGTCACCGTGGCGGCACAACTCCTCGGCATCGCCGGGGCGAGCACCGTGCTGCCGCTGGCGATCCACCAACTGCCCTGAAGCCGACACTTCGCTGGCCGACCTCAGGCTGTCCCCTCCTCGGCCGACCTGAGGCCGCACGTCCGTCAACTGCTCGGCACTGCCCGTCAACTGCTCGGCACTGTCAGTCAGCTGTTCGGCACTGTCAGTCAGCTGTTCGGCGCTGCCCGTCAACTGCTCGCGCTTTCCGTCAGCCGTATGTGCTGCCCGTCAGTCAATCGACCCGGAAGCACACCCAGAAGAGAGCGGTGACGCGCGCTGCCTGGTTCCGCAACGCCGTCGTGCTACTGCTCAGCAGGCACGTGCTCAGGCCGGCCGGACCACGCCGGCCCAGTGCTGCGGCACCAGTTCCGGGACTACCGCTGGATTCACCCCGGCGCACTCGTGCGCCCACGCGATCCCCGCGCGCAACAGCTCCCGCAACCTGTCGTCCGGGTCCAGGACGCACGCTTCGGCGATGCCACGGGCGGCGATCTCGATCATCGCACCGGTGGCGGAACGGTCACTTCCGACCACACCCATCCTGTCCGCGAACTCCCGGGCCCATCGCTCGATGCCGTAGTACTGGGCCAAGGTCGCCCGGGCGCTGGCCGTCCAGAACTCGTGGGCGTGACTGGTGTAGCCGCCGACGTCGCCGAGGATGCGGAGCATTCCGACTGCGATCCCGCGCTGACGGTCCTGGGCGGCGATCGGCAGGGCATGCACCGAGGCGATCAGAGCCATCTCATCGGCGAAACCGCGGCCGAGGTCCTGCAGGCCGATCACCGAGGGAATCATCGCGGACAGCGCCGGGCGCGCGTCATCGGTGCTGAGGTCGTTCACCAGGCGGGCGAGGTGCGCCAGCGACTCGTCCGTGCACGCCGGACTGTCCGTCCACGGCTCCCCGGCAAGGTACGAGGCCAGCTCCATGAAGCACGCGCCGCGACGTGGGCTCCGGTGCCGTCCGCGGGCGAGCATCGGCATCATCATCGGTGCTGTGGCAGTCATCGTCTCGACACCTCCGCAGGGATCTCGCCCCAGTATCCGCCGGTTCCGGCGCGGGCGCCAGAGGAACACCGGCCCACGGCGGCGATCACAGCAGAGTCGCTGACCCGTACCCTGTCTTCACGTCCTGCCGCCACCGGAGCCCCCTGTCCCGAGGTACCGCTACGCAGCCAATCGTCGATGCCATCGACTGGGCTGCTGCCCCGGAAGGTCCCGACCTGACCTGACCTGACCTGGCCTGACCTGACCTGGCCTGACCTGAGACGGAGCGCCGTCACCAGGTCTGGCCCCACTCGACCCGGCGGGCCTGCCGGTAGTGGGCACCCTGCTTCTTCGAGACCGTCACCTGCTCCTGTGCTCCGGCCGTGGTGCACAGCTCCAGGCGCACGTGCCCAGGACGCACCTGCGGGTGGCGGAGCACGCGGTCGCCGACCGGGGCCGTAGGCAGTGTGGTGGCTGCAAGGTAGGAGAACTTCTCGTCCTCGAAGTCCCGGCTGCCACCCTTGGCTTGCCGGTGCGCAATCGTGCGTGGCAGACGCACGCTCATATGGCACCAGTCGTCGCCGGTGAGCGGGCACGCCTGCTGATGCGGGCACGGTGCCGCGATCCGCCAGCCGCTACCGATCAGCTGGTCGCGGACCCGCAGGATGCGGGCGTAGCCCGCGGGCGTGCCGGGCTCCAGGAGCAGGATCACCGGGGCACTGCGGGTCAGCTCGGTCACGACGGCGGACTGCTCGCCGGCGCTGAGCTCGCTCAGCACGTAGGCGGCGACTGCCAGATCCGCCTCCGGTGCGTTCGCGCCGAACCCAGCCTCGGCCGGGCGGCCCAGCCGACGGCGCTCAGCGCTCACCTCCACCGGTGCGTCGGTGAGCAGCCGGGTGGCCAGGTCCAGAGCGCTGTCGGCATAGTCGACCAGGTGCACCGACTCGATCGTGTCCAGAGCGGCTACGGTGGCCCAGCTGGCGGCTCCGGTCCCGGCCCCCAGGTCCACCATCCGTTGTGGTCGCCAGTCCGGCATGGTCACCGCCAGCTCATCCACCGCGGACCGAGCGGCGGCATACGTGGCCGGCATCCGGGTGAGCAGGTAGGCGGCCGCGCGCAGCCGGTCGGACACGATCGGCGACTGCGCCGGGCGATCGGCCAGGTAGCGCTCGCTGAGTGCCCGAGCGGCACGGTTCAGCGCCGCCCGGTCATACCCGGCCAGCTCAGCGTCCACCGCCCGGTTGAGCGCCTCCGGCAGAGCGTGCACAGGTCCGCGCCGGCCGGATCAGGCGGCCGCGGTGAGCACCACGGGGCCGTCGGCGGTGATCGCCACCGTGTGTTCGCTGTGCGCGCCGCGGGATCCATCAGTGCTGCGCAGGGTCCACCCGTCCGGGTCGGTGAAGATCTTGTCCGTCCCGGCCATGAACCAGGGCTCGATAGCGATCACCAGACCAGGCCGGAGCGGCATCCCGCGGCCTCCGCGGCCCTTGTTCGGCACATGCGGTTCACCGTGCATCTCCCGGCCCACGCCATGGCCGCCGAAGTCGGTGTTCACCAGGTAGCCATAGGCCTCGGCTACCTCCCCGATAGTGGCGGAGATGTCGCCGAGGCGGTTGCCGACCTTCGCCACGTCGATCGCGGCCGCCAGCGCCTCTTGGGTTGCCCGGATCAGCAGCTGGTCCGCCTCGCGGGCAGTCCCGACGATCAGGCTCCGCGCGGCGTCTGCAACCCATCCGTCGATCTTGACGGCGAAGTCCACGGAGAGCAGGTCACCATCTTTGAGCCGGTAGTCATGCGGCAGGCCGTGCAGCACCGCATCGTTCACCGAGGTGCAGAGGACCTTGCCGAACGGGCTCGCCCCGAAGGAGGGGTGATAGTCGATGTAGCACGACGTGGCACCCGCCTCCCGGATCATCCGGTGGGCGAGCGCATCGAGGTCGAGCAGGCTGACCCCTACGTCGGCTGCCTCTTCGAGCGCCGTGAGCACGCTGGCGACAAAAGCGCCGGCCGGACGCATCTCCTCGATCTCCGTCGGAGTCTTCAGTTCGATCACCTGCACAGCCTAATGCAGCCCGCTCTTCCTCCCACAGGAGCGCAGCCCGCTCTTCCTCCCACAGGAGTGCAACCCGCTCTTCCTCCCATGGCAGTGGCCGGGTGGCTACGCCATCGTTCGGTGCACACCGGCACAGTGCAGACCTGCCGACCTCAGCCGAAGAAGCACCTGTGGCCAGGCCAGCCAGCCAGCCAGCCAGCCAGCCAAAGCAAGCAAACAAGGTAGCAAGAACGGTCAGGCGCGCCACCGATGCCGGCCAGTAGCGTCAATTCCATGCTGGAGACACCTGAGGAGATCACCGCCGTGCAGGAACTCATGGACCGGTCCCACGCCGGTGCCAGCGGGCACCTGCAGGACATCGTGAGCGGCAACCGGCGTCTGGATGCGGCTGGCGTTCTCGCTGCCACGACCGGGATGAAGGTGCTCAGCCTGGCCACGGTCACCGCCGCCGGCGAACCGCGGATCAGCGCGGTCGACGGGCACTTCTTGCACGGCGCCTGGACCTTCGGTACCGATGGCGGCTCCGTCAAGGCACGGCACCTGGCGACCCGACCGGCGGTCAGCCTGGCGCACGTGGACGGCGAACGGTGCGGCATCTTCGCCCACGGCTACGCCCACCAACTGCTACCTGCCGATGCCGGATACGCCGAGATGATCGCGCACTGGACTGCTCATTACGGCTCCGACCCGACCACCTGGGGTGAGGACGTGCGGATGTACCGGGCCGAGCTGACCTGGCTGGTCGGCTACGTCAACGCGGGCGACTGACTCCACTCACCCACCGCACCTCCGTCGGAATCCACCTTGCGCCTCGGAATCCAGCTGCAAGTGGATTCCGAGGCTTCAACTGGATTCCGGCGGGTCGCCGCCCGAGCCGTACGGGTCGCCGCTGGATTCCGACGGGTCGCCGCCCGAGCCGTGGCGGTGGCGGTGGCAGTGGTGGCGCAGGCGGTGGCGGTGGCGGTGGCGGTGGCGGTGGCGCAGTGAACTTCTGCGGAAACTTCTGACCCGGTGCGCGTCGTTACGCCGGGCGAGCTCCGCCGTCGGTCATCATGACTTTCAGCACCGGCTGACGCTGGGCGCTCTGCGCCGGACCACCGGCACAAAGCAAAGGCCCCTCGGACTAGGGATCCGAGGGGCCTTGCTTTGTTCCGAGGACGGTGAGCGGTGGATGTCCGCCCGCAACTCCCGACGAGCGGGGTGCGTTCCTCGAGAACGGTTCGGCCGGGCCATCACGGTGAGGACCCATTCCTGGCCCCCGCACACAGCACCCGTTCGTGTTCAGTGCGCGGTCACCGGTGGAATCCGGTCGAACTCGATTCACCCACCGGTTGTGCAGCCGCCCAGCGTCCCAGATGGCGCACGGTGCACAGACCAGGGATTCCTCCCCAGTCCCTGCGGGTGCACGAACCAGGCGTCCCTAGTCCGTGCGGAGGGAGCCGGTGTTGGTGTGTACCGGTAGTTCAGAGCCATCCGCCCCAGATTCCTCCGGAGCCTCCGGTCCTGCACTTCGGTACACCACCGAACTTCCCAAGCCGCCCGCGTTGCGGTTGCCCGCCTCGCGGTCCGATCGCACCTGCAGGTCCAGCCAATCCTGGAGTGCCGATCCGTCTTCGCCGACCACTACCATGGAGTCGCCCCCAGGGCATCGTGCCTGCGATCTCGAACCCGCATCCAAGGGCGCTGACCCTGTGGTTACGACCGAGTCGGTGAACTCGATGTATCCATTTCTAGTGACCCGGCTCACAGTTGGCAAGGGGTTCGGAGAACCAATTTTGCCCGGCTCGATACCCACAGGCTCCTCCACAGGCTCACCTGCGAAAACGCTCCGTATGCACAGGGCTGTGGACAAAAATTGTGGATGGCCACCGGTATCATCGATGCGTGCCTTCTCCTCGACGACTCGTAGTGGCCGGGGCGATCGTGGACGATCTGCACCGGCCGAACCGGCTGCTCGCAGGCCGCCGCAGTGCCCCGAAGTCGCTTGCCGGCCAGTGGGAGTTCGCCGGCGGCAAAGTGGAACCGGGAGAAGACCCCTGCGACGCGCTGCACCGCGAGCTCGCTGAGGAGCTCGGCGTGCGGGTGACGATCGGTGAGCCGGTCCTGCCCGCCCAGGGTGCGGAATGGCCGATCCTGCACGGGCACGCGATGCGGATCTGGTTCGTGCAGATCGTCGCCGGGGAGCCGGAGCCGCTGGCCGACCACGACGAGCTGCGCTGGCTACCGGTGAGCGACCTGTATCAGGTGCCGTGGCTGGAGCCCGATCTGCCGATCGTGGATGCCGTCAGCGCCCTGGTCGGCGCAGCCCGCTAGCCGCTCGTGCTGCGCGCACCGGTCACTCTGGCTGCGGAGCCGCTTCGTGGTGCAGCCGGACCACCAGGTCCGCCGCCACACTGAGGGCGATCACCGCCGGTTCCTTCCCGGCGATGTCTGCCCTCCCGATCGGCGTGGTGATCCGGTCCAGCTCGTCGCGCTCGTGCTCGTACTCGGCGGTCAGCGTGCGGGTGAACCGCGCCCACTTCGCGCTGGAGCCGATCAGTCCGATACTGCCGAGGTGGCTGGCGCGCAGCGCAGCGTCGCAGATGGCCAGGTCCTCGGCGTGGTCGTGGGTCATCACCAGTACATGGGCACCGGGCGGCAGATCGGCGATCGCGCTTTCGGGGGTGAGCGGCTCGTGCCGCACCTGCACCTGGGCCACCGCATCACCGAGCACCGCCAGGCGGTCATCGGCAAGCTGTTCGGCACGGGAGTCCACCAGGGTCAGGTCCACCTCGTGGCGGGCGAGGATCCGGGCCAGCTCCAGGCCCACGTGCCCCATCCCGAAGATCGCTACTGCCCCGGAGACCGGGACCGGGTCCAACAGCACAGTCACCTCACCTCCACAGCACTGCACGCCGAACTGCAACGGTGCCTTGTCCGAGAGCGAGACCTGCAGCAGCTCGGGCGCGCTCGTGCCGGTACGCAGCATCTCCCGAGCAGTGTCGATGACTACCGCTTCCAGGTTGCCGCCGCCGATCGTGTCCCACACCTGCTCCGCACCGACCACCATCTTCGCCCCGGCCGGCCGGGGCGAGTGCCCACGCACCTGCGCCACGGTGACCAGCACGCCGGGCAGGCGGCTGCGGCGAAGGTGCGCGAGCGCCGTCATCCATTGCATACCGACCTAGGCCCGGCTGGGTTCTTTTCGCTCGTCGGCGGCCACGGCCCGGGCGGTGAGCCGCTCAGCCACCGGCGCAGTGCCCCGGTCAGGCAGGGGGTGCCCGTCCTGAGGTCCAGTACCGACGACGGCGGCCGGCAGTACTGCGAGCACCTCACCGTGGGGTGTGGTCACGTTGCCGTTGGCCGCGATCTGCTCACCACTGGCCACGGCCGCGCCCGCGTCGCGGGCCCGCTGCACAGCCCAGAAGACCTGTTCCGGGGTGGCTGGAGAGCCGAGCTCGAGGCTGAGTCGCTCCGGTCCGAACGCGGCAGCGGCCTGACGCAGCGCCTCCCGCGCGGCGATCGCCAGCGGCAGCGGCGGTTCGCCCACCGCCTTGGAGCCGTACACCGCACCCGGCTCGGCAGCATCGGTCAACGCCTCGACGTTGAACACCTCTGGCATCTCGGAGAAGCTCGGCAGCTTGTAGGTGCTGGCTGCCTGGGTGGACAGCCGGCCCCGGGACTTCCCGTCCGAGGTATCCCAGCGCAGATCCTCCAGGGTGAGCCAGCCGGCTCCCTGTACGTAGCCGCCCTCGATCTGGCCGAGGTCCACCAGCGGGGAGAGCGAGTCGCCGGCGTCGTAGACGATGTCCACCTGACGGGTGCGGTACGCCCCGGTGAACCCGTCCACCTCGACCTCGACCAGGGCCGCCGCGTGCACGAAGTACTTGTACGGGTGCCCCTTCATCTTCTCCCGGTCCCAGTGCAGACCCGAGGTCCGGTAGTACCCGGCTGCGTGCAGCTGCACCTGCTGGGTGAAGGCGGTGGCGACGACCTCCTGCCAAGACACTCCGGTACCGGGGCCACCACGCGGGTAGACCTCGGAGTCGCTGAAGCAGATGTTGTTCGGGTGCACACCGAGCAGCTGTCCGGCGACGACAGCGAGCCGGTCCCGGATCTGCTCGCAGGCATTCTTCACCGCGGCGCCGTTCAGGTCGGCGCCGGTGCTCGCAGCGGTGGCCGAGGTGTTCGGCACCTTGTCCGTGCGGGTGGGCGCCAGGCGCACGGTGTCCATCCGGACGCCGAGCGTGGTCGCAGCGACCTGCAGCATCTTGGTGTGTAGACCCTGCCCCATCTCGGTGCCGCCGTGGTTGACCAGCACAGAGCCGTCCTTGTAGACGAGCACCAAGGCGCCGGCCTGGTTCATCACTCCCTGACCGAAGGCGATACCGAACTTCACCGGGGTGATCGCCAGGCCGCGCTTGGTGTCGGTGTGCTCGGCGTTGAATGCGGCGACCTCCTGCTCACGGCGGGCGAACTCGCCGCTGCGCAGCACCTGCTCCCAGACCGCCTGCAGCCGAGGCGCCTGGTCCACCACCTGCTCGTACGGCGTGGTCTGCCCGCGCTGGTAGAGGTTGCGCCGGCGTAGCTCGTGGGCCGGGATGCCGAGCAGCGGGGCACAGCGACCGAGAGCGTCCTCGATGCCGAGCATGCCCTGCGGGCCACCGAACCCACGGAACGCGGTCTGCGAGGTGATGTTGTTCCGCGCGATCCTCGCCGTCAGATCCGCGTTCGGCAGGAAATAGGCGTTGTCGGCGTGGATGACGGCGCGGTCGATCACCGGGATGGACAGGTCGATGTTCCAACCACCATTGGCCACCATGTCGGTCCAGTAGGCCTGGATCATCCCGTCATCGTCGAAGGCGATCTTCCACGCGATCTGGAAGCCATGGCGCTTCCCGGTCATGGTGATGTCCTGAGTCCGGTTCAACCGCACCCGGACCGGGCGACCGGTGACGACCGCACCGAGGGCCGCCAGCCCTGCATAGGCATTCGACTGGGTCTCCTTCCCGCCGAACCCTCCACCCATCCGCAAGCTCTGCACCGTGATGGTGCTGGCGTCGCGATCGAGCACCTGCGCCGCGATCTCCTGCGCCCCGGTGGGGTGCTGGGTGCTGCTCTGGATGAAGACCTGACCGGACTCGTCCAGGTACGCCAGTGCGGCCTGGGTCTCCAGGTAGAAGTGCTCCTGCCCGGCGAACTCGAACTTGCCCTCGAACACGTGCGGAGCACTGGCGAATGCGTCGTCGACGTCGCCGCGTTCCATGTGCCGAACCGGGCCCTGGAACTGCTCCGCCTCGGCCGCGTCCGCGAGGCTGATGATGCTGGGCAGCTCGGTATAGCTGACCTGCACGGCCTCCGCGCCGAGCCGAGCCGCTTCGAGCGACTCGCCGAGGACCCAGCACACCGCCTGGCCGTAGTAGCTCACCTCGGCCGGAAACATCGGCTCATCGTTGTGGACGTTGGAATCGTTGAGACCGGGGACATCGGCCGCGGTGAGCACCTTGACCACGCCGGGCACCAGCTCGGCAGCGTCGATGCCGATCGAGTCGATGCGTGCGTGGGCATGCGGCGCCTGCACCGGGTAGGCGTGCAGGACGTCCTTGGTGCGGCCGACGAGATCGTCGGTGTACAGCGCTGTGCCGGTCACGTGCGACACGGCGCTCTCGTGAGGCTGTGCCGTCCCGACCACAGGCCGGTCCGGCCGTTCGGCGAGGGAGCTCATGATCCCACCTCCTGTTGGGTCTGCGCGTAAAGCTTCAGCAGCGACTGGGTGAGCATCGCGGTGCGGTACCGGTCGCTGGCACGGTGGTCGCTCATCGGGGTGCCCTCCCTGCCGAGGATCTCGGCGGCCTGCTGCGCGCTCTCCCGCTGCCACGGCGCACCGACGAGGGCATTCTCAGTGGCGAGTGCGCGGATCGGGGTGGCGGCTACGCCCCCGGCACCGATCCTGGCCCGCCGGACAACGCCGTCGACAATCTCCAGGGCGAACGCGAGCGCCACGCTGGAGATGTCATCGAACCGGCGCTTGGCGATCTTGTGGAAGGCAGTGACCGGGGCCAGTGGGCGCGGGATGATCACCGCGCTGATCAGCTCATCCGCGGCGCGGACCGTCTGCCGATAGCCGGTGAAGTACTCGGCCAGTGGCACCCGCCGCCGGCCGGTAGCCGAGACGAGTTCGAGCTCAGCGTCCAGGGCGAGCAGCGCGGGCGGGGCGTCGCCGATCGGGGAACCGGTGCCGAGGTTGCCGCCCAGAGTGGCGCCGTTGCGGATCAGCCGGGAGGCGAACTGGCCGAACATCTCATCCAGCAGCGGCACCGCACCGGCGAGCCGGCGCTCGATCTCGGTGAGGGTGAGGGCGGCGCCGAGCCGAATCTCGTCGGCGCCCAGGTCGTAGTCGCGCAGCTCGGGCAACCGGTCGATCAGGATCGTGGTGGCCGCGCGACGGCTGCGGATGTTCACCTCGACGCCCCAGTCGGTGGAGCCGGCCACGAGCTGGGCATCCGGGTGGCTGGCGAGCACGTCAAGCGCCTCGGCGAGGTCGGCGGGGCGAACCAGGTACTGGTCGCCCGCCGTCACCGTGGCCGGGGTGCCGACTGGTGGTGGCGCGTCCATCCGCTGGCGGAATGCATCGGCCTGCGCCGGCGCACCGAGCGCGTAGGCGGCATCGGCAATCGGGCGATAGCCGGTGCAGCGGCACAGGTTGCCACTGAGAGCGTGCAGGTCGAAGCCGTTCGGGCCGCACTCGTGACTGCCGGCGCAGCCGGGCGCTGCCGCGGCGGTGTCGGCGGCAGGTGCGGAGTCGGCGGCAGGTGCGGAGTCGGCGGCCGCGCTGGCGGTGCCGTTCGTACGGCCCGGCCGGTAGTACTCGGCGGCCATCGAGCAGACGAAGCCCGGCGTGCAGTAGCCACACTGAGAGCCGCCCCGCACTGCCATCTCGCGCTGCACCGGGTGCAGGTTCTCGGCATCGCCCAGCCCCTCAGACGTGACCACCTCGCCACCGGCCACCGCCCAAGCCGGGACCAGGCAGGCGTTCAGTGGCGTCCACTCGGTGGCGGACTCGATCCCGGGCCGGGCGACCAGCACGGAACAGGCGCCGCACTCGCCCTCGGCGCACCCTTCTTTCGCCCCGGTCAGACCGATCTCACGCAACCAGTCCAGCAACGAGAGGTATGGCGCCGCATTGGCGAGGCTGCGCGCGGTGCCATTCACCGACACGGTCGGTACCTGGGTCGCAGCGTTCTGCTCAGTGGTCTGTGTGGTGGGTGACTGCATCGTTGTGACTCCTCACTCCTGGTCCTGCACTCTTCAGCGTTTCCGACCGGGAGGTCGGCCCAGGCCCGCGCCTCGTTACGCGTCCGAACACCGTTCGTTGCGGAGTGAGAGTCACCACCCATCCGAGTGCGTACGCCTGTACGCACTTCCCAGAATAACCCAGACAATCCCCTTCTGGGTGAAATTTCTCTTCCACACTTCAAAATTTCTGAGACCCAGGGCACTTCGTCGGCCGCACCAGTGGCCTTCGCGCCTCACCTCGACGACCTTCGCGGCTCACCTCGACGACCTTCGCGACTCACCTCGGCCGCCTTCGCGGCCGCGTCAGGAGCATTCGTCGCGCATTTGCGGCAGTCTTCGCGACTCATTCGACTCTTCCGTCAGATAGTGCGATACTGTCGGCGTGCCTAAGATCATCGGGTCCACTCTCGCCGAGCACCGCGAGCGCGTGCGGACACAACTGTTCACCGCCTTGTCCGAACTACTCTCCGAGACCAGCTTCGACACGGTGAGCATGGCCGACATCGCCGCCCGTGCCGGCGTCGGCCGCACCTCGGTCTACAACCACTTTCCGGACAAGGAAGCAGTGCTCCTGGGCTTCATCGAGCACGAGACGGCGCTGTACGTGCAGGCGCTGTCGGAGTCCCTGGCGCACGTGCGGGATCCGGAGGAGCAGCTGCGGGTCTATGTCCGCGAGCAGATCAACCTCAAGGCCGTCTACCACCTCGCCCCTGGACCGGACCTGCGCAGCGTCGTCTCCTCCGGCACGCAGATGCGCCTGCGGGAGCACGTGCACCAGGTGACCGAACTGCTGGCCTCGATCCTGCGCCGCGGTATCGAGACCGGACGCCTCCCCGATCAGGACATCGACGCCGTCGTGCCGCTGATCAACGCCTGCCTCTCCGGGCGAATCCATCCCGAGGCCGGCCCGGAACGCGAGCGGGCGATCGAGGCCACCGAGGCGTTTGTGCTGCGCGCTGTGGGCCTGCGCCCCGCGCCGGCCATACCGAGCGCCGAGATCGACCCCCGCCAGGACCTGCAGGCACTCGAGGCCGCTCGCACGCTGACCATCGCCTGACCCGCGCACGGCCGGCCACACCCGGCGCCCCCTCGCCGGTCCGAGCGGACCGCCACGCGCCCAGCCGGACCCCCGCGCGCCCAGCCGGACTGCCGCGCACTCAGCGGCTGGACCGGTGCGCACCTACAGCGGACCGCCGCGCACCCGCAGCGCGCGGTCTCCATCCGACGCTCCACGAATTCAGCCACGCCTGCGTTGCTAAATTTCCCGTAGGCTCTTGCCAGGTAAGGCGACCCTCACCTATGGTGATGACACTGTGTCACGACAACGTGTCACCAAACCTTTCGTGAGGCTCCCTTGTCAGTCACTGCCCTGCCCACCGCCCCGGTCAGCACGCTGCTGCGGGAAGCGACCCAGGACGCGCACTCTCGCGCGGAGACCACCCCGTTCGTCACCGACCTGATGTCCGGTCGGCTCTCGATCGCTGCGTTCACCGCTCTGGCCGTGCAGCACCAGGCGATCTACACGGCCCTGGAGGACCTCGGCCGCCGGGTGACCGAGCAGCCGGGGGCCGGCGCCCTGGTGCGCCCCGAACTGGAGCGCTGTGCCGCACTCGCCGAGGACTTACGCATGCTTACCGGCGAGGGCCCGGTGCCGCCGGTGCTGGCCGCGACCGAGCGGTACACCGATCGGTTGAACAGTTTGGACGACGTGGCCGGCTACGCCTCGCATGCGTACACCCGATACCTCGGCGACCTCTCCGGCGGGCAGGCGATCAAGCGGATGATGCAGCGCCACTACGGGATGGCGGACGAGGGGCTGACGTTCTACACGTTCGCCCAGATCGAGAAGATCCCGCCGTACAAGGCCGCCTACCGCACCGCGTTGGACGAGCTGCCGCTGGACGAGACCGGCCGGGAGCGGATGGTGGCCGAGGCGCGCGCCGCGTTCCGGTACAACGAGGCGGTGTTCGTCGAGCTGGGGAGTCAGTTCCGCCCCGTCGCCTGAACCGGTCGAGAGCCGCAGACCCAGCCGGTTCGTGCACCTTCATACCGCGTGGCGGTCCCCTGCGCGACCGAGCCACAGGTTGTAGCAGATCGCCGCGAGCATGGGCAGCAGCCACGGTGGCGCGAGCAGCCACAGCGCCACCATCCCGATCTCGGCGGCAGCCAGCGTGCCGGCCATCACCGTCAGTCCAGCCATCCCCGCGCGCAGGCCCCGGGCCCGCGGTGGATCGACCGCGACTCGGCTGGTGATCACCGGGATGCGCGTCGACGGGTTCGCACGGACGAGGAGCACCAGCGCCCACATGCCCATCGTCGTCGCGACCAGCACGACCAGGATTCCCAGCATCACCATCTCGCCCACGTTGCCCCCGGCCCACCCGCGTCGTCAATCAGGGTGCATACACCGTCAGTTCGTCTGTACCCCTCGTCCTGCCGTAGGTTGACCGCATGGAATTCGTGGTGCCGGCTCGCTTCTGCGGGCCTGGAGAGTCCGGAAACGGCGGCTGGGTGAGCGGCCGGCTGGTCGCCTATACCGATATCGACGGCGCAGCCTCCGTGCGGCTGTCCAGTCCCCCGCCGTTGGGACGGGTGATGCAGCTCGAGCGCGACGGCGAATCCACCGTGGTGCTGGACGCCGCCGTGCGTATCGCCCAGGCGAGCCCGGCCGAGCCGATCAGCGACGGCACCGGCCCGGAGCCGGTCTCCTACGCCGAAGCACACGCCGCCGGCGAGCACTACCCAGGACTGACCGACCACCCATTCCCCACGTGCTTCTCCTGCGGCATCGACCGTGACCCGGAAGACGCCCTCTGCCTGCGCCCCGGACCCGTGGCCGAGGGCGTGTTCGCCGCCGCGTGGGTGCCCCGGGAAGTGACCAGCGAGATCGTCTGGTCCGCCCTGGACTGCCCGGGCGGCTGGGCGCTCGGCGTGGGCGGGCGTCCGATGGTGCTCGGCACGATGACCGCCCAGGTCGACGAGCAGCCCGGTGTCGGCGAGGAATGTGTGGTGATGGCCTGGCGCACCGGTGGCGAGGGCCGTAAGCACACCGCCGGGACGGCACTGTATGCGGGTACCCGACTGCTGGCCCAGGCGCGGTCGGTGTGGCTCGAGATAGACCCGGAGAAGGTCCGGCCGGCCTGAGCCGCTCGCCGGACAGCCCGCTCAGATCGTGCCGGCTGGCCCGGTGAGGTCTGAACAGGTACCTCCTACTCCGCCGTCTCGCGCGCTGCGGCCACTGCGCGGAGCAGGTCGGCGTAGGTACCGTCCACGTCACCGGCGCGGGTGCGCACGTACCGGGTAGCCGGCCGGGAGCGCAGCAGCTCGATCATGGCGGCGTACATCACCTCGATCGGCTCGGCGCCCGGCACATCCTGGAGCAGTTCGGCGTCCCGGTGGTTCGCATCCGTGGATCCGGCCCGGGCGGCGAACCGGCGCGTGGCCTCGTCCGGGTCGCTGACCAGCGCCACCTCCACGAACTCCGCCCCGGTTCGCATGCTCACCTCCGCCAGCGCCAGCACCAGCTCCGCCCGCTGCAGGAACTGCGGCACGATCACGTCCCACCCGGAACGCAGGTGCGCCTCGGCCATCGCGAGCCCGAGCGCCCGCGCAGCGTGGCCCGCAGTGACCGGATCCTCGGCCCACCGGCCAAGGCTGCCGCGGATCGCGTCCAGGTCCAGCACCAGCGTGAGCGCACGCTCCTGCGCCAGCAAGTGGGCGAGCGTCGATTTCCCGCTCGCTGGTGCACCGTTGATCAGGACCAGTCGCGCCATCGACTCCCTCTCGCTGTTCGGCTCCGCACCCGTGCTTCAGGCTAACGGCGCCGACGCATGGGCCGGGTGCGGCGCAGCACCAGCACTGCCGAGTCCGAGCGCGGTGCCGGCCGAAACGCCGAGGCGGGTACGTGCAACCCGGCAGCGGCAGTGAAGCCGCGCGGCGGGCTGTTCAAGTAGCGGTGGACCATCCACCGGGGCAGCACCAGGTCCGCACGAACCATCGCCGAGCTGCGCGAGGTCAGCCGGCGGACCAGCTGTGCACCGATCGCGTACGGCGGATTGGCCACCACTCGGAACCGGCGCCCCGGCAACGGCATGGTGAGCACGTCGCCATCGCGCACCGACACGGCATGCTCGTCGGCCATCGCCGCCCGCAGTGCCCGGCTCCGGCCCGGATGCAACTCGACCGCCAGTACGCGGCCGGCAGCTCCGGCCAGCGGCCGGGTCAGCGCGCCGCTACCTGCGCCCAGGTCGAGGACCAAATCGTGGCCTCGGACCTGCGCCGCAGCAACTACTCGTTCAGCCCAGCCCGACCGGAGCTGGTGCCATCCCCAGCGCCGCTGCCCGGACCCGGACACGACGCACCATCATCATGAACAGACTCATACCTGGCACGGTAAGGGCCGCCGTCGGCCATCGTCCAAGGAATTTCGCTCGCCACTCCAGCTCCGATGGTCCACTCAGGCATCACCCAGCCCGGCCGGTTACCGTGAGCCCATGTCCCGCGGCGCGAAGGTCACGATCGGCACCGTCCTGGTCCTGGTGCTGGTGCTCGCCGCCGGCTATGCCGCGGACCGGGTCACCGCGCAACGGACCGAGCAGGCGATCACCGACGAGCTCACCGAGGCCGCTGGCGGCCAGGGGGTGCAGACCGACATCGCCGGCCCGCTGTTCCTTCCCCAAGTGATCGGCGGCTCTCTCGACCAGGTGGACGTACGGGCCGACCAGGTCCAGCTCCAGGACCTGGTGATCGCAGACGTCACCGGCACCGCTCACGGCGTGAGTGTGGACGAGCCGCGGACCGCCGATCGGCTCAGCGTCACCGGAACGCTCCCGGTGCAGACGCTGCGCAGCCTGCTCGGCCAGTCCGATCTGGTGCCCGATGGCCTCGAGCTGGACGTGACCGATGGCCGGCTCGTGGCCGAGCTCAGCGTGCTCGGCGCCACCTTGCGGGCGACGGCCGACCCGGTGGTCCGGGACGGGTCGATCTACCTCCAGCCCCGGGAGCTGACCCTGGGCGGAGTGCAGCTCGACCTGGCGCACCTGCCCGGTGCGGTGGACGAGGTGATCGGCAGTCTCGCCGTACCCACTGACGCTCTCCCGGAGGGCATCTCCCCCGCCGCGATCGACGTGACCGACGGCGGTATCCGGCTGACCGTCACGGGCACCGACCTCACCCTCAGCGAGCTCAGCCAGGGCTGACCACACGGAGCCGCGCCGCGTCTACCGGCCTGCGTGCCCGAGAAGGCGCGCACCGCTACCGGCACCTCACCTATTGCTCACCGGGCCCCGGGGCAGGTCGGCCACCCTCACACCACGTACTCGAACAGGTGGAAGCAGTCCAGGTCGGTTCCCTCGTAGCGCAGCGTGTGCGCACCCAGGTCGGTGAACCCATAGCGCCGGTAGAGCTCCCGTGCCGGGATGTTCTCCACATACGTGTCCAGCCGCACCGCACGGCAGCCCCGTGCCCTGGCGGTCTCGATGACCTTGTCGACGATCCGCCGGGCCACACCGCGGCCCAGATAGTCGGGGACCACCCCGAGCGCATGCACCACCAGCACCTCCTGGCCCGCAGCAGGCACCGTCCACGCCGCCTGCAGGTAAGCATCGGGCGCGTCGTGGTTCAGGACCACCACACCGGCAATACCCTCCGGCGCATCCGGTGCACTACCGGGGGACACTGTCGCCAGGTACAGTTCGCCAGCGCCGACCCACTGCGCCACCTCCGCCGGTGTCGGGTGGTTCTCCGTGTGCCAATGCGGGAAGTCCACCGTCTGCGCCAGATGGTCGATGATCGTGCGATATACCTGCTGCGCGGCAGCAGTCTCAGCCGACTTGGCGCGGCGGAAGGTCATGTCCATCTCGGTCCATCCTGCCTCATCTGACCGGTGAACCGTGCGGTGCTCGGTAGCGGCTCCGATGACCAACTGCCGGCCAGGGTGTGGTCGGTCAGCTTGGCAGCCTAGTCGGCCAGTTCATCCTCAAGCGGGGACGCTGCCGAGGGGGCTGACCCGCTCGTGATAGGACTTGGCCCATGCCCGCGCGATTCGAAGAGCTCGACTTCCAGCAGACCACGCTCGGTGAGATCAGCCTGCGGCGCCGCTACGACCTCACCGCCCAGGTGGATCTCTACGAGGTGCGCCTGGGCGAGGAGTTCCTGATGTCCAGCCTGTTCACCACCGCGGAGCGGGCACTGGCGTCCCTCGCCCTGGACCGCCTGGACCGGGACGACCTGCGCGTCCTGGTGGGCGGGCTCGGGCTCGGTTACACCGCGCACACAGCGCTGGCCGACCCGCGCGTAGCCGACCTGACCGTGATGGATGCCGCCGAACCGGTGCTCGACTGGCACCGCCGCGGCCTGCTGCCGGAGGTCGCCGGGCTGGCCACCGACCCGCGCTGCCGCCTGGTGCTGCGCGACTTCTTCGCCCACGTCGCCGGCGAGCCGGGCGCCAGCTACGACGCGATCCTGCTCGACGTCGACCACACCCCCCGGCACGTGCTGCACCCCAGCCACGCCGACTTCTACACCGTGGCCGGTCTGCAGGCGATGCGCGCCCACCTCACCGTCGACGGCGTGTTCGCGCTCTGGTCGGACGACCCGCCCGACGAGGAGTTCACCGCGGTGCTCGCGGCAGTGTTCGCCTCCACCGCGGCCGAGGTGGTCTCCTTCGCCAACCCCCTCACCGGCGGCGAGTCGAGCAACACGATCTACCTCGCCACCGCCGGCTGAGGGAGCCCCAGCCCAGCTGCCATCGCGGCTCGGCGCAGGCGTCGGCCGCGAGTCGGCGGACGGCTCAGCCGAGCACCTCGGGCAGCGCCGGAGCCTCCTGACCCAGGACATGCTCGGCGAGGAACCCACTCACCACCTGGTACCAGACCTTCGCGTGCTGCGGGGTGAGGATCCAGTGGTTCTCGTCCGGGTAGTACAGGAACCGGTGCACGGTGCGGCCATCGGCGTCGGCGGGCAGCCCGGACTCGCTGAGCAGCTCGTACCAGAGCCGTAGGCCCTCACCGATCGGCACCCGGTAGTCCTTGTCCCCGTGGATCACCAGCATCGGCGTGACAATCTCGGCCACAGACAGGTGTGGCGAGTTGGCCATCGCCATCTCCGGGGTCATCTCCCGCCGCCAGAAGTACCCGGCGTCCGTCGTGGAACCGAAGCCGTCCAAGGCCCACAGGCTGGCATGGGTGACGATCGCGTCGAACCGGTCGGTGTGCCCGGCCACCCAGTTGGCCATGTAGCCACCGAACGAGCCGCCCATCGCGGCAGTGCGGCCCTCGTCGATCTCGGCGAGCTGCTCCGCGGCATCGGTGATCGCCATCAGGTCGGTGAACGGGGCCTTGCCCCACTCGCCCCAGCCGCGCTGGATGAACTCCTGCCCGTAACCGGTGCTCAGCGCAGGGTCGGGCAGCAGCACCGCATACCCCTGGGCCACCAGCAGCCACGGGCACCACCGCCAGCTCCAGGAGTTCCAGGAGCCCAGTGGTCCACCGTGGATCCACAGCAGCATCGGCGCCGGTGCGTCGGCCGAGGCGCCGTCCGGCAGCGCGAGCCAGGCCCGTACCGGCGTGCCGTCCTCGGCAGTGCTGCTGACCTCGCGGAGGGTGCCCGGGAGCTCCGGGCGAGCCACCGGTCCCGGCAACGCCGTCACCGACGCCGAGCTGGCGCCGTCCAGGTCCAGGCGGACCACTTCGGCCGGGTAGGCGTAGGACGCTCGGAGCGCGTAGGCGCAGCGCCCGTCCGGGGCGACGACGACACCCGAGTAGGCGCCGTCGTCGTCGGTGATTCTGCTCACCTGACCCGCCAGGGTGACGAGGAAGACCGGGGCACGACCGCCGTCGTCCGCCACCACCAGCAGCCCGGAGGAATCGGGCAGCCAGGCCAGGCTCCCCGGCCACCGGTCCCAGTCCGCGGCCACCTGGCGCGCCTGCGACCCGTCCAGTCGGCTCACCCAGAGCGTGACCCGAGGAGCCTCGTGCGGGCTGGACAGGCTCTCGGCGATGTAGGCCACCTGCGTGCCGTCCGGACTGATCCGGGGAGCGAAGAACTCCGCGCCCGGATCGTCGGCGACCACGGTTTGCGTTCCGGTGGCCACCTCGAGGCGAACCAGGCTGCTGCGCACCGCACCCTTGCCCATCGGCACGGACCAGGTGCTCACCACCGTGCGGCCGTCGGCGCTCAGATCGGCTTCACCCTCGACCAGGGCCTTGCCCGGCTTGGGGGTGAGGTCGCGCAGGTCGACAGCGGCGCTCGCCTCGCTCTGGTCGCTGCCCGGGGCGGGCAGCTCACCGGTGAAGAGTCGGGGGGCGGCGGGCCCGAGGTCGTGGTCCCAGAACCGCACCGGGTAGTCGGCGTGCAGGATCGCGGAAACCTTGTGCTTCTTCCGCGCCTCGAGCACCGCCTCCTCGCTCTCGACGTCAGTGGCCGAGGGCATCGTGTCCGCGGTGATCAGCACCGTGCCGGCGGCGCGGGCGGCGCGCACGGCATCCACACCACCGGGCCGACTGGCGATCTGGTGCGCCTCACCACCGGTGGCTGGCAGCAGCCAGACGGCGGGGGTAGCGTCCTCCTCCTCAACGCCGTCCGTGGTGCGTTTGGCCACAAACAGCAGATCGCCGGCGGCGGTGAACTCCGGGGCGCTCTCACCGGTCAGTCCGCGGGTGAGCCGGTGGGCCGGCGCCTCGCCGCTCGGGTCCACCTGCCACAGTGCGGTCAGGTACTTGGTGCCGTCGGAGTTCAGGCTGGAGACCGCAACGGCGAGCCTGTCCCCGTCCGGACTGAGCGCCAACGAGGTGATCCGCGGCAGCGCGATGTAGGCGTCCAGATCGTGGAACGGGGTGGGGCCAGGGGTCGCCTGGTCGGCAGAGTTCACTGTGGTATCAGTCACTGTGCCGTCCTATCACGACGGCGAAGTCTCGCCTAGGTCAATCAGCTCACCGTGGCGGTTCGCTAGGGTGCTCGGGCAGAGAAGAAGGAGTCCCATGACGACCGTGACCACCGGTCCTTCCACCCGTCAGTCCACCGCAGACCAACGGCCACCGTTCGAGGAGTGGTTTCCCGAGGCTCCGATGGACGCCACCTACGGCTACGGTCTGGAGGCGCTGCTGCAGGTGTCCGCTCCGGCGCCGCCGGAGGACTTCGCCGAGTTCTGGCAGAGTCTGCAGGCCTCGGCCCGTGCGGTCCAGCCCGCCCCGGAGCTGGCTGACTATCCGATGCTTGCCCGGGCACACACGCTGCACCGGGTGGACTTCACCAGCCTCGGCGGTCTGCGCCTAGGCGGTTGGGTGGCGCTGCCGAAGGACGGTCCGGTGCGCGTGGGTGTGGTGTTCAGCCACGGTTACGGCGGCCGGGAGGAGCCGGACCTGGCCGGCATCCCGGACGATGCCGCGGTGATCTTCCCGGTGGCGCGCGGGCTGCCGGCGGTGAGTCTGATGCCGCAGGTGCTCCGGCCCACCGATGGGCACGTGCTGGAGGGCATCGAGAGCCGGGACAGCTATGTGCTCGGCGGCTGCGCGGCTGATCTGTGGTGCGCGGCGAGTGCCCTCACCGAGCTGGTCGGGCAGGTGCCGCTGGTGTTCGTCGGCGGGAGCTTCGGTGGCGGTCAGGGGGCTCTGGCCCTGCCCTGGGATGACCGGTTCGTGGCCGCCGCACTGCGGGTGCCCAGCTTCGGCCAGTACGACATCCGGCTGCACCTGCCGTGTACCGGCAGCGGCGAGCGAGTGCGCGAACATGTGGCCCTGCACCCGCGGGCGCGGGAGGTGCTGCGCTACTTCGACGCCGCCACCGCCGCCGGCTTCCTGCGGGTGCCGACCCTGTTCGGGTGCGCGCTGTGGGACCCCTCGGTGCCACCGCCGGGGCAGTTCGCCGTGTATAACGCCGCACTGGCGGCGATCGGAGATCGGGCACGGCTCCAGGTGCTCAGCGCCGGGCACGAGACGTACCCGAGCGAGGCGGCCGAAGGCGCGGTGTGGCTGCGCGGGGTGCGCACGCTGATCAACGAGGCGGGCCGGTGAGCCGGTCGACTTCCGGCAGTGCTGCTCCAGCGGCGGGTGCTGATACTCCAGTGGTGAGTGCTGCGGTTTCGACTGGGGGTACTGCGGTTTCGGCGGCGGGTGCCACCGACCGGACAGGCGGCGCTGCGGTGCCCGCACCGGTCGCGGTGATCACCGGCGGTTCGGCGGGTATCGGGCTCGCTGTCGGCGCCCGGTTGCACCGGCTCGGCTACCACGTGGTGAGCCTGGCGCGGCGGCCGACCGATCCCGGTATGCCGTGGCAACCGGCGGAAGAGCACGAGGTGGACGTGGCCGATGCCGGCGCGGTCGCCGCAGTGGCCGACCAGGTCCGAGAAACGCACTCCGGCGTGGACGCCCTGGTCACCTGTGCCGGGATGGTGACCCGCGGTGACCTGCTCGCCACCTCCAGTGCCGACCTGGTTCGGCAGGTGGAGGTCAACCTGCTCGGCACGATGCACAGCTGCCGGGCGTTCGCACCCGCCGTGCAGCAGGCCGGAGGCGCGATTGTCACCACGAGCTCCTCGATCGCCACGAACCCGCAACCCTCGGCGAGCGCATACGCGGCGGCGAAGGGTGGGGTGGAATCGTTCAGCCGGGCGCTGGCGCTGGAGCTGGCACCGGTGCGGGTGAACGTGGTGCGACCGTCGCTGGTGGATACCGGCATCTGGGTCAGCGGCGGCCTGAGTACCGAGGACTATGCGGGCCTGATCGTTAAGCGCGGTGCGGAGTACCCGCTCGGCCGGGTCGGGCGCCCGGAGGATGTCGCGGCCGCGATCACGTTCCTGCTCTCCGCCGAGGCCGAATGGATCACCGGAGCGGTACTGCCGGTAGACGGCGGCGCAGACCTCGTCGGCCGCTGAACCGAGGTGACCGGGTGACCGGGTGACCGGGTGACCGGGTGACGGGGCAACTGGGGGGACCAGGTGACCGGGTGACCGGGCAAACGGGGCGACCGGTTCGGCAGTTCGCCGGCTCAGGCGATACCCGGCGGGAGCACTACTCAGCGCAGGAAGTATCGCTTGAGTCGATTCAATGCGAGAACTAGGCTCGGAGCATGCCGATCGAGCTCGACCACCTCGTCTATGCCGGCCCGGACCTCGCCGCGCTCGTGGCGCAGGTGCGCACCAGCACCGGCATCGCCCCGCAGCCGGGCGGCAGCCACGAAGGCCGCGGTACGGCGAATGCACTGCTCGGGCTGGGCGCCGGACGGTACCTGGAGCTGCTCGGGCCTGACCCTGATCAGGGCGATCCCGACCGGCCGCGCCCGTTGCGGGTAGATGAGGTCTCCGCGCCCACGGTGGTGGGCTGGGCGGTGCGGACCCCGAGCGTCGATCACCTGGTCGACTCCGCCCGGGCGGACGGCTACGACCCGGGACCGGTAGCCCCGATGAGTCGCCGCACCCCGGACGGCGATCTGCTCAGCTGGCGCCTCACCCCGCCCGAGGGCGGATTCGATGGTGCTGTCCCGTTCCTGATCGACTGGCAGGACAGCCCGCACCCTGCCGAAGGGCTGCCGACGGTCTCACTGAACGAGGTGGTGATCGCCCACCCCCAGGTGACGGACGTCCGCACGGCGCTGACCGCCGTCGGTGCGTTCGACCTGATCCGGCTGGAGCACGGCGACACCTTCCGGATGAGGATCGTGCTGGACACCCCGGACGGCCAGGTCACGCTGGGCTGACCGGGCTCAGGGCAGCCGGGCGTAGGCCCGCTGCACGGACGCCTCGGTGCGCGGACCGAGCGGGCGGAACGCATCCACCTCGAGCTGCCGCTTGGCCGGCGTGCCACCACGCCGCCACAAGCCGATCACCTTGCCGGTCTTGACGATCGTGGCGCGGAACACCCCGTTCCCGCCGGGCACCAGCTCGTCGATGCGGGCGGGTGGCACCGCGAACGTGCGGTCGACATAGCCGAGGATGAACTCGTCGAACCCCGGCAGCAGCATCAGCCGGCGGGCCTCGCGCCGGTACTCGGCGAGCAGCTCCGGCACGGCCGGGTCCAGATAGTAGGTGTCGCCATCGATCTCGCGCCGTTCGAGGCCGCCGGCGCGGGCCAGTGCGGGGCGGACCATCCCGAGCGGCAGCCCGAACCAGCGGGCGGTGTCCCGGTCGGTCACCGGTCCGTGACTGAGCACGTACCGGCGAACCCATTCGGTCAGCCCCTCCTCCGGGTCGAGAGCGCGCGGTCGGGGCACCCAGTCCGTGAGTCGGACCACCTGCTGCCCGTCCCCCGACATCGGCCCGAGTGCCACGGCCCCCGATCCGCAGAGCAGATGCAGCAGGAACAGCCCGGCCCGTGGTTCGCGCACCAGTCCGGCATCTGCCCAGTGCGCATTGAGCTCGGCACGGGTCAGTCCGTGACCGCCGGCCAGCACCCGCTCGGCTACCTCCAGAGCCCGGGCGCGGGCCCTGGAGAGGTCGTCGATCCCGAACTCCGCCATCCGGGTACGCAGCCCGGTCTCCATCCGCGGCCCCGCGATCGACATCATCCAGCCGGCGTCCTCAGCGGGGACGAGGTGCAGGGTGCCGCGCATCGGCCAGGTCCGCACGATCCGGCCCTCATCCAGCGCAGCCCGCACACCGCTGCTGGTGCCGCCAGCCACGCGCAGGGCGACGGAGGTGAGCGCTCCGCGCAGGTCCTGTGCCTGCACGGCGCCGAGGTGCCGGACCGCTTCCGCCGGTGTATCCCAGCGCGGTCCGGCGAGGCGCAACGCCACCAGGCGCAGCAGGGCGATCTCCTGGTTCACAGCCATCGGGTCAGTCTGTCCTGCAGCACCGACATCCGGCCCGCTCTTTTCCACCTGGCTGCCGGGATGAATCCATTCATTCGTCACCTGGCGCAAGGGCTCGACACCGCGGATATCGACCCGGCGGGCGCGGTGTCGAACCGCCTGCACCTCCGCTGCGGAGTAGGTATCACCCCGCGCGCGGCCCGCCTGGTCCGTCACGCTTCACGCATCGCGCTTCACCGCGCGACGGCGATGGTCTGCTCCTCTACAAACTCCAGGTAGCCGCTCATTCCGCCTTCGCGCCCGATACCGCTGCCGCCGAAGCCGCCGAAGGGGACCTCCGGGGTGTTCGGGGCGCCGTTGTTGATGCCGACGATGCCGACTCGGAGGCGTTCGGCGAGCTGCTCCGCGGCCGCCAGGTCGGTGCCGCAGACGTACCCGGCCAGGCCGACGCCCCAGCCGTTCACCTCCGCGACGACCGCATCCTCGTCGTCGTAGGAGCGCAACGCCAGCACCGGACCGAAGACCTCCTCGTCCCAGAGCTGGGTGGGCCGGTCGCAGGCAACCAGTGCGGCGGGCAGGTACGCGTCGCCGGCCGGACCGTCCTGACCGCGGACCACCTCGGCGCCGTCCGCCTCAGCCTGCGCGAGGAGGCCCCGCAGCCGCTGGGCGGCGGCGTCGTCGATCATCGGCCCGAGGTCGGTCTCCGGATCCTCCGGCGCCCCTGGCCGCACCGCGCCGATCCGCTCGGTGAGCAGGTCCCACAGCTGCTCCCGCAGCGAGGAGTGCACGAACACGTTGTTCGCCGCGATGCAGGACTCGCCGTTGTTACGCAGCTTGGCGACCATCAGGTGCTCCACCGCGTCCGCGAGGTCCGCGTCCGGACGAATGATGAACGGCGCCTTCCCGCCGAGCTCCAGCACGGTCCGGGTAAACGAGCGCGCGGCGCGCTCGGCGACCAACCTGCCGATCGCCGTCGAGCCGGTGAACGTGACCGCGGCAACGTCCGGATGGTCGATGAGGGCGTTCGCCAGCTCGGGGCCACCCATCACCGCGCCGATCACGCCGGGCGGAAGGTGTCGTTCGCAGATGGCCACCAGCCGGTCGGCCGAGACCGGGGTGCGCTCGCTGGCCTTGAGGATGGCCGGGCAGCCTGCCGCGATCGCGGCGGCAACCTTCCGGGCCGGGATGGAGACCGGGAAGTTCCAGGTGCCCAGGGCCGCGACCACGCCCACCGGGTGGTGCCGGACCTGGAACCGGCGACCCGGTGCGGTCCGCCCACTCTCGATCTCGGCGATCGCGGCAGCCTCGGCGAACCAGTCGAAGTATTTCGCCGAGCCACCGATCTCGCCCTGCGCCTCCGGCAGTCGCTTCCCGGTCTCCGCGCAGACGATCGCGCCGAGCTCCTCGGTCTCGGCGCGCAGATCGGCAGCGATCGCGCGCAGGGCCGCGGCCCGGTCACGCGCCGGTGTGGCGGCCCACCCCGCAGCTGCCTCCCGCGCCGCACCGACAGCCCGGTCCACAGCGTCGGTGCCGGCCCAACCGGCCTCCGCGATCACCTGCCCACTATCGGGCCGCGGCACCGGGTGCGGCTCACCCGGTTCGGTACGTCCGGCGATGCGGGCACCGGGAAGGGTGGTGGTGGCTGCGGTCATGGGGCACTCCTGTCTGCGGTGGCAATCTGTAGTGCGGCGACCCGGTCGTGGTCCAGGTCCCCGACCAGTCCGGGAGCACGTGCGGCGAGGATCTGCCCAGACTCGTCCAGACGGAAGCCGTCACCCACGAGCGTGTCCCGGAGCGGGTTCGAGCGTACGTCGAGCTCCACCCATTCTGCCGACCGTTGGCTGGTGGCGAGCGCCAGCGACGCGCGCAGGCCGATCGCGCCGGCGTACCAGTGCGGGCTCAGCCGGCTCCGGGTACCGACGAGCGCGGCCGCGAGCCTGGTCGCGACAGTGATGCCTCCGGACTTGGCCGGGTCCGGCTGCACCTGGTCGACCCCGGGCACGTGGGCGAGCGCGGTCAGCTCGTTCAGCCCGTAACAGTTCTCCCCCGCGGCCAGCGGCATACCGGTGCTCAGATGCAGCTGCTCGAGGGCATCGCGGCCCGGGTCGAGGAGCGGCTCCTCCAACCATTCGATCCCCTCGTCGGCGAGGATCAACGTCTGCTGTGCCGCCTCGGCCGGCGCCCAGGCACAGTTCGCATCGGCAAACACCCGCGCACCGGGCGCGTGCTTGCGGATCGCAGCGATCGTCGCCCGATCGGTCTCGTCACCGAAGCCCACCTTCGCCTTCACCGCGCGAATCCCGCGCTCGACGGCCAACGCGCACAGCTGCGGCACGTCGGTCGGGCCGACACCACTGGCATAGACGGGAGCGGACGGCCGCACCTGGCCGAGCAGCTCGCCGACCGGTAGGCCGGCCAGTCGGCCGCGCAGGTCCCACAACGCCAGGTCGACGGCGCTGATCGCCTGCCAGATCGGCCCTCGAGCGCCCCACTGCCGCCCCACCCCGGAGAGCCTGGCGACCAGCCGGTCGAGCACGTCGGCCGGATCGGAGACGTCGGTGCCGAGCAGCACCGGGGCAACGCCTTCGAGCAGGGTCGCCATCCGTTCGGTCGCCGCCCACTCGGGATAGTTGATCCAGCTCTCGCCGTAGCCGACCTCACCGCCGGCGTGCACCTCGACCAGGCACATCCGGCGTTCGGTCAGCCGGGAGAAGGACATCGGGATCGGCTCCGCCAGCGGGGCGGCCAGGATCCGGACGACCACCCGCTCGGCGAGAAGTCCCGTCATCGAGAGCTGTCCGAGGCCGACCGGTAGAACTCGAGGACCACGCCCGGTGTCCTGCCCGCCGTGGCCGAGGTCCGCGGTCGCAGTGTTCAGCGTGTCGACGAGCTCGGCGACCGGTGCCGGTGCGCCGACCTGCCGGGCCAGCTCGAGTGCCAGCCGGTTGTCCTTGGCGAGCAGGTCGAGCGCGAACGCGGGCCGGTAGTCCCCGGCCACCATCTTCGGGGCGATCTCCCGGAACAGGTTCGACACGGTGGCCGCGCCGGAGTCAGCGACCGTGCGCACGAACACCTCCGGATCCAGTCCCGCCGCAGCACACGCGTGCAGCACCTCGGCCGTCACCGCGTTGATCGCCCCGAACATCAGGTTGTTCAGCACCTTGATCGTGGACCCGGCGCCGACCTCTCCCACATGTGGCACCGCCTTGGCGACCGGTCCCTGCAAGAGATCCCGCACGCCGTCGACCGCCTCTGCTACCCCACCAGCGGGCAGGGTCCACCCGCCGATCTTGTCCGGCCGGCCGAGAACCGGAGCATCTACATAGGCGACGCCGCCGGCGGCAAGCTGCGCGGCGGCCTCCCGGGCGCTGCCGGGGTCGATGGTGGACAGGTCTGCCACCACCACCCCGGCGCGCTCGGCGAGCGGCCCGGCCGCGACCTCGAGTACGTGCTCAGGACGCGGCAGCGAGAGAATCACGATCTCGGCGCCGTCGAGCGCCTCCGCGGCACTCTCGCTGACGGCGACCCCCTCGGACAGGGCAGCTCGGCGCGCCCGCTCCGACAGGTCGTGTCCGCGCACCTCGTGTCCCGCGCCCACCAGCGCGGCCGCCACGCGGCCACCCATCGTGCCCAGCCCGAGGACTGTTGCTCGTGTCATGCGTTCCCCTCCTTCTCGTCGCCCTCGTCCGAGGCGGCGTGCAGGCTCTCCCGGAGCCGCCGGATGTGTCCGCGCGCCACCTGTTCGGCACTCTCCCCATCCCCGGACCGGATCGCGTCCAGGATGGCCCGGTGCTCGGCGAGCGCGACCGGCGGGCCCCCGCCCCGCCGCGACGTCGTCGCCATCGCCAACCGGATCTGCCCCTGCAGCCGGCCGAGCGACTCGGTGAGCCGTTCGTTGCCGGCGGCCTCCCGGATCCGGTGGTGGAACTCCCCGTCGAGACGAACGTGCGCAGCAGTGTCACCTGCCTCGACGGCCTCGGCGTGGGCCGTCCACAGCACATCGAGCCGGGCCAGCGCCGCCTCATCGGCCCGCTCCGCAGCGAGCCGGGCGGCCAGACCCTCCAGCACTTCGCGAATCGCGTAGATCTCCGCGAGCGCCTCCGGGTCGATCCGGCTCACCACAGCGCCACGGTGCGGCACGTAGTCGGCGAGCCCGTCGTGCTGGATCCGGGTGATCGCCTCCCGCGCCGGGCTGCGACTGATGTCCAGCCATCGCGCGACCTCGGGGACGGACAGCTTGCTACCCGGCGGCAGTGCGTGGCTCAGGATCGCGTCCCGGAGCACGCCGTAGGCCTGGTCTGCCAACCCGTTGCCACGGGCGACGAGACCGGGTTCGGCGCCGGGACCCGCCAGTGGATTCGTCATCCTTGCCTCCTTGCTGCTCCGAAGATTACATGTAACATGCACCGGAGCACAACGAGGTAACCCATCCGGCAGCAATCAAGGGAGCAGCGCGTGGCCCGATCGGCAGCGACCCGGCGTCGTCGCGGCCAGTTCGTGCCCTGGTGGTTTGCGCTGCCCGCGATCGTGGTCTTCGCCGTCTTCATGATCTGGCCAAGCATCGACGGCGTGATCCTGGCCTTCCAGGAGTGGGACGGGGTATCCCCGGAGCGCGTGTTCGTCGGCTTCGACAATCTGAAGGACGTCTTCAGCCACCCGGTCGCGTTCGGCGCCGTGGCTCGCACCCTGCTGATCGCCTTCGCGCTCCTGGTGACCCGAAACCTGTTCGGCATGCTGCTCGCCCTCGCCCTGAACACCCGGGTGCGCAGCCGCCTGCTGCTGCGCACCGTGTTCTTCGCCCCGGCTGTGATGTCCAGCGTGGTCCTCGGCTACACCTACAAGTACCTGTTCTCCCCCTCCGGCCCGGTCAACGACGCGCTCGCCGGCCTCGGCGTCACCGAGCTGCCGAACTGGCTCGGCGACCCGGAGCTGGCCATCTGGGTGATCATCCTGGTGATCTCCTGGCAGACCGTCGGCTCGACGATGGTGATCTACCTGGCCGGCCTGCAAGCGGTGCCCCAGGAAGTGCTGGAGGCTGCGAGCATCGACGGTGCCGGCGCCTGGCGCCGCTTCTTCAACGTGTCGTTGCCGTTCCTGGCACCCGCGATCACGGTGAACATGGTGTTCACGCTGATCACCGGGCTGCGGGTGTTCGACGACGTCTACGTCCTCACCGGAGGTGGCCCGGCGAACCAGACGCAGACGATCTCCACCTTGCTCGTGCAGGAGGCGTTCGAGTTCGGCAACTACGGCTCGGCCGCCGCACTCGCGGTGGTGCTGAGCCTGCTGATCGCGGTGCTGACCGCAGTGCAGTTCAAGTTCCTGCGACGCCAGCGTGGGCTGTCATGACCCATCGCTACACCTGGCGCACCGGTCTGCTGGAGCTCGGCATGATCGCCGCAGCCGCCGTGTTCGCCATCCCGTTCTACGTCATCATCAACCTGGCGTTCCAAGAGCCGCACTCGCAGCAGTCCGCGATGGTGCCTACGCTGCCACCGAACTTCGAGTCGCTCGGCATCGCCTGGGGTGCTGGTGGGCTCGGCGCCGCCCTGCTGAACAGCATCGTGGTCACCGCTGTGTCCAGCGTGATCGTGATCGCCGAGGCCGCACTCGCCAGCTACTACCTCGCCCGGGCGACCAGCAGACTGTCCCGGATCGCGTCCGTGGCCTTCATCGGCGGCCTGATGCTGCCGCTGCAGCTGGCGACGCTGCCGCTGTACGTGATCGTGCGCAACCTGGGTCTGATGGGCACCCTCTGGGGGCTGGTGCTGGTCTACTCGGCGCTGTTCCTGCCGTTCTCCATCTTCCTCTACACGATGTTCCTGCGCGCAGTGCCGATCGAGTACGAGGAGAGCGCCCAGCTGGACGGGTGCGGGCCGCTCGGGGCGTTCTGGCATGTGGTGTTCCCGATGCTGCGGCCGGTGACCATGACCGTGCTGATCCTCAACGGCATCGGCATGTACAACGACTTCTTCACCCCCTTGCTCTACCTGTCCGGGAGCGGGCAGCAGACGGTGACCGTCGCGATCATCTCGTTCGTCGGCGTCTACGTCACCCAATGGCCGGTGGTGTTCGCCGGCATGCTGCTCGCCTCCGTCCCTGTACTGATCGCCTTCATCGCGGCACAGAAACAGATCATCAGCGGTTTCGCCGGCGGCCTGAAGGGCTGACGGCATCCCGGCGCCGACCGGCACCGGACCATCCACACCAACCGGACCTTCCACACATCAGGAGACGCGACAATGAAGCGCAGCACTCTCACCGCAGCCGGGGCGGCGGCAGCCGTCCTCGCCCTGGCCGCCTGTACCAGCACCCCGCAGGGTCCGGACGGCGGCGAGGACGGGGGCGACGGCGCCTCCGCCACCCTTTCCTTCCTCTCTCCGTGGACGCAGGCGCAGACCACCCCGATGATCGAGGCGTACGCCGAGGCGAACCCGGACATCGAGATCAACGTCACCTACGTCGCCGGGAACGAGAACGCCCAGCAGCTGCTCACCACCCAGCTCGCCGCCGGGAATGCCCCGGACGTGTTCTACCTGAACCCCGGCGCTGGGTCACCGACCTCTGTCGGCGTCCTCGCCGAGGCCGGATACCTGCTCGACCTCACCGAGGAGGAGTGGGCCGGCGATCTGGAGGAGCCGTACCGCAGCTTCCTCAGCCACGAGGACTCGGTCTACGCCTACCCGTCGACGATCTTCGGGATCGGCGCGATCTACAACCAAGGCATGCTGGACGAGGCGGGCCTGGAGGCACCGCAGACCTGGACCGATCTACTCGCGTTCTGCAGCGACGCCAGCGCGGCCGGGACTCCGGCATTCACCCTCGGCGCCGGCGCGGCCTGGATCAACGCCTTGATCCCCTACGCCCTGGCCGCCACCCTGGTGGACAGCGTGGACCCGGAGTTCGAGGCGAACGTGGGCTCCGGATCCGACTTCAGCCAGAGCGAGTGGGTCACCGCCCTGGCCCAGCACCAGGAGATGGTCGACGCCGGCTGCTTCCAGGACAGCCCGACCGGTACCGACGGGCCCACCACCTGGCAGGTGGTCGGTCAGGGGGAGAGCTTCGGCGTAGTCACCGTCGGTGCTCTGCTCTCCGAGATCCAGGCGAACGCACCGGAGGACACCGAGTGGGTGATGCACGCGCTGCCCGCCACCGATGACCCGGAGCAGACCACGATGCCGGTGAGCCTGTCCTCCACCGTCGGCGTGAACGCCGCCTCCGACCAGAGCGAGGCCGCACTGGACTTCGTGAACTGGCTGTCCGAGGGGGAACAGCTCGCTCAGCTCGCCGGGCTGCAGGCCGGTGCCGTGCCGACGATCGCCAGTGACGAGTTCGACGCGCCACCATCGGTCGCGATCGTCAACGAGCTCTCCGCGGCCGACCGCACCACGCCGGTGCCGGATCTGTACTGGCCGAACGCGGAGGTGCAGGCCGCCCTGCACGCGGGGGTCCAGGGCATGCTCCTGGGAGAGCAGACACCCGAGGACGTGACTGCAGCGATGCAGGAGGCCGCCCAGGGATGAGGAACCACCTGTCCGGGTCAGCACCCCCGGCAGGCAAACCCCGGACCGGGCACCAGCGGGGCAACACCCCGGCCCGCCACCCCGGACCGGGCACCACGAGGAGGACGCTTGAATCCGATCGACGCCGGCGCCAGCTGGATCACCTCGGCCGCGCAGCACGCTAACCGCCGCGCGCTGCCGGTCCTGGCGGCAGTCATCGACGTGCCCGACGGTCTGGCCCGCGCCACCCTGCACGTGGCCGCCCTGGGTGTGCTGCAGGTACGGCTGGACGGCGCCGAGGTCACTGACGATGTCCTCGAACCGGGCTATGCGGACTGGCGCCGCAGCGGCGAGTACACCGGCTGGGAGCTGGCCCTCACCCCGGGCCGGCACGTGCTCCGGTTCGATCTCGGCGGCGGGATGTACCGCTCGTTCGCCGAGGACGACCGGTGGATCAAGGTCCACCAGGACATCGGGGACATCGCCGTGGCGGCCGTCCTGGACCTCGAGCTGGCCGATGGCACCATCCGCCGGATCTGCACCGACCAGACCTGGGCGGGCACCACCGGGGCAACCACCACCTCCAACTGGGTGGGCGGAGAGGACTACGACGCCTCGCTGGAACCGGACGCCACGATAGGCGGCCTGGCCACCTGGCCCTGCGCCGTCGACGCTCGTGTCCCCCCTGACCTGCGGCTGGAACCGAAGCAGACATTGCCGATCCGGGTGCAGGAGACGCTGGCTCCGAGAACGCTCACCCGGCACGGGCAGCAGTGGATCGTCGACTTCGGCCAGAACGTGGCGGGCTGGCCTGAGCTGGACCTACCCCCGGGCAGCAGCGTCCGGTTGCGGCCGGCCGAGCTGCTCCAGGCCGACGGCGGAGCGGACGTGCGTACGCAGGGCTGGGGTCCCGTACGGCACGAGGTGGATGCGGGCGCGGCCGGGTGCCGGTGGCACCCGGCGTTCATGTACAACGGTCTGCGCTACCTCGAGGTCACCGGGCTGGATGCGCTGCACGCCGACCAGGTGCGCCTGCACGTGCTCGCCGCGGACGCCCCGGCTTCCAGTGCGTTCACCAGCTCGGACCAGCGGCTGAACGACATCTGGGCGCTCACCCGGGCGGCGATCCGGTCGAACATGATGTCGGTGTTCACCGACTGCCCGCAGCGGGAGAAGCTCGGCTACCTGGAGCAGATCCACTCCTTGCACGACCTGCTGGTGCGCAGCTACGACTGCGGCCCGATCTTGGACCGGATGCTCCGACTGGCGGTCGATGCCCAGCGCGAGGACGGCTCGATCGGCCTGTACGCCCCGGAGTGGGAGGACCCCGGCGACCCGTGGCGCGGCGACCCGAACTGGGGCGGGACGGTGGTGCTGCTGCCACTGGCCCGATACCGGCACACGGGGCAGCTCGCCGGCCTGGAGCTCGCTTACCCGGCGATGCTGCGCTACATCGACTTCCTGCTCGCCGACCGGGACTCCGACGGCATCCTGCGCTACGGCCTCGGCGACTTCAACGGCGCCTCGACGAAGAAGTTCCGGTCCATGCCGCTGGTCTCCACCGCGACCCTGGTCAAGCTGCTGCAGCGGACCGCGGAGGTCGCGGCGCTGCTCGGCCGGCCGGAGGAGGCCCGGCTGCAGGCCGACGCGGCAGCGGTGGCCGCCGACTTCCACCGGGCGTTGGTCGCACCGGATGGCCGGATCGGCACCGGCACCGTTGCCGAATGGGTGGTGGCACTCGATGCCGGACTCGCTCCTGAAGGGGCGATCGAGGAGATCGACCGGCTGATCCGTGCCGCGCCCGGGATGCCGGACGTCGGCGCCGTGGTCCTCACCCTCCTGGCCAGCCAGCTGGCCCGCGCCGGCAAGCACGAGACGTTGCTGGCGATCACCCGGGTCACCGCGGCGCCGAGCTATGGGTACATGCTCGCCCACGGGGCCACCGCGCTCACCGAGACCTGGGACGGGCCGACGTTCGGGTTCAGCCAGAACCACTTCATGAATGGTGCGATCGCCACCTGGTTCCACGAGCATGTCCTCGGCATCCGGCAGCGGGAAGGCACCGTCGGCTGGACCGACCCACTGATCGCCCCCACCCCGGTGGGCGACCTCACCAGCGCCGCCGGGCACTTCGACACCCCCACCGGGCGCGTCCAGATCTCCTGGCAGCGCTCGGACGACCACTTCACGATCGAGGGCCAGGCGCCGCAGGCACTCGTCCGCCTGCCCTCCGGGGCCGAGCACCACATCTCCGGGCGGTTCCGCCTCGCGGAGGAGCACTGAGGATCCGGCACCGCGAATCCGGCACACGGCCCGATGCCGACCAGGCAGACTGGCACGGTGAGCTCCGACATCCTCACCCTCCCGACCGAGTCCGGCGACCTCCCGGTGCAGCGCTGGCTTCCTCCGGCCGGAACCGGCCCCGGTGTGCTTCTGCTGCAGGAGGTTTTCGGCCTCAGCGACTACGTCCGCACCCGCGCCGCCGACCTCGCCGAGGCCGGTTATGTGGTGTTCGCGCCCGACCTGTACTGGCGGCTGCCGGACGCGCAGGTGGCCGAGGACGACGTCGCTCGCGGGCTGGAGCTCGCCGGACAACTTCCCTGGGACGACGCGCTGGCGGACGCGCGCACCGCGATGGATGCGCTCCGTGCCGCGCCGGAGACCACCGGCCAGATCGGTCTGGTCGGCTTCTGCTATGGCGGCGGGCTCGCGTTCAACCTCGCCGCTCAGACAGTGCCGGACTCCCTGGTCAGCTACTACGGGTCCGCACTGCCCACCCTGCTCCCGCTGGCGCGGGAGGTGACCTGCCCCAGCCTGCACCACTTCGGCACCGCGGACGAGGTCATCCCGCTGGAGACCGTGGAGAAGATCCGAGACGCGGTGACCGCCGGTCACCGCCGCGTGCAGTTCTTCACCTACGACGGCGCAGGTCACGCCTTCGACAATCCGTCCCCGGCCGCCCACCACGAGCAGGCATCCGCGCTGGCCTGGCAGCGCACGCTCGCCTTCCTCGGCGCGCACCTGAGCCCTGGCCAGGCCTAGCGCCAGGAACGCCCCGCCACCGCCCGGGACTGCGGCCCTTCGCCGCGACTGGACAAGATCCGTTGGCGAGATGCGATGTGGGCAACAGTTTCGGTCCAGTCGGCGGTGAGGTTGGTCGTGGGTGCGGCGGGGCAGGGCTGGCGGATGGGTCAGCGCCGAGTCCCGCGCTCCTCCTCACTCGCCATCCGCTCCAGCATCGCGTTGTAGGCCACCAGCTCAGCGTCGTCATCCCGGTCCGCCCGCCGGTCCAGCCGGCGTTCCGTGCGCCGGTCGCTGCGAATCCAGCCCACGGCCAGGGCCACCGCCAGGGTGATCGAGGGAAGCTCGCCGATCCCCCAGGTGATCTCCCCGCCGGTGTGCTGGTCGGCGAGCGCATCCACCCCCCAAGGCAGCCCAAGAGCGCCGAAGTAGTCGGCGGCGATCAAGGACTCCATCGAGATCAGCGAGACGCCGAAGAAGGCGTGGAAGGCCATCGTGGCGAAGAGCAGCAGCAGCCGCAGCGGGTACGCCGGCCGCGTGGGCCCGGGATCCACCCCGACCAGCACGTTCACGAACAGGTACCCGGCGAGGCTGAAGTGCACCACCATGGCGATATGTCCGATATGGGTGGTCAAGGCCAGCTCGAACAGCGGGGTGAAGTAGAACAGGATCATCGAGCCGGCAAAGTTCGCCGCGGCGACCACCGGGTGCCCGAAGAAGTGTGCGACCCGCGAGTTGACCAGACCGAGCAGCCACTCCCGCGGGCCGCGCGAACCGTCCTTCCGGGCGGGCAGGGCGCGCAGCGCCAACGTCACCGGGGCACCGAGGGCGAACAGGATCGGCAGCACCGTCACCATCGTCATGTGCTGGAGCATGTGTGCGGAGAACATCAGCCGGCCGTAGACCGCCGGGCCGCTGCAGGTGACATAGGCGAACCCGACCGCGCCGACCAGCCAGGTGATCGTGCGCGCGAGCGGCCAGCTGTCCCCGCGGCGGCGCAGCCGCAGCACCCAGCGGACGTACATCACCGCCAGCAGCACCGCCACCGAGCCGAACAGCAGCTCCGCCCGCCACTGCGTGAACCAGGTGGCCAGCGTCGGCGCCGGCGGCACCGGGTACTGGGACAGCTCCTCGGCCGGGCTCAGCCCCTCCTGCGCCTCCTGGGGAATCGGCGGTCCGGTATCGGCCAAGGCCACCGCCACCCCCATGACGGCGGACATCACCACCACCTCCACGCCCACCAGGCGCCAGAAGAGCCCCGGGCGGGCTTTCCCGCCGGCCGGTGTGAGCGCCGGAATCGTGCGTTCCCGGTGCACATATCCGGCCGCGCCGAGCGCGAGGAAGCCGACGATCTTGACCAGCAGCAGCACGCCATAGTCGGTGGCGAACCCCTCGAGGCCGCCGAGCCGGATCCAGGCGTTCGCGATGCCCGTCACCGCGACTCCGCCGAAGCACCACAACGCCAGCGTCGAGTACCGGCCGGCCACCAACGCAAGCTCGTCCCCGAGCCGGCGAGAGATGAGCACCAGCACCGCCAGGCCGCCGAGCCACAGCGCCGCGAACAGCACGTGGAAGTACAGCCCGGTCATACCCAGCTCGTGGTTCGCGGCCCCGGAGGCATGCCCGGTGGTGGCGATCGGCACCAGCACCGCGAGCGCAGCCACCGCGGCCAGCACCGCCGTGCCGTACCCCGCTACAGCCACGGCAGCGATCGAGGCGAGAGCGGCGAGGATGGCGGCCACCAGCGCCGCCCGGCCGGACGAGATCTCGGTGAGGTAGAACGCCAGCTCGTCCCCGAAGTTCTCCCCGCCGATCTGCCGGCCGGCCACGTTCGCGTAACCGAAGAACAGGTCGGCCACCATCAGCATCGCCCAGAGGGGACCCGCGATCGCTACGGTACGTGCCGCCGTCGGCCACGCTCGGGACTGGCGTGGCAGGGCGAACAACAGCAGGCTCAGCCCACCGATCGTGACCGCTGCGGCGAGCTGCCAGCCCAGGCTGACCAGGGGGCGACCCCAGCGCACCACCGCCCCGGAGTCCGCGATCACCGTAGGGGCCGCCGCTCCGGAGAATGCCAGCGAGGCCAGGCACGCCAGCAGCGCGGCGGGCACGGCGGACCACACCCACCGGGCAGGAGTGGGCCGTCTCACAAACGACGACGGCGCAGGCTGCTCAGGCACACGTCGAGCCTAATCTCCCGGGCGGTATGGGCAGTCCTTCCCATCGGCCGCCGCGGTTTTCCCGGTTCCGGCTGGCATAATCGCACCGCGTACCTGAAACCGTCCCGAGTGTGGAGATCATGTCCAGTCCCGTAGCCGCGCACCTCGCGCCCGCGACCTCACCGATCTCTTATGACGACGGTCAACGCGCCACCACCCTGCTCAGCCAGATCGCGCGGGTGTTCGATCAGCGGATCGTCGGCCAGGAAGCACTGCGCACCGCACTGGTGAGTTCGCTGCTCGCCAACGGGCACGTGCTGCTGGAGTCGGTGCCCGGTCTGGCCAAGACCACTGCGGCGCAGACGCTGGCGGACTCGGTGACCGGGTCCTTCCACCGGATCCAGTGCACCCCGGACCTGATGCCGAACGACATCGTCGGCACCCAGATCTACAACTACGCCACCGGTGAGTTCTCCATCCAGCTCGGCCCGGTGCACGCCAACCTGGTGCTGCTGGACGAGATCAACCGGTCCTCGGCGAAGACGCAGTCCGCGATGCTCGAGGCGATGCAGGAGCGGCAGACCTCCATCGGTGGTGAGGAGTTCGCCCTGCCCAAGCCGTTCATGGTGCTCGCCACCCAGAACCCCATCGAGGAGGAGGGCACCTACGTGCTCCCCGAGGCGCAGATGGACCGGTTCCTGATGAAGGAGGTGCTCACCTACCCGGCACCGGACGAGGAGGTGGAGATCCTCGACCGGATCGAGTCCGGTTCGATGACCGCACCGCTGACCGCCGAGCCGATCACCGTGGCGGACGTGATGTTCCTGCAGTCCCTGGTGAGCAAGGTGTACGTGGACACCTCGATCAAGCAGTACATCGTGGCGCTGATCAACACCACCCGCGGTGGCGGCCCGCGGCCGCTGCCGAACCTGACCCAGCACGTGCGGGTGGGCGCCAGCCCCCGTGGTGGTATCGCCCTGCTGCGCATCGCCCAGGCGCTCGCCCTGCAGGCCGGCCGCGCCTACGTGGTGCCGGACGACGTCAAGGCGTTGCGGCACTCGGTGCTCCGGCACCGCCTGGTGCGCACCTACGACGCGTTGGCCAACAACGTGGCACCGGAATCGCTCATCGACGCCGTGTTCGCCGCCGTCCCCAGCCCGTGACCGACGCGGCTGGCCGCGCAGCACCCAGTCGCTGATCTACCCACACCCGACCCGAGGAGCATCCTGTGGTCTCGACGTCCCGGTTGGCCAAGGTCCGAGCCCGGCTCGACCTGCCGACGGTCCGGCGCGCCTCCGGGCTGCTCGAGGGGCGGCACCGCTCCATCTACTCCGGGCACGGCCAGGACTTCGACGAGATGGCCGAGTACCGGTTCGGCGATGACGTCTCCGATATCGACTGGAAGGCCAGCGCCTCCTACGGGCTCCCGGTGATCCGCCGGTTCGTGCGCGACTCGAACCTGGCGATGGTGATCGCCGTGGACACCGGGCGGAACATGGCCGCCACCGCACCGGACGGTGGGCCGAAGACCGAGATCGCGATGTTCGCCGCCGAGGTGGTCTGCTTCCTGGCCCGTTCCCGCGGGGACACGGTCGCCCTGGTGGCCGGCGACGAGGAGCGGCTGGTGCAGGTCCCCGCCCGGGGCGGCACCGAGCATATCGAGACCATGCTGCGCCGAGCGGAGGGGATGCTCAGTCTGGATGCCCCGGCCAGTGACCTGAACCGGGTGCTGGACCGAGTGCTCACCTGGTTCAACCGCCGCTCGCTGGTGGTGCTGATCACTGACGAGGCGCGCCCGAGCGCCGAGCATGAGCTCGCCCTGAAGCGACTGCGAACCCGGCACGAGGTGATCGTGATCCAGGTGGGTGACGCCGTGCCGACGATGTTCGGCGATGAGCCGATCGACGACGTCGACGTTCACCTGGAGATCCCGGAGTACATGCGCTCGCACAAGGCCCTCGCCGCCGAGGCGCGCACCGTGGCCGAGCGGCGCCGTGAGGACGTGCGCACCCTGCTGCGCCGTCAGGGTGTGCAGGGTGTGGTGGCGACCAGCGAGGACCAGCTCATCGACGCCCTGATCGACCTGCTCCGGAGGCAACGCCGTGTTCGCCACTGAGCAGCTCCTGACCAGCGTGAGCTCCGCCGTCGGCCGGATCAGCGGACCGACACCGGCGGGGCCGGTGCTGGCCGCACCGATCAACGAACCGGTACCACCGGCCGCGTACTCCACCTGGGTGTGGATCGTGGGACTGGTGCTGCTCGTCCTGATCGGCGCCTGGTACTGGTTCGTCTTTTACCACACCCGGAAGCGCCCGGCAGACGACGAGAGTGGCCGAGGCGACCGGTACGCCTCCCTGCGTACCTCCTCGCTGGCCGAGGTGGACGCCGCCGAGACCCGGTACCGCGAGGGCGACTCCGATCTGCGGAACCTGCACCTTGACCTGAACCACATCCTGCGAGAGTTCGCCGGTGGTCGGCTGCGGATGGACGCCAGCTCGCTGACTGTGAACGAGCTGGCGCAGTTGGAGGGCACCGACCGGCTCACCGATCTGCTCACCGACTACCAGGAACCGGCGTTCGCCGCCGACTCCGATGCTCAGGCGCTGGGCGCCACCCGGAGTGCGCGGGCGGTGATCAGCCAGTGGTGACCTCGACCCTGATGCACGGCTGGGCGATCCCGGTGATCATTGCCGTGGTGGTGGCCGCGCTGGTCCTCGGCTGGTTCGCCCGGTCGGCCCGCCAGGAGCGACGCCGGGTGAAGTGGGTGGCGAACGCCTCCTACCTGACGTCCCTGCCGTCCTTCAAGTCCCGCCTCTCCCGGTACCGGGTGTTCCTGCTCGGCCTGTCCGTGGTGCTGGTCGGCGCCACCGTGGTCACCGGCATCCTCGCCGCCCGCCCGGTGGACAAGGAGATCCGCGCCGAGGAGCTCGCCAGCCGTGACATCGTGCTCTGCCTGGACGTCTCCGGCTCGATGATCGAGTACGACACCGAGATCGTCGAACGGTTCCTGGAGCTGCTGCCCAGCTTCCACGGTGAACGGATCGCGCTGTCGATCTACAACTCCACCTCCCGCACGGTGTTCCCGCTCACCGATGACTACACCCTGGTGGAGGAGCAGCTGACCGAGGCGGCCGAGGCGCTGGACTTCGACGTCGACTCCCTCGATGACTTCTCCTACGACACCGAGGCGCTGGACCGGCTGCTGCACTTCATCGCCGGCACCGAGGGGATGGGCCAGGACGTCTCCTCCCTGGTCGGTGACGGTCTCGCGACCTGCGCCGGCGCCTTCGACATGAGTGACGAGGACCGGTCCCGGTCGATCATCCTGGCCACGGACAACGAGGTGTTCGGCGAACCGCTCTACACCCTGCCCGAGGCTGCCGATCTGGTCACCGAGCGAGACATCACCCTGCACGGGTTCTACGCCGGGACGGTGACGTCTACCTCGGCAGCGCAGGAGAAGGAGTACCGGGACGCTGTGGAGGCGAACGGCGGGTTGTTCTTCGCCAGCGACGACCCGGCGGCCGTGTCCGGCATCATCGACCAGATCTCCGCGCAGCAGGCCGTGGACCTGGAAGCCGATCCGGACGTGATCATCACCGACCGGCCGGAGCAGTACTACCGGTGGCTGGTGGTGGCGCTGGGCCTCTACCTGCTCGCGGTGTGGAGGTTGCGGTCATGACGCTACGGATGATGTGGCCGCTGTGGCTGCTGCTCGTGGTGTTCGTGCCACTGCTGGCGCTCGCGGTCTGGAAGATCCGCAGCACCCGGGGCGAGCGGCGCACGGACTGGCTCCGGCGCGCCGGGATCCTCGTCTGCCTGCTCGGCATCGGCCTGACCCCGGCGATCCCGCGCACCGACCAAGCGGCGCTGATCTCCAATGTGGAGATGTTCTTCGTGGTGGACCGCACCGGGTCGATGGCCGCCGAGGACTACAACGGCAGCGAGGCACGCCTGGTCGGGGTACAGAACGACCTGATCGCCCTGACCGAGGAGATGCCCGCCGCCCGGTACACGATCATCGGGTTCGACTCCCAGGCCACGCAGCAGCTACCGATGACCACCGATGCCCGCGCGGTGCAGACCTGGGCGGAGACGGTCAGCCAGGAGATCACGAACTACTCGGCCGGGTCGGCGATCGACCGCCCGCTGGACGAACTCAACCGATCGTTGAACTCGGCTGCTGAGCGCAACCCCGGGAACGTGCGTCTGGTGTTCTTCTTCTCCGACGGCGAGAACACCGACGGAGCCAGCTCCGAGGACGGCGGCTTCGCGTCCTTCGCCGACCTCGAGCCGCTCGTGGACGGCGGTGCAGTGCTCGGGTACGGCACGGCCGAGGGCGGCAACATGCGCTCCTACGACGGCACCAGCGACACCGGTTACGGCACGGAGGCGCCGTACATCACCGATGACACCGGCAACCCGGCGGTGTCCAGTATCGACGAGGACAGTCTGCGCACGCTGGCCGGCCAGCTCGGAGTGGAGTACACCCACCGAATCGAGCCGAGCCCGGTGTCGGACCTGGTCGCCGATGTGGACGTCAGCGAGATCACCGACGACGGCCGCCGGGACGTGACCAGCTATCAGGACGTGTACTGGCCGTTGGCGGTGCTGCTGGCGCTGCTGTTGGCCTGGGAGGCGTGGGACTTGACCCGCGAGGTCCCCAAGTCCGGGCGGAAACGTCCGAAGGACGCTGCGGCCCGGGAGAAGTCCCGTGACGACGAGCTCGCCCTAGGAGGGAGTCGACGATGACCACGGATCTGTTGCCCCCACCCGGTGAGTTCCGCACCACCCAGGAGATCCGGGACGCGAAGTTCGCGACGAAGCTCGCGCGGCGGCGCAAGCTGATGCTGCTCTGGTCGATCCCGGTGGTGCTGATCGCATTCCTGGCTGCGGTGAAGCTGCTCAGCGCAGTACTGCTGAACATGGCCGGCACCAGCGCCTACGAGAAGCAGAACTATGTGACCGCCACGGACCGGTTCGAGTCGCTTGAGTTCTTCAACGTGATCGAAGGGTGGAAGGCACCGTTCAACCAGGGCACCGCCGTGTATTCCACCGGCGACTTCTTCACCGCGAAGGAGCACCTCGATGTGGCGCTCGGCCTAGTACCGACCGCGCCGGAGGGGGAGCCGCGCGGGGAGGAGGAGTGCATGGTGCGCACGAACTACTCCCTGGCCCTGGAGGGGCTCGGCGACGAGGCGACGATCGCCGCCGACTTCGCGATGGCCGGCGACTACTACGGCCAGGCACAGGAGATGCTCGCCGACTGCGGCGAGTCCGGTGGTAACGGCGGCGAGCAGGCGGAGGAAGCCGAGGAGCGCCAGCAGGAGAGCCAGGAGGAGTCCGAGCAGCAGCAGGAACAGCAGGAGCAGGGCGAAGGCGAAGAAGGCGAAGAGGGCGAGAACGAGGGCGAGAGCGAATCCCCCTCCGACGGCGAGTCCGGCGGCGAGAGCGAATCCCCCTCCGACGGCGAGTCCGGCGGCGAGAGCGAATCCCCCTCCGACGGTGAATCCGGCGGCGAGAGCGAATCCCCCTCCGACGGCGAGTCCGGCGGCGAGGGTGAATCGCCTTCGGAGTCCACCGACCCCCGCCAGGACGAGTTGGAGGAACGCAACCAGGAAGCCCAGGAGTCTCGCGAAGCTGCCGAACAGCAGTCCGGCGGCGGCGACGGTTCCGGGCAGAACTGGTAGCACCGCGTGCTGGAACGATTCGCACTGGGAGCGGAGACTGATATCCGGAAAGACAAGCAGGGATGAGAGATAACTGATGGTTGAGTTCCGCGCGTTTACCCCCTCCACTGCGATCCCGCCCGAGACGATCGCGGAGTTCGCCGACCGCGCACCGGCGGGCGCCGCGCAGATGTGGCGCCAGTACGGCGCCGGCGCGGTCGGTGACGACGGTTTCGTCCGGGTGATCGATCCCGCTCGCGGACGTCAGATGCTCGCTGGGTCGCTACCGCTGCCCGAGTCCGCGGTTCCGATGTTCACCACCGGGCTCGGCGACGTCCTGATGTGGACCGGCAGCATGTTCCTGCTGTTCACCTTCCGGTGGGGAACACTGAGGTTCACTCCTGAGGGGTTCACGTTGGACGAGCTGACGGCGCTGCTGGAGGATGAGCCCACCCTCGACCGAGAGCTGCAGCGACAGCCCTACCCGGCGGCGGTGGCCCGCGACGGTGTGCCGGCCCACGAAGAATGCTTCGGTTTCGTCCCGTTGTTGGCGCTCGGGGGCCCGAACGAGGCGAGCAATCTGCAGCGGATGGGCCTGTACGAGCACATCGCGCTCATCACCCAGATGGCGGGCTCGCCGAAGCCGGTCGGCTTCTTGTTCGCTGGCGACAAGTAACTGGACCGAGCGGCCGGTGCTCCGCGACCGGTGGCCTTCATCCACCTGCGCTCGGCCGGCGTCTGTGTTCTAGTGGGTAGCAGGACGCCGACGTTCGCGGGGAGGGGCGATGTCTGCACGGGTACGAGGAGTGGCAATCGGGGTCATGGTGATAGCTGCCCTGATCACCGGCTGCGGGTCGGGGACCACAGCGTCGGAGCAGTCCGGCGAGCCGAACGAGCCCGGCCAGTCCGGCCAGTCCGGCGAGAGCCCGGCAGCCGGTGACCTCCCGGATGTCGACGTCCTCACCACTCCAGACGGCTTCGAGGACGTTGCGCCGGACCAGCTCAGCACCGAGTGGACTCCCCTGGTCACCGGCGAGGATTGTGTGCTGGTCGGCCGGGCCGGGCAGTCGGCGGACCCGGTCGAGGACCTGCGTGCGGCGTCGGTGGCCGCCGTACGGGACATTGCCTCCGCCGGCGGCGCGGATCCAGCGGAGGTCACAGACCTCGAGCTGGTCACCAGCGGTTCGGGCGAGGGCAATGACCCGGCCGCAACGGCGACCTTCGCTTCGGCCGACTGGACCGGGGACTCGGGCGCCGTGCGTGCAGCGTCCCGGGTGCAGAACCTGCTCAGCTACGAAGGAACCGGCTCCTCGGAGCGCCTCGACCTCACGTTCACCTGCACCGACGGCTCACTCGACGACGCCGCGTGGGAGGCGGTGATGGCCGATGTCCGTCCATCGTTGAGCTGGGGGAGCGAGGAGCCCTGGCGGGACATCCTCGAGGGTGTGGACGAAGACTAGGCACCGCCGGCCGCAGCCGCACCCGCGATCGGCGGGCCCGACCCTTCGGAATCCACGTGGCTTGGCTCGGAATCCGGGGTGGCGCGGGTGAGCGAGCGGATGAGGCTCAGCCCCAGACCAGGCCCTGCTCCGGGTTCTCCATGATCACCGCGACGTCGTGCAGCACGTGGGAGCCGAGCTCACCATCCACCAGGCGGTGGTCGAAGGAGAGCGCGAGCTGGGTCACCCAGCGCGGCTTCACCTTGCCCTTGTGTACCCACGGTCGCTCGGAGATCGCGCCCAGTGCCAGGATCGCGGACTCGCCCGGATTGAGGATCGGGGTCCCGGTGTCGATACCGAAGATGCCGACGTTGGTGATCGTCACCGTGCCGTCGGACATCTGCGCCGGCTGGGTCTTGCCCGCCCGAGCGGTGGTGGTCAGTTCGGCGATCTCCGTGGCCAGCTCGTGCAACGAGAGCCGGTGCGCATCCTTGATGTTCGGCACCACCAGTCCGCGGGGGGTCGCGGCCGCGATCCCGAGGTTGATGTAGTGCTTGTAGACGATCTCCTGGGTCTCGTCGTCCCAGGCCGCACTGATCATCGGGTGCCGGCGGATCGCGAGCGTCAGCGCCTTGGCGGCGATCAGCAGCGGCGTCACCCGCACGTTCGCGAACTCCCGGTCAGCCTTGAGCCGCTCCACCAGCCGCATGCTCTTGGTGACGTCCAGAGTGACGAACTCCGTCACATGCGGTGCGGTGAACGCTGAGGCCACCATCGCGTCCGCCGTCCGGGCGCGCACACTGCGAACCGGCACCCGGGTCTGGCGACCGTCGGCGGAGACAGTGCCCCCGTCCAGCCAGGGCCGATCGTCGTCTGCCTTCTGCACGAGCCGTTCCGGCGCGGAGCGTTCCGCAGCGGCCAGGACGTCCGCCCGGGTGACGATCCCACCGGGCCCGGTTGCCGGGACCCGGCTCAGATCGATGCCCAGGTCCTTGGCCAGCTTGCGTACCGGTGGCTTCGCCAGCACCCGGAGGTCGACGGCGGGTCCCGGCGTGGCAGGTTCGCTCACGGGGGCACCGGGCTGCTCGGGCGAGGCGGGCTGCTCGGGCGAGGCGGGCTGCTCCGGCTCTGGGGGTGGCACCGATGCAGTGGGTGGTTCCGGCTCGGGTGCTGCCTGGGCGGCAGCCTCGGGCCCCACTTCGGCGCCAGCCTGGACCGCGTCGGTGGCACGGGCGGTCTCCGGCCGACCGTTCGCCCCCGGTTCCTGCGCACCGCTCACCTGCCGGCGCGGCCGGCGAGTGACGGAGGCACGCGAGGTCCCGTACCCCACCAGCACATCCCCACTGCCCTCCTGCTCGGGCGAGGCCTCTGCGGAACCCGCGTGCGCCGTCGTCGAGGTATCTCCGGACGGCTCACCAGCAGCGGACGCCCCGCTGGCCGCAGTAGCAGTGCCGCCATCCCGGCCCGCAGCCGGAGCGCCGTCACCTCCGGTGTCGATCCGAATGATCGGCGTCCCCACCTCGACCGTGTCGCCACTGGCCACCAGCAGTGCGGTGACCGTCCCCGCGTACGGGCTGGGCAGCTCCACCAGGCTCTTCGCGGTCTCGATCTCCACGATGTTCTGGTTCACCGAGATGACCTCGCCCACGCTGACCATCCAGCCGACGATGTCAGCCTCGGTCAGTCCCTCCCCCACATCGGGCAGGCGAAACTCGACGTGCTGCGGCATCAGGCACTCTCCTCGTGGTCTCAGGCCCTCAGTGTGCCAGCACGCCGTCGACGGCGTGCAGCACCCGGTCCAGGTCAGGCAGGTAGTCGTGCTCCAGCTTGGCGACCGGGTAAGGCGCATGGAAACCGCCCACCCGCGCCACCGGGGCCTCGAGGTGGTAGAAGCACTCCTGAGAGACCCGTGCGGCGATCTCCGCACCGGCTCCGAAGAACACCGGCGCCTCGTGCACCACCACCAGACGGCCGGTGCGGCGCACCGATTCGGTGAGGGTGTCGAAGTCGATCGGCGAGATCGAGCGCAGGTCGACGACCTCGAGGCTGTGCCCCTCGGCCTCGGCGGCCGAGGCGGCGCGCAGCGCCGTAGCCACGCTCGGGCCGTAGGCAGCCAGAGTGACGTCGGTGCCCGGCCGCACGATCCTGGCCTGGTTCAGGCCGGCGTCGGCATCGAGGACCTGCTCCGCCGCCGAGACCTCCACATCCGCCTTGTCCCAGTAGCGGGACTTCGGCTCGAGGAAGAGCACCGGGTCCGGGCAGGCGATCGCCTGCTGGATCATGGTGAACGCGTCGGACGGGTTCGCCGGGCTGACCACGCGCAGTCCGGCGGTGTGTGCGAACAGCGCCTCCGGAGACTCCGAATGGTGCTCGACCGCGCCGATACCGCCGCCGTAGGGCACGCGGATCACCACCGGCACCTGCACGCGGCCGCGGGAGCGGTAATGCATCTTGGCGAGCTGAGTGGTGATCTGGTTGAACGCGGGGAAGATGAACCCGTCGAACTGGATCTCGCAGACAGGCCGGTACCCGGCAACGGCGAGGCCGATCGCGGTGCCGACGATGCCGGACTCCGCCAGCGGGGTGTCCACCACCCGGTCGCCGCCGAAGTCCTTCTGCAGTCCGTCGGTCACCCGGAACACGCCGCCGAGGGCACCGATGTCCTCGCCCATCAGCAGCACCTTCGCATCACGTTCCATCGCGCGACGCAGGCCGAGGTTGATCGCCTTGGCCATCGCGAGCCGCTGGTTGGCGGGGGCGGGAGCGGTGGCAGTCATCCGGCGGCCTCCTCGGTGTCGAAACCTTCCTGGTACTCGGTGAACCACTCCCGCTCGGCGGAAACCTGCGCGTTCTCGGTGGCGTAGACGTTCTCGAACATCCGGGAGTCCGGTGGCACCGGGATGGCGCGGCAGTAGTCGCGCACGCCCTCGCCGAAGGCTTCGGCTTCGGCTTCCAGCGCGGTGAAGAACTCCTCACCGCTGCCCTCGGCGCGCAGCAGCGTGGCGAGCCGTTCGATCGGGTCCCGGCGGCGCCACACCTCCTCGTCCGCGCGGGTGCGGTAGCGGGTGGGATCGTCGGACGTGGTGTGTGCACCCATCCGGTAGGTGACCGCTTCGATGAAGGTCGGGCCGCCGCCGCTGTGGGCACGCTCCAGCGCTTCGGCAGTGACGGCGTAGCAGGCGAGCACATCGTTGCCGTCCACTCGCACTGAGGGAACGCCGAAGCCCTGGCCCCGGTGGGACAGCGGCACGCGGGACTGCCGGGTGGTGGGCTCGGAGATCGCCCAGTGATTGTTCTGGCAGTAGAAGACCACCGGGGCGTCGTTGACGGCCGCAAAGGTCAGCGCCTCGTTGACGTCGCCCTGGGCCGTGGCGCCGTCACCGAAGTACACGACCGCAGCGCGGTCGCGGTCGGGGTCGCCGGTGCCCACGTCGCCGTCACGCTGGATGCCCATCGCGTACCCGGTGGCGTGCAGCGTGTGCGAGCCGATCACCAAGGCGTAGAGGTGGAAGTTGTGTGCGGCTGGATCCCAGCCGCCGTGGTCCTCACCACGGAACTGGTGCAGCACCTGATGCAGGTCCACACCGCGAGTCCAGGCGACGCCGAGCTCACGGTAGGACGGGAAGACGTAGTCCTGCGGCGCCAGGGCTCGGCCCGAGCCGACCTGTGCTGCTTCTTGGCCAAGACTTGGTGGCCAGAGGCCGAGTTCCCCGTGGCGCTGCAGTGACGTGGCCTCGGAATCGAACCGTCGAACCAGGACCATGTCGCGATAGAGACCTTCCAGCGCAGCACGATCGAGATCGTCGATCCGCGGCGTGTAGGCCTCGTGGTGTACGCGTTCGCCTTCGGGGGTGAGCAATTGGATGAGGTCGTCATCCGTCTCTCCGACTGGGGGGATCGCCCCGGTGGTGTCGGTAGTGATCACACCGAACTCCTTATGGGTGGGGATGGCTTGCGCGAACCTACGCTAGCGTAGGCTACGGAAGCGTAGGTTGGAGCGCAAGACGTGCCATCAACTGTGCGATAGCTGTTTGTGGGAAACCTCCAACTCTGCGCCGATGAAGAGCGTCGATGAGGTGCGCGACTACTTTCCAGAGTGACACTTGGCACGCGGATTCGCTACGGATCGGCCCGGCGGGGCGGCAGATCCGTGCAGCCCGGCGGGGCGGCAGATCCGTGCAGCCGCTCGACGCATCGCCCGCCGCGGAATCCACTTGGCACCTTGCAATCCGGTTGCAACTGGATTCCGAAGGGGCACGCCGCCATGGGCTGGCGAGAGCGGCGGGTACGCGCGATTGGTCCGTAGCACGAAGGGGTGGGCCGCCATGGGTCGGCGCGAGATTGGCACGTAGCGAGCCTGGAGCCGCTGACTTTGCTACTCGAACCCAGCCTTGCGCCTACCTAGACCGACCACTCGCGCGAACGGGCCCTTGTGTGCAAGCGCTCCCACCTTGAGATAGCACCAGAAACATCACTACGACACACACGTTCCGCCGTCGTGATCGAATTGTGACCGACGAGAGGACATCTCACTCTTGACTTCGAGACTCGAACTCAACGACAGTGGAGGCCGCTCGTTCCGGCAGACGACTGATGCTCCGGGCGAGGCGACCACCACCGCCGCGGTCGTTCGCGGCGGGCCACACAGATTGATGGAGCGAAGGAGCCCAGGATGCGCAAGTACCCATTCGTCGCGCTCGGCATGGCGGGGATGCTCGCCCTGACCGCGTGCGCAGGCGAAGGCGCCGGGAGCGGCGGTGACGACCAGCCGGGTGAGAGCCAGGCACCGGAGGACGTGCTAGTCAGCGTCTCGATGCCGACCCAGACCTCGGAACGCTGGATCGCCGACGGCGAAGCCGTGCAGACCGGTCTGGAAGAGGCCGGCTACGAAGTGGACCTGCAGTTCGCCAACGACGACATCCCCACCCAGGGACGTCAGATCGACCAGATGATCACCAGTGGAGCGGACCTGCTGATCATCGCCCCGATCGACGGTACTGCGCTGTCCAGCCAGCTGGATGCCGCCGCAGCCGCCGACATCCCGGTGATCTCCTACGACCGGCTGATCCGGGACAGCGAGCATGTGGACTTCTACGTCACCTTCGACAACTACCAGGTGGGCGTCGCCCAGGCGACCTCGGTGCTGGTGGGCCTCGGACTGCTGAACGAAGACGGCAGTGAGGGCGACGCCGAGGGTCCGTTCAACATCGAACTGTTCGCCGGATCGCTGGACGACAACAACGCGCCGTACTTCTGGCAGGGCGCGATGGACACCCTGCAGCCCTATTTCGATGACGGCACGCTGAACGTACCGTCCGGGCAGATGGACATCGAGCAGGCCGCGATTCTGCGCTGGTCCCAGGAGACCGCCCAGGAGCGGATGGAGAACCTGCTCACCTCCGCCTACAGCGACGGCACCGAGCTGGACGGCGTGCTCTCCCCGTTCGACGGCATCTCTCGCGGCATCATCACCGCCCTACAGAACGACGGGATGGGCCCCACGATCGAGGACGGCCTGCCGATCATCTCCGGACAGGACGCCGAGATCGCCTCGGTGCACCTGATCGACGAGGGGGTGCAGTTCGCCACGATCTTCAAGGACACCCGCAAGCTCGCCAACCAGGCGGTGCTGACCGCACAGGCGTTCCTCTCCGGCGCGGAGCCGGAGGCCAACGACACCGAGACCTACGACAACGGTGTTCTCGTGGTGCCGTCCTACCTACTGGAGTTCGACACCATCTACGCCGACAACATCCAGGAGCTGTTGGTGGACTCCGAGTACTGGACCGCTGACGAGGTGGCCTCCGGCGTCGCCGAATAGCCGCAACGCATGCGGGGGTGCACCGGCCGGTGCACCCCCGCACCCTGATCCACGGAGGACCAATGAGCGAGCCCATCCTCGAGATGCGCAACATCACCAAGACCTTCCCCGGAGTCAAAGCGCTACAGAACGTGGACCTGAGCGTCCAGCCCGGCGAGATCCACGCGATCTGCGGTGAGAACGGCGCCGGCAAGTCCACCTTGATGAAGGTGCTCTCCGGCGTCTACGCCCACGGCAGCTACGACGGCGACATCGTCTACGACGGTCGGCCGATGTCGTTCGGCTCGATCAACGACAGCGAAGCCGAGGGCATCGTCATCATCCACCAGGAGCTGGCGCTGATCCCGCACCTGAGCGTGGCCGAGAACATCTTCCTCGGTAACGAACGTCGGGGCCGCAACCAACTGATCGACTGGAACCGCGCCAACTCCGAGGCCGCCACACTGCTCGCCCAGGTGGGCCTGCACGAGAACCCGGTCACGCCGATCAACCAGCTCGGGGTCGGCAAGCAGCAACTCATCGAGATCGCCAAAGCACTGTCCAAGGACGTCCGCCTGCTCATCCTGGACGAGCCGACCGCCGCACTGAACGACAACGACTCCGAGCATCTCCTCGGGCTGATCCGCGAGCTGCAGACCCGGGGCATCACCTCGATCATCATCTCGCACAAGCTCGGCGAGATCGCGGACATCGCCGACCGCACCACCATCCTCCGGGACGGCCAGACGATCGAGACCCTCGACATGTCCGAGGCAGGCTCCACCCAGGACCGGATCATCCGCGGCATGGTGGGCCGGGACCTGTCCCACCGGTTCCCCGAGCGCACCCCGCAGATCGGCGAGGAGGTGCTCCGAGTGGAGGACTGGACCGCCTACCACCCCACCCAGCTCGGCCGGCTGATGGTCGACTCGGTCAGCCTGAACGTCCGCGCCGGAGAAGTAGTCGGGATCGCGGGCCTGATGGGCGCCGGGCGTACCGAGTTCGCGATGAGCCTGTTCGGGCGGACCTATGGTCGGGAGATCTCCGGCCGAGTGCTGATGCACGGCCGGGAAGTCAGTACTGCCACCGTCGCCGACGCGATCGACGCCGGCATCGCCTACGCCACCGAGGACCGCAAGTACTACGGTCTCAACCTGATCGAGGACATCCGCCGGAACATCTCCTCCGCAGGACTGCATCAACTGTCTTCCCGAGGTTGGGTGAACGGCAACGAGGAGCTCAAGGTCGCCGAGGAGTACCGGGCCAGCCTGAACATCAAGACGCCGAACGTCCTCACCCCGGTGGGCCAGCTCTCCGGCGGGAACCAGCAGAAGGTGGTGTTGAGCAAGTGGATCTACACCGATCCCGAGGTGCTCATCCTCGATGAGCCGACCCGCGGGATCGACGTCGGCGCCAAGTACGAGATCTACACGATCGTGAACAAGATGGTGGCTAGTGGGAAGGCAGTGCTGATCATCTCCTCCGAGCTGCCCGAGCTGCTCGGCGTCTGCGACCGGATCTACACCCTCGCCGGCGGCCGGATCACCGGTGAGCTCACCGGGGCCGAGGCCACCCAGGAAGACCTCATGCACCTCATGACCATGGAAAGGGATCTCGTGTCATGACCGGAATCGCCAACGTGTGGGAGCTCGCCACACGCAATATGCGCCAGAGCGGGATCGCGGTGGCCTTCGTGGCGATCGTGGCGCTGTTCTCGGTACTGAACTCCAGCTTCCTCTCCCCGGGGAACATCACCAACATCGTCCTGCAGTACTCCTACATCCTCATCCTCGCGATCGGGATGGTGCTGGTGATCATCGGCGGGCACATCGACCTGTCCGTCGGGTCGTTGGTGGCACTGACCGGGGCGGTGGCCGCGGTCGTGGTGATCAAGGGCGGCATGCCCTGGTGGGTCGGAGTGCTCGCTGCGATCGGGGTCGGTCTGCTGGCCGGTGCCTGGCAAGGGTTCTGGGTGGCTTATGTGGGCATCCCGGCGTTCATCGTCACCCTGGCGGGCATGCTGCTCTTTCGGGGCCTGACCTGGGTGGTGCTGGACTCGATCTCCCTGTCCCCGTTCGGTGGCACCTACTATCAGATCGCCAACGGGTTCCAGAATGGACTGCTCGGCGGTATGGGCTTCGACGCGTTCACCCTGGTGATCTTCGCGATCGCGGTGGTCGGGTACGCGGTCACGCAGTGGCGGTCCCGGATGGCGAAGATGCGCTACCAGCAGGTGGTGGAGTCACTGCCGCTGTTCGTGATCAAGCTCGTGATCGTCGCCGTGCTGGTGATGTGGTTCGCGTGGCAGCTGGCGCACAGCCGCGGTCTGCCGAACGTGTTGATCCTGCTGGCGATCCTGATCATCGGCTACAGCCTGGTGGCGCAGAAGTCGGTCTTCGGCCGGCACATCTACGCGATCGGTGGGAACCTGCACGCTGCCCAGCTCTCCGGGGTGAAGGTGAAGCGGGTGAACTTCTGGGTGATGGCGAACATGGGCTTCCTGTCCGCCGTGGCCGGGATCGTCTACTCCTCCCGGATGAATGGTGCTCAGCCTGGCGCCGGGAACATGTTCGAGCTGGACGCGATCGCCGCCTGCTTCATCGGTGGTGCCGCGGTGACCGGCGGTGTCGGGCGGGTGACCGGCGCGATGATCGGTGGTCTGATCATGGCGGTGATGAGCAACGGTATGCAGCTGATGGGCGTGGACCAGTCCGTGCAACAGGTGGTCAAGGGCCTGGTGCTGCTGCTGGCCGTGGCCTTCGATGTGTACAACAAGAAGCGCGCCGGCGTCGCGCGCTGACCGCAGTCCTGGCCGGTGGCCCGCCGCCGCCGATCACGCCGTGGCCGGCGCGGTGAGCCAAGCCGTGGCCGGCGCGGTGAGCCAGGCCGTAGCCGGCGCGGTGGGCTCGGCCGTAGTTGGCGCGGTGAGCCAGGCCGGCAGTGCGGTCGGCAGGACAGCAGTTGCTGCGGGCCAAGCGGTATGCGTGGTCGGACCGGTGGCACCCGCCGCAGCCCAGGCCCCGCCGACAGTTAGACTCCAGCCGTGAGCCGCCTGACCGCGGGATCCCAGTCCTCGCTGCGTGAAGCCAATAAGGCGCTGCTCGTCGACACCATCAAGCAGTTCGGTGGGTTGACCCAGGTAGAGCTGGCCGATGCGACCGGTCTGTCGGCAGCCACGGTGTCCACACTGGTCAAACAGCTGACCGGTGCCGGCGTGGCTGAGGTCCGTCCCACCTCACGCAGCGGTCGGCGGGCGCAACTGGTCACCCTGGCCCGCGCCACCGGCCTCGCCGCCGGAGTACACGTGGGGCACCGCTCGCTGCGCGTGCTGCTCGGCGACTTCAACCGCGAGATCGTTGCCGAGCGGAGCATGCCGCTGCCGCAGGAGCACCCGATGGACACCGTGTTGGACCGGGTAGCCCTGCTGATCGTGGACATGCTCGAGATGGTCGCCTCCCACCTGGACGAGCTCGCCGGGATCGCGATCGGGCTCCCCGCACCGGTGGACGCCTCGACCGGCTCACTCTCGGTACGCGGGCTGTTGCGCGGTTGGGAGTCCGAGCACATCGGCGACGTGATGGGGAAACGGCTGGGCCGGCCGGTGTACGTGGAGAACGATGCAAACCTCGGCGCTCTCGCGGAGCTGACCTTCGGCGCCACCCGCCCGTATGCGGACAGCGTCTACGTACGCGCCTCCTACGGCACCGGCGCCGGGATCGTCCTCGGCGGACGGCTGCACCGCGGCTTCGCCGGAACTGCCGGCGAGATCGGGCACGTCCAGGTGGACCCGCTCGGGCGAATCTGCCGGTGCGGTCGGCGCGGCTGCCTGGACACGGTGGTGGGTGCGGAGGCGTTGCTCGCCTCGTTGCAGACCAGTCACGGCCCGCTCACCCTGCGAGATGTGATCAACCGAGCCGTCGACGGCGATCCGGGCTGTGCGCGCGTCCTCACCGATGCAGGGCGCACCATCGGCACGGTGGTGGCCGGGCTGTGTCAGTCGGTCAATCCGCAAGCGGTATGCGTCGGGGGCGAGCTGGCCGACGCCGGCGCAGTATTTCTGGCACCCTTGACCGAGTCGGTCCATGAGCACACGCTGCCCAACCAGATCGCTCCCGTCGATGTGGTCACCTCCCCGTTGCACGGGGACGCGGTGGTCAAGGGAGCCTTGATCCAGGTACTAGATTCCACAGACGTTTTCGCCCAAGGTGGTGACGGACAATGACGGCCCGTCGGCTGACCGACCCTTCCCCGAACTCCGGTGCCGAGCGCGATCCGAGAGGGACCTCACCCGCGCCCCCTCCGAGAACGGCCGCGACCGGCCCAGAACCGATCTCCTCTCCGCCACCGCGTCTGCCGGTACTCGCCGCCGAGGGCCTCACCAAACGCTTCGGCGCCGTCGAAGCGTTGCTGGACGTCGCGATGACCGTGCACCGAGGCGAGGTGGTCGGCCTGGTCGGGGACAACGCCGCTGGCAAGTCCACCTTGGCCAAGGTGATCGCCGGTGCCCTGCAACCCGACACCGGGCTGATCGAGATGGCAGGTGAGTCGGTGCAGATCGGCTCTCCCTCGGCAGCGCACAGTCTCGGCATCGCCACGGTGTTCCAAGATCTCGCCCTGTGCGACAACTTGGACGTGACCGCGAACCTGTTCCTCGGCCGGGAGCTGAACCGCACCGGGATGATGAAGGACGGGCAGATGGAGGCGCACACCCGATCGGTGCTGCACGACCTCCGGGCTAACATCCCCTCGATCCACACCCCGCTGTACCAGCTCTCCGCCGGCCAGCGTCAGGCCGTGGCGATCGCCCGCACGCTGATCGGCGAGCCACGGCTGGTCGTCCTGGACGAGCCGACCTCGTCGCTGTCCGTGGCCCAGACCGCGGAGGTGCTCACCCACATCGAGCGACTTCGTGACCTCCGCCTGGGAGTCATCTTCATCAGCCACAATCTCACCGATGTGCGGGCCGTCGCCGACCGGATCGAGGTACTCCGGCACGGCCGGAACAATGGCTCCTTCGGCCCTGAGGCCGCGCAGAGCGATCTGATCGCAGCGATTACCGGAGCCACCAAGATCGGCGGACTGGGCTGAGGCGTTCCGCCGGCGATCCCGCGGGCCGAGACTCGATGATGAGATAATAGGGAGATGCGCTTCCTCATCAAGGTCCTGATCAACGGGATCGCCCTGTGGCTGACCTCGCTGTGGGTGAGCGGTATGGACTTCATCGTCGACACGGGCCTGACCAACAGCGCCGCGCTGGACACCGTGATCGTGGTCGCCGTCGTGGCAGCGGTCTTCACGCTGGTGAACGCGATCATCAAACCGATCGTGAAGGTCGTCTCCTTCCTCTTCTACATCCTCACCCTGGGCTTGTTCTTCCTGGTGGTGAACGCGCTGATGCTGATGCTGACCAGCTGGATCACCACTTTCACCGAGTATGGGCTCCGGGTCGAGGGGTTCTGGACGGCGGTGTTGGCCGCGCTGATCATCTCGATCATCTCGCTGATCCTCACTGTCGTTCTGCCGGACGGCAAGCGCCGCGAGGCGGCCCGCTGACAGGCATCGTCGACTGATCCCGCTGGCGACGCGGCTCCGGCCCGTCCCGCTGACGGCTGACCACTACCGGTCCCGTACCAACGTGTAGTACCCGGACTGCACCTGTGCGCCGTCGCCATGGGTGAGTACTCGCTGGGACTGCACCCGCCAGGAGTCCAGCGCGGGATCGCCGGACCTGTCGATCATCACGCCGGTGCGCGTGTAGGCAGGCATATCGTGCGACTCGGTCACCGAGGTCACCCCGGCATCGACGGGCAGCCCGGAGGCGGCCAGGTCTCTGCGCACCGTCACCCGGCCCCCTTCCACCGGGTTGGGCGAGTTCTCCAGCCCACTGACCAGGTCGTCGCGGTGCTCCACGTGCAGCACCGCGACGCCCTCCGGGGTCTCCATATGCCCGACCGGGCCGCCGAAGGTGACCACCGACTGCACGTCATAGTCGGACCGCACCCGCGGATCATCGGCTACCGCCATCGCGATCATCGCCCCCTGGGAGTGCCCGGTGAGCAGCACCGGCTCATCGGGACCGACACCGGCGTCCGTGAGCGCCTGCACCACTCCGTTCTGCACCGCGTTCTCCTGCCCGGTGTACACCTGAGTGTTGGTGGCCCAGTCGAACGGGTTCCGATTCACCAGCGCGATCCCGGCAGCACTGAGCAGCGTGGCCGGGCTGACGGGGTTGAGCACCGACGCGGCCTCGTCGGTCTGCGTCTGGGTACCGGGCACGTATACCTGCCAGAACACTTGCCCGTCGGCATCGGTGACTCGGTCGATGCGGATGGAGCCCTCCGGTACCCGGCCGCCGCCATAGAGGTCCCCGATACCAGTGCTCAGGTCGGCGATACCAGCGGCCCCGTGGGTGTTCACCGGTGGACCGGCCGCCGAGCGGTCCGGTGGATCCTGACGGTGGACGGCTACCCCGGTCGCCGATGGTCCGCCCGGGAGCGTGAACCCGGCGGTGAGGGCGATGCTGGCCAGCGTCCCGGCGAGCTGGGTACGGTCCTCAGCCAGTGGCGCCCAGTCCGGGTACAGGTGACCGCCGGTCGCCAACCAGGACGCCTCCTCCAGCAGATAACCGAACTGCGGGTCGGTCGGCGTGACCTGTCCCCGGGCCGCCGTCATGAGCTGTGCACCTGAGGCCAGCGCCAGCGAGCGCAAAGCCGTGTACGGGGCGAACGCCAACGTCCCCCACCATCCCATCGCCGGCGGGCGCGGCAATTCGAACACGAAGGCCCGTTCGGCGGCCGCCTCGGCCGCCGAGTACGCGTCGGCGGCAGTGTGCAGCGAATCGGCGAGATCCCGGGCCTGGCGCACCGCTCCGAGCAGCTCCAGCTCGCCCAGGTGGCACTGCGACTGCGCCTGCCGACCGCTGCTCGGCGCCCAGGGGGTGGAACCCTGGATCGCCAGTCGGGCCCGTGCCACCTGCTGGGCGGCACCAGACAACGAGTCGGCGATCGCGGCCAGCTTTCGCGCCAGGCCGTGCAGCTCCTGTGGGTCGGCGTCGATCGCCGAGCCGAGCACCTCCAGCTGGTCCCGGCCGTGCCCGGCCGGACCGTCCGCCACCGGCGCGATCCCGCCGTTCACCGGGGCACCGTGTTTCCGCCAAGCAGCGCGAGCCGAATATGCTCCAGCTCCGCAGAATGGTGTTGAGCGGCGGCGCAGGCCGCATCGATCTGGACGGCGGCCTGCCGGGCCGCGAGCGCCAGCTGGCGCATCCGTAGGCGGTAGCGCTCAGCCGACGGTGACTGCCAGTGCTGCGGCGACTGGTTCCCGACGGCGGCCGCGCTGGTTCGGACGCTGTGGCCGGCAGCCACGAGGTCGGGGACACCCACCCCCGCGCTCGGTATCACCGGTGGTACACCGTGCATCGTCATCCTCCTCCTCGATCGGTATCGCTTCACGTTAGGCAGCAGGTGCCGAGGGCGGAGGCGGCTCGGGGGTCGGTTGTGGACAACGAGGCAACAGAGCGGTCCTGACTACTGCGGGTGCAGGCGAGCCGCACCTTTCGCCACGGCCCACCGCCCGCCACGGCCCACCTCGGCGCCCTGCACGCCACTGCTCCCCGCTCTGGGATGATGGGGCCATGGAGCATGCCGTGTCGCTGGCCACCCTCACCCCACCGATCGCCCTCGGGCCGCTGGATGGCCGCTATCGCCGGACGGTGGCTCCGTTGGTGGACCACCTCTCCGAGGCGGCGCTGAACCGCGCCCGGCTGCACGTGGAGGTGGAGTGGCTGATCCACCTCACCGGCCAGCGGGTGCTGCCCGGTGCACCGAGCCTCGCCGAGGAGGACATCGCCTACCTGCGCCAGGTGGTGACCACCTTCGGTGCCGACGAGATCGCCGAGCTCGCAGCGATCGAGGCGGAGACGCTGCACGATGTGAAGGCGGTGGAGTACTTCCTCAAGCGCCGCCTGGCCGCGGCGCCCCAGGTACTCGGCCCGGACACGGTGCTGCCCCAGGTCAGCGAGATCGTGCACATCTTCTGTACCAGCGAGGACATCAACAACTTGAGCTACGCACTCACGGTGCGCGGCGCCGTCGTCGATGTATGGCTTCCGGCGGCCAGCACCGTGGCCGACGCCGTGGCCGATCTGGCCCGGGAGCACGCCGATGTGCCGATGCTCGCCCGCACCCACGGCCAGCCAGCCACCCCGGTGACCCTCGGCAAAGAGCTGGCCGTGCTGGCGCACCGGCTGCGCCGGCAGCTGCGCCGGATCTCCGCAGCCGAGTTCCTGGGCAAGATCAACGGCGCGACCGGCACCTACGGCGCGCACAGCATCTCCGTGCCCGAGGTGGACTGGCAGCAGGTCGCGCGGACTTTCGTGGAGCACCTCGGCCTGACCTGGAACCCCCTGACCACCCAGATCGAGAGCCACGACTGGCAGGCGGAGGTGTACGCGGACGTGGCCCGGTTCAACCGGGTGCTGCACAACCTGGCGACCGATGTGTGGACCTACATCTCGCTCGGCTACTTCACCCAGCGACTGTCCGCACAGGGCTCGACCGGCTCGTCGACGATGCCGCACAAGGTGAACCCGATCCGGTTCGAGAACGCGGAGGCGAATCTGGAGGTCTCTTCCGCACTGCTGGACACGCTCGCCGCCACCCTGGTCACCTCCCGGCTGCAGCGGGACCTGACCGACTCCACCACACAGCGCAACATCGGGGTCGCGTTCGGGCACTCGCTGCTCGCGCTGGACAACGTCCGCCGCGGTCTGGCCGGGCTGGACGTGGACCCGGCCGCGATGGCCCGCGACCTTGACGGCAACTGGGAAGTGCTCGGCGAGGCGGTGCAGTCGGCGATGCGTGCGGCCGGGATCGCCGGCGTGACCGGGATGGCGGACCCGTACGAGCGGCTCAAGGAGCTCACCCGCGGACGCCGGGTCGATGCTGCCGCGATGCGGGAGTTCATCTCCGGTCTGGGACTGCCCGAGGAGATTGCCGCCCGGCTGCTGGCCCTCTCCCCCGCCGACTACGTCGGCCTGGCCCCGCAGCTGGTGCAGCACCTGGACTAAACCCGCCCGGTCCGTAGTTGCACCCTCGCAGTCGGTCTGAGTACCGATTCGACATCTGAGGACCGAAACTTCGGTACTCGGATGTGCATCCGGTACTCAGACACCCGTCCGGGCGGGTGGCACGCACCACGCCACGGCGACGGCGACGGCGACGGCGACGGCGACGGCGGATATCACCTGGCTGCACGCCGTCGCCGCGCTCTAGGCTGGAGTTGCTATGCAGGATTTCCCCCCGGAGGTCCCCGCGTACCCGACGTCCTCGACAGCCGAGGAGACCTCCGGGCGGCGCGGGCGTGACCGCCGCTTCCCCGATACGCGCTCCCCGGCGCGGTTCTTGCTGTGGCTGCTCGGGCGCCAGCGGGACGTGCTGCTGGCCGTCCTGGGCACCGGGGTCCTCGTGTACCTGCCGGGTGCGCTCGGCCCGTACCTGGTGGGCCGGGCGGTGGACGAGGGCATCACCGCAGGCTCGATCTCTGCTCTGGTCACCTGGTCGCTGATCCTGCTCGGCGTGATCGCTGTCGGTGCCAGTGTGGGCGTGGCGATGCACACGTTCGCCGTGCACGGCTGGCTGCTCGCGCAGTACCGCACCATCAAACTGGTCACCCGCAAGTCCACGCAGATGGGACATGTGCTCGGTCAACGCCTACCCACCGGCGAGATCCTGTCGGTGGCTTCGGGCGACTCCACCAAGTACGGCGCGCTGACCGAGGTGGCCGGCCGCGCGGGCGCCGCGTTCATCGCCTATCTGGTAGTGGTCGGCCTGGTGCTGCACACGTCGGTGCCGCTCGGCCTGCTCACCCTGGTGGCCGCCCCGGTGCTGGTGTTCGTGGCCACGCCGCTGCTCCGCCCGCTGCAACGCCGCCAGACGGTGGAGCGCTCCCGCACCTCGGACCTGACCTCGCTGGCCACCGACATCGTCGCCGGGCTGCGGATCCTGCGCGGGATCGGCGGCGAGCGCACCTTCGGCGCCAACTACGCGGCCCAGTCCCAGCGGGTGCGCAGCGCCGGAGTCGCTACCGGCATCTGGCAGGGCGCAGTGGACGCCATCGGCGTCCTGTTCACCGGGATCTTCCTGGTGCTGCTGACCTGGTTGGGCGCGCGGCAGGTGGTCGGCGGAGAGCTCAGCATCGGCCAGCTCATCTCCTTCTTCGGGTTCGCCACCTTCATGATGGTGCCGATCTACACCTTCTTCGAGCTGGCGCAGAAGTGGGTGCAGGCGCTGGTCTCGGCGCGCAAGACGGTCGCGCTGCTGGAGATCGAGCCGCCGTGGCGGGAACCGGCCACACCGCGTGCCCTGCCCACCGGTGGGCTGATCCAGGACGAGGCCTCTGGCGCGCAGATCCGGCCCGGGGAGCTGACCGTGGTGGTCTCCGCACTGCCGGACGACTCCGCGGCGCTGGCCGACCGGATCGGCCGGTACCTGGCCACCGAGGCGAAGCCGGTGAGCATCGAGACCGGGGAAGAGGTCAAGGGCCGGGCTGCCCGCCGGGCGCGCACCGAGCGTGCCGCGGCCCGCCGCCGCCATGCCGAGCTGGACCGTGAGCGCGCTGGCGCCCGCTGGGGAGTGACGGTCGGCGGGGTGGATCTGTCCGAGGTCCCGTTGGCACAGGTGCGGGAGCAGATCCTGGTCTCGGACGCCACGGCGATGGTCTTCGGTGGCACCCTGCAGCAGGCCCTGGATCCGCAGGCCAGGCTGACCCGCGCCGAGGCGGAGCACGCGATGTTCGTCGCTTCCGCAGAGGATGTCTACGAAGCCCTGCCGGGCGGCTGGCAGGGTGAGCTGGACGAGCGCGGCCGCGGTCTGTCCGGGGGGCAGCGGCAGCGCCTGGTGCTGGCTCGGGCACTGGCGGTGGACCCTGAGGTACTCGTGCTGATCGAGCCGACCTCGGCAGTGGACGCGCACACCGAGGCCCGGATCGCCGAGCGGCTGGCCCGCCACCGCCGGGGACGCACCACGGTGATCACGAGCGTCTCGCCGCTGTTGTTGCACTATGCCGACCGGGTGGTGTTCCTGGCTGACGGGCAGGCGGTGGCCGCCGCCAGCCACAGCGAGCTGGTGGCCAGCCATGCCGCCTACCGGCGGGTGGTGGTGCGCAGTATGGACGACGGCGGAGCGCACCCGGATCAGGACGGTCAGCGGGGCGGTGGTGGCGTGTCGGGCGGTGGTGACGAGCCGGGCGGTAGCGACGAGCCGGGCGGTGGTGACGAGCCGGACGGTAGCGACGAGCCGGGCGGTGGTGGCGAACCGGGCGGACCTGCCCGGTCCGGCGACCGAGAGGGAGACGAGCATGTCCTCCGCTGACACCCTCGATGAGACGGCGCCGCCCGAAGAGTTTCTGCCCGGTTCGGCGCAGACCTGGCAGCAGGCCACCTCCGCGCCACCGATCCCGGAGGAACTGCGCCGCACCCACCACGGCAGTCCCGGCCAACGGCTGCGTGCGTGGCACCGTCGGCACCTGCTCCGCGAGCAGCGCGCCCGCGCCGAGTACCGCAATTCACGCAACCCGCGGCGTGGCCTGCCGGTCGCCGGCGCCCGAGCCGCCTGGGAGTTCGTCAAGACCCTGATGGCCAAGCGCCGCGCCTTGGTGGCCGGGGTGCTGGTGCTGCACGCTCTGGCCGCGATCGCCGGTCTGGTGGTGCCGCGGGTACTCGGATACCTGGTGGACATCGCCTCGGTCGAGGGCGTGCTGGTGACCACGCTGAACGCGTTGGCGCTGACCGTGGCCGGGGTCGTGGTGCTGCAGACGCTGCTCACCTTCGCGGCGCGGTGCAGTGCCGCCGTGTTCGGGCAGGACCTGCTCGCTGAGGCGCGCGAGTACATGGTGCACACGGTGCTCGGACTACCGCTGAGCACCGTGGAACGTGCCTCCACCGGCGACCTGGTCACCCGGGTCACCCGGGACGTCTCGGCGATGAGCGAGAGCGTGCGCTGGGCGCTGCCGCAGGCGGTGATCGCCGGGGTCACCGCCGTACTGACCGTGGTGGCGATGGTGCTGAACTCGCCGCTGCTCGCGGCCCCGCTGCTGCTCAGCGTGCCGGCGCTGGCGATCGCTGTCTCCCGTTACCTGAAGCGCGCCCCGAGCGGGTACATCACCGAAGGAGCGAGCTACTCGGCCATCAACACCACGCTCACCGAGACCGTGGAGGGCACCCGTACCGTCGAGGCCCTCGGCCTGCAGGACCGGCGCACACGTGCCGGCGAGGACGACGTCGAGGTGTCCGCACAGGCCGAGCGGTACACGATCTCCATCCGGAACCTGCTGTTCTCCGTCATCGACTTCGCCTATAACGCCCCGCTGGTGACGACCCTGCTGCTCGGCGGCATCGGGTACATGAACGGGTGGGTGAGCCTCGGCCAGATCACCACGGCCACGCTGTACATCCAGGCAGTGGTGGAACCGCTGGACCGGCTCATCTACTCCCTCGATGAGCTGCAGGTCGGCGCCGCCTCCACCACCCGCCTGCTCGGTATCGCCGCTGTCCCCGCAGACCGGGACGCAGGCCCGGACCGGCCCAGCGATGCGCACCTGGAGGGTAAGGACCTGCACTTCGCCTACCGGCCGGGGCACGATGTGCTGCACGGGGTGAGCCTCGACCTGCAGCCCGGGGAGCGGCTTGCAGTGGTCGGGCCGAGTGGTTCGGGCAAGTCCACGCTGGGCCGGCTGCTGGCCGGGATCAACGGTCCCCGCGCCGGCTCGGTCACCGTGGGCTCCGTGGAGCTGACCACGCTGCCCCTCGATGTGCTGCGCACCGAGGTGGCGCTGGTGACCCAGGAGCACCATGTATTCGTCGGCAGCATCCGGGACAACATCGTCCTCGCTCGGGAAGACTCCTCTGCCGAGGTGGTGATCGAAGCACTGCAGGCCACCGGTGCGTGGCACTGGGTGAAGGAGCTGCCCGACGGCCTGGACACCCTGGTCGGGTCCGGCAAGCTCACCCTCACTCCGGCCCAGGCGCAACAGATCGCTCTTGCCCGGTTGATCGTGGCCGATCCGCACACGCTCGTACTGGACGAGGCGACCTCCCTGATCGACCCACGAACCGCACGGACCCTGGAGTCCTCGATGGGCCGGCTGCTGGAGGGACGGGCGGTGGTGGCGATCGCGCACCGGCTGCACACGGCCCACGACGCCGACCGGATCGCGGTGGTGATCGACGGCCGGATCGCCGAGCTCGGCAGCCACGACGAACTCGTCGCAGCCGACGGCGAGTACGCTGCCCTGTGGCGCGCCTGGACAAGCTAAAGACCTCTATTTTCTGAAAGTTCTTTACCGCGAAGCGGAATTTGTCTAGACTCCCGGAGATTGCAGCAGCACTGAGCCCGTGCAAGGGAGCACCATGACTACTGACACGACCGAAGCCACCGCGGACGCCACGCCGCCGAAATCACCGGCACCGAAGAAGCGTGGCCTTATCGACCGGTACTTCGGCATCTCCGTCGCCGGGTCGACGCTGCCCCGGGAGGTACGCGCCGGGTTGACCACCTTCCTGGCGATGAGCTACATCGTGTTCGTCAACCCGGACGTGCTCAGCAACGCGATCGTGATCCCCGGCGTGGACAACGTCTTCACCCAGCTGATCATGACCACGTGCATGGCCGCGGCGATCGGGTCCCTGGTGATGGGGGTGATCGCCCGCTACCCGTTCGCGCAGGCACCGGGGATGGGGCTGAACGCCTTCTTCGCGTTCACTGTGGTGATCGGTATGGGCTACACCTGGGAGTCCGCGCTGGCCGCAGTGTTCATCTCCGGCGTGCTGTTCGTGGTGCTCAGCGTGGTGGGCGCCCGGCGCGCGATCGTCCAGGCGCTGCCGATGACCCTGAAGCTGGCGATCACCGCCGGGATCGGGGCGTTCCTGGCATTCCTCGGGATGAAGAACGCCGAGATCATCGTCGCCGATGAAGCGACCTTCCTCGCCCTGGGCGATATGCGCTCGGCCCCGGTATGGCTCGCCCTGCTCGGTCTGATGCTCACCGCCGTACTGATGAAGCTGAAGGTGACCGGGGCGATCCTCTGGGGCATCCTCGCCGCCACCGCCGTGGCGATCATCTCCGGTGCCGCGGTGTACAGCGGAGAGGAAGGCCTGGTCCCGTTCCAAGGCTTCAGCGACGGCGTCGTCGGTCTGCCGATGTGGCCCTCCGACCTGGCCTTCCAACTCGACTTCGCGGGTCTGATGAACGGCGAGAGCCTGGTCGTCGGGATGGTCACCGTGGTGCTGACCTTCTTCGTGGTGGACTTCTTCGACGCCACCGGCACGCTGACTGGTCTGGCGCAGCGGGCCGGATATCTCGATGAGCACGGAAACATGCCCCGGGCCAAGACGGTGTTCTCGATGGACGGTCTGGCCGCGATCACCGGAGCCATGCTCGGGACGTCCACCACCACCGCGTACGTGGAGTCGGCTGCGGGGGTGGAAGAAGGTGGCCGCACCGGGATGACCGCGGTGACCACCGGCGTGCTGTTCCTGGCAGCGATGTTCTTCTGGCCGCTGATCGGTGCCGTGCCCAGCGCGGCGACCGCACCGGCGCTGATCCTGGTGGGTGCCCTGATGATGGGCGGAGTGAAGGACGTGGAGTGGGGGGACATCGGCGAGTCGCTGCCGGCGTTCCTCACCGTGGTGGCGATGCCGTTCACGTTCTCCATCGCCAACGGCGTCTCCCTGGGCATCATCAGCTACGCCGTGATCAAGCTGTTCAGCGGGAAGGCGAAGCAGGCCAGCTGGTTGCTCTATCTGCTCGCCGCCCTGTTGCTGGCGCGCTATATCTGGTTGTCCTAGCCAGATCGGGCGCAGGTACCGGCGACGGTGCTCTTCCGGCCCTTGTGCTCAGCTACGGCCATCGGCTTTGATGAGCGCACACAGAGGAGCATCGATGGCTAAGAAGCCGTTCGTCCCGCCTCACCCGGTCGTCACCGTCGCCTGGCGGGTGCATCGCGCGAACGCACGCCGTGGACCCGGGCGGGGTCTATGGCGACCCGGCCAACGCAATGCCTAGGGCGCGCTGACGCTGACGACGCTCGGCCACCGGTCCGGGCTGCAGCGCGAGGTCATCGTGGCGTACCTGCTCGATGGCGACCGGCTGCACACGCTGGCGATGAACGGATGAACGGATGAACGGATGGGCGGAGGGGCACCCGGCCTGGTGGCGGAACCTGCAGGCGGACCCCCGAGGCACGGTCGTGCTCTCCGACGGCTCTAGCCACGCGGTCCTCGCCCATCGTGCCGACGGCGAGGAGCGCCAGCCACTGTGGGACCGGTGGCTCGAGGTCAATCCTGGGCTGGATCAGCTGGCCGCTGTGCGCCACACCCCTACCGACGTCGTCGTCCTCACCCGGCAATGAAGAGGTGTCCGGCAGGCCGGACCCAGGGAAGACCACCGGCGGGCCAGAGCCAGCGGAGGCGCCGGCTCTGGCCTGGTCGATCAGACCTGATCGAGGCGCCGCAACAGGGCACCCTCGCGCAGCGCCCACGGGCAGATCTCCACGATCGGCACCTGCAGGGCTCGCAGGGTCGCCAGCGCCACCACCGCTCCAGCGACGATCTGGTAGGTACGCTCGGCGGTCACCCCAGGTAACTCCATCCGCTGCTCGGCGGGGATCTTCGCCAGCCGGGGCACCCAGTCGGCGAGCAGCGAGGTACTCATCTGCCAGCGCTCGCCGGGCCCGATCCCGTCCACGCTCATCCCGGCCAGCCGGGCCAGTGACCGGAACGTCTTCGAGGTGGCCACCACGTGGTCCGGCGCGGGGCAGCTGCTGACCCGCTGCACCAGCGGTTCGAGCGCAGTGCTCACATGCTCTCGCAACGCGGCAAGCTCACCCGGTTCCGGCGGATCGTGCGGAAGGAAGGCACGGGTGAGGCGGCCGGCACCGAGCGGTACCGACTCGGCGACGTCCGGGATCTCGTCCACACCGGTGGCCACCTCCAGCGACCCGCCACCGATGTCCAGGACCAGCAGCCGACCGGCACCCCAGCCGTACCAGCGGCGGGCGGCGAGGTAGGTCAGCGCCGCCTCGTCGGCACCGCCGAGCACCTGCAGATCGCCATCCATTCGAGCGTCGATCTCGGCGAGGATCTCCTCACCATTGGCCGCCTCCCGAATCGCGGAGGTGACCATCACCAGTGTCTCGTCCACCCCGCGGGCTCGCGCCAGGTCCAGCAACTTGTCCACTGCCGCGAGCAGCAGGTCCCTGCCTTCGGCGCTGATCACCTCCTCCTCGGTGAGGTAACGCATCAGCCGCATGGTGAACCGCTCGTCCACCTGCGGTTCCGGTCGCGCACCTCGCTGCACGTCGAAGACGAGCAGGTGCACCGTGTTCGAGCCAATGTCCAGAACTGCCAGCCGCATCCCGACATCGTAGGTGGCACGGCACGCGACCTGAGTCAGCTAGCCAGCCTCGACCAGCCCGGCACAGCGCGCAACTACCACAGCGGGTGCCGCTACGTCAGCGCGGAGCGCTGTAGTGCTGCTCCGGACGAGCACCGACCGGGCCGGCCGACGGACCGAGGCGAGCTGCGCCGTCGCCGGCGGGAAGGAGGCGGCGACCTACCAGCACGGCCACCACCACGGCGGCCAGGCCGAGCACCAGCAGCACGGGGCCAGCGGTAAGTCCGGCGATCTCCCGCATCCGGGTCACCTGGACCACCTGCTGGTAGTCCGCCGCATCCGGCGCACTCGCGAAGGTGAAGTCGGAGGTGATCTGCTCGGCCGGATCGTCGAACACGTGGTCGATCACGGTCAGGTAGTCGCCGGCGGCCGCGAGCTGGTCCCAGGTGGGACTGGTCTGCAGGCTCTCGTCGACCGGTCCGGCGTACCGCAGCTCGCCGGGCTCGCTCGTTCCGGTCGGATCGCTGTGCCGGACCTGACCGTCGGCGAGCACGTAGGTGGACACGTGCTGGGTCACCTCGGCCGCAGCAGAGATTCGCATCGGGTAGATCAGCGAGCTAGCGGGGAAACTGAGGTGCACCGGCTGGACCTCGCCGTTCAGCGTGCCCTCCTCGGCAACCATCCGGATCGCCACGAAGTACCAGCCCTCGGTGATGTACGGGGTGAGCGCATCCGCCAGCGGGTCGCTCATCACGTACTCGTGCTCGCGTAGCCAGTCGGTGAGTCCGTCGGCATCGGTGGCTGACAGCACGCTGGCCTCCAGCGGGCCGAGCGGCACCGTGTCCAGCACCTCGACCCCGCCGGTCGGCTCGGCCGCCCCGGCCCCGTCGGCCGGTCCGATGTCCTCCCACTGCGGCCACCAGGTGAACGTGTCCTCCACGCGTGGCGCAGCCATCTCGGCCAGCTCGTCGAAGAAGGACGTCTCCGCCAACTGCACCTCGGGCTCGCTGGGGGTCGGGATGATGACCGCGGCATCATCGGCGTCGGTGATCATGTCCAGCTGCATCACGATGTCCTCGGTGCTGCCGTCCCACGCGAGCGCGGCAACCTCCCGGTCCACGGTCAGCGCTTCACCCTCGGCAGAGACGGCACCACCACACGCGCAGGCCTGCGCCGGCTCGGCCACCAGCACGCCACCGAGCGCGAGCATGATCACCGAACCCGCCATCGCGAGGGCGCGCCGCAGCCGCCGAAACTCTCCCATGAGCGCCACCGTATGCGAGCCCGGAGCGTGAAAACGGGCTTGATATCGGATCGATATCCGGCGGCGGCAGATCGTGATCATTCCGTTGTCCCACGCGCACAACCCCCACACAGGAATACCCAGTGGGGGTATAGTGGATGACGATCAGACGTCACCCAGGAGGATCGATGACCACCCAGGAAACGCTGGAGGCCCAACCTCCGCACGGCTACACCCCGGACAAAGAGGCGTACCTGAAGCGGATGCGCCGGATCGAGGGGCAGGTGCGCGGGATCGCCCGGATGGTCGACGAGGACGTCTACTGCATCGACGTACTCACCCAGATCTCCGCCGTCACCAAAGCATTGCAGGCGGTAGGGCTCGGCCTGCTCGAGGACCACCTCAGCCATTGCGTGATCGACGCCGCCCGCACCTCCCCCGAAGCCGGCGAGGAGAAGGTGAAAGAAGCATCGGCCGCCATCGCCCGGCTGGTCCGGTCCTGACCGGACCGGACTGGACCGCACGGTCTGTACCCGCACGCCAGGAACAACGAGGAGATATCTGTGACCACCACTGTGATCGACGTCGAGGGCATGACCTGCGGCAACTGCGTCAACCACGTCACCGAGGAGCTGACCGGCCTGGACGGCGTCAGCGCGGTAGACGTGGACCTGCACGCCGGGGGCGTCTCCCCGGTGACCGTGACCTCGGCTGCCGCCCTGGACGAGTCGGCGGTGCGCGAGGCGGTCGACGAAGCGGGGTACGCGGTCACCGCGATCCGCTGAGCGGCGGCGACTGAGCGGCGGCAGAGCCGCGACGCCTCAGCGGCGGCGGCTGACCGACGCCAGCTTGCCGTGGCGCCGAAATCGCGATGCCCCGGGTGCCTCATCGGCACCCGGGGCATCGGCTTCGGTCGTGCAGGTCAGGCGGCGACCGCCGCTGCATCCTCACTGTTCTCGTTCTCGACGGCGGTCTCCCGCTCCTGGTCGGCGACGGTCACCGCGGACGCCTCGGCGGTCTGCACCGCGATCTTGCGCGGCTTGGCCGCTTCTGCCACCGGGATGCGCAGGGTGAGCACGCCGTGGGCGTAGGACGCGCTGATCGCATCGACGTCCAGGCCGTCGTTCAGGGTGAGCTGGCGGCGGTAGCCACCGGCCGGCCGCTCCTGGGCGAGCCACCGGCGGCCCTCGGGTCGATCGATGGTGCGCTCGGCCTGGACAGTCAGCACGTTGCCGTCCACGTCCAGGTCGATGGTCTCCGGGGCCACACCGGGAAGGTCGATGTCCACCACGAACTCATCGCCTGCACGGTAGAGGTCCATCGGCATCCAGCGCGGGCCGCGGCTGCCGGCAAAGGTACCGGTCAGTCGGTCCAGCTCACGGAACGGGTCAAAGGTCAGAGCCATGGGAACTCCTCGGGTCGGTTCTGGATAGGTTCTCGCCCGGTACAACGGCGGAACCCGTAGGTACATTCCCGAGAGTTGAGTCTGGTTCGCTCAAGGTGAACGAACGAGCCGGTTCTTAGTAGGTGGAGGAGCCGATGGTTCCCAGCACTACGACTGTGAAGTCGTCGGGCTGATCGAGCCGCGCTGATCTATCGGTCCAGCCCAGGCCCGGCCGCTCCAGCGCGCCCGGCTGCCCTCCGACCCCCACGGTGCTGTCGTCCCACCCTGCCTCGGAATCCACTTGGCGCCTCGGAATCCGGGTGGAACTGGATTCCGAGGGTGTCAGTGGATTCCGAGGCGCAAGACCGGGCCAGGACCGAGCCGGGGGCCGGGGCGAGTGGGGCAGTGGGGTCGGAGGCGGCCACGAGGAATGGGGACGCCGGGCCCGGTGCGATATAACGAGATGTGACCAGCCCCGACCCACCCCTGGAGAAGTCCAGATCGCGGCGCCTGACCGCCGAGATCTGGATCGTGATAGGGCTCTCCCTCGGCCAGTCCGGTGTGTACGCGGTGGTCGCCATCATCGCCGCACTCACTCGCGGGCCGCTCGGCGAGCAGAGCACCGCGCTGAACGCCTCGCAGTCCCCGCGCCCGTATCTGGACCTGACCTATCAGATCCTGTCCATCACCTTCGCGCTGGTGCCGGTCGCCCTCGCGCTCTACCTGCTCTCCGACCGGGGCCGCAGCCCCTGGCGGCGAATCGGCTTGGACGCCCGGCGCCCGGGGAGGGACGTGGCCTGGGGCGTGGGCCTGGGTGCGCTGATCGGTATCCCCGGCCTCGGGTTGTACGTGGCCGGCCGCGCGCTGGGCATCACGGTCGCGGTGCAGGCCTCCGCGCTGGACCCGTACTGGTGGACCGTGCCGGTGCTGCTCCTCGCCGCCCTGAAGAACGGGCTGCTGGAGGAGGTCGTGGTGGTCGGCTACCTGGTGGAACGGCTGCAGGAGAAGCGGTGGGGACCGGTCGCGATCGTCGCGCTCTCGGCGTTCATCCGCGGCTCCTACCACCTCTACCAGGGCTGGGGGCCGTTCGCGGCGAACATGCTGATGGGCGTCATCTTCGCGACCTTCTACCTGTCCCGTTGGGGCCGACGCCGAGTGATGCCACTGGTAATCGCGCACACGCTGCTGGATGTCGCGGCCTTCGTCGGCTACCAGCTGCTCCCCGAGGACTGGCTGACCGCCATCGGCGTGACCTCCTCGGCTGGGCTGTGACTCCCGTCACCGACTGACCACACCTCGCCCGTCGCGGCGGTGTGCGGCGAGTCACGTCGCATACCATCGTGGCCATGGCTGAGGGGACCGCCCAGGAACCGCCCGCGCGCGGCCGGTTCCGCACGATCACGGTGCTGGACATTCCCCTGGTCCGGGTCCGGCGACCGATCGACCTGGTGATGATGCTCGCCACGGTCGCCGGAATCGTGGCCGTGCTGGTGCTCTCCGTGTTCGCCTACCGCACCACCACAGCGGTCACCCAGGACGTGCAGTCGGTGTTCGCCCAGGTGCTGCGCAACATCCTGCTGGTGCCGATCAACGCGATCGAGGGTTTCCTCACCCTCATCCTGCCGATCGTGGTGATCGCCGAACAGCTCTTCCGCCGGCAGGTGCGCGCGGTGATCGACGCGGTGGCAGCAGCCCTGGCGGCCATCCTGATCACCAGTGCGGCGGTCTGGCTGCTGCACAGCCTTGCCCCGGAGGCGATGCTGCGGGCCCTCCGGCTGCACGAGGGCACCGACCTGGTCATGACGATCACCCCGATGGTGGCCGGACTGGCGGCGTTCCTCACCGGTACCGGCACCCGGGACGAGCGTCGCCTGGTGGGGATCTCCTGGAATCTGCTCTGGGTAGTGCTGGTGGTCTCGGTGATCGCCGGTGAGTCCACGCTGGCCGGGGCGATCATCTCGGTGCTGATCGGCCGGGCCGTGGGGCTGGGCATGCGATACGCCTCGGGGGTGCTCAGCCGCCGGGCGCACGGGCAGGTGCTGGTGGAGGGTATCCGCCGCGCCGGCGTGGACGCGGTGAGCGTGATCCGCATCGGCGACTCCACGGACGCCGCCAGTCTGCAGAGCGAGTCCGTGACGGCCACCAACCCGATCGGGTACGTCGCGCCCAGCGGCTCGCGGGCTCCGGTCGACGACGGCGCAGCCCCCTCGGGTGCACCCCTCACCTCGGCAGGTGGGCCGGCTGGGGTGACCCCACCCGGCCACGGTGAAGTCGCCCCACACGGCCCGGGTGAAGCGGCCCCACGCGGCCCAGGTCGGGAAGTCCCGGCCAGGCCGGACGGGAACGCAGGTACTGCTCCTCCCCCAGGCCCAGGCACCGGTCCACCGCGGTACCCGGGCAGCGGTCCGGGTGGCCTGGCCGAGGCCGACGACGCAGCGCCGTCGGGTGCGGTGGTACCGGACCATGTCCAAGAGTCGGCCACTGTCGCCACCGAGCGCGAGGGTGCCAACCGGGTGTACGCCGTCACCGACACCACCGGGCAGCGCTGGGACGCCGTGGTCCTGGACGCGGACCGCCAGGTGATCGGCTGGTTGAACGGGCTGATCACCACGCTCACCCGCCGAGGTCTGGACCGGCGCACCTCGGTGGGCCTGCGGCAGAGCGCCGAACGCGCCTCGCTGATGTACTACGCCGCCTCGGCGGCCGGGGTGAACTGCCCGCGCCTGCACGGGATCGCCGAGGCCGGCGCGTCGGTACTGCTGCTCGGTGAGCACGTCCGAGACGCCCAGCAGCTGGCCGACCTCCCCGATACGGCGATCACCGACGACGTGATGATGAACGCCTGGGAGCAGCTGCGGATCGCGCACACCTCCGGGCTGGCACACCGAAACATCTGCGCCGACACCGTATCGGTGGTCAGCTCCGGTAGCGATGCGGGCCAGGTCTGGCTGAACGGCTGGGAGGAGGGGGAGATCGCGGCCACCTCACTGGCCCGCCGGGTGGACCTGGCGCAGCTGCTCACCCTGTTCGCCCTCCGGGTGGGTCCGCAGCGCGCGGTGGCCGCCGCCTCCCGCTCGCTGAACATCGCACAGCTCGCGGAGATCGCTCCGCTGCTGCAGCCGATCGCGATGCCCGCCCAGACCCGCGCCGCCGCCCGGGCGAACAAGGCGGGGATGCGCACGCTGCGCTCGCACCTGGTGGACTTCATCCCGACGGCCGGGGACGTCGAGCCGATCCAGCTGGCCCGGTTCAACGCCCGCACCGCGATCACCCTCACCGTGGCGGTGGTGGCCGGCTGGGTGCTGCTCACCACCCTGAACTTCGAGACCATCACCGAGGTGGTGGTCGACGCCAACCCGATGTGGATGGTGGTGGCCTTCGGGCTGGGCCTGCTCACCTACCTGGGCGGCGCGATGGGCCTGACCGGTCTCTCCCCGGACCGTCTCGGGCTGTGGCGCACCACGCTGGTGCAGGTCGCTGCCTCGGTGATCACTCTGGTGGCGCCGGCCGGTGTCGGCCCCGCCGCGCTCAACCTGCGGTACATGCAGAAGCGCGGCGTGGCCACCCCGATGGCGTTGGCCACAGTAGCCCTGCTGCAGGTCTCCCAGTTCGTCACCACCGTGCTCCTGCTGATCGCGATCGCCCTGCTCACCGGCTCGTCCGGGGCGCTGCAGCAGGTGCCCTCGGGTGCCGTGCTGATCGGTGTCGGTGTGGTGCTGCTGCTGGTGGGGGTGGTGATGGCGGTCGGATCGCTGCGACGCTGGGTGATCGCCAAGGTCCGGCCGACGCTGCAGCAGGTGTGGCCGCGGCTGGTCTGGGTGATCGGTCAGCCGCACCGGCTGGCGATGGCCCTCGGTGGCAACCTGCTGATGACCGCCGGGTACCTGGGAGCGTTCGCCGCGGCGCTGGCCGCGTTCGGGCAGTCGCTGCCGCCGACGTCGCTGGCGATCGTGTACCTCACCGGTAACGCGGTCGGTTCGGCGATCCCGACCCCGGGCGGTATCGGCACTGTGGAGCTGGCGCTGTCCACCGGTCTGACTACGGCCGGGATCGCTGCTGCTGCGGCGGCGTCCACAGCGGTGCTGTTCCGGGTGCTGACGTTCTGGATCCGCGTGCCGTTGGGCTGGTGGGCGCTGCGGTACCTTCAGCGGCGGAACATGCTCTGAGCACGGATCCAGCCACCCACCGAGGACGGCCAGCAGCCGTGCGCGGGTGGGGTCTGGTGGGGTTGTAAGGTGAGGGACGCAAGGGGCTTTCGCAACGGCGGACGACACAGTTGAGGCGGTGCACGATGGCGGTCAGCTTCCGCTATGCCACCCGCACTGACCTCGGCACTGTCCGGACGAACAATGAAGACTCCGCGTTGGCCAGCCCGCAGTTGCTGGTCCTCGCCGACGGGATGGGCGGGCACGCAGCCGGTGAGGTGGCCTCCGCCGTAGCGTTGCGTGTGTTCGCCGAGGTGGACCAGAGTGGCGAGCACGCTTTGGCTGAGGAGTTCCTCCGCGCCGGCCGACGCGCCCGCCGCGCACTGTTCGCCATGTCCGATGCGGACCCGGTGCTGGAGTCGATGGGTACCACGCTGCTGGTGGTCGGCTCCGACGGCGACCGGGTCAGTGTGGGGCATATCGGCGACTCTCGGGTGTACGCGCTCCGGGACGGCTCGCTGTACCAGATCACCACCGACCACACCCATGTGCAACGACTGATCGACAACGGCGAGCTCACCGTGGAGCGAGCCCGCACCCATCCGTATCGGTCGATGCTGTTGAAGTCGCTGGACGACCAGCCGGGCGGCCCCGACCTGGACATCATCGACGCCGAGGTGCAGCCAGGGGACCGGGTGCTGCTCTGCTCGGACGGACTCTCGGACTACCTGGGCGCCGAGGCGATCGGCACTGCGCTGATCGCCGAGGACCGCGAGCAGGCGGCGGCCGCCCTGATCGAAGCGGCGCTGGCCGTCGGCACCCGGGACAACGTGACAGTGGTGGTAGCGGACGTGGTCGCCGACCTCGACGACGCCGGTGCGGACACCACCGAACCGGGCGGAGTGCGGTCCGCGATCACCGAGGCCGCTGGCACCAGCCCGAACCGGCTGGCGGCTTCGGCACCGGTCGTCGTCGGCGCCGCCGTGGATGGCGTGACCCTGTCCGCAGAGGCGGCTGAAGCGCTGCACGCCTGCCTGCCGGACGTCCCGTTCGATGCCGCCGCACCGATGGCCGGGGCACGCCTGTGCCCCCCTGAGGCGGCGCCGGACGAGACGGAACACACCCCCGATACGGCAGGCCCGCCCCAGGACAAGACGACGCAGCAGCACGAGGAGGCTGCGCCGTCGCCAGCGGGACGTTCCGCCGAGACTCCCGGCCCGGAACCCACCGCGGGCCCTACCGACCCACCCCGGGCTGTCGACCCCGACACCGTTCCGGTGCCCACCGGGCCCACCAGCACCCTGCCCGGGATCCTGGCGGCAGCCGGCGTGGCGGCCCTGGTGGTGCTGCTGTACCTGGTGCTCGGCTGATTCTCCCGACCTGAGCCGCGCCTCCCCCGTCGGTGGGCGAACCAGTCAGCCCGCGATCGTTCGGTTCCGGCCGACCAGTGGGCCCAGTGCCGCGGTGACGAGTCCGACCGCGGCGATCAGCAGCGGCACAGCGGACGGTCCGAGACTATGCAGCACCCCGGCGACCAGGAGCCCGGTCGCGGCGATCGCGTAGCCCAGCGACTGGGCCATCGCGGACAGTCGCGGCGCAGTGTGCAGATCACCCGCACGCACCGCGATCAGGGTCAGCGAGACGACGAAGGAGAGGCCGGTGCCCAGGCCGATCACGCACATCCACACCAGGGCCGCGCCGGGGAACAGCACCAGCGCGAGAGACCCGGCCACCATGAACACTCCGGGCAGGGTGGCGGTGACCCGTTCGTCCCGGCCGACTCGCATCAGCACCGGGGCTGCGAGATTGCCACCGATGGCGAAGACCTGGAGCACGAACATGTGCCAGCCGGAGGCCACATCGGTGAAGCCGAGCTCTTGCTCCACGGTGGGCAACCAGGTGAGCGAGATGTAGAACGCACCGGACTGCACCCCCATGTAGGCGGAGAGCAGCCAGGCGTCCCGGTTGCGCCAGAGCGCGCCGGGCCCGGTGGTGGGCGGATTCGACCGCGCGGCGCGGGCATCGGCGCGCACCGAACGGCTGCGCGGCACCCAGACGGCGAGCGCGAGCACGGTCAGCACCGCCCACCCGCCGAGGGAGAGGCGCCAGCTCAGCGTGCTCGCAGCGGCGAGCGGCACGGCGAACGCGGCGGCAAGACCGGCGAAGATCCCCAGCACCGCCACGTAGATCCCGGTGACCAGCGGGGTGGCGGTGGGGAAGTCTCGCTTCACGATCACCGGGACGATCACGTTCCCCACGGCGACCGCCGCCCCGATCAGCACGGTGCCCGCCCAGAGGTTCGCCTCCGGCCCCGGCCAGGACCGCAGCACTGTCGCCAGGGCGAGCACGCTCAGCGCGAGCACTGCCGTACGTTCCACGCCGAAGCGCCGGACCAGGTGGCCGACGATGCTGGACACGAGCGCGAACACCGCGACCGGAAGCGCCCCGAGCAGCCCCATCGCGAAGGGGCTGAGCGTGAGGTCCCCGCCCAGCACCGGCAGTACCGGTCCTACGGCGGTGATCGCCGGGCGCAGGTTCACCGCGATCACCACGATGCTCAGCAACGCCCACCCGCGCGCGGGAGCGTCGTGGCTGGGCGTCATGGCCGCAGCCTACGGCGCACCCGGCGCACTGATCGGATCGGTCTAGCCAGCGGGACGTCCACGCCGCGGCCGGCACCGGCTACGAGCTCGGCCGCTGCCCGGTGGCCGACTGCCGGGTCGTGGTGAACAGCCGCGCGGTGTCCCCAGAGAGCGCGAGCATCACCAGGATCTCCAGCGCCGAACCGAACACCTGCGTGGCCAGCGTGCTCTCCGGAGCACCGGTGATCCACAGCACCACGTACACGCTGACACTGATCGCACTGAGAGTGAGGGCGAGCATCCGTGCCCGGTTCGAGCGGCGGAAGATCAGTGCGGCGAGAACCAGATAGGCGAGCAGGTACGCCACCAGCACGGACCGCACCAGCACGGTCATCACATCCGCCGGTAGTCCGGCCTGCAGCAGCGGCGCCACCACCTGCAGATCGCTGAGGCTGGCGGTGCTCAGTCCGGCCAGCCAGGCCAGCGAGACCACACCGATGGCCACCCGGACCGCCATCAGCAGCAGACCGAAAGCCACGGTCAGTGGCACGGCGCGCCGGTGCCGGCCCTCGGCGTCGTCGCCGGCGATGACCTCTCGGACCTCCGCCGACGGCGGCCGGGTCCGCCGCAGGTCCACGATCGGCAGGTCGCCATCGGTGCGGATAGCGTCACCGCCGCCGTTGTGGTGGTGGTAGCCGGTGGAGAAGTTGCGCAGGTGCCGCACCGCGATACCCCGGTTCTCGGCGGAGGTCAGCGTCTCGAGCACATGGTCCCGTTCGGCGTCGATATCGGCATCGATCCGGTGGGTGATCTGCAGGGTGAAGCGGGACAGGCCCACCGAGGTGTCGTAGGTGCCGGCGGCGAGCCAGTCCACTTTCTTGCCACCGGGCAGCCGCCAGCCCTCCGGGCACCGCCAGAAGCGCACGTGGTGCCGCTTGGCGGGGTTCCCGGCCACTTCTTGTTGGTAGGTGAACGCCTGCCGCTGCTTGAACACGAACAGCGGACTGACCGGTGCGTCCGGGTAGCTGCGCCGCAGCAGGGTGGCCATCACCATCCGGCGGCTGGACTCGAGGTTGATCTCGTCGGCACGGTGCCAGCCGGCCCGGAGCATCGCCGTGTGCAGCTGCTCGACGTCACCGCGAAAGCCCAGGTTCACCGGATCCCCGAGCAGGCCCTCACGGGTGCGGGAGCGGCCGATGAAGTAGTTCGGGACGTACACCCGGGTGAGCAGCGCGTGCAGTCGGGGCAGCAGCAGGTAGGTGACGATCACCCAGAACGGGATGAACGCCCACAGGTGCCGCCAGCCCGCGGTGACGAGCTGGTGGACGAGCAGGAACGCGAGCCAGCCGGAGGCGATCGTTGCCAGCACGAAGAACACCTGGTCGGCGAACCGGACCGGGTTCTCGTGCACCACCTCGACGGCAGCCTGCGCGCGCTCGGTGAGCGTACGGGCCATGCCTCTACCGTAACCTCCGGACCCCAGCAGACCGAGCATAGTTTTTGGCATGATGGGGCGCCTATGGCGCATCCGATGATGTACGACGACGGCGACCCGTACCTGGCCCGGGTCCGTCAGGTCGCTCTGGCGTTCCCGGAGACGGTCGAGAAGGTGGCGCACGGGCGGCCCACCTTCCGTTCGCAGAAAGTGTTCGTGGTCTACGGCGGCGGGACAAAAGGCCCAGCGAGCACCCGCCAGCGGTACGACCACTCCCTCCTGCTGTTTCCGGACGCCGGGGAGAAACCGGCGCTGGAGGAGGACCCGCACTACTTCCTGCCGGCGTACTACGGTCCGTACGGGTGGATCGGCTGGGATCTCGCTGCCGGCGGCGACGCACCGCAGCAGGTGGACTGGGCGGAGGTGTTCGAGCTGGTGGACGCCTCCTACCGCGCGTTGAGCAGCCCGGACCAGGTGCGCCGGCTCGACGAGAGTGACCTCACGCCGTCGGACTTCGCTCAGCCGCCACCGGGCTGAACCAGCCCGGACTCATAGGCGAGCACGACCGCCTGAGCACGGTCCCGCAGCTCGAGCTTGCCGAGGACGGCGCTCACATGGCCTTTGATGGTCTGCTCGGCCAGGTTCAGGTACGTGGCGATCTCGCGATTCGACAACCCCGTCGCCACCAGCTCCAGCACGTCGGACTCCCGGCGGGTGAGCTGGTCCAGCTCTGCCGGTACCTGGGGCCGCTCCGGGCGGCGCACCAGATCGGCCACCAGCCGCTTCAGCACTGCCGGAGCGAGCAGGGCCTCCCCTCGCGCCACGGTCAGCACCGCTTCGGTCAGCTCCTCGGCGCGGGCATCTTTGAGCAGGAAGCCGGACGCTCCCGCCCGCAACGCCTGCAGCACGTACTCGTCCAAGTTGAACGTGGTCAGCACCAGCACGCGGGCGTCGGTGTCGGAGACGATCTGCTCAGTGGCGGCGATGCCGTCCATCCCGGGCATCCGGATGTCCATCAGCACGACGTCCGGCCGGTGTTCTCGGGCAGCAAGGACGGCGGCGTTCCCGTCCGCGGCTTCGCCCACCACGTGCAGTCCGGGCTGGGCGCTCAGCAGAGCGGAGAATCCGGCGCGCACCATCGACTGGTCGTCGACCACCAGGATGCTGGTACTCACTGCTGCGTCCTCATCGGCAATCGTGCTTCCACCCGGAATACCCTGCCATCACTGGTGAGGGTCAACGACCCACCAGCAGCACGCGCCTGTTCGGCCAGACCACGCAGACCGTGCCCCTCGGCGCGGGGCTGTCCGGTGACTGCGTTGTGTACCTGGACGTGCAGGAACTCCTGCCCGGAGACGGTCTGCTCGGCCACGGTGACGTGGACGTCCTGGTCGGGAGCGTGTCGGCGGGCGTTGCTCAACGACTCCTGGATCACCCGGTAGGCGGCGATCCCGCATCGTGCCGGCAGCTCAGGCAACGGGTCCGGCAGGTCCTCGTGCACGGTGGTGCCGGCACCACGGGCCGCCACGATCAGAGCCGGCACCTGCGCCAGACCGGGCTGCGGGGCGAGCGGTGCCCCGCCGTCGTGGAGCACGGTCAACACCCCGCGCACCTCCTGCAGTGCCGTGCGCGCCTCCTCGGCGAGATCGCGGAACTCGGTGCGGGCGGGTGGGTCCAGCCCGGTGAGTCGGTAGGAGGCAGTATCGGCCCGCACCACGATCAGCGACATGTGGTGGGCGACGACGTCATGCAGGTCCCGGGCGATCCTCGCCCGCTCTTGAGCCAGGAGCTCCCGGTCGCGCGCGCTGCGCGCCTCAGCGCGCGCTTCGTCTGCGCTCAGCAGGGCGGCATCGGCCCGGGCTTGCTCGGCACGCTTGCTTCGGGAAGCGTCGATGCTGAGGGTGAGGAGCACGACCAGCAGCGGCCAGACGATGCGGTCCAGACCGTGCGGGCCGACCAGGAGCAGCACCAGTGCGTACCCGGCTGCGACCCGGCGGGGCAGCGCCGGCGCCCGGACCAGGAGTACTGCCGTGCTCCCCACCAGTGCACTGGCCGACCAGATGCTCGGATCGGCCAGCGGCAGCCCGGTGACCGCCGCAAGTGCGAGTGCCGCGTTCAGCGCCGCCGCCAACCACCAGCCGTAGCGTGGCCGCCAGCCGGTGAGCAGCCAGGCCGCTCCGGCCACGACCCACGCGATGTTCAGTACGGGCGGCTCGTTCGGCTGCTGCGTCACGACGGCGAGTCCGAGCGCGAGAAGAGCCGGGACAGCGCACAAGATCCGGGCCCACCAGGCCAACGGGCCCCAGTGCTCCACTCCGACGAACGGGGCCAGCGCCGCGCGAAGCAGGTCAGCTGACCACCGGCGGTTCCGCGAACCTTCCTCGGCCCGGGTGCCCCGGTCGAGCACGGTCTCCTCTGGGCTGGTCACCATTCGACCCTAGAGCCGTCCGGCTCACGGCGTCTGCCACCGGAAGATGGATCGTCGCCCCCTACTGCAGTAGGTGGTGGGCAGATACCGGCGTACCGGCCTGCCGGAGCAGCGCCCCGTTCGTACCGACGACGATTCAGCACACCGGCCGATCCGTCACCGTCGGGATGTTTTTAGCGTCGATCAGGTGCTGCACTCGATCCTTCGCCTGCTCCGTTCAGCCGCACTGGCACTCCTTCTGGTGGCGCTGCTGGTGAGCCTTCTGCCACTACGCGGGGTACTGCCCGATTCGGGGGTATCCCCGTGGCCGACACCGGCCCAGCTGACCCCGCTGCCACCTGGGGACGACGCCCTCGGCTACCGACCGGCCGTGCGGGCGCATGCCGGCGGCATCGAGGCCTACCGAGCCGACGGCTCCTGCTCGACCCCCTGGCCGGCACCGGCGCCGTTCGGTCTGGAATCCGCCTGCCAGGTACACGATCTGGCCTACGACCGGCTCCGGGTGGCGCATCAGCGCGACGCCGGCACCCGGGTGGAACGGATGGCCGCCCGTCTGCGGGCGGACCTGGTGTTCACCCGCCGCAGCCACGAGCAGTGCGCGGCACAACGCCCGCTGGCACGGATTGCCTGCAGCGGGGTGGCGCAGGTGTTCGGCGCCGTCGTGCTGCTCAACTCCGCGCGGCAAGGATTCGGCGCGGCGCCGCCGGAGTCACCGGTGCGGCTGGGGCTGTGGGGACTGGCCCTGCTGATCGCCCTCGGCGGCGCACCGGCCCTCCGCCGGTGGAACAGCGCCGTCGGCAAGCATGAGCGCGAGTTCCTCGGACTGGCTCTGCCCCGCGCACAGCTGACCCGGATCTACGTCGGCGTACGGCACGGCTGGTCCCGTCGCGCCCGGCTCACCCACCTGGTCACCGAACTGGACCGCACCGGGGCGTTCCGCGGCCAGACCGTGTGCCTGGTGATCACCACCGGTTCCGGCTGGGTGAACCCGTACGCCCTGTCCACCCTCGCCCAGACCGCTTCCGGGCCGCTGACCGTGGTGGCCCTGCAGTACTCCCGCCTGCCCAGCTGGGCGGTCCTGCTGCTGCGCCCCCGGCTGGCGACGCGCACTGCCAGCGCGGCGCTGCACGCCGTGGCCGACTACCGCGACGGACTGACCCAACGGCGCGCACCCACCGGCGCCGCCCCGCTCGTCGTGCACGGCGAGAGCCTGGGCGCAGGTGCCATCGCGACAGCGCTGGCCCGGACGCCGACGCTGGCCAGACGGCTGGACGGCGGGGTACTGGTGAGCCCGCCCGGCAGCGTCGAGCTTGCGCCACCGGCGGGGATGGTACTGGTCCGGCACGCCGACGACGCCGTGGTGTGGTGTACCCCGGCACTGCTGTGGCGCGCGGTGCGCTGGCGGGTGGCTGCGGGCACCGATGACGTGCAGGTCCCGCCGCCGTGGCGGCGCTGGTGGCCGGTGACCACGTTCCTGACGGTACTGCGCGCGCTCCCGGCGGCCGGCGACCACCCTTTCGGCCACGGGCACCGCTACGGCGAGGAGCTCAGCGACGCCTGGGCCCGGGCCCTCCCACCGTCGGCACCCGCACCCCCGGACCACTTCTCGCCGGAGCTGAGGACTGGTGCGGCACAATAGCTGGTGTGATGGATGCCCTCGGTGCACAGCTGTACCTGTGGTCGGTCGTGATCTCGGTGCTGCTGTTCGCCCTGTTCGTCCGCCGGGTGATGGGCGTGCGGCTGAGCCTGGCCCGCACGGTGCTGGCCGCCCTGATCGCGACGCTCGTCGGCCCGTGGCTGCTCACTCTGCTGGTGCCGGTCCCGGGGGACGCCGCGGACCCTGCGACGCTCGTCCTCTACGGCACCTTGATGTCGGTGTTCCTGCTGATCCTGGCGATGTTCGCGCTGGCCGTCCTGGAGATGCTGCTACCGGACGGCACCCTGCCCGGACCGGTGACCGCCTGGCGATCGCTGCGTGGCCGGCTGCGCCGCACCCGCCGCTACCTGCGGATCCTGCGGATCATCGCTCGGCATGGTCTGGTGCGTTTCCTCCGCGGCGGAGCACCGCGGGGGGTGGGCACCCCGGAGGAACGCCACGAGCTCGCTCGCTCGCTGCGCCGGGCGCTGGAGGACGGCGGAGTCACCTTCGTCAAGCTCGGCCAGCAGCTCTCCACCCGGCGGGACCTGCTGGCGCCGGAGTTCGTCACCGAGCTCTCTCACCTGCAGGACGACGCCGCTGCGCTGGACTGGGAGAGGGTCGCCGCGACGATCACGGCCGAGCTCGGAGGCCCGCCGGAGGAGTTGTTCGGCAGTATCGAGGAGGAACCACTGGCTGCGGCCTCGGTCGCGCAGGTGCACGCAGCCACCACCCAGGACGGACAGCCGGTGGTGCTGAAGGTGCAGCGGCCGGGCATCCGGGCACAGGTGGCCGGGGACCTGGAGATCCTCGACCGGATGGCCGCGACCCTGACCGCGCACACCACCTGGGCCACCAACCTGGGGTTGAGCGACCTGGTGACCGGGTTCGCCGCGGCGCTGACCGAAGAGCTGGACTTTCGGATCGAGCAGGACAACCTCGCCACGGTCGCCGCCGGGGTGCGCAGCTCCGGGGCCGAGCAGATCCGCGTGCCCGCGACGCTGCCGCAGTGGTGCACACCCCGGGTCCTGGTGATGGAACGGGTGATGGGCGATCCGGTCGGTCAGCCCCGCGCGCAGGCGAGGCTTGCCGGTCTACCGGACGGGCAGCGGGAGGAGCTGGCCACCGATCTGCTCCGGGTCGTGCTGGACCAGGTCACCCAGCACGGCGTGTTCCATGTCGACCTGCATCCCGGCAACCTGCTCGTGGCCGAGGACGGCACGCTCGCGATGCTCGACCTGGGCTCGGTCGGCCGGCTGGGCTCCCAGGCCCGGTCCAGCCTGACCCGGCTGCTCGCCGCCCTGGGCATGGCCGACTCGGTCGCCGCCGCGGACGCCCTGCTGGAGGTCGTGGACCGACCGGACCGGGTGGACGAGCGCCGGCTCGAACAGGAGCTCGGTGAGATCCTGCTGCGGTTCGCCCCAGCAGGGAACGCGAACGTCACCGGAGCGGTCGGCGAGCTGTTCAAGCTGGTCGCCCGGCACCGGTTCGGTATCCCCCCGCAGCTGGCCGCGGCGTTCCGTGCCGTGGCGACGCTGGAGGGCACGCTCGCCGTGCTCTCCCCCGGATTCGACCTGGTCAGCAGCGCCCGGGAGGCCGGTGAACGGCAGCTGGCGGCCGCCATCGCCCCGACCGAGCTGAAGCAGACCGCCGAGCGCGAGCTGGCCACGTTGCTGCCCCTGTTGCGCCGCCTCCCCCGCCGGATGGAACGGATCGCCGATGCCGCTGAGCACGGCCGGCTGCAGGTGAACACCCGGCTGCTCGCCGACCCGGCGGACCGCCGCTTCCTGGTCCGGCTCTGGCACCAGGCGTTGCTCACTGTGCTGGCGGCGAGCGCGGGGCTGATGTCGGTGGTGCTGTTCGCCGTCGCACCTGGCCCGATGGTCACCGAGACCGTCGGGCTGTTCCATGTGCTGGCAACCGCACTGCTGGCCGGGTCGGTGATCCTGGTGATGCGATTGCTGGTCGTCTTCTTCCGGCACGACGAGGAGGCCATGAAATGAGTGTGTCCGACCCCCAGTGGCTCTCGGCCGACGAACGCAGCGCCTGGCTGGCGCTGACCGGGCTGCTGGTCCGCCTGCCCGGTGCGCTGGACAACCAGCTCGAGCGGGATGCCGGGCTGAGCTTCTTCGAGTACATGGTGCTCGCGATGCTCGCCGAGCAGCAGGACCAGACCCTGCGGATGAGTGCGCTGGCCGAGCTGACGAACGGGTCGCTGTCCCGACTCTCGCACGTGGTCCGGCGCCTGGAGAGCCAGGGCCTGGTGCGCCGGGAGACCTGTCAGGAAGACCGGCGGGCCACGAACGCGATCCTCACCGCCGGGGGACGGGACCGGGTGGATGCGGCTGCACCGGGGCACGTGCAGCACGCTCGGGAACTGGTGGTGGACGCCGTCGCCCCGGAGGATCTGGCCACCTTCGGTAGGGTGGCGTGGCAGATTCTGGACCGACTAGGGGGTTGGCAACGGACATGAGCACAGTGGCCAGCGGGGAGCAGCTGCTGCTGCGTGATTGGGTACCCGGCGATCGGGACCGGGTGCGCAGCCTGCTGCGCGCCGACCGGCCGTGGCACCGGACCAACGGGCCGTACTTCGGTGCGCCGAGCGCCGAGGACATGTCCGCGCTGGCGGACCGATACGTGGACGACAGCCCGCACCAGGACGATGGGGTGCGCACGATGCTCGGCATCGAGACCGCCGGCGTGCTGGTGGGCGCGGTGACCTGGTACTGGGAGTCGAAGGAGACCGACTGGCGCCGCATGGGTATCAGCATCCACGACGAGACCTACTGGGGGCGAGGGCTGGCCACCGAGGCGATGGGTCTGTGGACCAGCTACCTGTTCCAGAACACGGATGCGCTGCGCCTGGACCTGGCCACCTACTCCGGCAACCCCGGGATGGTCGCGGTCGCACGCCGCCTCGGCTTCACTGAAGAGGCCCGGATGCGCCAGGCCCGCCGCTGGTCCGGTGGCATCCACGACTCGCTGGTGTTCGGCATCCTTCGCCAGGAGTGGGAACAGCGGCGGTGATGCAGTTCCAGCGCGACACCAGCGGCGAGGACTTCTACGCCCTGACCACGTTCCGGCGGGACGGCACTGCAGTATCCACGCCGATCTGGTTGGCGCCGGCGAAGGGCTGCTGGTACGCGTTCACCGCCGGCCGCTCCGGCAAGGTGGCCCGGCTCCGCCGCGACCCCCGGGTACAGGTGGCGCCGTCGGACTTCCACGGTGAGCCGGCCGGGGCAGCGTCCGAGGGCACAGCGCGCGTGCTCCCGGATGCGCAGTTCCGGACAGCGGTGCGCGCGCTGACCGCGAAGTACGGGTGGAAGTTCCGGTTCTTCCGCCTGGTCTCCTGGCTCGGCCGGGGACGGCGCCGCGGTGGCCCGCCGGTGGGGCTGGAGATCGTGCTGGCCGGCTGACGACCCAGGGCGAGGGCCGAGGCCGGGGGCCGGGGCCGGGGGCCGGGGCCACGTCGGCACCCGGCTCAGCCGAGCACCTCGGCCGGATCGGTCAGCTCCAGCTCGGCACCGGACGAGTCCAGCACAGTGCGCCCGGCCAGCGGCTCGGTCAGCCAGACCGTCTCGGCGACGGTGTACAGGTCGTCGGTGCACGCCTTGTCGGTGACCCGGGTGCCGGTGGGGTCGAGCGCCGAGCCGGTGAGCGTGATGGTCTGGTCGGTCTCGGTCAGCGTCACTCCGCCGGGGATCTGGCAGCTGGAGGAGCCGACCTCGTACCGGACCAGCAGCCCGTGCCCACTGTTCACCGGCGCAGCGGCGAGCACCGTCGTGGGCGTGGAGACGGGGAAGCCGAGGAAGGCGGCGTAGCCGGCGATGCCCAGACCGACCACCACGATGGCCGCGATCAGCCACATCACCGACGCGCGGATCCGCGCTCGGCCCTCCTCCGGCAGGCTTCCCATCCGGTCATTATCGCGCTGGCCCTCCGGGAGCGCTGGGCACTGGGCCCTTGCGACTGGGCCCTTGCGACTGGGCTCAGAACAGCAGGTAGACGGCACCGACGACGGTGAGCAGGATGATCAGCCGGTCGAACAGTGTCTGGTTCATCTTCGTGACCAGGGCGCGCCCGGCAAGGGCGCCGGCCACCACGGCCGGCACCAGCACGGCGTTCACCAGCAAGGTCTGCTCGGTGATCAGCCCGAGGCCGACCGAGAAGGGCACCTTCACCAGGTTGACCACGGCATAGAACCAGGCTGCCGTACCGAGAAACGTCTTCATCGAGAACCGGGAGGCGAGGAAGTACATCGACATCACCGGCCCCGCGGCGTTCGCCACCATCGTGGTGAAACCGCCGAGCGTGCCGTAGACCCCGGCCTGCACGTGCTCCCTGCGCTTGCTGATCGGACGGTCGCCACTCTTGCGTGTGGTGTACCGGCGCACCAGGGTCATCGCGATCACCAGGAGCAGGATCACGCCGATCACTCGGCGTACCCCGGCATCGGAGGCGAGGGCCAGGAACAACGCCCCAGCAACCAGTCCGGCGACCACTGTCGGCACCAGCCGCCGCAGCACCTGCCAGTCGGCGTGCTTCCGGTAGGCCCAGACAGCGAACGCGTCGCCGACGATCAGCAGCACCAGCAGGGCACCGGTGGACTCCTTGGCGGGCAGCAGGGCAGCAAAGATCGCCACCGAGATGGTGTTCGAGCCGGGGAGGGCGGTCTTGGAGATGCCGACGAGGAGTGCGGCGAACGCCATCAGTGTCCAGGCGAGCGCACTGAGGTCGGGCATACCGGCCACGCTAACGACGGCGGAGGGCGGGCGCCGCTCGTTTCCACCAGTTGGCACGGGCTCGGCGGGGCGGTGCAGGTGCCGCACCCCGCCGAGCGCAGTGGTCGCCTCAGAGCCCACCGAGCGCAGTGGTCGCCTCAGAGGCTGGCGGCGCCGATCTCCTCTGCCTGCTCGAGCGCTTCCTGGTGCCGGTCCGCGCGTGCGCCCTGCAGGCGTTCGCCGGAGTCGGCCGGTCCGGCTTCGCGGGTGAGCGTGTCCGCCTCCGGTGCGGGTTCAAGGTCGGCGAACTGCCCGCTCTGCTCGCCGCGGACGCGGTTGTCCTGTCCGTGCGGAGCCGGATCGTTGCCCTCGCCGCCGAGGTCGCCACGGACGATGGCGTCCCGGACCACCACTCCTGCAGTGTTGCCCTCGACCACGAGGTCGCTACCGAAGTAGCTCATCCCCGAGCACTCGGCGATCAGTCCACTGCCGAGATGGACCGGGCCGGCGTTCTCGTGCAGGTGAGTGTTCCCGTCGATCTCACTGTCACAGACGGCAGTGCCGAAGCTGCTGGCGCCGACGGTCAGGCTCGCCAGCAGGGTCGAGTCGATGACGTCGGTGTAGGTAGTGCCGGTCGTCACCACGTCTCCGGTCACCCGGGTGGACACCAGGTACACGTCACCGGCAGCCACCTCGATCGCGCCGTCGAGCTCGGCGGCATCGGCATAGAGGAAGGGTGCGCTCTCCTCTGCGCTCGGCTCGGCGACCGTCACCGAGGCGGCCTGGGTGCCATCGAGCCAGATGCCGTAGCCCTGGCTGGTGATGTCGCCGGCGACGCTACCGCCCTCGGCGTCGACGTAGCCGTCGGCGGCCACCTGGACGTCACCGGCGATCGCACTGCCGGCCAGCACCAGGTTGGCGCCTGCCTCAACCTGCACGTCGCCAGTGATGGTGACCTCCTGCAGCACGCAGGAGGAGTCGGCGGGGACGAGCAGGTCGCCGGGGACGGTGACGCCGTCGGCCTCGCCGGTGCAGTGCGTCACCAGGTCTGCCGACGCGGCGCTCTGCGTGGTCACGACGGCTGCGGCCGCCAGGCCCAGGATCGCCAGTGCCCCCAGCGGGCGGGTGGCCCACAACGGGCGGGTGGAGATGGTCATCAGTTCGCTCCTTCAGTCCAGCAATGGTGCTCGGTCAGAATCCAGGCCAGCGCGCTCCTCGCTCCACTGGCCACGGGTGAAGTCCGGGATCTGCACCGGGCCACCGGTGCTCAGCGACTCTCCGGACAGGGGCACTGCGGCACACCAGGCCGCCGAGTCGTAGATGTCGATGTCCGGCACGAGCCCTTGCTGCATGCACTGCATCGTGCGGTAGATGAGGATGTAGTCCATCCCGCCGTGTCCACCATGGTTCCCGGCGTCGTCCCCGATGTCCTGCCAGAGCCAGTGGTCGTACTCGTCGAGGTAGGGCTGGGAGTCGGCCCAGGTATGGCCCTCGTGGTCCGGCTCGAAGTAGATCCGGGACGGGTAGTCCTCCAACAACCCGCGTGAGCCGGCAATGGTGTTGATCCGGCTGTACGGCCGGGGGCTGCAGACATCGAGCTCAGCGCGAATCAGCCGACCCTGCTCGGTGCCGATCATGCAGGTCACCCGGTCTCCGGAGATGTACTCCTCTGCCCAGACCTCGGTCCGGTCCTTGGACACGAAGCGTTCCCGGTAGTCGGCCAGGCCGCGGGCGGGCGAGGCGGAGGCCTGCAGAGTGGTCAGCCGGTCGCCGCGATTGATGTCCATGGCCGCCGCGATCGGCGCCAGGCCATGCATCGGATAGAAGGACCGGTTCTTCTCCGTGTGCCACTTGCGGCGCCACTGGTTGTAGTAGTGCGTCTCGGAGAACAGCAGCTCGCGCAGGTCGTGCAGGTAGCCGCCGTGGCCGTGGGTCACCTCGCCGAACAGCCCGTCGTGGGCCATCCGGAGCATCGCCAGCTCCTGCCGCCCGTAGCTGCAGTTCTCCATCAGCAGGCAGTGCCGCCGCTGCTGCTCGGACAGGTCCACCAGCGACCAGATCTCGTCCAGCTCGGTGGCGATCGGCAGCTCGATCCCGACGTGCTTACCGCCACGCAAGCAGGCTGCCGCCTGAGGGTAGTGGTTCTCCCAGGGTGAGGCGATGTAGACGAAGTCCACATCCTCGGCCTCAGCGAGCCGCTCGTAGTCTTCGGCGCCTCGAGCGTACTCCCGGGGTCGGCGCGATCCGGCCTCGGCGAGCAGATCGGATCCTTGCCGGACCCGTTCCCGGCGCACGTCACAGATCGCTGTCACCCGTACGCCAGGGACCGCATCGAACAGCGGCAGCATCCCCATCCCACGGTTACCCAGCCCGATGATGCCCACGCGGACCTCGTCGTAGCCATCGAACGGTACCCCGATCATGCTCTGCTGCGCTGCCCGCCGGGGTGGATCGCCACCCTGCGGGCTACTCGAAGCGCCCGCTCCGGTGGCAGTGGCAGCAGTCAGGCCACCGACCCCGGCCGCCACCCCTGAGGCCAATAAGCTCCGGCGTGAGACTCCGCCAGGTGTGCGCTCCGTACCGTTCGCGTGTGCGTCCGACATCCCGATCCTCCCCGCGTCCTTGCGTACTCGTGATTCATACCCCACCAAATTAGTCAATATTGCGCAAGAGGCACGGTGCAATCGGATGCAATCGGGTCTCTTGACAGCGTGCCTGCACTCCTCTTGACTTTGACGCAACGTCAACCATCAGAGTTGTTCGCGTCCAGAGATGAGGAAGGAGTGCAGCGATGTCCGCCACGGCCGAATGGTCGATGCAGGAGATCACTCGTGCGACCGGAACCACCAGTCGCACGTTGCGGCACTACGACCACATCGGGCTGCTACCCCCGTCCCGCCTCGGGTCGAACGGGTACCGGTTCTACAACACCGACACCCTGGTCCGGTTGCAGCGGATTCTGCTGCTGCGCCAGCTGGGCCTGGGGCTGAAGGAGATCGCGGAGGTCGTGGATGGGCAACAGCCGGAAGCAGAAGCGCTGCAGGCCCATCTTGACCTGATGCAGCTCGAACGCAAGCAGCTGGACCGGCGGATCGCCGCCGTCAACACCACGCTCACGAAAAGAGCAGAAGGGAAAACTCTGATGGCAACCGAGATGTTCGACGGGTTCGACCACACCCGCTACGAGGAAGAGGTCACCCAGCGCTGGGGCCGCGAGGCCTACCAGTCCGGCGACCGCTGGTGGCGTTCTCTCTCCGAGGAGGAGAAGCAGGCCATCCAGGCCGAGCAGCAGCGAATCCAGGATGACTACGCCGAGGCCTACCGGGCCCAGCTGGACCCAGGTGCGGAACAGGTCCGGGCGATCACCGCCCGGCTGCACCAGTGGCTGCGCGCTCCGATGGGTTCGGTCAGCCAGGGCTACTTCCTCGGCCTGGCCGACCTGTACGTGGCCGATGACCGGTTCGCCGCCAACTACGGCGGCACCGAGGGGGCCACTTTCGTTCGCGACGCGATGCGCGTCTACGCCGAGTCGGCGCAGTTCGACCAGGAGTAGGCCGGAACGCGCCCGGCCTCGCTGATCACGGCGAGGCCGGGCGTCGTTGTGGGTAGAACGTCTCGCCCCGCGCCAGCATGTCCACGAATGTGACGATCTTGCTGGCGCGGGTCGAGGCGCGTTTCACACTCTGCAGCCGGTACAGCAGCGCGAAGCGGTTCTGCGAGGTGAGCACGTCGAACATCGCCTGAGCGTTCGGGTTCGCCGCCATCGCCGCGGCAAGGTCATCCGGCACGACGGCGGTCGCCGGGCCTGCGTAGGCCCGTTCCCATCGGCCGTCCTTCTTGGCGGCCTCCACGGCGGCCCAGCCGGCCGGCTGCATCCGGCCCTCCGCCCCCAATCGTTCCACCCGGCCGACATTCTTCGCCGACCACTGGCTACGGGCACGGCGTGGTGTGTAGCGCTGCAAGCTGGTCTGGTCATCCCGGGAACGGGCCTGGCCATCGATCCAGCCGACGCAGAGGGCCTCCAGGACCGCACCCTCGTAGTTCAGCGACGTGAGCGTGCCGCCCTTCTTGGTCAGCACCAGCCAGACGCCAGGCGCGTCTGCGTGGTTCTGGGCTAGCCAGTCCCGCCACCCGGCGGCATCGGGCACCACCAGCTCCGGCAACTCGTCCATCCGCACTCCATCGTGGTCGTCCTGCTCGTGGTCGTCTCGATCGCGGTCGTCTCGATCGCGGTCGTCTCGATCGCGGTCAGTCTTCGTCCCGCAGTCGCGGCGGGATCCCCAGACCGGGCCGTACGCCGGTCTTGCCATCGTAGAACTCACGGATCCGGTCCATATCGGCGCGCACGTCACCGGTGAGCCGGAAGGTGGGGCCGAGGCCGGTGGTCATCGTCCGGCGGTCCACGTAGCCGAGGGTGACCGGCAGATCAGCCTCCCGGGCAATCCGGTAGAACCCGGAGCGCCAGTACTCGGACCGGCCACGGGTGCCCTCCGGGGTGACCACCAGGAAGAACCGGTCCCCGGCCTCCAGCCGGGCGACGACCTCCCCGACCACCTGGGAGGGGTCGCGCCGGTCCACCGGGATCCCGCCGAGCGCGCGCATCAGCGGTCCGAACGGGCGGCGGAAGAGCTGGTGCTTGCCGAGGAACTTCACCCGGATCCCGGAGCGCCAGCTCAGTGCCAGCATCAGCACGAAGTCCCAGTTGGAGGTGTGCGGGGCGCCGATGAGAATCCCGGCCGGCTCGGTCGGCTTCTCCGGCACCCGGTACTGCCAGCGGCTGACCGCCCAGTAGATGCCGGCGACGGCTCGAGTGATCGACATCAGGTGCCGGTCGGCTCAGAGGTTGAGCATGTGCCCGGAGATACCGTGCACGGCCTCCTTGATCGCCTCACCGAGGGTCGGGTGGGCGAACACGTTCCGGGAGACCTCGTCCGCGGTCAGATCCCACTTCTGTGCCAGGTTGAGCACCGGCAGCAGCTCGGTCACATCGGGGCCGATCAGGTGCGCGCCGATGATCTCGTTGTACTGCGAGTCGGCCACCACCTTCACGAACCCGACGGCCTCGCCCAGACCCATCGCCTTACCGTTCGCGGTGAACGGGAACTTGGCCACCTTCACGTCGTAGCCGCGCTCGGTGGCCTGCTCCTCGGTATAGCCGAAGGAGGCGATCTGCGGCTGGCAGTAGGTCGCGCGCGGGATGAAGTCGAAGTCGATCTCCTGGGTCTCGGCGCCGGCGATCGTCTCGGCCGCCACCACCCCCATCGCTTCGGCGGTGTGGGCGAGCATCAGCTTGCCGGTGACATCGCCGATCGCGTACACGTTCGCCACGTTCGTGCGTCCGCGCGCGTCCACGGCGATCGCGCCGCGCTCGGTGACCTGCACGCCGATCGTGTCCAGGCCGTAGCCCTCCACCCGCGGGGCGAAGCCGATCGCAGAGAGCAACCGGTCAGCCTCGAGCACCTGGGAGTCGCCGCCGTTCGCGGGACTGACCGTGACCTTCACTCCGGAGCCGGTGTCCTCCACCCCTTCGACCTTGGTGGAGGTCATCACCTTCACGCCGAGCTTCTTGTAGTGCTTGGCGAGCTCCTTGGAGACCTCCGGGTCCTCCGTGGGCACCATCCGGTCGAGGAACTCCACGATGGTCACGTCCACGCCGAAGTTCTTCATCACGTAGGCGAACTCCACGCCGATCGCGCCGGAGCCGGCGATGATGATCGAGTCCGGGAGCTCGGCGTCGAGGATCTGCTCCTCGTAGGTCACCACGTTCTTGCTCACCTGCACCCCGGGGAGCATCTTCGTGGTCGCACCTGCGGCGACGATGAGGTCAGAGAACTCCAACTCGGTGGTGGCGCCGTCGTCGGCCTGCACCGAGAGCGAGGTGGGCGAGGTGATCGTGCCCCAGCCGTCCACCTCGGTGATCTTGTTCTTCTTCATCAGGAAGTGCACGCCCTTGACGATGCCGGCGGACACCTTCCGGCTGCGCTCGTGCGTGGGCCCGTAGGACATCGCGGCGTCACCGGTGATGCCGAACTTGTCCTTCTCGTGGGTGAGCAGGTGTGAGAGCTCCGCATTGCGCAGCAGCGCCTTGGAGGGGATGCAGCCGACATTCAGGCAGACACCGCCCCAATACTGCTTCTCCACCACCGCGACCGATTTGCCCAGCTGCGCCGCGCGAATGGCGGCGATGTATCCACCGGGACCGGCTCCGAGTACAACGACGTCATAGTGTGCAGTCACGCATCTGACTCTACTGCCGCAGACCAGTGCCCGGCCACGGGACGAATGAGCAGTTGCTCACACCGGCTGGCCGTCCCGGTTCGCACACCGCACCCAGGTGCCGGTACTCGCGCCGGTTCTGGCGGGCCGGTGACCGGTCCGGCTGGGGCTGGGTGATGGCGCGCCCCGGGACTGCTCGCCGTGACAAACGCCGCACACCGCCCTAAAGTTCGGGTACCCGAACTTTAGTAGCCGAAATTTCCGTCCGGAGTGGTCGTCGCTGCCGGACCGTCCCGCGGCCCCGCGTGGGGACGGTCCAGCGACCGCCCGCGCGGGGACGCTCAGACGGATCGAGAGGAGCACTGGTGACCCGTCCCGCCACGACGCCAGCCTCCCGGCCCCACTCCCCGGATGCGGCTGCACCGAACGGGCGACGGGGTCAGCGCAGCCGTGTGCTGCATCTGATGGGGCCTGCGTTCGTGGCGGCAGTCGCCTATGTGGACCCCGGGAACGTGGCGGCCAACCTCACCGCGGGCGCCCGGTACGGATACCTGCTGCTCTGGGTGCTGGTAGCCGCGAACCTGATGGCTGTGCTGGTGCAGTACCAGTCCGCGAAGCTGGGCCTGGTCACCGGCCGGACGATGCCGGAGCTGCTCCGGGGCCGGCTCCGCCGCGGGCCACGGTTGGCGTACTGGGCACAGGCGGAGCTGGTGGCTGCCGCCACCGACCTGGCCGAGGTGATCGGCGGCGCGATCGCGCTCTCCCTGCTGTTCGACCTACCGCTGGTGTGGGGTGGGCTGATCGTGGCCGTCGTGTCGATGGCGCTGCTGCTGGTGCAGGACCGTCAGGGGCAGCGCCGGTTCGAGCATGTGATCGTCGGCCTGCTCGCGGTGATCACCGTCGGGTTCGTCGCCGGACTGTTCGTGGCGCCCCCGGACCCGGCCGCGATGGCCGGCGGGCTGCTGCCCCAGTTCGCTGGTACGGACAGCGTCGTCCTGGCGGCCGGGATGCTCGGGGCCACGGTGATGCCGCACGCGATCTACGTGCACTCGGCGCTGGCCCGGGACCGGCACGGCCACGCCAGCACGCCGCAGCTGCGCCGCCGGCTGCTCGGCGCCACCCGGTGGGACGTCATCATCGCGCTCGCCGTGGCCGGCTGCGTGAACATCGCGATGTTGCTGCTGGCCGCCGCCAGTCTGCAGGGGGTGTCCGGGACCGACTCGATCGAGGGCGCCCACGCAGCGGTGACCGCAGCACTCGGCCCGGGGATCGGGATCGCGTTCGCGATCGGGCTGCTCGCCTCCGGGCTCGCCTCCACCTCGGTCGGTTGCTACGCGGGCGCCACGATCATGGCCGGGCTGCTGCACAAGCGAATCCCGGTGCTGGCCCGCCGGGCGATCACTGCCGTGCCGGCGCTGGTGCTGCTCGCCGTGGGCGTGGATCCCACGTGGGCGCTGGTCGCCTCCCAGGTGGTGCTGAGCTTCGGCATCCCGTTCGCCCTGGTCCCGCTGCTGCGGCTGACCTCCGACCGGGGCGTGATGGGTTCCGCCGCCAACGGGCGGGGAGTGCGCTGGCTACTCGCCCTGATCGTCGTGGCGGTGGTCGCGTTGAACCTGGCACTCGTCGTGCTCACCCTGACCGGCGGCTGAGACAGCGCACAGGTCAGCTGCACCCGCCGCGTTCCGTACCCGGGTGTGCGGCGTGCGTCGGGGTGCTGCGAGGGGGAACGGGAGCGATGCCGACGGCAGCACGCTCGATGCGCGGGCCGTGGCATGCCGCCGTCGAAAGCCGACTGCGACAATGGCCCGGTGACATCGCACCCGCACCTGTTCGACCTGGATCGGATCGGTGCCGGGCTCGTCGTCTCGACGGCCCGCGGCGACCTGGAGCGCGGGCTCGCGACGGGCGCTGCGGTCGTGACAGCACCGCCTGGCACCGGCAAGACGACCGTCGTGCCGCCCCTCGTCGCCAATCTCACGGCGAAGCGGGGCGCGACGGGTCGCGTCCTGGTGACCCAGCCCCGACGGGTCGCCGTCCGCGCGGCCGCTCGGCGCATCGCGCACCTGGACGGCTCACCGCTCGGTGGCCCCGTCGGGTTCACCGTGCGGGGCGAGCACCAGGTCTCGGCAGACACGCGGATCGAGGTCGTCACGCCCGGCGTCCTGCTCCGCCGACTGCTGAACGACCCTGGGCTCGACGGCGTTGACGCCGTGATCCTCGACGAGGTGCACGAGCGATCGCTGGACGGCGACCTGCTGCTCGGGATCCTCGCCGAGGTGCGCGCCCTGCGCGACGACCTCGCGCTCGTCGCGATGTCCGCGACGCTGGACGCCGGCGCGATCAGCGCCCTGATCGGCGGCGCGATCATCGACGTGCCCTCCGCACTTCACCCGCTGACGGTGGATTACGCGCCGGCTCCCGCCTCGCGCCTCGGTCCGCGCGGCGTCACCCGCGAGTTCCTCGACCACCTCGCCGGCGTCGCGGTCGAGGCGCAGGCCTCGGACGAGGTCGACGCCCTCGTCTTCGTGCCCGCCGCCCGCGACGTCGACGAGGTGGTGACGCGAATCCGCGCTGGCTCCTCGGCCGTGGACGTTCTCCCGCTGCACGGCCGGCTCTCCGCACGCGATCAGGACCGCGCGACCACGGGCCGCGCCCGCGCATCGGATCCGCCGCGCATCGTCGTCAGCACCGCCCTCGCCGAGAGCTCGCTCACCGTTCCCGGCGTGCGGCTCGTCATCGACGCCGGTCTCTCCAGGGAGATGCGCCGCGACCAGGCACGCGACATGTCGGGCCTCGTCACGGTCAGCGCGTCGCGCGCGAGCGCCGAGCAGCGCGCCGGACGCGCGGCACGCCAGGGGCCGGGGCGCGTCGTGCGCGCCTACAGCGAGCCCGAGTTCGCGGCGTTCCGTTCCTCGACCGACCCTGAGATCGCCTCCGCCGACCTCACCGATGCGGCGCTCCTGCTCGCTGCCTGGGGAACACCGGCGGCCCGTGGCCTGCCGCTGCTCACCCCACCGCCGCGCGCATCGATGGTCCGCGCGACCGCCACGCTCACGGCCCTGGGGCTCACTGACGAGAGCGGCCGCATCACCGGGCTCGGATCCCGGGTCGCCCGTATGCCCGTCGGCGCCCGGGAGGGCCGCGCGCTGCTCGTGGCCACCGGTGCACACCGGGTGACTGCCGGATCCGGGGACCCGGGGCTGCGGGCCGGCCAGCACTCCGTCGACGCCGCGGACGAGATCGATCCGCGCGCGGCGGCGGAGACGGTCGCCGCGCTCTCGAGTGGGATCCGCGAACCCGGCGCCGATCTCTCCGTGCTGCTGCAGGGGCTGCACCGAGGCGATGTTCCCGGAGTGCAGCGGTGGCGCGCCGAGGCCACGCGACTCACTCGCCTCGCCGCCGGCGTCCCTGGCCACGCTCCCGCTCGCGACCGCGAGCGGCGCGCCACGAGACCTGGCGCCGTACCAGAAGCCACCCGGCTGGCCGGGATCATCGCGGCACTCACCCGCCCCGCATGGATCGCCCGGCGCGTCGGCGACGGATCCCGCGCCTACCTGTTTGCCAGCGGCACTCGCGCCGCCCTGCCCGAGAGGTCGTCGCTCACCGGATCCGAATGGATCGCCGTGTCCGAGGTGCAGCGCGCGCAAGGGCGTGTCGCGGAGGCGACCGGAGCGGTGATCCGGCTCGCGGCGCCGCTCGGTGAGCACGATGCGCTGCGGATCGGGGAGGTGAGGGCCGTACGGCAATCGACGGTGGTCGACGGACGCGTCCGCGTTCGCGAGGAGCGCCGGCTGGGCTCGATCCTGCTTTCGTCCACACCGTCGCAGCCCCGCACGCAGGAGTGCTCCGACGCCCTCACGGCATACCTGCGGGAGAACGGCCTCGGCGCCCTCGACTGGTCCGAGAAGGCGACGATGCTCCGACGCCGGCTCGCCCTCCTCCACCGAGAGCTCGGCGATCCGTGGCCCGACGTCTCGGACCAGGAGCTTCTCGGCCGTCTCGACGGCTGGCTGGGTCCGGACCTCCGGGCCCCGACGCTCGGCGCGGTCAGCGTGGCCGCCGCTCTCCAGCGAATCCTGCCCTGGCCCGAGGCGTCGCGGCTCGCCTCCCTCGCACCCGAGCGCCTCGAGGTGCCGTCCGGCGCGGGCGTGCGCATCCAGTACGCCGAAGACCCCGATACCCGTCCCGTCGTCGCGGTGAAGCTCCAGGAGGTGTTCGGTCTCGCCGAGACCCCGCGTCTTGCCGACGGTCGCGTGCCCGTGCAGTTCCATCTGCTCTCCCCCGCGCGCCATCCACTCACCGTGACCGACGACCTTGCGTCGTTCTGGAACGGCCCGTACCGGGACGTGCGCAAGCAGATGCGTGGTCGCTACCCGAAGCATCCGTGGCCGGAAGATCCCTGGACTGCGTCCGCGACTGCGCGGACGAATCGGGCGCTGCGCGGACCGAGGCGCTGACGCCAACAGATCGTCGGGACCGGTCGGTTACGGTGGGAGTGGCATCGGACGTGCCCGCACACCACAGACGAGTAAACTTCCGGTCAACGAGCGAGAGGGAGAAGCGATGGTCGCGCTGGAGCGAGCCGAATGGGCCGACACGGACCTGCAGCGGCTGGTCGCGGAGCACAAGACGGAGATCGACGATCGGTACGGCACCGAGGAGGTGCCCGAGGTCGACCCGGCCACAGTGCGTGCCGCCGTCCTGGGACGGATCGGCGACGAGGCGGTCGCCTGCGGCATCCTCACCCACCCGGTGCCCTCGTTCGAAGGAACCACCGGCGAGCTCGGCCGGATGTTCGTGGCCCCGGGTCACCGCCGCAAGGGCATCGCCAAGGAGCTGCTCCGCGAGCTGGAGGCGGCCGCCGTCGAGCTCAAGTTCGAGCAGCTCGTGCTGGAGACCGGGATCAAGCAGCCGGAGGCGATCGGCCTGTACTCCTCCGAGGGCTATCGGATCATCGACAACTACCCGCCATACGAGGACTCCCTCGACTCGCGCTGCTTCGCCAAGGCGCTCTGAGGCGCCACCCTCCCGGGTGCCGGACCGAGCCCGCCCGGCACGGCACGACTTCCTGCCCAGGGACGCCGCACCGTAGCGCCTTGGCGACCCTTCAGGCCACGTCCCGGAACGCGCTCTGGTGCGCGGCGATCAGCAGCCACACCAGGCAGAGGAGACGCGCTGCCACCCCGAACGGACCGAGCGCAGGTGCCACCAGCACCACCAGGGCGCCGACGGCGCACCACCCGGCGAGAGCACCGGTCACCCGGAGCATCGGGGACCACAGCAGCGACCGGGCCAGCCACGCCACGTAGAGGCCGAGCGTGGCCACATGCAGCTCGCCGCCACTGAGCCAGGCGACGGTGTGCAGCACGTGGATCGCCGCGTCGTCGGACACCGGTGCCACCACGGCGAGCGCGAAGCCGGCCACCGCCGCCAGCACGAGCACCCCCACCCCCACCAGCAGCGCCATGCGAACCCGGCGCACCGACCGCACCGCGTGCGGCACGTAGGCGCCGTAGACATACAGGGCAGCGGCCGCCACCAGCTGGCTCGCCGCCACCAGGTAGATGGCGCCGATATGCCCGGCGAGGTAGGCGGGCGCCTCAGGGTCGCCTGGCTGCGGCATCGCGGTACGGCTCAGTGGACCGAGCACCAACGCGCCGAGCGCCGACGCCGCCAGCAAGACCACGCAGGAGAGCATCACGGCAGCACCGGCACCGCCACCGGCGCGTTGCACCGATAGTGCTGGGGTGTGCTCGTCCTCGCGCATGCCACTTCCACCTCTTCGTGCTGACACGGTAGGCCACCACCGCTTTCACGGCGCTGTCATGGCCCGATGCCCGCTGACCAGAGCGAGTCGGCCCGGACGTGGGAGCGGGCGGCGATCAGCGAGTCACAGCTGACGCCCGCTGATCAGTCCGACTCGGTCCGGCGTTCCTCGCCGACGACGTACCGTGCCACCGCGGAGACGAATTGACGGAGGTGGCTCAGATCCTCCAGGCGGGCGACGACGATCGCGTCATCGACGTCGGCATAGTCATGCACCAGCACGTTGCGGAAGCCGACCGCCTGGCGCAGGCCGACCGCCAGTTCAGGCTCCAGGACGCCGTGCTCACCGAGCAGACGCATCGCGTCGCCATTGTCAGCAGGAGGGCCCCAGCCCGCGCTGGCACACAGGTGCTGTGCGGTATCGACACCCGCCTCGATCGCAGCGACGAAGGAGTACTTGACTCCCCGAAGCCAGATGGGGTCGCTGCGCCGCTCGGCGCCGGCTCGCGCCTCACCGTCCAGGAAGGACAGTTCCTCGGTGATGCCGCGCAATAGTCGTTGGATCCGGAGCAGGTCAACCATGGCGCACACTCTCCAGGAACTCGCGATGCGCGCGTTCGAATCGGGGTCGCTCGTCGAAGTAGATCTTCCGCGTCATCGCCTCCCACCGGACTCGGGCGACAGCGTCTGCCTCGAACAGCAGACGCCCGGTCGCCGCGATCCGGCCGGCGATCTCCAGCGGAGCAGTATCGAGGACGAGGAGGTCCACAGAGCGGGGTAGGACCAGGTCTGAAGCGAGCAGATCCTCGCGCGCGAAGAAGGCCGCGACGTCGACATCCGCACCAGCTGCGGCGTAGCCGCTGGCTTGACTACCGTGCAGGTAGGCGAACTGCGCGCGATGGGCTCGCAACTCCTCGACCGCTTCGGCGATCGCAGCCCGCACACTCGCGTCCATGCGCTCAGTCTCGCACTATCGCCCCACATTCGGCGGTACGCACGCAAGGTCGGACCGCGCCGGGCTGCCCAGCGGTGCCCGCGCTGCCGATCAGCCTCCCGCCCGGACCAACCCGGTCTCGTAGGCGAGCACCACCAGTCCGGCGCGGTCGCGCACTCCGGTGCGGGCGAGCAGCCGGCTCACGTAGGTGCGTGCCGTGGCGGGGCTCAGGTACAGCTCGACGGCGATCTCGTCGTTGGTCAGTCCTCGGCCGACCGCAGTGAGCACCTCGATCTCCCGCTCGGAGAGCACGGACAGCCGCTCGGGGTCCACCTGGGGTTCGCGATGGGAGGTGGCGGACCGGATCAGGGTGCGTAACGCCGTCGGGGAGAACATCGGCTCCCCGGCCGCCACGGCGCGGATGGAGCTGCGCAACTGGTCCGGGGAGACGTCCTTGAGCAGGTAGCCGGAGGCGCCGGCGCGGATCGCCTCGAGGATCTCGGCATCCTCGTCGAAGGTGGTGAGGATGACCACCCGGACGTGGTCGAGCTCGGGGTCGGCGCAGATCGCCTCGGTAGCGTCGATCCCATTCATCTCCGGCATCCGCAGGTCCATCAGCACCACGTCCGGGCGGGTGCGACGCACCTCAGCGACCCCGGCCCGCCCGGTGCCGGCCTCGGCGACCACCTCGATATCGCCGTCGTGGCTGGCCAGGGCGGTCAGCCCGGTGCGCACCACGGCCGAGTCGTCCACCAGCGCGAGGGTGATCATGCCCCGAGCCTGCCAGGAAGGTCAGCCTGCACCAGATAGCCCCCGCCGGTCTGGGCACCCGCGCGCACGGTCCCGCCGAGCAGTCGGGCCCGCTCCACCATGCCGGTGATGCCGTGCCCGGCCGGCGCGTCACCGCCGCGACCGTCGTCGCGCACCTCGATCCGGAGCCGCTCACCCTCGAGCACGAGCCGCACCTGCACAGCGCTCGCCCCGGAGTGCCGGAGCACATTGGTCAGCGCCTCCTGCACGATCCGGTACCCGGCGGCCTCGATCGGAGCAGAGAGCCCGCCCTCGGCCACTGCCTGCTCCAGCTCGACGGCGATCCCCGCCTCCCGGATCGAGGTCACCAGGGCGCCCAGCCCGGCAAGGCCCGGGGAGGGCGCTGACGGTCCGGCGTCGCTGCGCAGCACCCGCACGGTGCCGCGCAGCTCCCCCAGGGCTGGCGAGGTGGCCGACTGGATCGCTCCGATCGCACGGCGAGCGGCGCCGTCGTCGTGCCCGATCGCCTCCTCGGCCACGTGCGCGTGCACGGACACCACCGAGAGCGTGTGGCCGATCACGTCATGCAGGTCGCGAGCGAGCTGGACCCGTTCGTCCTGGGCGTGCTCACGTGCCTGCCGGACGGCGGCCTCGGCGGTGAGCGCCGTGATTCGTTCCGCCTGCGCCCGCGCCTCCCGGCGCAGCCGCACGCTCACGCCGAGGGCGATGGCGGCGGCGATCAGGGCGACGTTGGTGATCAGCTCGTAGGAGACGAGGTAGGCGGTCGGCAGGCCCTCGTGCACCCGGAAGTAGGAGGCCACCGCGGTGAGGACGCCGCCGCCGAACTGCGGCGAGGGTGCGGGCCTGCTCCGCGCAGGAGTACAGCGCCGCCACTGCCGGCAGTGCGATACCGATCGGCGGGTAGTCCAGGGCGTAGTAGGCGAAGATCCCAAGCACGGTCAGGGTGAGGACGAGCCGCGGCGCGTACCGGCGCCAGAGGATGACCAGACCGAAGGCGAGCGCGAACAGGTACGCCCACGGGGACTGCGGGACCTCACGCTGCCAGTCGGCGGCGATCACCACGGCCACCCCGAGCGCGATCCCCGGCGCCGAGCAGCACGTCCGTCACGCGTGGGTTCACACCGGCAGCCTACGGAGCCGGCCTCAGATTGGGTATCGACCCCCGGAGCAAACCCGGGTCGCTCCGGGGCGACAGCGCGGGTCGCTTCGGGGCGACAGCGCGGGTCGCTCCCGTTCGACCCGCAGGTCCTCCCGCCGCGACCCGGATCGACCACACCGGGTGGATGTGCCGGCAGGTCCGGGATTCCTAGCGTCGAGGACATGCACACACCACCCCCACCCCCGCCGCCCGGCGGCCCCTCCCCAGCACCTCGCGATCCACACCGGCCGCAGGCCAGAGGGCCCGTCCCGCCGGCTGCTCAGCACCCCCGGCCGCCGATCGTCTGGCAGGCGGTGTTCGGCCTGGGCGCGCTGATGCTGCTCTGGCCCTTGACCAGCCTCACCGGGGTGGCCGACCTGATCGGCGCACCAGCGCGGGCGATCGCAGTGATGGCAGTCATCGGTGCCGCGTGCGTGGGTGTGGTGGGTCTGGGCGGACTGCCCCGGCCGATCCTGACCCTCGTGCTGACGGGAATGGCCGGCGGCGGTTATCTGCTCCTGGCCGACCTGTTCGTCGGGATGGGTGTCGCCGGTGGCGTCAGCGCTCTTGCGGTGCCGTTCGTCCTGCTGGAGCTGATCGGCGGCGGTGCACTCTGGGGCGGGCTCGCCGGGTTGGTGGCGGCCGGAGTGCAGAAGCTGCGAGGAGTGCGCTGATGGCGAGGAGCCGCAGCGAGGCGCCACAGCCTTCATCGCCGAGTGACCGAATGACCGGGCTGACCGGGCTGACCGGGCTGACCCGGCGCCGGCTGCTGCTGCTCGGCGGAGCCGGGCTGGCCGGGGCGGGCGTGGCCGTACTGGCCGGCTGCTCGACGGCGAGCACCAGCAGCGTGAGCGAACCGGAGGAGTTCGACACCCCGCTGCCGATCCCTCCGCTGGCGGAGAGCCGGTGGGAGGCCGGGACGCGCACGTTCTCGTTGCGCGCCCAGGAGGGCAGCTGGCAGTTCCAGCCCGGCGCGCACGGCGCCAGCACGTGGGGGTTCAACGGCCCCTACGGCGGACCCACGTTACGGGCGAACGTCGGGGAGCGAGTCGCTGTGGAGGTCGGCAACGACCTGCCGGAGGCCACCAGCACGCACTGGCACGGGATGCACCTGCCGGCGGAGATGGATGGTGGCCCGCACCAGATGGTCGAACCGGGGGATACCTGGCGCGCAGAGTGGGTGATCGGGCAGGCGCCGTGCACGCTCTGGTACCACCCGCATCCGCACGGGCAGACCGAGCGTCACGTCTACCGCGGGCTGGCGGGGATGTTCTGGCTGGACGACCCGCAGGACCCGGTGACGCAGGCTCTCCCGCACACCTACGCCGTCGACGATGTGCCGGTGATCATCGGCGACAAGACCTTCGATGACCAGGGCGAGCTGGTGATCGACGATGGTGGCAACGAGGTCGGTCTGCTCGGCGACGTCGTCACCGTCAACGGGGTAGCCGGTGCCCGGCTGGAGGTGACCACCACACTGGTGCGGTTGCGGATCCTGAACGCCTCGACGGCTCGCATCTACTCCCTCGGCATTGCCGACCGATCGATGCTGATGATCGCTTCGGACGGCGGCCTGTTGCGGTCTCCGCTCGAGCTCGAGCGGGTGCGGCTCTCCCCGGGCGAACGGGCCGAGGTGCTGGTGGCGCTGGACCCCGGCGACGATGTCCGGCTGCACTCCTTCGAACCGGAGCTGGGGTCCGTGGCGGCACCGTTCGCCGTGGGTGCGAACGACTCCTTCGACGTGCTCCGGCTGGTCGCCGCCGACGAGCTGGCCGCCTCGGCGGAGGTACCCGAGCAGCTCGCCTCGTTCGGCCTGGATGCCGCGGCGGTGGGCCCCCGGCGGCGGTTCGAACTGGAGGACCGGGAGATCAACGGTGCACGGATGGACATGGCCCGGATCGACGAGACGGTCGAGCTCGGCGACACCGAGATGTGGACCGTGGTCAACCGGAACCTCTTCCCACACAATTTCCATGTGCACGATGTGCAGTTCGAGGTGCGCAGCATCGACGGCGAGCCGCCCCCGCCGGAGCTCGCCGGCCGGAAGGACACCGTGTACCTGGAGCCACAGCGCGAGTACGAGCTGCTGATGCAGTTCATCGACTACACCGACCCGCAGATGCCGTACATGTACCACTGCCACCTGCTCCGGCACGAGGACGAAGGGATGATGGGCCAGTTCGTGGTGGTCCAACCCGGTGAGCGGGCTGACCCGTCGATGATCAGCGGCCACGGCGGGCACTAACAGCAGTCGCGAGCGCTCCCTCGTGCGAGGTGAATCGTCGCGAAAGCCGCGCAGGCGAGCGTTCGCGATCCCTGACCAGTCGCGAGCCTGGTCAGGCCGCGGACTTCTCCCGGACCTGGCGCTGGATCCGGCCGAGCATCCCACCCATGCCGCGCAGCCGCAGCGGGCTGACCGCCTGCGCCAGGCCGAGCCGGTCGGAGATGTCCCCCGGCACAGCGAGTACCTCGGCCGCGGTGAGCCCGTCCAGGCCTTCCTGGAGGATCCCGGCGAAACCGCGGGTGGTCGGCGCCTCGGCGGGGGCGGAGAAGATCAGGTGCACCACTGACTCTTCACCCACGCCGGCGGCGTCGTCGATCTCGGCGATCAGGAAGATCGGCGACTGACACTCCGGCACCGGCTCGAGCAGCTCCGGGTGTTCGGCATAGCGCTCCGGGAGGTCCGGCAGACCCTGACTGAACTCCAGCAGCAGCTGCAGCCGGTCCGGCTGGGACAAGGCGTTGAAGTCGTCGACGATCGTGGCCAGCGCGTCCGGGAGATCCGCAGTGGCTCCGGCAGTCATCGAGAGGGCACCTCTCCGGGTTCGCTACCCACGGCGATCGGGACGCGGACCGAGTTCCCCCACTCAGTCCACGAGCCATCGTAGTTCTTGACGTCCTCGAAGCCGAGCAGGTGCTCCAGCACGAACCAGGTGTGGCTAGAGCGCTCCCCGATCCGGCAGTAGGCGATCACCGGCTCCTCGGCATCCAACCCCTTCTCCTGCCGGTAGATCTCCTCCAGCTCGCCGCGGGACCGGAACGTGCCGTCCTCGTTCGCGGCGCGGGCCCAAGGCACCGACTGCGCTCCGGGGATGTGCCCACCGCGGACCGTGCCCTCCTCGGGATAGTCCGGCATGTGCGTGCGCTCTCCGGTGTACTCCGGCAGCGAGCGCACGTCCACCAGCTGACCGCCGAGGAAGGCCACCACGTCCTCCTTGAAGGCGCGCAGCGTGGTGTCGTCGCGCTCGACCACCGGGTACTCGGTAGGTGCCGGGGTGGGCGCTTCTGTGGTGAACTCGCGGCCTTCGGCCACCCACAGCGCCCGACCGCCGTCGAGCAGACGGACATCCTCGTGACCGAAGAGCGCGAACACCCAGAGCGCATAGGCCGCCCACCAGTTGTTCTTGTCGCCATAGATCACCACCGTGTCCGTGCGCGCGATCCCCTTGGCAGACATCAGCTGGGCGAACCCCGCACCATCCACGTAGTCCCGGGTGACCGGGTCGTTCAGCTCGGTGTGCCAGTCGACCTTGACGGCGCCCGGGATGTGCCCTGTCTCGTACAGCAGGACATCCTCGTCGCTCTCCACCACCACCAGGCCGTCACTGCCGAGGTGCTCGGCGAGCCAGGCGGTGCTGACCAGGCGCTCAGGGTTGGCATAGGCGGCGAACTTCGGGTTGTCGTCATAGGGCAGCGGCATGGGGGTCCTCCCTCGAGGCGGATCGGGCACTACCTCGATGGTCTCACCTGGATGGCACCGGGCTGACCTTCCGTCCCGCCAGTCCACACTCTGGTCGGTGCGGCACACCTTCCTCAGCCGCCTCGGCGACTGTGCCGAGACGGTGGCTGCTGTGGGTCGATCAGACCGGTCTCTTCGTCCACGTCCCCGATGTCGGTACCTGCGGTGTCCGCCTGACCGTCCTGGTTCATATCTGCCGAGCGAGCGCGGCTGGCGTCCCAGCGCAGCATGATCGCGGCGAGCAGCGCGGCCAGCACGGAGGCGATGAGAATCGCTGCTTTAGCTCCGCTGATGTGCGTCTCGTCGGTGAAGGACAGCTCGGCAATCAGCAGGGCCACGGTGAAGCCGATCCCGGCGAGCAGACCCACGGGCAGCAGGTCACGCACCCCGATCCGGTCCGGCAGACGCAGCGGAGAGAGCCGGGTGACCAGGAAGGTGACGCCCAGCACGCCGACGACCTTACCGAGCACCAGTCCGAGCACGATCGCCGGCACCACCGGCTGGGCGAGCACGGCCGCGATCCCCTCGCCGCCCACCAGCGAGACCCCGGCGGAGAAGAAGGCGAACACCGGGAGCGCGATCCCGGCGGAGATCGGCTTGACCCGGTCCTCGAGCTGGTGCGTGCGGCTGTGCTGCTCGCCGTGGCGGAGCAGCGCCGGAACAGTCAGCCCGAGGAGCACGCCGGCGATAGTGGCGTGGATACCGGCCTCGTGCATGAGCGCCCAGGCGAGCAGCGCCAGCGGCAGCAGCAGCCACCAGCGCATCCTGCGCATCCGCACCAACACCGCAAAGACGGCGATGACCACCAGCGAGGCAGCCAGATACTGCAGCTTGAGCTCGTCGGTGTAGAAGATCGCGATCACCACGATGGCGAGGAGATCGTCCATCACGGCGAGGGTGAGCAGAAAGGTACGGATCGCCGTCGGCAACCCGCGGCCGAACACCGCGAGCACGGCGAGGGCGAACGCAATGTCTGTGGCGGCGGGGATCGCCCACCCGCTGAGCGCGGCGGGCTCACCGGCGAGGACCACTACCGCGGCATAGATCCCGGCCGGAACGGCCATCCCACCGACCGCCGCGAGTATCGGCACTCCTGCCTGTTTCACGTCCCGCAGACCGCCGGCCACGAACTCGTGCTTGAGCTCGATGCCGACGACGAAGAAGAAGATCGCGAGCAGGCCGTCGGCTGCCCACGTGCCGAGGGAGAGGTCCAGGTGCAGTGCCGCCGGCCCGAGCACCGTCTCGGTGAGGGCGCTGTAGGCGTCCCGGATCGGGGAGTTCGCCCAGATGAGCGCGATTGCCGCAGCCCCGATGAGGAGCATGCCTCCGGTGGTTTCCCGGGTGACCCAGGCTCCGAGCCGCGCCCGAGGAGACAGACGCGGGGCGGGAGACGGCGGTTCGTGGTGGTTGGTCATCAGACTCCAGGGCGTTCATCGAGCACGTTGCTCATCGCACAACCGCGCACACTGGCACGGCTGCCGCCGACCAGACTTCCCGGCACACCACCGATCAGCCTAACGTCACTCGTTCCCGGAGGCCGCCCTGGCACCTGTGGTGGTACCGCCGCGCGCTGCCCTGGTGCTGTGCTGGCGCATCGGCACGGTCACCGGCGAATCGGCGGCACGGTTCTGGGCGTCACCCGCTGAGCAGGTCGCGACGGCGGAGCGTGGCAAACCCGAACAGCACCAGCACAGTGGCTGCCGCGGCGAGTAGCAGGTAGGTCAGCACGGTCGGCTGGTAGTAGGGGCTGATCGCGCCGAAGGGTGACACGGCCCGGTAGAGGCTGTCGGGCAGGCCGGCCTTGACGGCCAGCTCCGCGACGATGCCGAGGGTGAGGGCGAACCAGCCGGCGATCGGGGCGATGCGTGCGTGCAGACCGAACGCTGCGAAAGTCACGGCGATGATCACCCAGACGGCCGGCACCAGCGGCATGGTCCACGACAGTGCGCGCCACAGCTGGCCGGTGCCGCCCGTGCCGATCGAGCCGCCGAGCCCGAGCCCCAAGCCCAGGGCCAGCTGCAGCAGCACGGGAGTCATCAGGGCTACCGCGAGTCTGCTTGCCGCCCAGTGCGCCCTGGTGAGGGGAACGCTCAGCAGAGTGGCGGCCACACCCCCGGACTCCTCGCGGTGCAGCCGAAGCGTGGCCAGCACTGCTGGTATCGCGGCGATCAGTACGAAGACGAAGACCACGTAGACGAAGAACGCGTCGGCCGGGTCTTCGACTCGCATGGCGGCCGCCCACTCACGTACCCAGGCCAGATCGGCGTACTCGGCCATCGCGCGGGACCCGGCAGCACCCATCGCGAGACCCAACGCGAACAGCCCGCCGGTCCAGGCGACCAGCTCCGATCGCTGCAGTCGCAGGGCCAGCCGGAACGGGCCACGCAGCGATGGGGTCGCCGTCGCTCGGCCTGGGCGCGCGGCGAAGACCGCACCGCCGACATCGCGGCGGGCCGAGCACGCGAACGCCAGCGCGACCAGCGCGCCGGTCAGCAGGAGGGCGAGCAGCAGCGGCCACCAGCGCGTCCCAGCGAACGGTCGTACCTGCTCCAACCATGCGTTGGGGATCACCCAGCTCAGCCAGGACAGAGAGTCACCGGCGAGATCGGCGACACCACGCAGGTAGTGCATCGCGAAGAAGACGAGGAACGCACCCAGACCTGCAAGCCCCGGACGCTCGGTGAGCTGTGCCGCGACCGCAGCCAGTGCCGCCGAGACCACGATCGCCCCACCCCCGACCGCTCCGACGGCAGCCGAGCCGGTGACCGGCAGACCGATCCCGACGAGTCCCAGCCCGATGAGACCTGCGACGAGGACCCCGGCCGCCAGCGTCACCGTCAACGCCGCCGCCAGCGGCGCGTGCCGACCGACCCCTGTGGAACCGAGGAGTTCGCGCCGTCCGGTGCTCTCCTCCCCCCGGGTGTGGCGCGCCACCAGGAGGGCGGCGCCCAGTGCGCCCACCAGCGTGGTCACCGCGAAGGTCTGCTGCGCAGTGAGTGCAGCGATCGAGGACCCGAACGCCTGGCTCTGGAAGAGGACGAACATCGGTACGGCCTCGATCTGATCCAGCCTGTCCTGCCGGGCAGCCGCCGTCGAGTAGGTGCTCTGCACCGCCGAGGCGGCACCGAGCGCGCTCGCGAGGGTGAGAATCAACCAGACCGGGATGAGGGCCCGATCCCGTCGCACGATCAGTCGCATCAGGCCGGGCGTCCCGGTGAGCTGGGTGGCCATCGCACCCCCTCGTAGTGCCGGAGGAACAACTCCTCGAGCGTGGGTGGCGCAATGACGAGCCGGCGCGTACCGATGCTGGCGATCCGGGCCAGCAGTGGGTCGAGCCACTCGGTGTCGACCTCGCACCGGAAGGTGTCGCCGTTGATGTCGGCGTCGTGAACGCCATCCAGACGCATCAGCGGGCCAGGGTCACCGACCAGCTCAGCATCGACGACCGTCCGGGTGAGGTGTCGAAGGGCGGCGAGAGAACCGGATTCGGCAACGCTGCCCTGCCGAACGATGGTGACCTGGTCACAGATCGCCTCGACCTCGCCCAGGATGTGGCTGGACAACAGCACCGTGCACCCCTCGGCAGCTGCATCGGCGACACACGATCGAAAGACCTCCTCCATCAGTGGGTCCAGTCCCGCCGTCGGCTCGTCGAGGATCAGCAGTTCGACGTCCGCAGCCAGGGCGGCAACGAGCGCGACCTTCTGACGGTTGCCGGTCGAGTAGCTTCGGCACTTCTTGGTCGGATCGAGCTGAAACTGCTCGATCAAACGGTTCTTGCGGGCAGGATCGACGCCGCCTCGCATCCGGGTCAGCACATCGATCACCTCACCGCCGGTCAGGTTGGGCCACAGCGCGACGTCGCCAGGCACGTACGCGAGGTTCTCGTGCAGCGTGGGGTCGGACCACGGATCTCTGCCCAGCACCTCGACTCGGCCTGAGTCGGCACGCATCTGCCCGAGCAGGATCCGGAGCGTGGTCGACTTACCGGCACCATTCGGACCGAGGAAGCCGTGCACCTGTCCGCGTTCGACGGTGAGACCGAGACCGTCCAGTGCTCGGGTCCGGCCGAATGTCTTGACGAGGTTCTCGATTCGGACGGCCTTATTCGTCATCAGTTTCCTCCGCGCGCGGCGGGTACTCGTTCCGCAGCCGTCGCCCTTCGGGCGTGGCAAGGAAGCTCGCCATCGCTTGGTACACGTCCACCAGCGCGGCAGGAACGCGGACGTCGCCCAGGGTGTCGATACCCAGTTGACGCGAAAGGTGACGGTGCAGCACGAGCGTGCTCAGGTGCATGGCGCCCATGACGGCTGCGGCGTCGCGGGCACGGGCCGAGCCCACGGGAAATCGGTCCGGCCACCGGCTCGAGAGCCACCGCTCGGCGACGTCCACACCGGAGTCGAACAGCTCGTCCGCGGCAGCAGAGCCTTCCACCAGCACCCGCGCGAGGTACCTGGTGCTGAGCTCGGTCGCGGCCGTGCTGGCCACAGCGAAACCGGGCTGGGCGTGGCCAGCAGCCGCTCCGCTGGCGAGTTCGAGGTACTGGCCAACGGCGTACTCGTCACAAGCGCGGCGCAGACCGGCTTTTGAGCCGAAGTGGTGCTGCACCAGCCCGGTCGACACCCCCGCTTCCTGAGCGACTGCACGCAGCGACGCCCCCGCCACACCGTGTTCGGCAAACATCCTCAACGCCACGTTCCGCACCCGTGCGCGGGCGGTGAGGTCCAGGGTCGCGTGGTCGATACTCTGCGCATCCATGACATCGACCATACAAGTGCGCGGTATCCAATACAAGCGTGCGGTCGGGGTTCGGGGTGACCAACTGCGGCCGAGTCACCACGCTGGACGCGGGCTGGGTGACGGTGCCGCTGTCGGGCAGGAGGCAGGTCCGGGGCGGGTGGACGCGACTGGCGCCGTTGGTCTCGGCGACCGAGCGGGCTACCTATCGGTCGAGCTGTAGTCGACGCCAGGTGAGGCAGGTCAGCGCCACGAACGAGATCGGCACTACCGCGGTCAGGGCGAGCTGCCCGGCGTGGACCGTGCCGGGCTGGAGCGCCCAGAGGGCCGGGGCGGACACCGGCAGCCAGGCGGCGGTCTCGGGCGATGCGATGGCGGTGACCTGCGCCGCGATCAGGACGGCGAGGGTGACGGCGATACCGGGCAGAGTGCCGCGGCCGAGAGTTGCCGCCCAGCCGGCCGGAGTGGCGATCAGCCCGGTGAGGAACGTCAGGACGGCTTGGCGGGACAGTTGGCGCAGCACCTCGTCGTCGATGGGGCCGAGGCCGAGGATGCGGCCGGCGGCGAGGACGAGGAAGGTCAAGGCGAGCGCGACGGCGGCGGTCCAGACCAGGTGGATGCACAGTTTGCCGAGGGCGATCATCGGCCGCGTGACCGGCAGTGCGAAGAGGCCGGTGATGGTGCCGTCGGTGAATTCGCGCCCGAACGTCCAGCTGAGGGCGACGCCGAAGGCGAGAAGCGCTCCGGCTGCGGTGATCTGCGCGGTGACTCCGGTGAGCAACGTCCAGCCGGACTCGCCGGCGAGTGGACCCAACTGGGTCAGGATTTGCTCGTTGCCGGCCCGCGCTGCGGCGACCAGGATCAGGGCGAGCAGGGCGATGCCCATCACGACGAGGAGCGTGGTGGTCTGCAGCACCCGGGAGGCGAGGGCCTTGCGCAGCTCCACCTGCAGCGCGGTCCAGAAGGCGGTCATCGACGCTCTCGCTTCTCGTCGTCGGCGTGGACCATCTCGAAGAAGGCCCGTTCCAGGTCAGGTGTGCCGACATCGAGAGTGCCGACGACGCGGCCGTGGTTGAGGACGGAGATACGGTCCGCGATCCGGGCGACTTCGTCCAGATGGTGACTGGACACCAGAACCCCGGCCCCGGCGGCGGCCCGGCGCAGCAGAGTCTCCCGGAGCAGAATCACACCGGCCGGATCGAGGGCGTTGGTCGGCTCATCCAGCACGATCAAGGTCGGGTGGTGCTGGAGAGCGGCGGCTACGCCCAGGCGCTGCCGGTTGCCCTGCGACAGCCGACGTGCCGCGACAGCGGCATAGCGGCCGAGGCCCAGCTCGATGATGGCGGCATCGACCACAGCGGCGACGGCGTGGGACTCGACACCGTGGAGGCGGGCGGCAAGTGCAAGGTTGGTGCGGGTGTCGAGCTCGGGATAGGCGAAGGGCTGCTCCACAAGGTGGCCGACCTGGCGCCACGCGGCGGCCGGCATCCGGTCCAGGCGAGCGCCGTCGATGTGAATGTCGCCTTGACTGAGCCGCAGCATGGCGAGGATCGCGCGCATCACCGTGGTCTTGCCCGCGCCGTTCAGGCCGACGAGTGCGTGCACCCGGCCTGCTGTCACCGCGAGGTCGAGACCGAACAGGCCCGCGTCGGGCCCGAACGCCCGGGTCGCGCCGCGCACGCGCAGGAGATCCGTCACCGCTCGCCTTCTAAGGTACGCAGCGCCGTCTCGAGCGCTGCAGGCAGGGTGAGCTGCTCGTCGCGGGCCCACTCGAACAGCGCAGCCGTCAGCACCGCCAGGACCGCGGCTGCAGCCGCGCGGGCGGCCAGCGCCGAGGCGCCACCGGCGATGAGCTGGTCGCCGATGAGCCGTTCCGTGGCCGCGTTGACTCCGATGCTGCTCGCCCGCAACGACGGCGAGCCCGCGATGATGCGCACTCGCCGCCGCACCAGCTCCGATTCCGGCTCCGACAGCCCGCGCAACGCCTGCCGGACGCCACGCGTGGCCCGGATCACTGGCGCACCGCCTACCGGCTGCGCCGCCACCGCATCCGCGATCACCGGATCATACGGATCGGTCAGGATGACGAGCTCTTTGCTGGCGAAGTGCCGGAAGAACGTCATCTCCGTCACCTCTGCGGCGGCCGCGATCTGCGCCACCGTGGTCCGTTCGAAGCCCTGCGCCTCGAACAGCTCCAGTGCGCACGCGACCAACCGCGCACGCGTGCGCTCCGACCGAGACAAGACCATCCTCAAATGTTAGTGACTAACATTTGCTGTGTCGAGACTCGTGTGGAAGTCGTGCCAGGGTCGGCGCGCCGTCGCCATCCCTCTTCGGCCGGCGCGAGGCGAGGGCGTCCACACCGTGGTCGAGAATTCAGGGAGCGGCCTCAGCAGCCGGCAGCGGGGCAACGGCGACCACGCGGCGGCGAGCGCCCTCGAGCAGGAACCGCTGGCCGACGAAGGCCACGGCCAGGAGGACGAGGAGCACGATGCCGCCCCAGCTTGCCCCGGACGAGACAGCGGCCATCGCGGCGTTCAGCGGCGCCAGCGCGAGGGTCAGAATACCGAGGGAGCCGAGCACGAAGACCGGCCAGCGCACCACGAACAACACGCACAGGAGCAGGGCTACCGCGCCGAGGACGACAAGCCCTGGCAGGAATGCCGTGAGCAGCTGATCGGCAGTGAACTCCGTACCGGGAGTGGCCCCGGTGCCCAGATCCCGCCCCCTGCGGCTGAGCTGAAATCCATAGGTCATGACCCCCTGGGAGCCGACGGCCGCCTTCATCACCAGGATGCTCACCAGTCCGAGCACCGTGGGCAGAGCGGCCGCTGCGAGGTAGAACCAGAACGCGGGCAGAGTGAGCTTCTTCGAACGGCTGAGCATGATGCCTTCCCGCCAGGAGCGAATGGGCACCGAGGTCCGCTCCAGCGTCCCGTCGTCCCTGTTGACGAGCCAGATGCTAGCGAACCCGGTGAACGGCCGTCTAGCAGGGGTGAGGAACAAAGCGACGCACCCGGTCGTTGGAACCCGCGTCCGTCATCACTCGAGGCGAGAGGGGCTCCGTGTCGACCGAGGTCATCAAGCATGAACAGCAGCATCTGGATCGGCTGTACCAGCGTGTGGACGAACTGAGGGGGGAGGCGAGCCACCAGCTTGCCGAGACGCTGCGCGCGCCCGGCACAGATTCCACCGCGCTGCTGGACCGGGACGCCCGGATCAGCCAGCTGGAACAGCGCACGTCCGAGCTGGCGCGTGCGGAGCAGGGGCTGTGCTTCGGTCGGCTGGACCGCACCGATGGGTCCACCAGCTATATCGGCCGGATGGGCCTACGCTCGGCGGACCTCGACTCGCTGGTGATCGACTGGCGGGCCCCGGCCGCCGCGGACTTCTACACCGCTACCGCGGCCAGCGGCTCCGATGTGCGGCTGCGCCGCCACCTGCTCACCCGCGGGCGCTCGGTGGTGGGCGTCAACGATGAGCTGCTCGAGATCGATTCCGACGGCGGAGCACCAGGGGCACAGTCCAGTTCCGGTGCCAGCGGCGAGTTTGTCGGCGAGGCGGCGCTGATGCACGCACTGACCAGTGAACGCACCGGCAGGATGGCCGATATCGTCGCCACGCTGCAGTCCGAGCAGGACGCGATCATCCGGTCCGGGCCGGACGGCATGCTCGTGGTGCAGGGCGGCCCGGGCACGGGGAAGACGGCGGTGGCCCTACACCGCACCGCCTACCTGCTCTACAGCCACCCGACGATCGCCGACCGTGGTGTCCTGGTGCTCGGCCCGAGCCCGGCGTTCCTGGACTACATCGAGGCGGTGCTGCCTTCGCTCGGGGAGACCCAGGCGGTGACGGCCACGCTGGAGACGCTGCTGCCCGGAGTCGTGGCCACCCGGACCGAGACGGCCGCGGCCGCCGCGGTAAAGGCGCTGCCGCTGATGGCCGAGGTGGTGACCCGCGCGGTGCGGCGTCAGGAGGGCTCCGAGAACGCGACAGCGGTCACTTACCAGGGTGACGTCTACCGGATCGGCGCCGACCTGCTGTCCCGCTGCACCGAACGGGCCCGGCTCACCGGTCTGCCGCACAACGAGGCCCGCGCCACGTTCACCGGTGAGCTGCTCGATCACCTCACCGAGCGGGTGCTCGCCGGGGACCAGCAGCTCTACGACGACGCCGACCGCGGCTTCGAGGCCGAGCTCGCGACGCTGGACGCCGCGCTGGCGAAGGGCACCGACAGGCTCCCAGCCGCAGTCGAGGGAGCCGGTACCGAAGTGACCGGGCTCGCCGCCGGGCACGAGGCACCGCGGATCCGGCAGGAGCTGAGCGTCGATCCAGCGGTGCAGACATTGCTGGCCGAGCTCTGGCCGGAGCTGACCCCGGCGGCCTTGCTGGAGGAGCTGTATGCCGATCCGGCAGTGCTCGCCGAGGTGGCCCCCGAGCTTGATCCGGGTCAGCGGGAGGCGCTGCGGCGGCCGGCCGGCGGTGGCTGGTCCAGCGGTGACGTCCCGCTGCTGGACGAAGCCGCCGAGCTGCTCGGTGAGGACGACAGCGCCGCCGAGTCCCGCCGCCGCGCACAGCACGAGGCCGGGCTGGCCTATGCCCAGCAGGTGATCGCCGCCAGCGGCGGGCTCGGCGTCTCCGCCGCCGAGCTGGCGGACCGGTTCACCGAGTCCGACACCCGGCCGCTCGCCGAGCGGGCAGCCGCCGACCGCACCTGGGCCTACGGGCATGTGATCGTCGACGAGGCGCAGGAACTCACCGCCATGCAGTGGCGGATGGTGCTGCGCCGGGTGCCGACCCGGTCCCTGACCGTGGTCGGCGACGTCCACCAGACCGCGGCGGTCGCCGGCACCACGGCCTGGGACGAGCTCGCCGACGCGAACCCTTCGCTCGCGATCCGGCAGGTGGAGCTGAGCATCAACTACCGCACGCCGGAACCGATGATGGCGGCCGCCGTCGACCTGCTCCGCACAGTGGAGCCGGACGCATTGCTGCCGGAGTGCGCCCGCACCGCGGGCGCACCGCCCTGGGTGCGCCCCAGCCAGGGCGAGTTCGCCGAGGACTTGGCCCGCGCCGTCGTCGACGAACAGCACCAGGTGGCTGACGGCACGTTCGCCGTGGTCGCCCCGCACGAACGCCTGGTGGAGATCGCGATGATCGTGGAGGCCGCACTGCCGGGCGCCTCGTTCGGAGCGGACGTGGACTTGCGGGCACCATGCGTGGTGCTCACGCCGGAGCAGGCCAAGGGCTTGGAGTTCGACGGCGTCCTGGTGGCGGATCCGGCGACGATCCTGGACGGGCGGCGCGGGGTGAACGGCCTGTACGTGGCGATGACCCGCGCTACCCAGCGGCTCGGGCTGCTCTGCGACGGTCCGGTGCCGCCGGCGCTCGGCGGCTGAGCGGTCCACACCGACGATGCCGACGAACCGGCACGATCGTACCGGTTCGTCGGCTCCGTAGCTCCCGCACGACCGATCCCATCCCCAACCGGCACGATCGTGCCGGTTGGGGATGACGGAGCTCCTCCATCCGGCATACTGGCCACCACCGGCACGATCGTGCCGGTCTTGGAGGTAGTAGTGGGAGTCGGACCGGACTTGGCCGAGCAGGTTGTCGCGCGCCGCAAAGAGCTGGGCCTCAGGCAGGAGGATCTCGCACTCCTTGCCGGCGTCTCCGAACGGTTCGTGCGCCAGCTGGAAGCGGGGAAGCCGACCGTGCGGCTGGACACCCTGACTGCCGTCCTGGATGCCCTCGGCTTGGAAATCGCTCTGGTGCGCCGTGAGGTGGGCGGATGACCGCCGCACCCGACCCTCGCGAGGTGCGCACCGCCGTCGTGCTGAAGCAGGGAAAGCGCGCGGGGACGCTCCGGCGCGAGGACGACGGGGTCTGGTTCCGCTATGACGAGGACTACCTGGACAGCAACGGCCCGGCGGTGGCGACCACCCTGCCACTGACCGACGAGCCACGGGTGACCCGCAGCGGCGGGGTGCCCGCCTACTTCGCGAACCTGCTTCCCGAAGGACGCCGCCTGACCGCGCTACGGCATGCGGTCAAGACCAGTGCGGACGACGAGCTGTCGCTGCTCCTGGCGGTCGGATCCGACCCAGTCGGTGACGTGCAGGTAGTGGCGGAGGACGCTCGAGCCGAGGCGCAGGCCGGGCCGCCGGTGTCGGAACAGGTGGATGTGGCGGACTTCGCCACCATCGATTTTGCCGATCTCCTCGCGGAAGCCGGGGTCGGCGATCCCGCGGCGCTTGCCGGAGTGCAGGACAAGGTCTCCGAGCGGATGCTCTCCCTGCCGCTGGCCCATGGCGGGCGTCGGCACTTCCTGAAGTTTGAGGTCCCCGAGTTTCCCCGCGTCGTAGACAACGAGGCCTATTTCCTCACCTTGGCCCGGCGCCTCAGGCATCCGGTAACCGGGGCGCAGGTGGCTCGCGACCGCGCCGGCCGTGCCGGCTTGCTGGTCACCCGCTTCGACCGGGAGATCGAGGCCGCTGGGAAGGTGCGGGCACTGCCGGTCGAGGACGGGGCACAGCTACTCGATATCCACCCGGCGCAGAAGTACACAGCGACCAGCGAGGCGCTCGCCACGCGCATCGGCGCCGTGTGCGCCGCACGCCCGGTCGCGCTGCGCGCTGTGCTGCAGCAGCTCCTCTTCGCCTGGCTCACCGGGAACGGCGACCTGCACGCGAAGAACATCTCCGTGCTGGCCTCCGGGGCCGAGTGGCGCGTAGCGCCGATCTACGACGTGCCGAGCACCCTGATCTACGGGGACCACACTGCCGCACTCACGATCGCCGGCCGCCGGTCGAACCTGTCCCTGCGGGCGTTCGAGGAGTTCGCCGACGCCGTCGGGCTGCCCGCCCGCGCGGCGAGCGCGACAGTCGCCGCGGTGCTGGCGGCGACCGAGCCTGCGATCGCTGAGATCGAGAGCGGCCCGGAGTGGCTCGAGACCCGGGCGCGGCGGGACCTGCTGCGCGTGCTCCGGCGTCGGCGCCGCGACCTCGGCGGCTGACCGCGGCCCGGTCCGCCCGCGGCCGGGCCGTGCCGGTCAGCTCTCCGGCTGGCGCGGGGCGGAGCCGAGGGCACCGGCGATCCGCTGCTCCAGGGCGTCCGTGGTCGGCTGCGGCAGCACGATCAGACCCTGCAGCTCGCGGGTGGCGCGCTTGTAGGCGCTCTGCCGTTCGGCCTGGGTGGCGGCGGAGTCCTCGGCCAGCGCGAGCAGCTTCTTCGCCCGCTCCAGGCTCTGCCGTTCCTCCGGGGAGAAGTCGGTGGCGCGGCGGCGCCGGGCCTCCCGCTCGGCGATCTCGAAAGTGAGGGTGAACTCCCGGACCGCTTCCCGATAGCGCTCCAGCAGCTCCGGGTTGCGGAGCTCGGTGGGATCCTCCGGGCGGAGCCGGTCGACCTCCTGCTTCGCCCGGTGGAAGTCCACGGTGACCGGTTCGCGCATGTCCGTCATCACCGGGAAGTCGATCAGCTTGGCAACATCCAGCTCGTAGTCCAGCCAGCGGCGCTCGGTCTCGGTGTGCTCGGCGAGCAGCCGGTCGATCTCGCCGGTGCTCGGGCTAGCTGCGGCCGGAGGTGGCGGCGGGACTGCCTGCTGGCCCGCCTGTCCGTACTGGATCCGGGCCAGCTCGAGCTTGTCCTTCCGGCGCTTCTCGTCCCACTTCTGGGCGCCCTTGATCCAGCCGCCGATGATCCCGCTGAGCGGGAAGATCAGCCACCAGAAGCCCCAGATATTGTCCACAGGTCCAGGGTAGCGGCGGCGGCGCCCACCGCCGAGGCACATTTCCGCGTCCGAGGTCCGGGACACCAACCTCAGACCGCGTCCGCGACCTCCGCTGCCCCTCAGTCGGCAGTGGTGCGCGGGCTGTAATACTGGCTCGGTGCCGTCTCCGCCCGCCGGTCAGCGTGAGCCGACCGCGCACCATTCCTCATGAGCCTTGCTCGCGCCGTCCTCGACCTGAGCCCGCTGCGCGCCAGCCGGGCGTTCCGGGATCTGTGGCTCGGCTCCTCGGCTGCGGCGCTGGGTGGGCAGTTCGTCATGGTCGCCGTGCTGTTCCAGGTGTGGGAGCTGACCGCGAGCGCGTTCTGGACCGGAGCGATCGGGCTGGCACGGGCAGTGCCGCTGATCATCTTCGGCCTGGTCGGCGGCGCCCTCGCAGATGCGGCCGACCGCCGTCGAGTGGTGCGCTGGACCACGGCGGCACAGCTGGTCGCCGCACTCGGCCTGGCCACTCAGGCGCTCCTGCAGGTGGACTCGCTGGCGCTGCTGCTCGGCCTGGTCGCACTCCAGGCCGCTTTCGGTGCGCTCGGCATCCCGGCCAAACGGGCGCTGACACCACGGCTGCTGCCGGCGGCGCAGGTACCGGCCGGGATCGCGCTGCAGCACCTGAGCTTCCAGATCGCCATGCTGGTGGGCCCGGCACTGGCCGGGATCCTGATCGCCGAGCTCGGCCTGACCTGGGCGTTCACCGTGCAGGCGGTGACGTTCGTGCTGGCGTGGCTGGGCGTGCTGCGGCTGCCGAGCCTGCCCCCGCTGGAACGGCCGGACCGGCCGGGGCTGCGGGCGATGGCCGACGGCGTCCGGATGGTCTGGCGCCGTCCGGTGCTCCGGGGCTCGTTCGTCACCGACCTGTTCGCCACCCTCCTGGTGATGCCGATCTCACTGTTCCCACTGATCAACGAACTCCGGTTCGGCGGGTCGGCGAGCACTTTGGGACTCCTCCTGTCCGCAGTGGCGGTCGGCGGTATCGCCGCCGGCCTGTTCTCCGGCTCGTTCACCCGCGCCCGGCGCGCCGGGTTGGTCCAGCTGGTCGCGGCCGGCACCTGGGGGCTCGCCCTGGCGGGGTTCGGGCTGGCCCAGCCACTCTGGCTCGCCCTCGGGCTCCTCGCCGTGGCCGGGGCCGCGGACACGATCTCGGTGGTGACCCGTGCGGCGATGGTGCAGCTGGACACTCCGGACTCCCACCGGGGCCGGGTCTCCGCGGTGGAGTCGGTGATCGGACAAGCCGGGCCGGACGTCGGCAACTTCCGTGGTGGTGTGGTTGCCGGGCTGACGTCGGCGCCGTTCGCGCTGGCCACCGGCGGGATCGCCTGCGTGCTCGGGGTGGCATTCGTCGGCTGGCGGAACCGGGCGCTGCGGCAGTACGAGCCGCCGACGGCGGAGGTTCCGCAGTCGGGTCAGTGACCTGGCCATACGGTCACCATTCCCGTGTGGCCTGCGCGTACGGCTTGCCCAAATCGATCCGACACGACACTGTGGGACGGGCATCAGTCTCCGACGGGCGGATTGGACAGTGGCGACCAACAAGCGAACGGACTCCGAGGACCCCTCGACATCTCAGCAGGCGGAACCGGACGGTAACGGCGCCGCCGGCGGACTGACCGGCGCCGATGACGGTCTGCCGGAGTCCGTCCACCTCCCGCGGAAGATGCAGATCCACGACGAGGACAGCGACGAGGCGATCACCGCCAAGCTCCGCCACCATGGGGTGCGGATCGGCAAGGGACTGGTGGCGCCGCGCGTGTTCTGGCCCGCACTCATCCTGGTCATCGCTGTGGTGGTGTTCGCGCTCATCGCCCCGGCTGTGACCGACACGGTCTTCACGGGGATGAACAACTGGATCGTCGCCAGCCTCGGCTGGTACTACATGGTGGCGGTCGGCGTGTTCGTCGTCGTGGCGATCGGCATCGGCGTCTCGAGGATGGGCAAGATCCGCCTCGGCCGGGATGACGAGAAGCCCGAGTTCGGCCTGATGTCCTGGTTCGCGATGTTGTTCGCCGCCGGTATGGGCATCGGCCTGGTGTTCTACAGCGTGGGCGAGCCGCTCGGCTACATCACCACCGACATCAAGCCCGGCTGGGAGGGGAGCGAGGCGGACATCGCCGGCCTGGCGATGGCGCAGACCTTCATCCACTGGGGTCTGCACCCGTGGGCGATCTACGCCATCATCGGGCTCGGACTTGCCTATGCGATCCACCGCAGGGGCCGACCGGTCTCGATCCGGTGGGCACTCGAACCCCTGCTCGGCGATCGGGTGAAGGGCTGGATGGGCGATCTGATCGACGTCCTCGCGGTCGTCGGCACCCTGTTCGGGATCGCCACCTCGCTGGGCCTGGGGGTGCAGCAGATCTCCTCGGGAATGGCCGCGATGGGGGTCGTGGAGGAATCGAGCAACACGCTGCTGGTCGTGCTCATCGTGGTGATCAGTTTCCTGGCCACGCTGTCGGTGGTCAGCGGTGTGGGCGCGGGTATCAAGTGGCTCTCGAACATCAACCTCTCATTGGCCGGGTTACTGCTGATCAGTGTGCTGCTGCTCGGGCCCACCATCTTCCTGCTCCAGAACCTGGTGGAGTCGCTCGGGGTGTACCTGGCGAACCTGATGAGCATGACGTTCGATGTCGGCGCGTACCAGCGCGGTGAGGGAGCTGCCGGCTGGTTCTCGAAGTGGACGATCTTCTACTGGGGTTGGTGGATCTCCTGGTCACCGTTCGTCGGTGTGTTCATTGCCCGGATCTCCCGGGGCCGCACCATCCGGCAGTTCATCGCCGGCGTGCTGCTGGTGCCGACGATCGTGGGCTTCGTGTGGTTCTCGGTGCTCGGCGGGGCAGGGCTGTTCCTGCAGATGTTCACCGGCACCGACCTCACCGAGGGCAACCTGAACGAGGACGGCTTCCTGGTCGCCGAGAGTGTCCTGTTCGACGTCCTCGGCTCCCTGCCGCTCGGCACGGTGTTCTCGGTGATCGCGATCTTCCTGGTGGCGATCTTCTTCATCACCTCCTCCGACTCCGGCTCGCTGGTGGTGGACATGCTCGCCTCTGGCGGGCATCCGAACCCACCCACCTGGTCCCGGGTGCTCTTCGCCCTGCTCGAGGGCGCCATCGCCATCGCCCTGCTACTCACTCCGGGTGGTCTGGGCTCGCTGCAGGCGGCGGCGCTGGCCACGGCATTGCCGTTCAGCGTGATCCTGTTGCTGATGTGCTGGGCGAACATCCGCGCACTGCAGGTTGATCACCGGGTTCGAGAACGCGACGAGATGCTGGCACGGCTGGACCGGGTCACCGACCACGTGACCGAGGAGGTCACCGCGGACTTCTCCCGGTACCCGAAGCTGGAGACGTTTGTGGATGACCGGATCGACTACCGGATCTCCCGCACCCGGAACCCGTTGACCAAGGCGAGCCGGGCTGCTCGAGCGGCTGGCCGAGCCGGTGAGGGGCCTGACGGCGGCTGAGCCGATAGCGGTTCCGGCCTCTTCTGGCCGGAGCCGCCGGGGTTGGGACGCACCCAGCGGTCACGGGTCTCCGAGCGCGTAGGTATATCGCCCCGTGGTCCAGTTCATGGTGGCGTTGTAGCCGAAGCCGCTCATCGTGCCGTCTCCGTTGTCCTCGGTCGCCACGAAGCACTCGAAGACGGTGGTCTCCTGATCCAGGTCGCCGACAGAGCCGCCAGCCACCGGGGAACACATCACCGAAAGCACCTCTGCGGCATCGATCAGGTCGTCCCCGATGTGCTCTTCTGCCATGGTCTGGACTGACGCCTCAATCTCCGGCACCATTCCTTCGCGGAGCTCACGCTCCTGCTCGTCACGGCTCTCCTGCTCTTGCGCAGCCGCCTCTGCCGAGGCTTGTTCCGCTGCCTCTATTGAGGCCTGTTCCGCCGCCTGCGCGCTAGCCTCCTCCGCGGCCTGGGCGCTCTCGTCTTCGGCAGCTGCCGCGGCCGCCGCAGCACTCGTCGCCTGTTCCGCCGCCGCCCGCTGCTCCGCGCGGTCCAGCTGGAACAGGGCGACGCCGCCACCGATCACTGCCGCCACCACGAGCGAGGCGATGAAGGCCACCAAGGTTCGTGTGCGGCGGTTCGGGCCACCGGTAGAACCAGGGGGAGGAATGGCGAGCCACTGCCGGCCGTCCCAGTACTGCTGGCTCCCGTCCGAGGTGGGATACCACCCCGCGGGAGCACCTCGAGGCTCGTCCATGAGTGCTCACGTTCCCACTGCGAACCCGTCCGTCATTGGCCGGTCTCGGCAGTGTTGCTAGTGCCACAGTATTCCGTCTGAACAGCCGTCTTTGGCTGGTCGTGACCGCGAGCATAGACCACGCGCGGCCAACCCGTGGGGGGTTCGACCGTCCTGCCTGACCGCCGACGCCTCGCGCGGCCGTGCGGCTCGTACGCGGCCGCCGACACCACCTCAGCTGTGCCGGACCACCGTGGGGTGCACCTGCTGCGCCCCGTCCACCTGCACCTCGGTGCCCCGAACCTGCACCCGCAACGTTCCGCCGTCGAAATCGGTCAGCTCCAGGTCAGCATTCGCAGCACCGTACGCGTGCATCACCCACGGCCGGCCGACCAGCTCGTCGGTGTTGCGCACCTCGGCGCCGACCTCGACCCTGGGCAGCACGGTGCCGGTCCGAACCAGCACCGGCATCTGCTCCAGCCCCACCGTGCGGCTGTGGAAGCCCGGGCCGGTCACCACCGAGCCGTCCAGGATGTCCACCCATTCCCCCGCGGGAACGTAGAACCGTCGGGTCACCGGCGCGGTGCCGTCGTCCAGGACCGGCACCACCAGCAGGTCCTCCCCGAGCAGGAACTGATCGTCGATTCCGGCCGCGAACGGATCCGTCGGGAACTCCAGCGCCAACGGCCGCAGCATAGGCAGTCCGGCGGCCGCCGAACGGTGCGCGGCCTGCCAGAGGTAGGGCAGCAGCTCATACCGCAGCCTGATCCAGTCCCGGCAGATCGCCAGCGCCTGCTCACCGAACTGCCACGGCTCCCGCGGCCGCAGCCCGTGTGCGCGCATCAGCGGGGACAGCGCCCCCAGCTGGGTCCAGCGCACGTACAGACCCGGGGTGAGCTCGGGCCCGAAGAACCCGCCGATGTCGTGGCTCCAGAAGCCGGGGGCGCTCAGCGCGTAGGACAGTCCGCCGCGCAGCGTCGCCTGCAGCCCGGCGACGGTGGACTCCGCGTCCCCGCCCCACTGGCCCGGATAACGGTGTGAGCCGGCCCAGCCACTCCTCCCCCAGACCAGCGGTGCGCGGCCGGTGTGAGCGCCGAGGTGCTCGCTGACGGCGCGGTTGTACAGCAGCGGGTACAGATTGTGGGCGTGCACGGCCGGGGTGCCGTCGGCGAGGGCAGCATCGTCGGGAAGACCTTCACCGAAGTCGGTCTTGAACACGGCGACGCCGTCGTCGAGAAAGTCGTCGTGCAGGTGCTGCCACCAGCTCCGGGCCGCCGGGTTGGTGAAGTCGATCAGCGCCCGGTGGCGGCCGTCCGGGGTCGGCGTACCGGCCACTTCGGCGATCTGCCCCGCGGCGTCACGAACCAGGTAGCCCGCCTCCGCCGCTTCGGCGTACCGCGGGGAGTGCGGGTCGAGGTAGGGCAGCTCCCAGATCGAGAGCCGGCAGCCCTGCTCCCGCAGCGCAGCGACGAACTCGGCCCGGTCGCCGAACCGGTCGGTGTTCCAGATGAAGTCGGTGTTCAGCCGGTCGACCACCAGCCAGTCCGGGTCCAGGTGCAGCACATCGCAGGGCACCTCGTGCTGACGCATCGACCGCGCGACGTCGAGCATCTCCTCGGCCGAGTGGTACCGGCAGCGGCCCATCCAGTAGCCGAACGCCCACAGCGGCGGTACCGGGGCACGGCCGGTGATCTCGGTGTACTCCCTCAGCCGCTCCCGAGGGTCCTGCCCGGCGGTGAGCACCAGGTCAAGCTCGCCACCAGGCACCTGCAGGCTGAGCACCGAGGCACGCTCGTGACCCACGTCCGCCACCACCTGGGCGCCGGTGTTCAACAGTGCCGTGTACCCGGCAGTGGAGTGCCAGACCGGCACCGGCTTGTAGGCGCGTCCGGTACCGGTGCCGAGGGCATCCTCAGCGCGCAGCACCAGCTGCTGCCCGTTCTTGACCAGCCGGGAGAACTGCTCACCGAACCCGGTGATGTCCTCCTCGGCGGCCAGTTCCGCCTGCAGCTGCACCTGCCCGCCGTGCCACAGCACCGGCGGTGCCATCGGGAAGCCGGCCACCTGGCGCAGCCGCTCGGCGGTGCGCAGCACCCGGCGCCCGGCGGAGTCGAATGCTTGCAGAGAGAACGGCTGGCGATGGATCTCCAGCCGGATCATGCCGCAGTCGATCTCCACCCGGTCCTCGTGCTCGGTGACCTGCGGGGCGCGTTCCTCCTCAGCCGTGACGATCCCGAGCCAGCCGGCCTCCTCGCCGAGGACGCGGGCACCGGCCGGGGCGATCACCACCCGCGCGCTGCCGCTGCCGAGGGCACTGACCCGCATCTCGGCGCGCTGGGACTCCAGCGGCGGCAGCTGCAGCCCACGGGGCAGGTTCGGCATCTCGGTCTCGATGCCCTGGTCGGCCATCGACTCCCCGGTGAGCCAGCCCGGAGTACCCGGCAGGCTGACCGCCCGCAGCGCCTGCAGACCGATCCGGACTGCGCCGGGCTCCGTCGTCACCTCGGTGACCGACCGGAGGAGGTACGCCTGCTGAGCGTCCATCCCGGTGCTCACCCCTTCACCGCGCCCGCGGTGATCCCGGCGACGAAGTGCCGTTGCAGCAGGACGTAGCCGATCACCACCGGCAGGGAGGCGATCACCACTCCGGTGAACAGCAGCGGATAGTCGGTGAGGAACTGTCCCTGGAAGTCCAGCAGTGCCAGCGGGATCGTCTTCTTCCCCGGGGAGCTGATGAACAGCAGCGGATAGAGCAGGTCGTTCCACTGGATCACGAACAGGAAGATCGCGGTGGCCGCGATCGACGGCGTCGACATCGGCATCACGATCGACCAGTAGGTGCGCACCGGGCCGGCACCGTCCACCGAGCTCGCCTCATAGGTCTCCCGCGGCAAGGTGCGCATGAACCCGGCGAGGATGAACACTGCCACCGGCAGCCCGACGACGATATTGATCAGCACCAGGCCAAGCCGGGAGTCGAGCAGCCCGAGCTGGTCGAACAGCACGTACTGCGGAATCATGTTCGCCTGCGGCGGCACGGACATGCCGAGCACCAGGAAGCCGAAGATCAGCCAGCCCTTCCAGCCCGGGATCCGTGCGACGGCGTACGCCGCGAGGCTACCGATCAGCAGGGTGAGCAGCACTGACGCGCCAGTGACCAGCACGCTGTTCAGAAAGGCCTGCCGCAGGTTCTGCTGATTCAGCACCACGTCATAGTTCTCGAACGAGATCGAGGACGGCAGCCCGAACGGGGAGTCGAACAGCTCCGGGGTGGTCTTGAAGGACCCGAAGATCACCACTGTCACCGGCACGATGATCAGCACTGCGTAGACGGCGAGGACGGCACCGCGGCCGAGCTGGTAGCGCATCGAGGCCTCCTCAGGCTTCCTTCTGGGTGAGCTTGAGCATCCGCCGCTGCACCACCACGATCGCCGCGATGAACAGCATGAAGATGATCGACTGGGTGGCGGCGTAGCCGAACTCGGAGTTGGCGAAGGTGCTGTAGATCCGGGTGGACAGGATGTCCAGGCTGGTCTTCGGCGGGTTACCACCCAGACCCAGGATCAAGTCGAAAGCCTTGAAGGATTGGATGGTGGTGTAGGCGACGACGATGGCGGTCGCCGGGGCGAGCATCGGCCAGGTGATCGCGGTGAACTGCTTCCACCGGCCGGCACCGTCGATCTCCGCTGCTTCGTACAGCTCCCGCGGTACGGCCTGCAGCCCGGCGATGAAGATGACCATCATCTGCCCGGCGTGGAACCACACCTGCGTGATCGCCACCCAGTAGATCGCTGCCTCGTCGTTGCCGAGGTAGGAGCTGGTCAGCGCGTCCAGCCCGACCGCCTCCAGCACCCGGTTTCCCAGGCCGAAGTTCGGGTCGTAGATGAACTTGAAGATGTAGGCGACCGACACCGACGACAGGATCGTCGGGAAGAAGAACAGGCCACGCAGCAGCGTCGACCCGCGGGTGTTCCGGACCAGGAAGATCGCCAGGATCAGTGCCAGGATCGTCTGGAACACCACCACGACGACCATGAACTTCAAGTTGTTGGTCAGCGCGTTGAGGAACAGCGTGTCACCGGTGAGCAGGCGGTCGAAGTTGCCGATACCGACGTTCTCGTAGTCGGCGCTGAACCCGTCCCAGTCGGTGGCCGAGTACTGCACTGCCTGCAGGGTCGGGATGACGAAGAAGATCACGTAGATGATCAACGCCGGCAGCGTGAAGGCATACAGCAGCGGGTGCACCCGCGAGGAGGGGCCGCGGCGCCGGCGCCGGGGGCGTTCTGGCCGGCCCCCGGTGCCGGCACCGGTAGCGGTGGTGGCGCTGGCTGGTGTGCTCATGCGTCGCTCTTTCGCCAGAAGTGAGATCGCAGAAGGGGCGCCAGGGGCGCCGCTTCGGCAATGCTCAGGCGTTCACCCGTTCGTCGATGATCTGCTGCGCCCGCTCGGCCGCCTGCTCCGGGGAGGTGCCGCCGACCACGTCGATACAGGACTGCTCGGCGGCGTTGCGGATGTCCAGGTCGTTGAACTGGAACCGCGGGGCGAGCATGGTGTCCTTGTCCAGCCAGTCGGCGGTGGCGGCCAGGTCCTCGTTCTCATAGTTCACCTCGGCCACGGTGAGGTGCTGGGCGGTGCCGTTGGCGTAGGTGCTGGCGTGCTCGGTCTCGCTGAGGTACTCCAGCAGTGCCATCGCCGTGGCCTGGTTGTCCGAGGCACTGTTCACCCCGAGGACGAAGGTGGCGTTGTGGATGCCCACGTACTTCGCCTCGTCCGCGGACACGGTGATCGGAGCCATCATGCCGACCGGGAACTCGGCCCCGAGGGCACGCACAGCGGCGATGTGGAACGAGCCGGTCAGCAACAGGGCGGCGTCTCCGGAGGAGAACATCTGCTGTGCCGGCTCCACGGCGGTGCCGGTCGCGTTGTTCTGGAAGTACGGCCGCAGCTCGACGTACTGGTCCAGCGTGTGCAGGAACCAGTCGTCGGTGCACTTGTACTCACCGGACTCGATCTTGGCGCACATATCGTCGCTGGGGGCGTTGTTCATCATCATGCAGTTGAACAGGTGGCCGGCGTTGCCGATCTCCCCACCGGGCCAGGCCATCGGGATCTTGTCGATGGACAGGATGTCCTCGCACATCGACAGCCATCCGTCCCAGTCCGGCGGCGGCTCGGAGATACCGGCCTCCTCCAGGACGTCGAGGTTGGACACCGGCTGGTTGAACACCAGCTGGTACGGCAGCCCGTACTGCGTCCCGTCCTGCGCGCCGGCCTCGATCAGCGAGGGGTTGTACTTGCCGACCACATCGGTGCCGGACAGGTCGGCGTACAGCCCGGCGCTGACCATGTCCACGAACTGCGCGCCACGGAAGGCCACGAACAGGTCGCCGATGTTCCCGCTGCGGATCTGCTGCAGCGCGCTGGACTGGTAGTCGTTCGAGGGCGAGATGTCCTGGCGGACAGTAGCGCCGTCGTTCTCGGCGGAGAAGGACTCGATGATCTCCGCGAGCACCTCCTGGTCCTCAGCACGCCAGTGCGCGAACGAGATCTCACCGCCGATCTCACCATCGCCTCCGCCGGTGTCCGGTGGTTCGTCGCCACCGCCCCCGGATCCGGGCCCGGCGCAGGCCGCGACGGCGGCGAGCAGCCCACCGCCTCCGAACACGTGCAGGGCGCCTCGGCGGGACAGGTTGAACTTCTCACTCATCGGGTTCTCCTTTGAACGGGCTTGGTCACCATTCGATGACCGGGATACGGAGCTGGTCAGCGGCGGCGCGCAGGCCTGGGCGGACATCCGTCCAGGCCAGCACGGTGTGGTGCGGGAAGCCGCCGGCAACCAGTCCGTCGATGAACTCGGTCGCGTCGGCGTCCAGCACGACGTCGGCACTGTTGCCCTGGAACCGGTTCGGTGCCGGGATCGAGGTGCCGGAGGCGATCAGCAGGCGCAGACCGCCGGTCTCGTTGTCCTCGGTGAGCCGGGCGGCGATCACCGGACCGGTGCGCAGCGGGAAGTTTCCCGCCACACCGATCTTGCGGTTGCAGTGCACATACTGGGTGGCCTCAGCCGGGTCGGCAGCCAACTCGGTGGCGGCTGCACCGCAGTGCCAGAACCGGACCAGGTTCCGGTCAGCCTCCAGGTCGACGGTGTCGGCCAGGTAGGTCATCCCCGCACCGAGCTCGGCGAGCAGCAGCATGGTCGCCGCGCCGTAGACGTCGCGTTCGCACTGGGTGGGGATGCCGTCATCGGCCACCCGGGACAACGAGGAGCACGGGCACACCCCGCGCTGGGTGGGGAACTCCGGCCAGCAGCGCACTGCCACCGAATCGAGCCGGTCCTCGCCGATCCAGTCGCGCAGCGCCGTCGTGACCGCCGCGTGGCCGGCCACCTCGTCGCTGTCCAGTGCCGTGAGCGAGGGTTGTGCCGCACTGGCGGCCGCGACCTCGGCCACCTGCCGCTCGGCCGGGACGGCATCGATCCGGGCGAAGACCTCCGCCATGGTCAGTGGCTGAGCCGTCAGGCCGAAGTAGTCCTCGAGCAGCGCCGGGTCGTACTCGCTCGGGGTGAAACCCGGCGGGGCGTCGCCGACCACGCCGATCGTGCGTCCTCGCAACCGGGTGAGTGCCTCCGCGGCTGCCGCCGGATCGCCGCGCTCCCGGGCGGAGGTCGGCAGCTCGGGTGCCGCCGGCAGCCGCCCGGCCAGCACCTCCTGCAGCTTCTGGCGCACGGCCGGTTCGTCCGCTTCGCCATAGACCAGTCGGGCCTGGCGGCCGAGGCGGGCGAGGGCGTGCCCGAACAGGTTGGTGCCGCACAGCGAGTTCAGCCAGAGCTTGTCGCCCACCGGGCCGGGTTCGCGGAAGGCCCAGAGCAGCACCGGCTGCTCCAGGTCCGCATACAACGCCAGGGCTGGACCGGCGTCGGAGAACGAGGCGCACACGTGCACCACCTGATCCGCACCGTCCAGGTACGGTCGGGCCGCCTCGACATCCTCGGGGGTCATCACCAGCTCTTCGGGGCCGACCACCTCAGCACCGAGCTCGGTCAACAGCGCCCGGGCGGCGCGCGCCCGGTCCCGGGCGACGTCCACGACGAAGGTGGGGCGCGCCGTCGCGATCATCGCAATCCGCATCCGGGTCACCTCCCCACCACAGTGTCGACGAGGTCGCCGAGCCGGCGCAGCCGATCGACGGCGGCAGTGCGCAGCTCGTGGGCGACATCGGGTTTGCCGATGCACGAGGCCCAGACCGCTCGTCCGGCGAGGAACCCGGCGGCACCGGCCCGGCAAGCGGTCTCGACCGCCGTCGGAAAGACGTCCTCGCGCACGCCGCTGGAGAGCACCACCCAGGGCGAGTCGACAGTCGCGGTGATCTGTTCACATCGGCGGGCCACCTCGACGGCGGGTCCCTCCCCGTGCAGCGGAATCTCCGCCTTGTACAGGTCGGCGCCGAGGGAGCCGAGCTCCTCGGCAGCGGCGAGCACACCGGCATCCCAGTCCCAGTCGCCACCGCCCAGCGGTGATCGGGAGACCGGTTCGACGATGCTGATCAGTCCGGCGCCGCGGCACAGCCGGACGAACTCCTCGACCATCTCGACCCGCTCCGCGCCCCCACCGTCCGGCCGGTAGAGGACGAGCAGCTTCAGCGCCACCGCACCCTGCGTCCGCGCAGTCTGCGGGTCCACCTCGCGGTCGATCGTCACCCGGCCGACCACCTCGCCGTAGGCGGCCTCGAAATGGTCCGCAGAAGCGATCAGCCCACATCCCGGTGCCACTGCCTGCTGCGCCACTACCTGCTCCCAGGCGAACTGCCGGTCCACCAGCATGGCGGAGGCATAGGGGCTGAGCGCACGCGCCGCCTCGAGCTTGAACTCGGTGAGAGCGGCGTCCGGCACCGCTGAGTCGGTGTGCTCGGCGAACATGTTCCGTAGCGCCTCGCGCTGGTCGATCGCCACCATCGCGAACGCCCCGGACGGGCGTTGCAGGGCGGACAGGTCGACGGGCTCGACCGCGTTCGCGGTGCTCATCTGGCCTCCTCGGCTCGGTGGGCCGGGCGCAGCTCGGGCCGAGCTGCCAGTACCTCGGCTGGTGTCGGAATTGCAGATCGTCCGTCTACTCCGCGGCAGGACAGTGCGGCCACGACGCTTGCCCAGGAGACCGCGTGCGCGAGCTCGGTGGTGGTGACGTCGGTGGGACGGTGGCCGGCGAGCGCGGCGAGCAACCCGCCGTGGAAGACGTCGCCGGCACCGAGGGTGCTCAGGGCGTCCACCCGGTGCGCGGGCAGGTGCTCAGCGGTGCCGTCGGCGACGAACCAGGCACCCTGGGCGCCGTCCGTGGCCACGACGGCATGTGCGCCGTCCGCTCGAGCAGCAGCCAGGAGATCGGGCACCGGCCGGTCGCCGTACCGCTGGGCCAGGGAGGCCACAGTGGGTGCGTACAGGTCCACTCCGCCGGGGGTGAAGCCGTCGATGCCGTAACCGTCGTCGATGGACAGCCCCGGGCGGTCCTGGGTGGGCAACATGGCGAGGTGGGCCAGCAGCGGGCGGGCGCCGAGATGGTCGGCGTGCACCCAGCGGGCCTGTGCCAGCAGCGCACGAGCCTGCGGGCCGATCACCGGCGGTTCGGCCACGCGCGCGGCGATCGCGCGGGTGCCGGCGGAGGCATCGACCACCACCACGCTCGCCGCCGAGCGCTGCCCGGGCAGCACGCTCACCGCGTGGGTGTCTACCCCCTCGGCGCGCAGCTCGGCGAGGATCCGCTCCCCCTCCGCGTCCTCACCCACGGTGCCGACCAACGCGGCCCGCACTCCCTGGCGGGCGGCGGCCACGGCGGCAGTAGCGGCGGGCCCGCCGCCGGTGTGCACGATGTCGCGAGCGACCTGTCGGCTGTCCGGCTCGGGGAAGGTGTCCACCACCGCGATCGCATCGAGGGTGAGCGCACCGACAAAGACCACGTCGGCCGCAGACGTCATCGCGCGCTCCTCACCTGCTTGCTGGTCGGGAACAGTAAACACGATGATGTTGGAAAGTCAACAGAAGAGTGTGCATAATCAACACACGCTGACGATGGCAGGTGATGCAACGATGCCGGTTGACTCACGCGATCCGGTGCGCGGCACCGGACGCGGCGAACCGGTGCGCCGGGAGTCCCGACCGACCCGGAGGGAGTCCGGGCCACAGCGCCGGGACCGCATCCTGGCGCTGATGAGGGTGAACGGGTTCCAGTCGGTGAGCCAGCTGGTCGACCTCCTGGAGGTCTCCGACATGACGATTCGCCGGGATCTGCACCGGCTCGCCGAGCTGGGCGAGGTCCGGGTGGTGCACGGCGGGGCGAGCCTGCCGCACGCGACGCTGCGCAGTGCCGACTTCACTCGGCGGGGCCAGTACAAGCAGTCGGCCAAACAACACATCGGCCGTGCGGCGCTGGCCACCGTCGCTCCGCATGCCACGATCGGGATCGACGCGGGTACCACCACTTTCGAGATCGCTGCGGCGCTGCCGGTGACGTTCACCGGAACGGTGATCTCGCACTCGGTACCGGTGCTGCAGCACATGCGCACCTACACCGGCGCCCGAGTGATCGGCCTGGGTGGTGAGCTGCTCTCCTGGAGCCAGGCCTTCGTCGGCTCCGCCGCGATCAACGCCCTGGCCGAGCTGCACGCCGACACGGTGTTCGTGGGTGCCGCAGCGGTCGGCGCCAGCGGGTTGTTCGTGGCGACCGACCGCGAGCGGCCCACGAAGCGGGCCCTGATGGCCAGCACGGACCGAGTGGTCCTGCTCGCCGATCGGACCAAGTTCTCCGCCGCGGCGCCAGTGCGGCTGTGCCCGTGGGACGAGATCGATCTGCTCGTCACCGATGAGGAACCTCCGGCGGAGATCGCGCGCAGCTGCGCCAGATCGCAGGTGGAGATCATCGTGGCCGGCGCCGATACGCGAGGCAGCCAGTGACGGCGGAGCGTGCGGTGGTAGGAACCGGCACACCCGCCGAGGGGGTCAAGCGGGCAGCCGAGGGGGCCCAGCAGGCAGCCGCACGGGCAGCCGAGGGAGCCGAGCCGGCAGTCAAGCGGGCCCAGGGGGCAGCCGCGCGGGTCGAGCGGGCCCGGACCTTCGGTTTCACTGCCGACCAGGTGCCGGAGGCGGCGTTCCAGGCCAAACCGCGCAGCCACGACGACGGACCGCAGCACGGCATGCTCCTCGGGCCGATCGGAGGGCCGGCGTTCGGCCGGGACCTGACCGGCCACTTCTCCCGCTGGCACCTGTGGCCGGGAACCCATCTGGTAGCGGATATCGAAGCCGCCTTCCTGGCGGTGCACTGGACCTCCGGCGGTCACCATCACCACCGGGTGCTCCGGGCGGACCAGGTAGTCGAGCACCGCACGGCCACCCTGTTCCCGGTCAGCCACGAGACTTTTCGCGACCCGGAGATGCCGTTCACCGTGACGCTGACCGCGTTCTCCCCGGTGATCCCCTGGGACGAGGACGCCGCCGCCACCCCGGTGGTGCTCTTCGACGTGTCCGCCGCCCCGGTACCAGGCCAGACCGAGCTGCCGGCGCTGGACGTTGCCCTGTTCTGGCCGAACCTGAACGGGTGGCAGCCCGCCTGGGTGACCGCGGCCGACCGCGGTGACCGGTCCTGGCCCGGGCAGCACCATGCGGGCAACTACAACGTCCCGGCACCGCCGGGCCACGGGCTGGGGGTGCTGCAGCAGCGCACTCCGGCGCCGGGGATGGACAGCGCCGGTGCGGTCTGTGTGAGTGTGGCCGGTAGTGCGGACCGGTTCAGCCGGCAGGTGCAGTTCAAGACCGACCAGAACGCGACAGGCGTGCCACCGGCCGAGCAAGAGTTCACTCTCGGTGCGGTGTGGCAGGCCTTCGCCGGCACCGGCCAGCTCGGGACTACGGCCGACGGGTCGTGGCCGGCGCACTGGCACGAACCGGTGGGCTCGGCGGTCGCCGGGCACCTCGACGCCGGCAGGCCCGGGGCGCAGGTGCAGTTCGTGCTCGCGTTCGACTGGCCGACGGCGGGTTTCGGCCAGGGCCGCACCTGGTGGCGCCGCTACGCGGCCCGGGGCGAGGGGCCCGGCGCCGCAGCGCTGGCCGAGCTCGCGCACACCCGCGCCGACGAGTGGCTGGCGGCGATCGATGGCTGGCACACCAGCACGCTGAACCGGCTCACCGGCCGCGGCTGGGCGCCGCAGGTGGCCGGCACGGTAATCAACGAGCTCTCCCTGGTCACGGCGCTCGGCACGGCCTGGGTGGACGGCACGATCGACGGGCACGACCCAGGTCTAGACGCGTTGCTGCGCCGTCGCGAGCACCTCGGCCTGCTCGAGGGGTTCGACGAGGGCTACTTCTACTTCAACACGGCCGATCTGTGGCACTACGCCTTCCCGGCGCTGAGCCAGAACTGGCCGCGGCTGGCCGATGTGGTGTTCGCGGACCTGGCCGACGGCCTCGCCGGGACCGATCCGACCGAGCGGCCGGTGTACCGGCTGAACACCCACCGCCGCACCCTGGAACCGCTGCGCCTCCCGCACGATGTCGGCAGCGCGGCGGAGGACCCGTTCGTGCGGCTGAACGGGTACACGATGCGGGACGACCCGAACACCTGGCGGGATGCCACCCCGGCGCACGTGCTCGCCCAGCTCACCCACGCTCGGCTCACCGGCCGGCCCCTTCCGGACCAGCGCTGGTGCCTGCTCCGCTCCGCCGCCGAGCAGATCTGCGGTGACCAGGTGCCTGAGCACGCCGAGTTCGGCGACTCCACCTGGGACAACCTCGCGCTGCGCGGGCACTCCAGCTATGCGACGTCGCTGCTCACCGGCATGTGGGCGGTGGTCGCGGCCGAGGCGCAGCGGCGCGGGGAGGACGCCACCCCTCTGGTCGCCCGGCACGAGCGGGCCAGGGCCGTGCTGCAGAGTCTGTGGACCGGGGAGCACTACCGGGCGGCGTCGGCGGGTAAGTACACCGGCGCGGTGATGCCGGACTCGATCTGGGGTCTGTTCTACGCCGACCTGTGCGGGGCCGACACCGTGGCGCGGGAGCGGATCCGCGGCCACCTGCGCGCAGGCTACGAGATCTGCCACCGTGGCTACGCCGACGGTCAGGTCGGGCCGCTGCTGATCGGCGAACGGGACCGGACCAGCCGCTTCGACCAGGACGGTGGCGAGGAGCTACAGGTGAACGAGGTGCTGGTCGGGTCGGCGTGGATGTTCACCGCGATGCTGCGGCACTTCGGCCTGCACGCCGAGGCCGACGACGTGGCGGGCAGCTTGCACCGCACGCTCTACGGCGGTACCGGGCTGCAGTTCCGCACGCCGGCGGCGGTGGCAGCCGAGGGCCTGTTCCGGGCACCGCTGAACCTGCGGCCGCTGGCGATCTGGTGGCTGGCAGCGACCGCGCGCTGATCGCACCAGTCCTCTGATGCGGTCACGAGGCTCCTCTTCCCGTCAGCGGGATACCGAGGATCCGGGTAGGTTCCGGGACTATCTCGTCGGCAGGCGGTTCGGGCACCGCCGTCCCCGGCCAGCTACCGACCCAGATACGCCAGAGCCCGCTGTGCTCGCGCACCTCACCGTCGGCCACGAGCTGGGCCTCTCCGGCTTCGGTCAGCTGCCGGCGCAGTGCGGCGGCCCGGTCACCCGGGACGAATCCGGCGATCGTGTTGCGCCAGAGGATGACGACGCGCCCTTCGAGCCCAGCAGTGAACCGCAGCCGTGCCGAGACGACGGCCAGCCGCCGCTCCCCGGACAGCGCCGTGCTGCGGAGGATCTGTTGCATCGACTGTGCCTCGGCGGCCCAGAACCCCGAACCGACGTCGGCGTGCACCTCCGGTGTCCGCCACCGGTCGAAGAGCTTCACCCGACCAGTATCGCCCGGTGACGCGCCCGGGGCGCGGCGTCGCCGTGCACCCAGTTCGGCCCGCCCCTTCCACTGCTCTGCCTCCGGCCACTAGGCTTCTCGGCATGGTCGCCTTCCAGGAGCTGCTAACCGGGCCGCGCTGAGCCCGGTCCCCGAGCACGCCTCAGCGCGGCACACGCCCCCGATGATGGGGTTTCGCGGTGCTCGCCCCGACCAGCAGCTGAGGACCATGATGACTTCTTTGACCACCCCACCGGTCTCCCACGAGCGCGAGGAGCACTGGCAGCGCGTGTGGGACGCGCTCGATCCGTACACCGTGCCCACCGGTCCGCCCGATCCTGGTGCGCGGCCCCGCTATCTGCTCACCATGTTTCCGTACCCGAGCGGCGACCTGCACATGGGTCACGCCGAGGTGTTCGCCATCGAGGACGCGATCGCCCGGTACTGGCGGCTGCAGGGCCACCAGGTGCTGAACCCGATCGGCTGGGACTCCTTCGGTCTGCCCGCGGAGAACGCCGCGATCCGCCGCGGCGAGCACCCGGCCACCTATACCGAGGAGAACATCGCCACCCAGGCGGCGTCGATCCGCCGCTACGCGGTGAGCTTCGACTTCTCCCGCCGGCTGCACACGCACGATCCGGAGTACTACCGGTGGACCCAGTGGCTGTTCCTGCAGCTGCGTGCCCGCGGACTGGCCTACCGCGGCGCCGGCTGGGTGAACTGGTGCCCGCAGGATGCCACCGTGCTGGCGAACGAGCAGGTGGTGGCCGGCCGGTGCGAACGCTGCGGCAGCGCGGTGGTCCGCCGCGAGCTGACCCAGTGGTTGGTGGGGATCACCCAGTACGCCGACCGGCTGCTGGACGATATGGCTGAGCTCGAGGGCCGCTGGCCGGACCGGATCCTGACCATGCAGCGGAACTGGATCGGCCGGAGCGAGGGGGTGCAGATCCGTTTTGCCGGCGACGGCGGAGCTCGCCCGGGCCAGGGCTCTCACCTGGAGGTGTTCACCACCAGGCCGGAGACCCTCGCCGGGGTCACGTTCCTCGCCGTGGCGCCGGAGAGCGAGACGGCGTGGGCGTGGTGCGCGCCGGAGGCGCGCTCCGCGTTGACCACCTACCGGGAGCAGGTGGCGACGCGGACGGAGATCGAACGCTCCGCCGTCGGGCAGGAGAAGAGTGGGGTGCCTCTCGGTACCAGCGTGCGGCACCCGTTGACCGGCGAGCTGGTCCCGGTCTGGGCCGCCGACTACGTGCTCGCCGGGTACGGCACCGGGGCAGTGATGGGGGTGCCGGCCGGTGATGACCGGGACGCGGCGTTCGCGGCGGCGATGGGCCTGCCGAGCGTGCCGAGAGGGATGGCTGGGCCGGCCGCGGGTGGCGAACCGGACTGGCCGGACCCGGGCAGCGTCGTCGAGCAGCTCGAGGAGGCGGGAGCCGGAGAGCGGGCGCGCAGCTATCGGTTGCGGGACTGGTTGGTCTCCCGGCAGCGGTACTGGGGTGCGCCGATCCCGATGGTGCACTGCAGGGACTGCGGGGTGGTGCCGGTACCGGAGGCGGAGCTGCCGGTGCAGCTGCCGGACCTGCGTGGCGAGGAGCTGGTACCGGAGGGCGTATCGCCGCTGGCCGGGGCGACCGAGTGGCTGCAGGTGGACTGCCCTGCGTGCGGTGGGCCGGCGCAGCGGGACACGGACACGATGGACACGTTCGTGGACTCCTCCTGGTACTTCCTGCGCTACCTCTCCCCCGGGCGCACCGATGTGCCGTTCGATCATGCGGACGCCGACGGCTGGATGCCGGTGGATGCCTACGTGGGCGGAGTGGAGCATGCGAACCTGCACCTGCTCTACGCCCGGTTCATCACCAAGGTGCTCCACGATGCCGGCTGGCTGGCCGCCAACGAGCCGTTCGCGTCCTTGCTGAACCAGGGCCAGGTGATCAACCGCGGGGCGGCAATGAGCAAGTCGCTGGGCAACGGGGTGGACCTGGCCGAGCAGCTGGATACCTTCGGCGTGGACGCGGTGCGGCTGGCGATCCTGTTCTCCGGGCCGCCGGCCGACGATCTGGACTGGGCCGATGTGCGCCCCGAAGCCATGCACCGGTTCCAGGCGCGGGCGCTGCGGCTGGCGCAGGAGGTAGGCCCGGCCGGAGCTGCGGGCGCTTCCGCGGAAGCGGCAGAGGTGCGCCGCACCACCCACCGGGCGGTCGCTGAGATCACCGACCTGATGGACGCGCGGCGGCTGAACGTGGTGGTGGCCCGGCTGATGGAGCTGGTCTCCGCGGGACGCAAGGCGATCGATTCCGGGCCCGGTGCCGGGGACCCTGCCGTGCGCGAGCTCGCCGAGGCGGCGGCAGTGACGATGAGCCTGTTCGCGCCGTACACCGCAGAGGAGATGTGGGCGGCGCTGGGACATCAGCCGTCGGTGGCGCAGGCCCGCTGGCCGGAGGTGGACCCGGCGCTGGTCGCCGCCGATCAGGTCGAAGCGGTGGTACAGGTGAACGGCAAGGTCCGCGGCCATCTGCAGGTGCCGGCGGACGTCGACGCGGAGGAGCTGCGCCGGTGCGCCCTGCAGCTGGAGAAGGTGCAGCAGCTCCTGGCGGGCGGCGAGCCGCGCCGGGTGATCGTGCGCCCGCCGCACCTGGTGAACGTGGTGCCCTGACGCGGTCTGCCGTGTGCCCGGGACGCGTGGGAACCCCCTTGGCGCATTCGAACCAGGGTAGAACCGTGTTCGAATGCGCCAACGGTGTTCGAATGGGCTGTGGGCCTCAGTCACCCACCCTGGATGAGCTGCGTACTCGCGGGATGCGCCGCGGCGAGCGCTCGATCGAACGTTGCCAGACGTGCCCCGTGTCGTTCGGCGAGCGTTGCCAAGTACGAGTCGGTGACCTGGCGGTGGCCCTGGACATTGGCAAGAGGCACATCCCGGTACGACAGGTCGTCGCCCCAGAACTGGCAGCGAGGATGCGCCGCGAGTCGCTCGAGGATGCGGTGCGCGGTCATGGCCCCCTCCCCCATCCGCAGCAGGAACCGTACGAGGGCGCCCTCCACGATCGGGCACACTGCGAAGTCACCGGATTCTGACAGCCAGGCCGCAGCACGGTCGTGATGCTCATGCTCGGCCACGGTCAGTGCGATCAGCACGTTGGCATCGAGCAGGTAGGTCACTCGTCGTCCAGGATCTCGGCCACTTCGGCATCGGTCACCCGTCGCCCGATCGAGAGCACGGGCAGGCCAGTCCGGTCGTCGATGTCGAGTTCCACTGGCGCGTCGAGCTGCGCCAGTCCGCGGAGGGTGAGGTCCGCCAGGACTGTGGAGAGCGGTTGACCGCGCTGCTCGGCGATCTCCCGGGCCCGGCGATGCACGGCCGGTGGGAGGTTGACCGTCGTTCTCATCACTGCATCATATGCGATGCAGGCATGATTCGCGCGGTCGAACCCGTCGCAGAGCCACGTCGCAGCATCGCGTCGATGCCGGTCGGCTGAAGGAGGGACCCGGCTTGGGGCGTGGGGCAGGTCGGGAGGGGCGGGGGGCGATCAGTGCGCAGCGTCGCGCACGGCGGCATCGAACCAGCCGGTGATAGTGGTGGGGTGGGTGATCGCGGTGCCCACCACCACGGCGAACGCCCCGGTCTCGGCCGCAGCGCGGGCCTGCTCCGGGGTGTGGATGCGCCCTTCGGCCACCACCGCCAGCTCCGGCAGTGCCTGGACCAGCTCGGCGAGCAGCTCCAGGTCCGGACCGTCGGTCTTCGCGCGGGCCCCGGTGTACCCGGCGAGGGTGGTGCCCACGATCTCCACCCCGGCCTCGGCTGCCGCGAGCGCGGAGTCCAGACTGTCGCAGTCGGCCATGATCGGCGCGTCCGACTCGGCCCGGATCGCCCGGACGGTCTCAGCGAGGGTCAGGCCGTCCGGGCGCTCGCGCAGCGTGCCGTCCAGGGCGAGGATGTCCGCACCTGCGGCGAGCACCGCCTGGCAGTGCCGCAAGGTGGGGGTGATGAACACGCCCGCCTCGCCGTCCTTCCAGATACCGATCACCGGCACGTCCACCCGGCCCGCGACCAGGGAGATGTCCTCGAGTCCTTGTGCGCGTACGGCCACACCGCCACCGGCCACCACGGCGGCGGCCACCTGCGCCATCGTCTCCGGGTGCCGCATCGGCTCGCCCGGGTAGGCCTGGCAGGAGACGATCAGCCCACCGCGCAGCGGCTCGAGCATCGGGTGCGTCATCGGGTTCCTTCCCTCGGTCTGGCGAAGTGAGCGGCACCGAACAGTGCGGCGTCCGGCCCGGCCGTGGCGGGAAGCACCGCAGTGCCGGCGACGAGATCGATCGCCTCGTACGCAACGCCGTCGCGCATTCCCTGCCACCACAACGCACCCGCGCCGGCCATCCCTCCGGAGAGCACCACCACCTCGGGATCGGTCACGTTCAGCAGGCCACCGATCATTCGCCCGATCGCGAACGAACAGGTGCGCAGCACTCGGCCGGCGAGTCCCTCCCCCGCCTCGGCCCGGGCCACCACCTCGCGGGTGTCCTCGGCGCTGCCGCCAGCCCGACGATAGGCCGCGAGCACCCCGGGACCGGAGGCCAACCCCTCCACATGCCCACTACGGCCACAGGTACACGGCACACCGACCGCCTCCGGCACCGGTAGATGGCCGACATGCCCGGCCAGTCCGCGGGCGCCGGTGACCACCACGCCGTCGCGCACCACCGCGCCACCGACCCCGGTGCCCACCGCCACCAGCAGTAGCGAGGCCCTCCCCACCCCGGCGCCGAAGGTGGCTTCCCCGAGCGCATGGGCGTGCACATCGTTCAGGACCCGAGCATCCAGACCGAGCGCCCGGCTGACCCGGGGGCCGAGCTCGGTGCCCGCCCAGCCGGGGATCGAGTCGGTGGCCGAGACGATCCGTCCGGTGGCGGAGTCCACCACCCCGGCGCTGCCGATCCCGACCGCGACCGGCGCCGCTGCCCCGGCGGCCACCGCATCGTCCTGCACGGCCGCCAGCGCTCCGACCAGGGCCGCGACCACGGCGTCCGGGCCGCGCTGAGCCTGAGTGGGCACCGTGCACCGGGCGAGCAGGGTGCCGTCGGTGGTGACGAGGCCGGCGGTGATCTTCGTCCCGCCCAGGTCGGCGGCCAGCACCGGACCGGTAGCCGCCTGGTCCCCCGTCCCCACGCCGGTCATCGCACCAGCTCAACCCCGAGGCCGGAGAGCACCGTACGGATGCGGTCCACGTTCTCTCCTTCGAGCGCGGTCATCGGTGCGCTCATCACGTTGGTGTCGAAGATACCCATCAGGTACAGCGCGGTCTTGAACGATCCCACCCCTGCTGCGGGTCCGACCTTACCCACGGGGGCGAACGCGATCTCGAACAGGGCAGCGAGCCGCTCCTGCTCGGCGCACATGGCGGTGGTGTCGCCGGCGCGCGCCGCCCGGTCCATCCGGACGTACCCACCCGGGTCGACGTTGCCCAGACCGGGCACGCTGCCGTGCCCGCCGGCCAGATACGCGCCGTCCACCACCACCTCGTGCCCGGTAAGCACAGTGAGCGGCCCGCCGGCCGCCTCGTTCATCATCACCAGCCGGCGGAACCCGACGTCGTCCCCGGAGGAGTCCTTCACCCCGATGAGCACCCCCTCGCTACCGAGCCGCACCAGCAGCGCCGGGTCGAGCTTGGTGTGCACGCACGCCGGCAGGTCGTAGGCGAACACGGGCAGATCCGTAGCCGCAGCGATCGCGCGGAAGTGGGCCTCGATCTCCTCCGGCCCGGTGATCGCGTAGAACGGTGCGGTCGCCACCACACCGGCTACCCCGATCTCCTCCGCCCGGCGCAGGTGCGCCAGCACCCGCCGGGTCTGCATGTCGATGATCCCGGCCAGCACCGGCACCCGGCCCGCCACCAGGCGCACCGCAGCACGCAGCACCTGATCGCGCATCTCGTCCTCGAAGAACGCCACCTCGCCGCTGGAGCCGAGCACGAACAGCCCGTCCACCCCACCGGCAAGGTGGTGCTCGATCAACCGCGCCAGACTAGGTTCGTCCAGGCGCCCGTCCGGTGTCAGCGGGGTCACCAACGGCGGGATCACACCCTGGAAGGCCCGGGGCTGGGAGGACGACTGTGCTGCGGTGGTCATGGAGACTCTTCTTTCTGCTGGTGCGTGGAATCGGTGGTCCACAGATCTAGCGGCCTGGGCGATCGCCCCGTCTTCATACCGGTGTCGTCGCCAGGTCAGCACCGGTGATCTCGGCGACAGCAACTTGCCGGCCTTCCCGCAACGACAGGGTGAGCGCATCGGCGGTCGCGATCGACGCCGCTGCCGCACTGCCATCGGTCAGGCCGGCAAACTCGACTTCCGGCGACTTTCCCGAGAGGAGCCCGTGGAAATATCGCATCTCTTCTTCGATGATGCCGCGCAGCCACATCGGCGGGCGGCGGTGCGGATTGCCGTACTGGACAGCCCCATCAGTCCGACTACCGCTATAGATCGCACTGCGATCAGCGTCCTCCTGCTCGGTACGGTGCAGCAGGAATCGCTTCGACCCACCGCCAACCCGTAGCTCGACACCTGCCTCCTGCAGGTCGATGCGAATCGCACCCTTGGTGCCCTGGATCAGGACATAGTGCTCCGGCCACCGGAAGGCAGATCCATACTCCAGCGTCGCGAATCTCGAACCCGCGAACTGGAGCGAGATCAGCAGCATGTCATCCTCGTCACCGAACTCCGGGCCGGAATGCGCCACATTTCCACCCGTCATGAATGCATCCGTTGCCGGACCCAGGAGGGACTGCACGAAGTCCAGCTCATGAATGTGGTGGTAGAGGTGGCCGCCGGAGAGGGAGCGTTGCTTCTTCCAGCTCACGCTGTCCTGGGCGTCCTCCCAACCGTTCCGAATCGCGCGAACGAAGAGCAGGTCACCGATCTCGCCCGAGCCGATGATCTTCTTCGCCTCTCGGACACCGGCCATGAAGTTCATGACATGGCCCGCCATGAAGAGCACGTCGGCATCTGCCGTTGCCTGGATCATCGCGGAACAGTCCGCGTAGTTCAACGCAATGGGCTTCTCGGAGAACACTGGCTTGCCGGCCCGGGCCGCACCGAAGACACCCTCCTTGTGGATCCAGTTGGGCGAAGCAACGATCACTGCGTCGACGTCCGTGGCCGAACACAACTCCTCCACAGTCCCTGCGACGCGAGCAGCCAACTCGTCCGCGACCCGATCGGCGTGCTCCGGGTCGTAGACCGCGGTGACCGTCGCCCCATCGACCTCCATGAGGAACCGACCGATCTCGGCTCCGAAGTATCCTGTGCCGATAATTCCATACCTGACCATGAAAAATAGACCCCTTCTAGTTGTGTGCGAACCAGACCTACTTGCCGGCACCCTCGGTCAATCCACCTGCAATGTATTTCTGGATGGCCATGAAGAAAACCACCGACGGCACCACCACGAGCGCCGACGCCGCCATCATTGCACCCCAGTCGAGCACTTCTGCTCCGGTAATGGAATACAGGGCGACTGCGACGGGCATTCTTTCGGTGGAGCTGATGAACAGGAGGGCGTAGAGGAACTCGTTGAAGCAGTTGATGAACGTATAGACTGCCGTCGCAGCGATCCCTGGCGCAACGATTGGCGTACTGATTTTAAGAAAGATTCGCAGTTTCGTTGCACCGTCAACAGCCGCACTCTCTTCGATCTCTAATGGGACCGTCCGATAGAACCCAACGAGCATCCAGATCGCATACGGGAGGGTGAACGAGAGATATGCCAAGATGAGGCTTGCATAGGTGTTGATCAGGTTCAGCTGGATCATGATCGTCGCATACGGAACTGCCAAGAGGATCGGCGGGAACATATACGTAGCGATCAAAATGCGGGTGAGCCGCCGACCGACGCGGGGGAAGAACCGGACTACCCCATGGGCTGCCAGAGTCGCCAACACAATGGTGATAGCGGTAGACGCCAGGGAGATCAGGACGCTGTTTCGTAGATTCGTCAGGAACCCGAGATCCACGATCACCGTGCGGTAGTGCTCGATCGTGGCTTCGCTGGGGAGCACGCTCAGTGGGTCCGCAGTGAGTTCACCACTCGGCGTAAACGACGAGACGAGGATCCATACCAGCGGGAAGACGAAGGCGATCGAGACAATGATCAGGAATACGTGCCGCGCTGTAGTCGCAGCCAGGGTGGCCGGATTTCGTGTACTCATGCGGAGGCACCTCCCAGTCGGACTCGAGGACAGATCTGCAAACTCACGAGTCTTCACGCTCCCAGTAGTTCAATGCTGCGAACGCGATTCGCGCCATGAGCAAGAGGAAGACCAGCAACAGCACGGTGATCGCTGACGCCATACCGAGCTGGTGAAGTCCCCAACCCGTCCGATAGGCGAAGATGGGCAACGTTGTCGTCATGTCCCCCGGACCGCCACCGGTCAGGAGGAACAACAACTCGAAGTTGTTGAAGACCCAGATGATGCGGAGAATGACCAGCAACCCGATGACGTTTCGGATGTGCCGCAGGGTGATGAACGAGAACTGCTGCCAGGCGTTGGCGCCGTCCATGAGAGCGGCTTCGTACTGCTCCCTGGGGATGGTTTTCAACGCAGCCAGGATGTTGACCATGAACAACGGGGCGCCAAACCATATGTTGATCGCCAGAACGGTCCAGAAGACCGTGTCTGGGTTTGCCAACGGACTGACGTTCTCGGCCGTGATCCCGAGCGAGGTCAGCAGGTTGGGTAGGAACCCGTACACGTCATCGAGAATCCACTGCCAACCGAAGCCGATGACGATCGGGGGAAACGCCCACGGCACGATGAGCAGTACCCGGTAAAGGCCGGAGAACCGCCGTACCTTGTCCAAACACAGCGCGAGGAGGAGACCTAGCAGGAGCTGCCCCACTATCGATCCAGCAGTCCACCGGATCGAGGTCACGAACGCTGACCAGAAGTCCGCGTTGGTGATCAGCGTCTGGAAGTTGTCCAGCCACACGAGCTCGTGGTCCCGCCGCAGCAAGCTCTGATCCGTCAGGCTGTAGTACACACTCGAGAGGACGGGGTAGATCAGGAGGCCGACGACGGCGACCATGCTCGGCAGCACGAAAGCCAGGCCGACCTTGTCTGCCTTGGCGAGCCTGCTCCACAGACCCTTCAGCGTCCGGCGTCGCGGGGCTGGCCCGTCAGCGCGAGGCTTGCGCGTGTGGGCGATGCTGGCCGTCATTGTCCGAACTCCACACCGGCCATCTCGAAGAGCGAGTTGAGCTGCTCCTCCGCATCCCGGGCAGCGTCGGCGATGGGAGTCCCGTTCAAGACGATGTCCTGAAAGAGTCCCTCGATGATGCCCTGGCCCGTCATGATGCTTGCCTGCACTGTCGGCCCGTCCTCCATCCCGATCGCGGACCCGCGCGGAACTGCCTCGTCGATCACCTCAACGGTGTCAGCGAACTGATCGAGGATGGGATCGTCCACGTAAGCCGGCTCGTCGGAGATGTCGGCCAGCGCGGGCAGCATTCCACCTGGCACCGAGTGGAGGAACTCGATGTACTCCTCAGTCTCATAGAGGGAGAGGAGGAAGGCCTTCGCCTCTTCCTGCATGCTCGATGCCTCCCAGACGACCATCGGAGTATTCGATGTCTCGCCTCCGTACAAGTCGTCCGCCGCTGTGAGCCGAGGCAACGGCGCGGCAGCAACGTACTCCAGCAGATCCGGACTGGTCTGCTGAACCCCTCCGATCTGGAAGCCAGAGTTGAAGTCGAAAGCGGTCCTGCCCTGGTAGTACAACGTCGCCTGCTGCAGCACGTCGTAGTTGATCGAGCCTTCCGGCGAGGTGTTTCGGTACATGTCGACCCAATAGGCGATGCCGTCCAGAACCGCCGGTGAGGTCAGGTTCGCCGACCCATCGTCATTGAGGAGGCGCTCACCGGCGGATTGGACGTAGTAGTTCAGAAACCGGGTCGCCATCATGTCGCTCGAACCGAGCGGGACGGAGAGGCCGTAGACATCGTCTGTGGTCAGGACCTCGGCGGCATGACGCAGCTCCGCCCAGGTCGTGGGTACCTCCAGACCTGCTTCTTCGAGCAGGTCGGTCCGGTACCACATCACCTGCGCGTGCGTGTACAGCGGCACTGAGTAGCTGGCGCCATCGACCTGACCCTCCGCCAGCGCCGCCTCGGCGAACCGGTCTCTGCCGATCTCATCGATCACGTCATCAACCGGTGCGAGCGCCTCCACGCTGAGCAGCTCAGCAACATGGGTCGGTAGCGCGCTGGAGATGTCGGGAACCTGACCGGCGGCCAGCCCCATCGTCCACTTCGTGTAGAAGTCCGGCCAGGAGAACGTCTCGATCGTCACGCGGACATCCGGATGAGCCTCCTCGAACTTCTGCGCCATGTGCTCCATCCATTCGGCGCGCGGCCCCTGGGTGAAACTGGTCCACACCAACAGGTCCCCAGCCAGGACACCATCGGGCGCACCGGACCGGCCAGTGTCAGCACGGCACGCCGCGGCGCTGAGCGCAACGGTTGAGGCAGTCAATGCTGCGAACTCGCGCCTACTTGGCAAGCGCCCGCTTCGATAGCCCGTTCTGGACATCTAGCCTCCTTCGCTGCGTCCGATGTCTGATGTCTGTTGTCCGGCCCAAGATTGGCACGTCAACTAGTGTCCGTCAAGGCTGGAGCGGCACGACATCTGACGTCCTATCTGCCTAGACTGGCCGGGAACTGCGGGAAGGCATCTCTCATGACGACGGCATCGACCACCACGAGCACACCAGGCAGCACGCGCAAGTCCGCCTGGTCGGCCACCGACGCGATCAAGGACCTCATCCTCGCCGAGGGGCTCCGTCCCGGTGACCCGATGCCAACCGAGACCTCCCTGTGCGACCGTCTCGGCATCTCGCGATCCTCGGTCCGCGAGGCGATCCGTACCCTGGCCAGCCTGGATATCGTCGAGGTGCGCCACGGTCACGGCACGTTTGTCGGAGAGCTCAGCCTGTCGCCGCTGGTGAACGGACTGATCTTCCGCGCTCGCTCCGATGCGCACGAGGACCTGCGAACGCTGCGCGAGGTGCTAGCCGTACGCATCGCGCTCGACCTAGCGATGGCCGAACGTCTCGTCGACGAGTACGCCGGCACCAAGGATGATGAGCTCACCGCACTGGTGGAAGCGATGACGCGGAAGGCCGCTAACGGAGAGCTCTTTATCGACGAGGACCGCACGTTCCACCACCTCCTGCTGGAGAAGGTGAACAATCGACTCATCAGCGAGTTGGTCGGAGCGTTCTGGACCATTCACACCGACCTGCAGCCACATCTCGGAGTAGCCCCAGGGGCCGACATCGTCGAGACTGCTCGAGCTCACGGGGAGATGCTCGCTGCCGTGCAGGCCGGCGACGCCGGCGCCTATCGCGAAGCGGTTCAGGCCCACTATGCGCCGCTCCAGCGAGCCGTGGAACGCGCAGTGACCGAGCGGGAACAGTAGCCGGCGCCGCGGGCCCGGCCGCGCCCTCGTCGGAATCCCTCTAGCGCCTCGGAATCCACTTCTGCCCGGATTCCGAGGCGCTAACTGGATTCCGATCAACGAGGGACGAGCACGATATTCGGACGCCCGTCAGTGCTGGGGTCGCTGGGCTGAGACTCGTCCACGGGTTCCCCCTCCTCATCTGGTGATGAATCGGATCTCGGGGGTCTTCGCTGTCGGCCGAGGGCACCCTCGCTTCTCTTGCTCGGCCTCACTCGGGCGCGCGAGCCGCCCGGCGGGCCGCGTCAATCGCCTCAGCGGGCACCGAACGGGCGGGCCGGCCCAGAATCTTTCGCACCACCTCGACGGGCACCTTGGGCTGGCGGTCCGCAGTGAGCAGACCGTTGCGTTCCTGCTCGGTGTCGGTCAGTTGCGTCCAGCACAGGCCGGCAAGCTCCGGACTGTCCAGGACGGCGTCCACCAGTTCCCGGAACGTCTCGGCGAGTGCATCGACGGAGTCGACGGCGTCGTAGCCGTGCCAGCTCTGGTCCGGCCGCGGGCGCAAGCTGGTCCCGCCGAGTTCGGTGAGCATCACCGGCTGGCCACGATGGACCGGGTCACCGAGCAGCGCGACCCGGCGAGCGGGCGGGCGGTCACCCAGAACCCGGGCGATCGCGTCGCGATCCGCGTACCGCTCCCGCACCGACTCCCCGCTCGGGGCATAGTCGTGCAGCCCCCAGATATCGCTCTCGGTGTGCTCCCAGCCGTCGTTGGAGATCACCGGCCGAGTAGCGTCGAGGGCCTTGGTCAGGTGATACAGCGCCGTCGTGGCATGGCGCTGCTCGGCGATGTCCAGCCCGTGCCAGACCCCCCAGCTCTCGTTGAACGGCACCCAGGTGACCACGCACGGGTGGCTGCGATCACGAGCCACCACCTCCAGCCACTCACTGGTCAGTCGCTCGAGCATCGTGGGCGAGTACTCGAACGCGCTCGGCATCTCGTCCCAGACCAGCATGCCGAGCCGGTCACACCAGGCCAGGAACCGCGGATCCTCCACCTTCTGATGCACCCGCACGCCGTCGAAACCCAGCTCCTTGGCGAGCTCCACCTCGCGCCGCAGCGCATCCGCGGAAGGTGCGGCAAGGTGCGACTCAGGCCAGTAGTTCTGGGCGAGAACCATCCGCAGGAACCGCGGGTGGCCGTTGAAGAGAAAGCGACCATCCCTGATACCCACGCTGCGCAGCCCGACGTAGGAGCTGACGACGTCGAGCGGCCGACCCTGCGCACGTAGTTCCACGCGGGCATCCAGCAGCGTCGGCTGTTCCGGGCTCCACAGCAGCCGGCTCTGCTCCAGCTGGTGCCGCAGCGCCGGCACGGAGATCACCCAGCTGTCCTCACGCCGCTCACTGCGGCAGGTCTGGACGGCGAGCACCTCCTCGCCCAGGCTCAACACCACCTGCACCTCCACGGCCGACTCCGGCCGGCGGGACAGCTCGACCTCGATCTGCACTGCTGCTCCCGGGATGTCCGAGGTCCAGTGCAGCCGGCGCAGGTGCAGGTCCGGCACCACTTCCAGCCATACCGGCTGCCAGATGCCGGTGGTGCGCTGATACCAGACACCGTGTGGCTGCGTGCGCCAGTCCTGCTTGCCGCGCGGCTGGGTCGCGTCCTCGCGATGGTCTTCGGCGCGCACCACGAGGACCTGCTCACCCCCGGCGACGACGGCCTCGGTCACGTCGAGGGTGAACGGTGTGTGACCACCCTCGTGACCGCCGACGTACACGCCGTTGCACCAGACCTGGGCCTGATAGTCCACCGCCCCGAAGTGCAGCAACAATCGTTCACCCGGTCCGGGTTCGCGATCCAGCGGCACCGAGCGGCGGTACCAGACCACTGGCGGGCAGTCCGGCTCGTGCACACCGGACAGCTCGCTCTCCGGCGGATACGGCACCGTGATGGTGTGCGTGAACGGCCCGGGGTCCTGGTGCCAGCCAGCGCTGCGACCCTGATCGTGGCTATCGGTGGCGAAGCCCCACGTCCCGGACAGGTCCTGCCAGGTCGGCCGGACCAGCAGCGGCCGAGGGTAGTCGCCATCGGTGCTGCCGATGGCCCGTTCTGGTGCGCGCACCGGTATCACCAGTCTGCCATTCGCGGGTTGCTCCGGTCCTCGGTGGCGACCATGACGTCGATCAGCTTCTCCTGCAGCGCCGTTCGGCGGCCGGAGTAGCCGGGCTCCGCCCACAGGTTCACCAGCTCGTCCGGGTCCGCCGCCAGGTCATAGAGCTCGCCGGTGCGCTCGCGGCTACTGGCCGGCTCGCCATGGTGCACCACCAGCTTCCAGGACTCGTGCCGCAGCATGGTCACATGCACCGGCGGGTCGTACTGGCCGCCACTCTCCCGGTAGTGGCACAGCGCCCAGTCACGCCACCCGGCGGCCTCGCCCCGGGTCAGGCCGGCCAGGCTCTGGCCCTGCATCGTTTCCGGCACATCCAGCCCTGCGGCTGCCAGGAAGGTCGGTGCGAGGTCGATCCACTGGACGAGCTCGGAGGGGCGAGTTCCGGCGCCGGCCGTCCCGGGCCAGCGCACGATCAACGGCACGCGAACGGCACAGTCGTACATGAACGGACCTTTGAGCATCAGCTGGTGGTCGCCGAGCATCTCTCCGTGGTCGCTGGTGAAGACGACGATCGTGTCCTCCGCGAGACCGGACTCCTCCAGGGTGCCCAGGATGCGGCCCACCTCGTCGTCCACCATCGAGACCATCGCGTAGTAGGCGCGGCGGACCTCCATCAGTTCGGATTCGCTGTAGTCGACGTAGCCGCGAGCCGCACCCGCGTAGGACTCCTTGGACGCCTCCGTGAAGATCGGCGGCTTGGCCTCGAGCTCACCGTCACGGGTGACCGGCGCCGGCAGGTCGGCGACGTCGTAGCGGTTGAGGTGTTCGGCCGGTGCGCCGAAGCCGTGGTGCGGGTCGAAGAAGTTGGCGACGAAGAAGAACGGCTGGTCCGCGCGGCGCGAGGTGCGCAGGAAGTCGATCGTCTCCTCCCCGATCCAGTGGGTGTAATGCGCCTCGGTGGGCATCGTGTCCCAGACGGAGCGGTCGCGGGAGTTCATCGCCGAGGCGTACAGCTCGGGGTACCGAGCGCGCAGCCACCGGTGGTAGGCGTTCTCCGAGGACCCCGGGTACGGTTCGTGCGACCAGCGGAACACGCGGAAGCCGTCGTCGAGGCGTGGCTCGATCCGGCCGTGGCGGCAGGAACCCAGGTGGAGCTTGCCGACCAGACCGCAGTCATAGCCGGCATCCGCGAGGCGCTTGCTGAACAGCTCTTCGTGCCTGGCCAGGTCCACACCGTTGGCGTGCAGCCCGTGGCTGGGCACGTATCGCCCGGTCATCAGACTGGCGCGGGACGGTCCGCAGACCGGATTCTGCACGTAGCAGTTCTCGAACAGCACGCCCTGGCCGGCGAGACGATCCAGGTTCGGGGTGGAGATCGCCGAGTTGCCGTAGGCACCGACAGCATCGAAACGCTGCTGGTCGGTACAGATCAGCAGGATGTTCGGGCGGTCCATCTCAGCGGCCTTCATCGTCGAGGGTGAGCACGCTCACGGAGTGCGGGGGGACCGTCCAGGCCCCGCCGACGGCGTCCACCTCACCCAGGTCGCGGACGCCGATGGCGTCCGGTGCGCTGAACAGGTTGACGGCGTCCAGGTCGCTCACATCCCCACCGATCACCCGGACTCGTGCGCGAGGCGGCGTGCTCTCGGCGCTGCCGTCGAGCACCGGGCGCACCCGGATCGCCTCTGAGCGGTGCCGGTTCACGACGGCGAGACGCACCGAGCCGTCCTCGGCTCTCGTCGCCGAGATGTCCAGGTAGGGCACGGTCATCGGCGCGGTGAGCAGCTCACCGTTGGCGTCCCGGTTGTCACCGAGGGTGACCGAGGCCGACCGGGCCGGTCCGTCCACCTCCGCGCGGAGCGCGATCCGGCCGGTGTGATGCCGGTAGAGATGCCACACGTGGTAGAGCGAGGAGCGCAGGGCGCCGTCCGGTCGGGCCACGATCAGGCCGTTCGCATTGACCAGGTTGACCGGGTTAGCCATCGCTACCGGCGAGGGTAGGCCTGCGGTCCGGTGGATGGCGTGAAACACACCCGCGGCGAACACCGCGTCACCGAGCGTGCGCGGGCTCCACCGGTTCACCCGCAGCCGGGTGGGCCACCCGTCCACCGCCGGCGTCTCCCGGGGCGCTGTCCCGCCGTCCGCACCGGCCTGCGGTTCCGGCCAGTCGGCGGGCTCGAGGTGACGCATGTTCCACTCGTCGAAGGCAAGCGCCGGTGGCGCGTCCAGGCCGACGTCGTCGGCGATCGAGGCGACCAGCTGGGAGTATCCGGTGATCCGCTGCTCGAAGAACACCGCCTGCGCCACCACGTCGTCGTAATCGTCACCGGTCCACAGCCCAGTGCTCGCGCCGTAGTGGTGCAGGGAGAGATAGTCCAAGAAGCGACCGGCGCGCTCCAGGACCGGGCGGGTCCACTCCTCCTGCCGCCACGGGATGCCCACGCCGACCAGGCGGATGTCCGGGTCGACGGCGCGCATGAATCGTGCGTGCTCCCGTGCCGAGGCTGCGTACTCCTCGGCCGACCGATGGCCCATCTGCCACGGCCCGTAGACCTCGTTGCCGATGCCCCAGTACTTCACCCTCCAGGGTTCGGCCCGGCCGTTGGCTTTGCGACGTTCGGTCAGCGTGGTCGCACGATCGGAGTTGGTGTACTCGACCCAGCGCACCGCTTCGTCGACGTCGCGGCAGGAGTGCGCCAGGTACGCCTCGGAGCCGACCGCCTCGCACCAGGCGAGGAACTCGTCGGTGCCGAAGCGATTCGTCTCCTCGCCACCCCAGGCCAGGTCCAGCCGGGTCGGGCGCGCCTCGCGCGGACCGACGCCGTCCTCCCAGCGATAGCCGGAGGTGAAGTTGCCGCCCGGCCAGCGGATCGCACCCGGCTCCAGCTCCCGAACCAGCTCCAGGACGTCGGAACGCACTCCCTGCAGCAGGCCGGGCTCACTGATCGAGTGCGGCGAACCCTCATCGAACACCCCGCCCTCGATGTTGTCGAAGAACGCGGACTCGAGGAAGTGGCCGTAGATGTCCTCATCGATAGTTCCGACCGGCCTGCGCGTGTCGACCGTGACGACGGCCTCGCGGCCGGTACCTGTGTGCTCGGACTGTGCCGGCATGTGAGGTGACTCCGTTCTGTAGGGGTGGGTCATTGCTTCACCGCTCCGGCGATGCTGTCCACGAACTTGCGCTGCAGGACCACGAACACGGCGATCACCGGTACCAGGGAGATCACGGCCGCTGCCGTCATCCCCGCCCAGTCCGTGCCGTACTCGCCCACGAAGACCGTCATGCCGACAGCCAGCGTGCGCAGACTGGGCTCACTGAGGGTGAACACCAAGGGCAGCAGGAACGCATTCCAGGCGAACAGGAAGGTCAGGATCACCACGGTCGCGGTGATCGGCCAGGCGAGCGGGAACATCACCTGGCCGAAGGTCCTGATCGGTCCTGCGCCATCGAGGCGTGCGCACTCCTCGAGCTCCTTCGGCAGTCCCCGGAAGTAGCCCGCGTACAGCAGGGTCGAGGCGATCTGCCCACCGGCGCCGAGCCCGAGGATCACTCCGAGGTGAGTATTCAGCAGACCGAGCTGGTCGGTGAGCTGAGTGACCGGGATGATCGTGTACCCCTCCGGCAGGAAGAAGGTGACCAGGAAGATCCCGATGAGGAGTTTCTTGCCGGCGAAGCTGTAGCGCCCGAGGACGTACCCGGCCAGTGAGGAGCGGATCACGATAAGGAGCACGGTCCCCGCGGTGATCAGCACGGTGTTCATGAAGTAGGTCGCGAAGCCCACCTCGGTCCAGGCGCGGGCGTAGTTCTCCCAGAGCGGGCTCTCCGGCAGCAGGCTGAGCCCGCTGCCGAAGATCTCCGAGGTGGACTTCAATGATGCCGAGAGCAGCCAGATGAACGGATAGACCCAGCAGAACGCCAGCACCAGCAGTCCGAGGAACACCATCACCTGGCCCGCGCTCGGGCGTCTGCGCACCCCCTGAACGGGCTGTCGACGTCCTGGCCGCCACGGCCGCGGTCCCTGGCGCGGCGCCGGCGAGGCCACGCTCACCGGGCGGGCCTGCGTGTGCGGTGTGGTCATGAGGTCCTCATCTCGCGGCGTGCCCACCGGACGCCGAGGGCCTGGACGACGGCGAGGACCACCGTCAGGAGGCCGAATAGTACGGCGGCCGCAGAGGCGTAGCCGAGGTCGGGAACAGTGGCCTCGAAAGCAGTACGGAAGATGAAGATCTCGATCACCTCGGAGGAGAAGGAGGGGCCGCCCGCCGTCATGGTCTGCATCAGGTCGAACACGTTAAGTGCAGCGACGGTGTCGATCAGGGTGATGATCACCAGGAACGGCACCAGCAACGGCAGGGTGATGTGCCGGAACTCCCGCCACCCGCTCGCCCCGTCGAGCATCGCCGCCTCGTGCACGTCCTGCGGGATCGTCTGCAGGGCCGCGAGCCAGTAGATCATCGTGATCCCGAGCCACTTCCACACCCACACCGCGATACCGGCGAAGAGTGAGGTGTCGGCGTCGGCCAGAAAGTTCGCCGGAGTCTCCAGCAGGCCAGCCTTGACCAGGGCGAGGCTCACCGGCCCGCTCGCGTCCAGCAGGAGGGTGAAGACCACCCCCACGATCGCACCGGTGGTGACCACCGGGAGGAAGAACAGAGTCCGGAAGAATCCCTTGAACGGGGTCTTCTTCCGGTTCAGCACCAGCGCCAGGAGCAGCGCCAGCCCGACCCGCAGCGGCACCGAGACCACCAGGAACACGAGCGAGTTCTTGAAGGCATTCCAGAACAGGTCGTCGGTCATCAGCCGTTCGAAGTTGCCAATGCCGATGAAGGTCCCCTGCGCGGCGAAGCCCGGCCAGTCGAGGAGTGCGAACCACCAGGACGCCAGCAGCGGGTAGACCGTGTAGGCGCCGTAGCCGAGCAGGGTCGGCAGCAGGAACAGGTAGATCCACCAGTCCTTGCGGATCCGATGACGCAGCCCCTGCGGCCGGACCCGGGAGTCCTGGGCCGCAGCGGTGCGCAGCTCGTCAGTGGTGGTCACGTCAGCGTCCGTCGTAGGCCTGCTGGTCGTAGTCGGCGGCGGGGTCCCAGTTCGCAAACACCCAGTCGTCCACCCCGACGTCGATACCCTCGCCCGCGACGGCCTCGAGCGCGCGGTCCCGCTCGGCCATCTGCTCGTCGTTGAAGCGCCGCAGCTCACCAGCGATGTCTGTCGTCGATCCGGTCAGCACGGACTGGACGATCTCGCCCAGATCCGGGTGGATGTCCCGCATCTCGGTGGACACGCGCCACACGCCCTGGTTGCCCACCTCGGGCACCGGACCGATCCGCATGTCCTCCTCCAGGAACGCGATCGAGCGCTCGTAGGCGGGGTGCACGTCCGCTTCCGCGACGACGTCGAGCAGGGCGGGGGGCTGGTCCATGGCCGCCGCGAGCTCGGCCTGGAACTCCCTCGTGGTCATCTGCAACAGGAGATCGGCGGCCACCTCGGGCTGGTCGGACTGGTTGGACAGCCAGAACACCCCCGGGGCCGGGCCGCTGTAGACGAAGTTTCGGGTGGTCTCCGGGCACGGCACGTGCCACACGCCGAGTCCTCGTTCGACCGAGTCCGGTTCGTCCACCAACAGACCGCCGATGAACCACGGACCCCACATGTAGATGGCCGCCTCACCGGCCGCCCAGCGGGCCCGGGCATCCCGGGGGCCCATCGACGGTGAGGACGGGTGGATCACGCCGTCGGCCTGGAGGGCGAGCAGGAACTCGATCGCATCGATGTAGGGCTGAGAGTCGTAGATGTACTCGCCGGTGGCCCAGTCGACGCCACCGGGGCCGGGGGCACCGGCCGCCATGGCAAGCCGTCCGGTGAGCGCATCGAGGTAAGGCGTTTCCTTCATCGGCACGACGATCCCGTGCGCATCGGTGCCACTGGTGATCGAGCGGGCGGCTTCCCGCAGATCGTCCCAGGTGGCAGGACTCTCCTCGGGGTCGACGTCGGCCTGCTCGAGCAGCGCGGTGTTCAGCCAGGGGATCGCATCGTGCCAGCGCCCGGAGAACAGTGGGACGGCATAGATCTCATCGTCGAACCGGTGGATACCGTCGTAGATCTGCTCGGCCAGCGGGCTACCGGTGAAGTCGGCGAGACCGCCGATCGGTTGGAACCAGTCCTCGCTGACCAATGCAGCAGCCGAGCTTCCCAGGCCGGCGGTGGAGTGCACATCCGGTAGCTGGTTGCTCCGGCGCCCGACCTGCAACGCGGTGCCCAGGCTCGCCGCGTCCATCTGCCGCCGCTCGATCGTCACCTCCGGGTTCTCGGCCATGTATGGGTCGAACAGGTAGCTCTGGAACAGGTCGGTCAATGGCCGGAACTGGTCCCACCACTGCAGCGTGCCCGGGTCACCGCCTGCCGCCTGGGACTGCTCCTCGCTGCTCTGGCCGCCACCGGTGCAGCCGGCGAGAACGGCGCCCAGGGCCGCGGCGCTCGTCCCACCGACGAACTTCCGTCGGTCGATTCGGTGTTCCTGACCCATGGGGACTCCCTCTTCGTCTTCGTCGACTCAGTGACCGAATGAGTGAGTTCACTCGGCGTTCGGAATAGGCATGTTTGCGCTAACCTAAAGCACTCCATAACACCGGTCAAGGCCTGTGATACAAAGTTTTTTGACGGTCACAGGCGGCTAAATTCACCATCGAGAAGAAATGACACGAAGCGAGAACATAGAGTGGCTCGTGCACGCAGAAGGGACCGATCGTGAGTCGACTACCAGGCACTCGCGCCGCCAAGGGCGCCTCCATGGCGGACGTCGCGCGGCTCGCAGGCGTCTCCGGCCAGACCATCTCCCGGGTGGCGAACGGCAACTCCCGGGTGACACCGCAGACGCGGCGGCGAGTCGAGGCAGCCATGGAGCAGCTCGGCTATCGCGCGAACATCGCCGCCCGGGCGCTGGCGACCGGCAGGTTCGGATCGATCGGCGTGGTCACGTTCAACCTGGCCGCAGTGGGCAACATCCGTATCCTCGAAGCCGTCATCGCCGGCGCCCAGCGCCGCGACTACTCGATCAGCCTGGCGGTGGTGGACACCCCGACCGAGCACGACGTCCAGGCGGCCGTCCGCGGCCTGACCGACCGGGCTGTCGACGGGGTGATCGTGCTCGAGGCGCGGGTGCTGGACACTCCGCAGCTCCAGCTTCCTGCCGAGGTTCCCGTCGTCATCGCCGATAGCAGGTCCGCCCACCCACACCCGACGTTCGGCATGGATGAAGCCGCCGGTGCCCGGGCCGCCGTCGGGCATCTCCTCGATCTGGGGCACGCCACCGTCCATCACCTCGCCGGGCCCACCGGCTCCAACCCCGCGGAGCGGCGCCGCTCGGCGTGGAAGCGCATGCTGAAGCGGGCGGGGCGACCGGTTCCGCCGGCGATGACCGGCGACTGGACCCCGAAGTCCGGTTACGAGTGCGCGCTTCAGCTGTTGCGCGACGACGCGGTCACCGCGATCTTCGCCGCCAACGACCAGATGGCGGCCGGTGTCTTGCGAGCTGCCGCGGAGCTGGGCCGCGGCGTGCCCCACGATCTGAGCGTGGTCGGCTACGACGACTTGGACACCAGCCCGTATCTGTCTCCGCCGCTGACCAGCGTCAGCCAGGACCTCGGTGCCGTGGGCACGCGATGCCTCGATCAGGTGATCACGATGATCGAGGCCCCCGCCGAGGCTCCACCGCACAGCGGCCCCGACCGACTCGTCCGACCCGAGCTGATCGTCCGTGAATCGACGGCCCCGCCGCGAAATTGATCCCCCAAAAAACCTTCTCCATCATTCTGCCGGCCTCTTGACGACAAATTGTGTGAGCGCAAACATGTGTGTTTCAGTCGCATCATTGCCGACGCGACTTGTCCACAATCAGGGAGTGATTGCACATGCTCGGCCGTCTTCCTCTGCTCGCCCTGACCGCAGCGATCGCGGTCATGGCTCCGCTGTCGTTAGCACCGGCAGACGGCACTGGCGATGCCAGGTCACCCGAGAGAGTAGCGGCAGAGCCCTCTGTGTCCGCCGGGACTGCTGCTGAGGCGGCGTCCCAGTTCGAGAATCCGGTCGGCACAGACGACGTTCCCAACTTCGCCGACCCCACAGTGATCCGCGGGCGGGACGGCTTCTGGTACGCGTACGGCACCGGCGATCCCCTGTTCCCGGGTGATCACTACCGAAAGATGAAGATCGCCCGGTCGGACGACCTCGTTGACTGGGAGTACGTCGACGACGTGTTCACCCCGGAGACCGAGCCCCGCTACGACGGCCACGGCGAGGGCGCCCGCCGGATGTACTGGGCCCCTGCCGTGGAGTACTTCGACGGCCAGTACCTGCTGTACTACTCCTACGTCGTCAACCCTGCTGAGGGGCCACAGTGGTTGGCCATCGGTGTCGCCACTGCGGACCATCCGGCCGGGCCCTGGATCGACTCCGGCGCCTATGTCACCGGCCCGGAACGGTGGGAGCCTCGGCCGGGCGAACAGGCGTGGCGCAACGTGATCGATCCCGAGGTGGTCAGCACGCCCGAGGGTGAGCGCTACCTCTACTACGGCTCCGTCAACGGCGGGGTGACCGTGGCACAGCTGTCTGGCGACGGTCTCCGGGTGACCGGGGAACGCATCCCGGTCACTCTCGAGAACCGCTACGAGGGCGCCCACATCGTCCACCGGGACGGCTACTACTACCTGTTCTTATCCATCATCGGCGGCTGCTGTGCGGGACCGGTCTCGGGCTACCCGGTCCAGGTCGCTCGTGCGCAGAGCCCGGTCGGCCCCTTCTACGACCGGGACGGTATCCCGGTGCTGGGTCGGCACGCCGGCGGCACCCCGGTGCAGGTACCGAACGGGAACCGATGGGTCAGCGTCGGCCACAACACGATGGCCACTGATCTGTCCGGGCAACCATGGCTGGTCACCCACGGTATCGACCGGCACGACCCCTACCTGCAAGGACGGCTGAACGGTCGTGTCCTGGTGCTCAGCAGGCTGGACTGGGTGGACGGCTGGCCCACGGCGAACGCCGGACAAGGCGTGCTCGACGGTCCGCAGCCTGCTCCGGTCGCCGGTGGGCGGATCGTGGACAGCTTCGAGGACGGCGCGCTCTCCCCGCGAGTGTGGCGTCAGGGGCGCGGCTGGACGATCGGGTCCGAACCCGCCGGCGGGTTCCTGCAGAGCCCGGAGGCGGCAGGAACCGAAACGCTGCAGGCCACCAGGCCGGTGCTCGGGGACGCGCGGATCCGAGGAACCGTCCGTCTCGGCCAGGGCGGGAGCGGATCGGCCGGATTCCTCCTCGACCGCGGCGCCACCGACATTCGGGCCGTGATCGACCGGAGCTCCGACGAGCTCGTCCTCGAGGCGCGGCAGCGCGGCAACGTCACCGACCGGATCAGCCAGCCGCTGCCGTCGAACTTCCAGTACGACGACTGGCACGAGATCGACCTCCAGCTGCACGATGGCGTCCTCGAGGCCGCCGTGACCCACGCTGGCCTTGACGATCCGCTAGCCCTCGCCGAGCTCGACGTTCCCAACCGTCACCGAGCGACTCGCGTCGCCGTGGTCGCCGAGAACGACTCCGCGGCATTCGACGACATCTCCGCGGTCGAGCGGTACACCCCGGTCACCAGCGCCGTCCCGGATCCGGAGGTCGGCGAGCTCGCCCCGGAGCTGAGCGAGGAGTTCGACGGTGAGCTCGACGAAGGCTGGACCGCGATACGCAACCCGGAGACCGCCGTCGACGACGGTGTGCTGTCCCTCCCGGTCCAGCAGGACGAGCTGATCGACCGGCGCGGCGAGGGCGCCAGCCCGGCAGCGCTGCTGCTCCGCGACACTCCGGAGGGCGAGTGGACCGTCGAGACCCGCGTCACTATCCCCTTCGGCCAGAGCTACCCCCGCGCATGGCCACAGGCCGGACTGCTCGCCTACGCCGACGACGACGAGTTCGTCACCCTCACCTATGGCTCCGCCCGCCGCACCAGGCATGTGGCGTTCGGGAAGGAGATGCCGTGGGAGGACGACGTCGTCTACGGTGACGCCCGCCTCGGGCCCACCACCGCGGACACCGTCTGGCTCCGGCTCCAGCACACCGTGCATCCCGACACCGGTGAGCACCAGTACCGCGCTGCCACGAGTGTTGACGGTCAGCACTGGGTCTGGCACGGCGTCAGGACGTTGCCAGCGTCCTCCTCCCCGCAGATCGCACTCGCAGCTTTCGGCGCACACGCGGAGACCAGCCTCATCGCCGAGTTCGACTACCTGCGGTTCTTCCGGGACTGATCGTGCGACACCGCTCAGCCGCAGCAGTTTTTTCTGCCGCCTCCTTGACGGAAATATCCCGGCTCTCTACCGTCACGGCCATGCCGCCGCCGACCCCGAGCAGTTCCGTCGTCCGACGCAGCCACGAGGAACGAGTGCTCACGACCTTGCGCGCAGAAGGTGCGCTCAGCCGTGCCGCACTGGCCCGCCGAGTCGGCCTGTCCCGCACCACCCTCTCCGAGATCACCGCAGAGCTGCTCGCCCGCGGCGCCATCGTCGTCGTCGATACCGACAGCGCCACCCGCCGCGGGAGCGGCCGTCCGGCCGAGCGGCTCGCGCTCGACCCAGCCGCCGGCCAGTTCGTCGGTATCGACTTCGGTCATCGCCGGGTCCAGGTGGCGGTCGCCGACGCTTCGCACGCGATCATCGCCGCCGGTATGGAGCGCTACCCGGACGCCGCCGGCTGGGACCGGCGCGTCGCTCTTGCCCTCGACCTGGTCGACCGAGTCAGCGGTAGCCATTCGGTCCACCTGGATGCTCTGCAGGGCATCGGCATCGGCGTACCCGGCCCTTACGCCGGTCCAGAGGCCGACGGGCCACACCTCACCTGGCGGCGACAACCCGCTCCCGAGCGGGTCGATGAGGCGTTCGCCGAACGGTTCGGCGCTCCGGCGGTCGTCGACAACAACACTCGCCTCGCCGCCCTCGCCGAGGCCACCTCCCAACCCGGGCCGGCCGGTGACCTGCTCTACGTCCGGCTCTCCGACGGCGTCGGAGGCGGGCTGGTGGTCTCCGGACGCCTGATCACAGGTGCGCATGGTTTCGCCGGCGAGATCGGACACGTCACCGCGGTCCCGGACGGCGGACCCTGCCGCTGCGGTAAGCGCGGCTGCCTGGAAACCGTCGCCTCCGTTTCCGCGATCCTGGCCGCCGCTCGTAGCCGGGGGGCGGAAGTCGATAGCGTCGCCGATCTGGCCGCTGCCGTGGCGCGGGACGACCCCGCAGTTGATGCCACGCTCCGGGAGATCGGCACGACACTCGGCCGGACACTGGGTGCGGCGGCGATGGTCCTCAATCCTGACGAGGTGGTCATCGGCGGCGAGGTGGCGCGCGCCGCCCCGGTCCTCGTCCAGCAGGCCGCGGCCACCGTGCGCCACGAGCTTTACCCCGTGTCGAGTACAGAACCGGTGACGGTCCGGGCCGGCCGTCTCCGGGACAGCGACGGCGCGCTCGGTGCACTAGCTGCCGTGTTCCACCAATCCCCACTCCTGTCCGACTACCCGAACCTCGAACAGGCGACCCCGGTGTCCCTACGAAGGAGAGCACAGTGACTGCACCCGCGGTGCCGGAACGCCCCAACATCCTCTTCCTGATGACCGACCAGCACCGGACGGACACTCTCGGTGCGTACGGGAACGAGCAGGCCAGCACACCGGTTCTGGACGAGCTGGCGCGCAGCGGGACACGTTTCGACCGGTGGTACACACCGACGGCGATCTGCACGCCGGCACGGGCCAGCCTGCTCACCGGGCAGGCGCCGTTCCGGCATCGGGTACTCGCCAACCATGAGCGCAACGTCGGCTACGTCGAGGACCTCGACGATCACGCCTTCACCTTCGCCGGCGCACTGCGCGAGCAGGGCTACAACACCGGTCTCGTCGGGAAGTGGCACGCTGGGACCGACAAGAACGCCGCAACGTTCGGCTTCGACGGCCCCGACCTCCCCGGCTGGCACAACCCGGTGGACGACGAGGACTACCTCGCCTACCTCGCCGAGAACAACCTGCCCCCATATGAGATCAGTGACCGGATCCGGGGCACCTTGCCGAATGGCGGACCCGGCAACCTGCTCGCCGCACGCCTGCACCAACCGGCGCAGGCAACGTTCGAGTACTACCTGGCCACCCGCACGATCGAGCTCCTGGAACGCTACGCAGCGGACGGCGCACGGGACGGCACGCCGTTCTTCCTCCAGCTCAACTTCTTCGGTCCCCACCTGCCGTACATCGTCCCGGACCACTACTTCGACCTGGTCGACCCGGACACGATCGAACTACCGCGGTCGATTGCTGAGACCTTCGAGGGGAAGCCACCGGTGCAGCGCAACTACAGTGCGCACTGGACGTTCGACACGATGCCGATCGAGGTCACCCGCAAGCTCATCGCCGTGTACTGGGGCTACGTCACTCTGATCGACGAACAGATCGGCCGGGTGATGGACGCGCTTGAGCGCCTGGGCCTGACCGACGAGACGGCAGTGTTCTTCACCAGCGACCACGGTGAGTTCACCGGATCACACCGGCTGCATGACAAGGGCCCGGCGATGTACGAGGACATCTATCGCACCGCCGGTCTGTTGCGCGTCCCGGGATGCCCGGCCGGACAGGTGCGCACCGAGTTCGTCAGCCTGCTCGATTGCACCGCGACCATCCTCGAGCTCGCCGGCATCGATCCGAGCCAGGCGGTGGATTCGCGCAGTCTGCTGCCGCTGGTGCGTGGCGAAGCTGTGCCCTGGCCGGAAGACATCGTCTGCGAGTTCCACGGTCACCACTTCCCCTACCCGCAGCGCATGCTCCGAGAGGACCGGTACAAGCTCGTGGTGAACCCGGACTCCGTGAACGAGCTCTACGACCTTCAGGGCGATCCGGCCGAACTGATCAACGTCTACCGTCATCCCGAGATGACCGACGTCCGTGTGCGGATGTTGCAGCGGTTGTACAGCCTGCTCCGCGAGCGTGGCGACAACTTCTACCACTGGATGACCACCATGTACGACGTCGGCGAGGTCGACCACGACCCGTCGCAGTCCGGTCTCGACGAAACGACCTATCGCGGTGCTGCCGCCCTCCGCTGAGCATCCTGGACACCCTTCCGGGCAGAGAACCTCGGCACGGATCGCTGCTGGATGCGGCGCACTCGTGAAGAGTTGCCGGTGCATCCGGCTGGCCGATGATCTTCCAGGAGCGCCCGTTCGCGCGCGATGCCGCAGGGGCCGAGGATGGTGGGCATGGACACGATCGCGGTCACCGGCTGCACGGGACATATCGGGTCGAGGGTGGCAGCCGGACTCGATGAGCGCGGGATCGAGGCACGGCTGTTGCTGCGCGATGCGACCAAGGCTGCGGACTTTCCGGCCGCCCGGACCGCGGTGGCCGCGTACGGCGACCCGGACGCCGCCCGGTATGCGCTGGAGGGGATCGACCTGCTGTTCATGGTCTCCGGGTCGGAGAGCGCCGACCGGCTCGATCAGCACCGCACGTTCATCGATGCCGCGGCAGCTGCCGGAGTGCAGCACGTCGTCTACACCTCGTTCCTTGGTGCGAGCCCGACCGCAACGTTCACCCTGGCCCGGGACCATGCCGCCACCGAGGACCACCTCCGTGCCAGCGGGATGACCTGGACCTTCCTCCGGGACTCCTTCTACCTGGACCTGCTGCCGGAGTTCGCGGGATCGGACGGCGTGATCCGCGGACCCGCCGGTGCGGGCCGAGTGGGGGCGGTGCTGCGCGTGGATGTGGCCCGCTGCGCGGTGACGGTCCTGGCCGACCACGCCACCGGAGCGAACAGCCACAGCGGCGCCAGCTACGACCTCACCGGCCCGGAAGCGCTCACGCTGACCGAGATCGCCCAGATCGTCACCGAGGAGACCGGGCGGCAGATCGCCTTCCAGGACGAGACCATCGAGGAGGCCTATGCCTCCCGCGCGCCGTACGGCGCCGCCCCCTGGCAGCTGGACGCATGGGTCTCCACCTACACCGCGATCAAGGTGGGCGAGCTCGACGTGGTGACCTCCGCCGTCGCCGATCTCACCGGTACACCAGCCCGCTCGCTGCGAGCGCATCTCCGCACGGCCGGATGAGCGCAGAGTGAACCTCCCGGACGGCGGTCCACGTGCCCTCCTCGCGTTTTCAGGGCATGAGGATCTCGACCTCATGCCCACTCGACCGGCACAGCCGAGCGTCCCGGGTCACCAGCGGGCACCGCAGTGCCTCTGCCAAGGCGACGTAGGCTGCGTCATAGGCACTCAGGTTGTCCCGCAGCGTGAACGCCCTTCGCCGCAAGCCCGCACTGGCCTGCCACCGGTGCAGCGGCAGATCGTCGAAGTCGAGTAGCAGATCCTCCGCGCGGCGGGCGCTGAGGTGGCCACCAAAAGTCAGTCCACGCGCTGCGGAGACCACCTCGTAGTCGAGCAGCTCCGGCGCGTGCAACTCCTCCTCGGCGAGTACGTGTCGCAGCCCCTGACTACCGTCCACTCCGGTCAGAGCATCGACCAGGGCCGAGCAGTCGAGGACGATCATTCGTCACCCCGGCGGGCCAGGTGCTCCTCACGTTCAGCACGGGCCGTTGCCACGATGTCAGCCGCCGAGATGTCTGCTCGCTCAGCACGGCGCTCGGCGCGACGCAGCACCTCGACCACAGTCGGCCGTTCGGTCTCACGAGTGACCAGATCCAGGAGATAAGCGTTCATCGACTGACCGCGCTCGGCGGCGCGCGCCTTCAGTTCGCGCCTGGTCTCCTCAGGTACGCCCCTGATCTGCAGCAACGAAGCCATCCAACATGATATCTCGTCATCAATACACTATGCATGCACTAGCGGACTCGGTGACCACTCGCCCTCCGAGCACCGAAAGATGCTGCTATGCCGGCCGCCCCACCGGCAACAAGCCGAGCACGTGCTCACCGCCTGGCACCACCTGCTCGGCCACACCCGGCAGCGCCGCCTGGTTCAGGCCACCGATGAACGCTGTGCCCCACCCGGTGGCCGCCGCCCAGAGGTAGGCGTTCTGCGTGATCAGGCCGGCCTCCAGCCAGGCGAACCGTTCGCCCTGTACCGCGCCGAGCTCGGCGAAGTAGTGGTTCGCACCCGTCAGGTCCGCTGAGAGCACCAGCACAGCGGGCGCGCCGGCCAACCACTGGGCGTCCACTGTCGCTGCAGCAAGGCCCGGCCGCAGATCGCCCAGGGTGTGCGTGCGCAGCGCATGCCGGCTGCCCAGGTACCGGTAGGCGCCCGGGCGCAGGCCGACCACCTCGCCGGCCACGAGGGTGACCGAGACCAGGTACTGCGCCCGCGCGGAGGCGTAGGTCGGCCGGCCGGCTCCGTCCACACCGGCGGCGTGGCGCAGCAGCCCGGCGACCACCTCCAGGGTCAGGGCCTCGTTGCTGAGCTCCTTGGTCGAACGCCGATCGGTCAGCAACTGACTGAGGGCAGTGCCTTCACCCGGCGGCAATGCCACCAGCGCACCGGCTCCTCGATCGACCATTGGGCAAGTCTAGGAGCACGAAGTGACGGGTATACGGCACACCTCGCCATATATGGCACGGCCTGCGGTATAACGGTCACTTCGCCATACACCGCCCTGACCTGCGCAGATGACAGGTGGGGCCGGGCCGAGATGACAGCTGTCATACCCAGAAAGTGACGCCGCACCATCGCGGGCGAACCGCCTCGATCGCCAAGGTGGAGTTATGAGCACACCAGCGAGTAACCCGCCAGCAGTCCAGCTGGCCGGCGTCACCAAGCAGTTCCGCACCGGCGACGGACCCGTGGTCGCTGTCAACGACATCGACCTGGAGGTCCCCCGCGGTCAGATCATGGCCTTCCTCGGACCGAACGGCGCCGGGAAGACCACTGCGCTGGACATGGTCCTCGGCCTCACCGAACCGACCGCCGGCACTGTGCAGGTCAACGGTCTGCCGCCACGGCAGGCGGTGCGCGCCGGCCGCATCTCTGCGGTACTGCAGAGCGGCGGACTGCTCCGTGACCTGAGCGTGGCCGAGACGGTCCGGATGATCGCCTCCACGTTTGAGCACCCGATGCCGATCGACGAGGTCCTCGCCAAGGCCGGCATCACCAAGATCGCCGGGCGGAAGGTGTCCAAGTGCTCCGGCGGCGAGCAGCAGCGGCTACGGTTCGCGCTCGCGCTGCTGCCCGACCCGGACCTGCTCATCCTGGACGAGCCGACTGCAGGGATGGATGTGACCGCCCGGCGCGAGTTCTGGGACACGATGCGTGCCGATGCGGACAGCGGACGTACGGTCATCTTCGCCACCCACTACCTGGAGGAGGCGGACGCCTTCGCGCAGCGGATCGTGATGATGGCGGCGGGGAAGATCGTCGCCGACGGCACCACCACCGAGATCCGCGCCCGCGCCTCCGGCCGCACCGTCTCCGCCCGCCTGGACAAAGCCGGCACCGAGGCGGCGCTCGCGCAGCTGCGCAGCATGCCCGGCGTGCACAGCGCCACCGTCGAGTCCGGCCGGGTGCAGGTGCACGCCGCCGACTCCGACGCGATCGCCCTTGCCCTGCTCACCGACCTCGACGGCACCGAGCTGGAGGTCAGCTCCGGCTCCCTGGACCAGGCGTTCGTCGCCCTCACCTCTACCGATCAGACCGCCGAGCGCGGCGAGCTGGAAGGAACCCTCCGATGAACCTCACCTACACCGGAATCGAGCTGCGCCGGGTCGGCCGCGACTTCATCTCGATGTTCTTCGTCGCCGTACTGCCGGCCTTCATGTACATCGTCTTCGGCGCGTCGATGGCCTACGCCGACGCGCCGATCGGCAACGGCAACGCAGCGATGTACACGATGATCTCGATGGCCGCCTTCGGCGCGGTCACGGCGACCGTGGGTGTGGGCGGGATGGCCGCCGTCGAACGGATGCAGGGCTGGGGCCGCCAGCTCGGCCTGACCCCGATGTCCGACGCCCAGTACGTGGCCGTGAAGGCAGGGGTCGCGTTCGTGATCGCAATCATCCCGATCACCCTGATCTACGTGCTCGGCTACTTCACCGGTGCGACCGGCAGCCCCACCGCCTGGTGGCTCTCCGCACTGGCCGTCGTCGTCGGGGCCGCCGTGTTCTCCCTGTACGGTCTGCTCGCCGGCCTGCTGTTCCGGTCCGAGGCGGCAGTCGGGGCCGCGAGCGGGTCCCTGGTGATCTTCGCCTTCCTCGGCAACATCTTCTTCCCACTCTCCGGAACGATGCTCACCGTGGCACAGTTCACCCCGCTGTACGGGTTCGTGGCCCTCGCCCGGTACCCGCTCACCGAGGGCATGATGATCAGCACCACCGGACCCCCGGTGGAGAGCAACGGTCTGTGGATCCCGGTGCTGAACCTGGTGGCCTGGGCGATCATCTTCGCCGTGCTGGCCTTCCTGATGGTCCGCCGCGGACGCGGCCGGCAGTGACAGCTCCCCGTACGATCGGGGACACCATGGAGACCCCCACCAGCCAGCCGAACCCGTCACTGTCACCGTGGCAGCGGTTCGGCTGGCTGATGGGCGTCATCTGGCTGGTGTTCCTGGCCTTCCCGCTGATCTCCGCGGCCCTCGCACCGGTGCCCCTGGTGTGGCGGATCATCGCAGTAGCAGCGGTCGTCGTCTTCGGCGCGCTCTACGCCTACGGCTTCGTCCGGATGATGCGACCGGACGTGAGCGACCCGTACCGGACGGCGACGAAGTTCCTGCTCGCCATGGCGGCGATGTTCGTGATCACCGGCCTGATCGTCGGGATAGACGCCTTCGGAATGACCGTCTTCCTGCTCACCTTCGGTGTCTTCCACCAACCGCTCCGGCGGGGCATCCTGCTCGCCATCGGGTGGATCGCGCTGACGGTCCTGATGCTGGTGGTCACCGACTCGTTCGCCACCCATGGCTTCTTCCTTGCCCTCCTCGCCGGCGTCGGCGTGATGACCGGCATCGTCCGTTGGCTCGACGATCGTCAAGGTGCCCACGACCGGCTGGCGACCGAGCTGAACCTGGTGGCCGAACGCGAGCGGGTGGCTCGGGACGTACACGATGTGCTCGGCCACAGCCTGACCGTGATCACGGTCAAGTCCGAGCTCGCCGAACGGCTGGTGGATGCCGATCCCGAGGCCGCCAAGGCGGAGCTCGCGCAGATCCGGTCGCTGACCCGGGAAGCACTGGCAGAGATCCGGGCCACGGTCGCCGGGCTGCGAGTGGCACGGCTGGCCGATGAGCTGGCGAGCGCCCGGGAGGCACTGACTGACGCCGGTATCGCCGCTGAGGTCCCGGTGAGTGCGGACGTCGTGGATCCGCGCCACCGGCTGGTGCTGGCCTGGGTGCTGCGCGAGGCGGTCACCAATGTGGTCCGGCACTCGGGCGCGTCCCGCTGCACGGTCCAGCTGCAGGAGCGCTCGCTGGTGGTGATGGACGACGGCGTAGGGCCGGGTGCTGCCCTAGCGGCTGGTTCCGCAGAACGCACCCGGGCAGCGACCGGCGGTACCGGGCTGCGGGGCATCGCCGAACGCGTCAAGGGCGCGGGCGCCACGCTGGAGATCACCGCGGCCGAGGGCGGCGGGACACGACTGGAGGTGCGCTGGTGACCGAGAAGATCCGGGTGCTGCTGGCTGACGACCAGGCACTGGTGCGCGGGGCGCTCTCGGCGCTGCTGCGGCTGGAACCTGACCTGGACGTGGTGGCCGAGGTCGGCTCCGGCGACGAGGTGCTCGAGACCGCCCGAAGCACCAGTGCTCAGGTGTGCCTACTGGACATCGAGATGCCCGGGATGGACGGGATCGACGCCGCCGCGCAGCTCGCGACGGAGCTGCCTGGGGTGCGCTCGCTGATCGTCACCACGTTCGGCCGGCCCGGCTACCTGCGCCGGGCGCTGGAGGCCGGTGCCAGCGGGTTCGTGGTCAAGGACACGCCGGCCGAGGAGCTCGCGGAGGCGATCCGCAGCGTGCATGCCGGCCGGCGGGTAGTGGACCCGGCGCTGGCCACCGAGTCTCTGGCCGGCGGCCCGAACCCGCTCACCGACCGCGAGCGCGAGGTCCTCCGCGAGTGCCTGGACGGTGCGTCGGTGTCGGTGGTGGCCGAACGGGTGCACCTGTCCGCGGGCACTGTGCGCAACTACCTGTCCGCAGCGATCGGGAAGACCGGCACCACCAACCGGGTGGAGGCGGCGCGGGTCGCGCAGCGCAACGGCTGGCTGTAGTCCGCCCGCGCCCACCGCTGATGGGCCCAAGCGGCGCTCGCGTGTGGGATTACTGGGCCTATACCCCCAGCAGACTCACTCGCGAGTTCGGTCAGGCGTCGCGAGTGACCAGGTGGTCCGCCCAGAGCTCCAGCTCGGGGTGCATGCTGCGCAGCAGTGTGTCGGTACCGATCACTACGTCCTCGGTCATCCGGCCGACGGCGGCCAGCCCGTTCCGGGTGCCATCGGCGCCCAGGCAGGCACCGGCGGCATCGGTGAGCACACCGCGCCCGGTAGCGCCGAAGCGGACCAGCCCGTCCGCCAGCAGCTGCTCCCACAGCTCGTCACCGCGGGGCAGGCCGGGCGGGGCGGTGACCGCGTCCACGATCAGGTCCGGCGGTTCGGCCGGCAGTTCGGCGGTGCGCACCAGGCGCAACCGGCCGGCGGATGCCAGGGCGAGCAGCTTGACCACGTTCCCCGGCGGTGGGCCGAACGCGAGCCGGTCCAGGCCGGTGACCAGCCGCGGGTAGTCGGCCCAATCGAGAGGGACATCCGCGCCGCCGCGCACTGCGCGCTCGGCCACCTGGCGCTGCCGGTGCACCAGGTCGGGATAGGCATGCCGCCACGCCTGGCCGAGCGCCCAGGTCTCATCGGGGACGGCAGTCCCTCGGGCGAAGGCCAGGCTGGCCCGCAGGTCGTCGAACGGATCGGCCGCGGTCGGTCCGGTCAGGCTGTCCCAGACCGGGTGGATCTGCTCCGGCCCGATGACGGCGGAGCTCGGGTCCCAGGTCCGTCTCGCCTGGGTGAGGATCGCGGCGGCGAGCCTCTCCAGGAGCAACGGGAGCTCCGCCGTCGTGGCTATCTCGGAACGCAGCGGTGCGGCGATCTGCTCGCTGCGGTACCGGCGCAGTACGGCGGCATCGGTCTTGGCCAGCATCAGCCGGCCAGTGCGGCTGGTGAGGGTGAGCACGGGGTCGAGGTCGCCGGGGCGGTACTGCAGGGCGCCGCCGGCTCCGCTGCTGAGGAACCGCCCGCCGAGTCCCTCGCTGAGGGCGAGGACCGCGTCGATCGCGCTCAGGTGCGCACCACGGATCTGCACGGCAGTGGGTCTCAGCGCCTGCGCGGTGGTGACCAGGCTGGGGACCGGGAACACGCGCACTGCCGGGACGCCGGCGGGCAGGTCCAGACCGGGCCAGGTGCTCGCGTGCCCGGTGACCAGCAGCACGGCGTCATACTCGGCCCACCCTTCGCTCGTGTGCACCCGGAACCCGGGCCCGGCGGGCCGCACCCGATCGACCCGCTGGCGCAGGTGGCGCACCGGGGTAGGTGCCAGCGCACCGATGGCAGTGTCGGCGAGCCCGGTGAGGTAGCGGCCGGCGGCAGCGCGCGCGGGATAGGCGCAGGGCTGGTCATCGGCCGGTGGCGCGGCGAACGGACCGGCGAGGTGGGAGTCGGTGAGGGCGGCACCGGTGTGCACCCGGCCGGCGTGCAGGGCGTGGTCCGGGACGTTCAGGCTCACCCAGTCTGGCTGATCCGAGGTGTAGGCCATCCCGGTGCCGAGCTGGGCGCGGGGCTCGTAGACGTCGATCCGGTCCGGAAGCGTGCCGCGCTCCCGACGCCGGGCGAGTGCTTCGAGTGCGTACACGGCCCGAGGGCCTCCCCCGATGATGGCCAGCGTGCTGAGGTGCTCGTGCGCGGTCACCAGGTCAACTTACGCCCTGCACACCCGGGCACCGACCGGCACCCGGCCGAACGTGGCCGGCAACGGTGCGGGGCGCGGCCAGCCGAGGTCCCGGTGCGGGGCGCGGCCAGCCTGAGCTGCGGTCAGCCGATCCCCAGCTCCGCGCGGCGATCGGCCGGCACCAGGTCCTGGTACTCGGCGTTCTGGTTGATGAATCCCGCCACTGCCGAACAGGTCGGGATCACCGCCAGCCCGGCCGCGCGGGTGGCGTCCAGCGCCTCGCGGATCAGGGTGCCGGCGAGCCCCTGACCGCGGTAGGCCGGGTCGATCACCGTGTGCGGGAAGAGGCGCTGCGCACCGTCGTCGCTGTACTCGGTGTGCCCGGCCGGCTCGCCGCCGACCAGGATCTGGTAGCGGTCGGGCTGCTCGACCACCGTGATCTCGTCAGTGCTGCTCATGTTTTCGGAGTCTGCCACACGGCTCCACGGTCCCGGGGCATCAGTGCCACCGCGAGCGCGAGCAGCACCGCCACCCCGAGCGAGCACCAGAACACCAGGTGCACACCGTGGACCAGATCGGCGCCCACCGGCATCCCATCCGGTCCCACAGTGGCGACCGCGTTCACCACCCCGCCGAAGGCGGCTACGCCCACGGCGGAGCCGAGCGACCGGGAGAACACGTTGGTGCCGGTCACCGCGCCACGTTCGGACCAGTCGACACTGGTCTGGGCCGCGATCAGCGTCGGGGCGGTGGTCAGGCCCATCCCGGCACCGATTACGAAGCAGGTGGCGGCGACCTGCCAGATCGAGGTGTGCTCGCCGAGCAGCAGTGCCAGGGCGGAGCCGATGACCACCAGGGCGGAGCCGATCAGGCCGGTGATCCGAAAGCCCACCCGCAGGTAGACCCGCCCGGACAGGGTCGCGGTCAGCGGCCAGCCGACGCTCAGCGCCGCGAGCGCGAACCCGGCCACCAGCGGCTCGGCGTCGAGCACCCCCTGGGCGTAGATCGGCACGTAGGTGGACAGGCCGAGCACGATCACCCCGATCATGAACGCGGCCACGGTAGGTGCGGCGATGACCCGGCGGCGCAGCACGGCCAGCCGGAGGATCGGGTATCGCACTCGCTGCGACCGGAACACGAACAGGGCGAGCAGCACCACGCCACCGGCCAGCACCGCTACGGTGCGGGCGGATCCCCAGCCCCACTCACCCGCCTGCAGCAGGCCAAGCACCAGCAAGGTGCTGCCACCGGTGAGCAGGGTGGCGCCGAGATAGTCGACCGGCTCGCGCTCACCGTCCCCGGACGGCTCGGTGAACCGGCGCCAGAGCATCACCGCCGCCAGGACGGCGAGTGGCACATTGACCCAGAAGATCCACCGCCAGCTGACGAACTGGGAGAACACGCCACCGAGGGTGGGCCCGGCCACTGACGAGATCGCCCAGACGCTGGCGAGGTAGCCCTGCGCCTTGGCCCGCTCGGCCACGGTGTAGATATCGCTGGCGATGGTCATCGACATCGGCATGATCGCCCCGGCACCGAGGCCCTGCACCACTCGGGCCAGGATCAGCGCGAGCATGGTGGGCGCGAGCGCGCAGAGCACCGAGCCGATGAGGAAAAGTCCCACGCCGAGGAGCATCAGGCGTTTGCGGCCGAAGACGTCGGAGAGGCGGCCATACACCGGCACGGTGACCGCCTGGGCGAGGGTGTAGGCGGAGAACAGCCAGGGCACCAGGGCGAACGCGTCGAACTCCCGCGCGATCGTGGTGGCGGCCGTGGCCAGGATGGTGGCATCCAGGGCGACCAGCGCCGTCGACAGCATCAGCGAGAGCAGGATCGGGCCGCGCTCCGAGCGCAGCCCCACACCCTCGGCCCGCGTCGGGGTCGCGCCGGCCGTCATCGGGCCGGTCCACAGATCAGCACCTCAGAGCAAGCCTCCGGCCCGCGGCGCTATTCCCCACCGCGCGGCGTTCGGAACAGGAACAGCCGGCCGACGGCGTTCGACCAGTCGCGGATATTCCGCTCCACTGCGCGGGGTTCTGCTCGCCACCGGTCCGATGTTCCCTCCTCCGTCCGTCGCGATCCGGACGACTCAGCCAGTCGCGATCCGCTCCATCTGGCTGGCGTAGTCCACCTCGGACCAGACGGTCTCCAGCACGGCCTTGGCATGTGCTTCGGCCCGTACCGGATCCCCGTCGCCGACGGCGCGGGCCAGGTCTTCGTGGTTGCTCACCGCCGCGTGGGCCGGGTGCGCCGGGGTCAGTCCCAACCGGGTGCGCCCGATCAGCACCTCCGCGACGGAATCGGCGAGGGCGGAGAACATCTCGTTGCCGCCACAGGTCAGCAGCAGGGTGTGGAACTGTACGTCGATGTCCAGGTACAAGGCGGTGTCGCCCAGACCCTGCTCACCGAGCTCGCGTAGCTGTTCGGCCAGCCGAATCAGCTCCCCGCCGGCGTCCTGCGCAGTCTGCGCGGCTAACCGTGCTGCAGTCGGCTCCAGCGCGACCCGGAGCTGGGTGAGCGACCGGAGCTGCTCGGCCCGGCCCGCCCCGGCCAGCCGCCAGGCGATCACCCGCGGGTCGAGGACCGACCACGAGGCCGAGGGCTGCACGGTCAGCCCGACCCGGCGCTTGGCCCGCACCATGCCGAGCGATTCCAGGATCCGCATCGCCTCACGCACCACGGTCCGGGACACGCCGAAGCGTTCCTCTAGCCCGGCGAGGGTGAGCACATCACCGGGATCGAGCCCGCCGCCGGCGATCTCCGCACCCAGGGTGTTGAGGATGTCGCTGTGTAGCACCGGTGCCGCCATGACCCTCCAAGGCCAGTTGGTTCATTCGCCGGGAGCCCCTCGCGGCGCGTGTACCCCATGCTAGAGCCATCAGCCGGTAAAAGGTGCGATCATTGCGGGAAATCGTTCCGCTGTCCAGAAGGAGAGACTCCCCGTGGAGCTTCGACACGCCACCAACCCCGATCAGATCCCAGGTATGGACACCGCCGAGCTGCGCTCGCGCTACCTGGTGCCGGGGCTGTTCGTCGCCGGCACCGTGCAAGCCGTCTACACCCACGAGGACCGTGTGGTGCTCGCCGGCATCACCCCGACCACGGACCCGATCTCGATGCCGACCTACCCGGAGATCCGGTCCGAGTACTTCTTCGAGCACCGGGAAGCCGGGATCGTCAACGTCGGCGCCGCCGGGAAAGTCGTGGTGGACGGTACCGAGTACGCCCTGTCCACCGGCGCCTGCCTGTACATCGGCCGCGGCGCCCAGGACGTCACCTTCGCCGGCGCCGGCGCCGGCGAGGGTGAGAGTGAGGCACGGTTCTACCTGTTCTCCGCGCCGGCGCACACCAGCTACCCCACAGTGCTCACCGAACCCGGCGGCGGGAACGTGCGTGAGCTGGGTGAGCAGGCCACCAGCAACCGGCGCACCCTGAACCAGTACATCCACTCCAGCGGGGTGCGCAGCTGCCAGGTGGTGATGGGGGTGACCACCCTGCACGAGGGCAGCATGTGGAACACGATGCCCGCGCACACCCACGACCGGCGGACCGAGTGCTATCTGTACTTCGACCTGCCCGACGACGCCCGCGTGCTGCATATCCTCGGCAAGCCCAGCGAGACCCGGCACCTGGTAGTCGCCAGCGAGGAGGCGATCATCTCCCCGAGCTGGTCCGTGCACTCCGGAGTCGGCACCGCTGCCTACAGCTTCGTCTGGGCGATGGCCGGCGAGAACCAGTCCTTCGACGATATGGACACCTTCCCGGTCGCCGAGATGCGCTGACCTCACGCCCCACTCGCGCTCCCGCACTCCTGCACTCCTGCACGCCTGCACGCCTGCACGCCTGCACGCCTGCACGCCTGCACGCCTTGAGCACCGCCTACCACGGTGGGACGAACGATCCGCCTGCTCCGCCGTCGTCGGCCGAGGGGATCCGCCGCTCAGGACCATCACGACCCCACTTGCAAAAGGTGTGATCATTGTGGGACCGTAGTGCCTCACACCGCGGTGCCCCGGGGTCACCGGCCCGCGACGCCGCTCCGACCTCAAGGTAGGCACATGACCAGCCCGCTGTTCGACATCACCGGCAAGCTCGCATTCGTCACCGGTTCCTCCCGCGGCCTGGGCTTGGCCCTGGCGACGGGGCTGGCCGAGGCGGGCGCGAAGGTGGTGCTGCATGGGCGGGACCCGCAGGCCCTGGCCGCCGCCGCCGAGACCGTCGGCCGGGTGACCTCGGGTGGCCCGGTGCCCACGGCGCGGTTCGACGTCACCGACGCCGGTGCAGTGGCCGAGAACGTGTCCGCACTCATCGATGAGCACGGCGTGCCGGACATTCTGGTGAACAACGCCGGGATTCAGCGTCGGGCGCCGTTCAACGAGTTCGACGCCGAGGACTGGGATGCGGTGATCGCCGGCAACCTGTCCAGCGCGTTCTACGTCTCCCGCCAGATCACCCCGGGGATGGCCGCGCGCGGTAGCGGCAAGGTGATCAACCTCGGCTCGGTGATGAGCCAGCTCGCCCGGCAGACGATTGCTCCGTACGGGGCGTCCAAGGGTGGGGTGCTGATGCTCACCAAGGGGATGGCGGCCGACCTGGCCCGGTTCAACATCCAGGTGAACGCCATCTCCCCCGGCTACTTCAAGACCGAGATGAACGCTGCGCTGGTCGCCGATGCAGAGTTCAGCGGCTGGGTGGGTACCCGAACCCCGGCACAGCGCTGGGGTCTGCCGGAGGAGCTGGTCGGCACGCTGATCTTCCTTGCCTCGGACGCCTCCGCGTTCGTCTCCGGTCAGAACATCTTCGTCGACGGCGGTATGACCGCCATCGTCTGATCCTGCCCTCCCGCTCACTCACCTTCCGCTCCACTTCCTAGCTAGGACACCCGCTATGCGTGCTCTCGTCATCAACGGCAAGGAGGACCTCAGCCTCGCCGAGGTCCCCGTCCCCGAACCTGGACCTGGTCAGGTCCGGATCCGTACCGCCTATGTCGGAATCTGCGGTTCGGATCTGCACTACTACTACGACGGTGCGAACGGGGCGTTCGTGGTGCGGGAGCCCCTCATTCCTGGGCACGAGATGTCCGGCACCGTGGACGCCGACCCGTCTGGGGAGCTTGCTCCCGGCACTGCGGTCACCGTGCACCCGGCCACCTTCGGCGACGAGCAGCCCGGGCTGGCGCAGGCGCCGCACCTGTGGCCGAACGGCGCCTACCTGGGCAGTGCCTCGACCTGGCCACACACCCAGGGTGCGGCAGCGGAGTACTTCGTCGTGGACGCCTCGATGGTGCGGGTGCTGCCGGCCGGGCTGCCGCTCAACCGCGCCGCCTTGGCCGAGCCGCTGGCGGTGGGGCTGCACGGTATCGCGCTCGCCGGTGGAGTGGCCGGTCAGCGGGTGCTGGTCACGGGCTCCGGTGCCATCGGTCTACTCGCTGCCGGTGCAGCGGTGGCGCTCGGCGCTGCAGAGGTGACCACCACCGATGTGCTCGAGGGGCCGCTGGGCCGTGCCCGCGGGCTCGGTGCGGCGCAGACGATCAACGTCCGGTCCGAGGAGATCCCGGCCGAGGCCTACGACGTGGTGCTGGAGTGCTCGGGCATCCCGGCCTCGATCAACGCGGCGTTCGTGGCCGCGCGGCGGGCCGGCACCTACGTGCAGGTGGGCATGGTGCCGAACGCTGCCAGCGGGATCAACCTGGCACCGATGATCTCCAAGGAGCTGACCATGCACGGCTCGTTCCGGTTCAACAACGAGATCGACGCGGCGATCTCGCTGTTGGCCGAACGGCCCGAGATCGAGCAGGTCATCACGCACACCTTCGACGCGGCGGATGCGGTGCAGGGATTCGCTACCGCCAAGGACTCCGAAGCCTCCGGCAAGGTGCTCCTTGCCCTGCCCGCCGACCCCGACACTGCCTGAACAGCTGCCCGAATAGAGGACCCGATGAAGATCGTCATCACCGACTGCGACCACGCCGACATCGACGCCGAGCAGAAGGCGGCGACCGGTGCCGGGGTCGAGCTCGTGCTCACCCAGAGCCGCACCGAGGAGGAGGTGATCGCACACGCTTCCGGGGCTGACGCTCTGGTGGTGCAGTACGCGCCGATCACCGCCGCCGTGCTGGACGCGCTGCCGAAGGTGCGCGCGATCGGGCGCTACGGCGTGGGGGTGGACACTGTCGACGTGCAGGCCGCGACCGAGCGCGGTGTGGCCGTGTGCAACGTGCCGGACTACGGCACCGAGGCCGTCTCCGACCATGCCATCACCCTGGCACTGGCGACCGTGCGCGGCCTGCGCGTGCTGGACCGGGGGCTGCGAGCCGGTCAGCCGGACCTGACACCGGCGACGCCGATCCGCCAGTTCTCCACCCTGCGCTTCGGGGTGCTCGGCTTCGGGCGCATCGGGCAGGCCACGGCTCGCAAGGCCGCCGGTATCGGCTTCGACGTGGCCACCAGCGACATCCGGTTGGAGCCGGGCACCGCGACCGACGAGGGCTGGCCCGTCCTGTCCTTCACCGAGCTGTTGGCGCGCAGCGATGTGCTGTCCGTGCACACCCCGCTGGACCCGGACACCCACCACCTGCTCGATGCCCGGGCGTTGGCACAGCTCCCGGCCGGCGCGATCGTGGTGAACACGGCCCGCGGTGGCGTGGTGGACACTGACGCGATCGCCGACGCCTTGGCATCCGGGCACCTGCAGGGCGCCGGGCTGGACGTGTTCGAGAACGAGCCGTTGCCGGTCGATCACCCGCTGACGTCCTTCGAGCGGTGCATTCTCACCCCGCACGCGGCGTTCTACACCGAGCAGTCCTACACCGAGCTCAAGCGCCGCACTGTGCAGAACGTGGTGGACGTGCTCGCCGGCACCACGCCGCAGAACATCCTCAATCCGGAGGTTCTGGCCGCCGGGCGGCGCTGAGCACAGCGCACCGGCTCGATCAGTGCCGAATGATCCGGCAGCCTTCTGCTGGACCGGGAGGCTCCATCAGGGTCTGCAGGTGGGCGTTGCCGGCCGTGGTGACCGGGTGCACGTACGGCGTATCGGCGCCTGCACGGGCAGCGAGCCGACGGTCGGCCTCAGCCAACCCGGTGGTGAGCCAATGCAGGATCACCTCTGCGTCAGCGTGCTGGGCTCGCTGCACAGCCCAGGCACGCCGCATGCGCGACCAGCTGTTCCAGTCAAGGACGGCATCCGTGCCCGCAGCGAGCACCTGCTCGGCCACCGTCCAGATCACCTCGCGCACCACGTCGGCTTGCCGGCCGTAGGCAGCGTCGTCGTAGCTGAGCTCGGGGTAGAGGCGCAGCATCCACTCGTCGAGCGTGAATCGAACCGCAGCTCCGTCCTGGCACAGCCGTCTCGCGAGGGTGCTCTTGCCCGAACCAGTCAGGCCATAGAGCAGGTGCACGCGACCGGCCGTCATCTCACCAGCGTAGGCGCGCAGTAGTGAGGGGCCACCGCAGGGCGCGGGCTGTGCGGGCTGCGCTGCGGGGAGGCAGCCACCGGCGAGGCCGACCTCTCCACGAACGCGAGCGCCCAGTCCGGTCTGGTCACGAAGCGGCACCCCGCCCCGCCCCGCCCCGCCTCGCCTCACGCCGCCCCGCCTCGCCTCGCCTCACGCCGCCCCGCCTCGCCTCGCCTCGTCAGACATGTACTGGATTCACTGGTCTTACTCCTTGGACGTTGCTGGGTCACATTTTGGGCCGCCCAGGGCATAGGGTCGATGTACTGACACTGACGACGGAGGAGAGATTCGATGAAGAAGTCCATAACCGCCGCGCTGGCTACCACGGCACTGATCGCCGGTGGAGCCGCCTTCGGCACCCTGGGGGCCGCACCAGCCAACGCCGACCTGGTGACCCACTGCGTCGGCACCGCCGGCGAGGTCACCGTGCCCGGTGATCTGGTCGTACCTGCGGACGCCACCTGCGATCTGACCGGCACCACCGTGACCGGTGACGTGCGAGTGCGCCAGGGCGGGAACCTGATCGGGGAAGGGGTAAGCATCGACGGCCAGGTTGTCGGTGCCGCCGACTCCTACGTGGACCTGCTGGACTCCACAGTCACCGGGGACCTGCGCATGAACAACGCCTACGGCGCAGTGGTCGAAGGCTCCGCGATCGACGGGCGGGTGACCAGCCGTGCAGGCGAGGAGGCCCCCGTCGGGTTCTTGTTTGCCATCGAGGCTGAGCTGGGCGAGAACCTGACGGCCCGCGCCGGTGAGGTGTACGTCGAGAACTCTGTTGTCGCGGGCACGGTCAACTCCCGCGAGACGGTGTACACCGACATCTACGACACGTTCATCGACGGCCGCCTCGTGGTGGGGGAGAACGCCGAGGGCAGCATGCTCTGCGCCGTGGTGGTGCAGGGCAACAGCCGGATCACCGGAAACGCCGGCCCGGTCCAGGTGGGCTCCGACGGCCCCGCAGCCGACTGCGACGGTGCCAGCTACTGGGGTGGCAACGTCCAGGTGGACGCCAACACCGCTGGTGTGGTGATCGATGAGAACATCGTCAACGGCACCCTGCGCCTGGCGGACAACACTCCCACCGCCCAGGTCGGTGAGAACAACCAGGTCCGCGGCGGCATCAACGGCCCGCACGAGCCGATCCCGGCCGAAGAAGAGCAGCTGCAGGCCTTCAGTGCCCAGGCAGAGGCCGACCACGCGGACACGATCCAGAACCGGATCGACGAACGACGTGCGGCAGCTCAGCAGCAGGTGGCGGAGGCTGGTTCGGCCAACATCGGCTGATCGCCCACCCCCTGGACGGTCAGCCGCGGCACGAGAGGGATGTGCCGCAGCGGCTGCGGCCCGTAGGCCGAACGGAGTCAAGTTCCCGAACCGGGAACTTGGCTCCGTTGCCGTGTGCGGCGGAGGGCGGGGGCGGCACAGGGTGAGATCACCCGAGCCAGTCAGCCGGCAGGTCCCCGCGCGCTCGCTCGCGCGGGCGTTCATCGCGATTCACATCGCACGGCGAACCGCCGCGAGCGCAGGCGGAGGACCCCTGTGAGATGCGCCACGTTCATTGCACTGAGTGCAGCGTTGCACTTAGTGTAACCACGTGACCGATGCCCCGACCGACCGCCGCGCAGCGCTGAAGGAACGCTCCCGCCAAGCCATCGTGCAGGCGGCCGCCGAGCTGATGGACTCCACCGGCGGCACCGCGTTCACCGTGGACGAGCTGGCCGAACGGGCCGATGTGAGTCGTCGCACCGTGTTCAACCACTTCGCCTCGCTGGACGATGTGGTGGCTGAGGTCTGCGCGGACGTGCTCGGCGAGCTCATCCAGAAGCTCGCCACCCCGATCGAGACCGGCCGACCTGCGGCCGGGTCGTCGATCCTGGACGAGCTCGCCGCGGTGGTGCGCAGCACCGACCTGGTCACCCCGATGGCGTACCTGACCCGCACCCTCGGCGGCACCGACCCGCACGGGCCGTGGCACGCGAATCTGCTGAACCAGGCACTGACCGAGGTGGGCAACGGACTGGTGGCGGCGCTGCGCCGTCGCTATCCAGAGGCTGACACGCTGGACCTCCAGCTGCTGGCGAGCTCGTTCACCGGCGGCGTGCTGGTGCTGCACACGCACTGGTGGGAACGGACCGGCGCTGCCGACGATCAGGTCTCCCGAGTCGTCTGGGCCGAGCTGCTGGACCACCTGATCGAGCAGCTGCGCACCGGATTCGGCACTCGCTAGACGCGCACAGAGAACTGCACCAGAGAACCGCACCCGCTCCCGCGACCCACATGCCCGAGCACCCCGATCCGTTCCTCATCCGATCACCGAAGGACCTCACCGATGGCTGAACTTCTCTACCGCCTGGGCCGAACCGCCGCACGGCGGGTCTGGGCCGTCCTCGCCGCCTGGGCCGCCGTCGCTGTGGCTGTGGGCATCGCCTTCGGTGTCGGCGCCGGCACCCTCTCCGATGCGATCGACATCCCCGGCACCCCCACAGCGGAGGTCACCGAGCGGCTGCAGACCGAGTTCCCGGAGGCCTCTGGCGGCACCGGGTCCGTGGTCGCCACCACCGCGGACGGGTCGGAGTTCACCGCGGAGCAGCAGACCGAGCTCGCCGCCCTAGGCACCCAGGCCGAGGAGATCGATGGTGTCGCTTCCGTGGTGGACCCGTTCGCCACCGAGACCCAGCGCAGCCAGCGGGCCAGCGAGCTGGAACAGGGCCGCACCGAGGCCGAGGCCGGACAGGCCGAGCTGGCGGACCAGCAGGCACAGCTGGAGGCCGGGCGGACCGAGCTCGAGGACCAGCAAGCACAGCTCGAACAGGCCCGGGAACAGGCAGAGGCCGACGGTTCGATCGCCTGGGCCGGCCCAGAGCTGGACGCCCAGCTGGAAGGGATCGAGCAGGGCCTCGCCGAGATGGACGGCCAGCAGGAGCAGCTGGACCAGGGGCTGACCGAGCTGACCGGCCAGATGCAGCAGCTCGAGCTCGGCGAACGGATGCTGGAACTGACCGACGGCGTTCGGCAGGTCTCCGAGGACGGTTCCGCAGCGGTCATCCCGGTCTCGTTCACCGAGAGCCAGTTCGAGGTACCGCAGGAGACGAAGGATGCGCTGGTCGCGCTCTTCTCCGACAACCCCATCGACGGTGTACACGTCGACTTCTCCAGCGAGATCGTGCAGGGGATCCCGTCCATCCTCGGGGTCGGAGAGCTCATCGGAGTCATCGTGGCGGCCGTCGTGCTGCTGGTCATGCTCGGCTCTCTGGTGGCAGCCGGTCTGCCGATCCTGAACGCCCTGATCGGCGTGGCCATCAGCGCTCTCGGCGCCCTGTCCCTGTCCAGCGTGGTGGAGATGGTCTCGGTGACCCCCATCCTGGGCGTGATGCTCGGACTGGCCGTGGGCATCGACTACTCGCTGTTCATCATCAACCGACACCGACGCCAGCTCAAGGACGGTTACGACCTGGAGGAGTCGATCGGCCTGGCCAACGGCACCTCCGGCAACGCGGTCGTGTTCGCCGGTATCACCGTGGTGATCGCGCTGCTCGCGCTGAACATCACCGGGATCCCGTTCCTCGGCCTGATGGGCACCGTCGGCGCGGTCAGCGTGGCCGTGGCAGTCCTGGTGGCGATCACGCTGACGCCGGCGTGGCTGAAGCTGATCGGGATGCGGGCGCTCTCCCCCCGCGAGCGCGCGAAGCTCACCGAGCACGGCGCAGCTGCCGCGAAGCCGGTGCCGCCGAAGCCGATGTCCACGGTCTCGGCCGTCGCCCGCGCCGTGCTCGGCATCGCCGCACTGGCTGTGATCGCGATCCCGGCCCTGGACCTGCGCCTGAACCTGCCGGACGGGTCCTCCGAACCGCACGACTCCACCCAGTACCAGGCCTACAGCACCGTCGCGGAGCAGTTCGGCGAGGGGATGAACGGTCCGCTGCTGGTGGTGGCCGACCTGCCCGAGCCGGCCGGTGAGGAGGAGCTGCCGGCGCAGCAGCTCGAGATCGGCGAGCAGCTGATGGCACAGGACGACGTCACCGCGGTTGCCCCGTTCGGCGCCTCGGAGGACGGCACCGTGCTCGGGTTCCAGGTGATCCCCGCCGAGGGACCGACAGCGGAGTCCACCGAAGCACTGGTGCACGAGCTGCGCGGCCTGGACCTCGACGGTGACGTGACCATCGCGGTGGCCGGTCAGGCGAGCGGCAACATCGATATCTCGGACAAGCTGGCCGAGGCGCTACCGATCTACCTGGCCGTGGTGGTGGGCCTGTCCCTGCTGATCCTGATCCTGGTGTTCCGGTCCATCCTGGTTCCGGTGATCGCTACCGCCGGTTTCATCCTGTCCTACTTCGCCGCGCTCGGTGGGGTGGTAGCGATCTACCAGTGGGGCTGGCTGCCGGGCATCTTCGGGGTGGAGAGTCCCGGCCCGATCCTGAACTTCCTGCCCACGATCGCCGTCGGCATCCTGTTCGGCCTGGCGATGGACTACATGCTCTTCCTCGGCACGGGGATGCGGGAGGCCTACGCCCACGGTGTAGACGCCCGCCAAGCAGTAGTGCAGGGCTTCCGGGCCGGCCGCTCGGTGGTGGCCGCAGCGGCGATTATCATGGTCAGCGTGTTCGGCGGGTTCATCTTCGCCGAGAGCGCGATGATCCGACCGATCGGGTTCGCGCTGGCGTTCGGCGTGCTGGTGGACGCGTTCGTGGTGCGGATGCTGATCATCCCAGCGCTGATGCACCTGTTCGGGAAGAGCGCCTGGTGGCTGCCCCGCTGGCTGGACCGGATCTTGCCGGATGTGGACGTGGAGGGCGCGAAGCTCGAGCGCCGGCACCCGCACGTCGCCGAGTCGGAGGACCCGGAGCCGGTCGAGGAGGACTCGAAGGTCTGAGCGTGACCCGTGCCGAGCGGCGCCTGGTCTCAGGAGCCGCTCGGCATGGTGTGCCAGTCCACGTCCATGATCAGGTAGTCGTCCGCTGACTCGAAGGACAACGACAGCCGGGTGCGCAGCACGACCTCCTCGGTGACCGGTGTGCGTGGGGCGTCGACGTCATCGGCCACCTCGTACTCGGCTCCCAGGGTGGTCCGCAGCTCTACGAGATCCGTCCGGCCGTCCTCGGTGATCGTGGGACCGTCCACCACTGTCCAGGTCACCGGCTCGAAGGTGATGCCATCGGTATCCTGGTTCGCCCACATCTGACACTGCGAGACGTAGCCCTCGTCGCGAATGGTGCAGTTCCCGAGAGCATCGCTCACGTGCTCGGTGAGTTCGTCGGCCAGAGCCGGGGTAGGTTCCGGCATCACCTGGATACGGCTCAGCTCGCGGTCGCTGGTCGGTGTGACCTCGAGGGTGTACTCCTCGCTGGCAAGGTAGTCGCCGCCATCGAACGCCACCTGATAGCTGCCGGGGTAGAGGGTGACCTTCGCGTCGCGGCCGGCAATGACCTCCAGGGTGCCGAGAGTGAACGGCAGCGCGTCACCGGTAGAGTCCACGCCGACACCGAGCGAGAGCGGGGTCCTCACCTGCCAGCCCTCGGCAAAAACTCGGGAGTCCTCCTCTGGAACCACGCTCAGGGAGGCGGTGTGAGTGGAATCGCCGACGACGTAGCTCACCTCCACCTGAGTTCCCTCGACGGTCTCGAAGGAGTCCACGATCTGCGGGTCAGAGATCGGCGTCCAGCCGGCGGTCGCCGCCGCGGTCCGGCCGTCCACAGTGGCCGGGGTGCCGAGGTCCGGTACCGCCGGCACCAGCTCATTCGCCCGCTCGACGTCTCCGGCCGCGATCGTGTCCAGGTATTCCTGGGCAGCATCTTCGGCGCTCTCCCGCGGTGCAGTCGCCCAGAGGATGAGGACCACTGCCGCGGCAAGCACCAGCATGCCGCCGGTGATCAGGGCAGCAATTCGTCGACGGCTACGGGTGAGGGGCATCGCGCTGACAGTGCCCGAACCTAGGGCGTGTGTCCAGGCGGACCTGTGGGCAGGTCTCCCCGGGCGCGAGGCGTCGGTCCGGACGCTACCGCTTCGGCCAGTGCCACCCGGGCTGGTCCAGTGGCCCCTCCCGGCCGGCCACCACGGTTTCCCCCACCGCCAGCTCGAGCTCGTGGTGCCTGACGCCGCCGTCCTCGAGTGCGGCGGCGAGCGGCTCGGAGTGGGTGACCACCACCAGCTGGGAGTCCTCGGCTGCCCGGCGCATCAGAGCGGCGAGCGCCGGCAGCAGGTCCGGATGCAGGCTGGTCTCGGGTTCGTTCAGCACCAGCAGCTCCGGCGGGCGCGAACTGAGCAGTGCAGCCACCCAGAGCAGGTAACGCAGCGTGCCATCAGAGAGCTCGGCCGCAGCCAACGAACGAAGAAGACCAGGGCGAGAGAACTCCAGACCGAACCGACCGCCGTCGGCGGCTATCGACACCTGCGCCCCCGGAAAGGCGAACTCGACCGCCTCATCGATCTCGGCCCCTCGGCCGAGTTCGCGGGCGGTGGCCAACGCGGCGGCCAGGTCGGCGCCATCGTGCGCGAGCGCCGTGGTCCGGGTGCCGATCTGCACCTGCCGGGCGGGGGCGGCAGCGTCGGTACGCAGATGATCGTAGAACCGCCAGGCCCGCAGTCGCTCGCGCATCGCGACGATCTCTGGCGCACCCGTGGGATCGACCACTTCGGAGAGCATCGAGTCGAACGGGCGCAGCGTGGCCGCCTGCGTCCAGCCGCCGGCGTCGCCGCGCACCCGCACGGCCGGGCCGCGCCGCTCAGCCAGTACCGCACCGGGGCGCAGCTGCGGTCCGGAGAAGATGTGCTCGGTCTTGATCTCCGGATCGTGGGTGAAGGCGGTTCCGCCTTCTTGCGGGAGGCCCAGGTCGACGGCGTAGCCCAGGTCGTCGTTTCCGGCGAACCCCAGGCGAAGGGAAACGGGGCCGGTACGCACCGTTCCCTGCGCAGGACCGCCGCGGTGGCGTGTGCCCTGTTCCGGGCCGGCCCAGAGGGTGGACTCCAGGCCCCCTTCCCGGGCGAGCGCGCCCACCGCGCCGCCCAGCGCGCACTCGGCGAGCAGGCGTAGCGAACGGTACAGGCCGGACTTCCCGGTGCCGTTGGCGCCAGTGACCACGGTGAGCCGGCCGAGGTCGAGCACCAGGCCGCGCAGGGAGCGGTAGCCGGCCACGGCGATGGTGTCGATCACCTGTCGGACGCTACTACTCGGCGGGGACACCGCCGGCGCGGAGCGCGTTCCGCGTGGTGCTGCGCTGGTGGCTGTACCCGGTTCGGGCCTCGTCAGCCAGGTCGTGCACCGTTGCTGCCGCACCGGCGAACTGCTCGCACAATAGTGGGCCTACCGCGACTATTGTCACGGGTTGACTGCGAGTAAGCGGTCATGACGATGACCACCCGGCACGGAACACCGGCGCGTTCCCGGCGACCGCGTCCTGGCACCAGCCGGCCACTCGCTTGCCGACCTCGACCTCCGTGAGGGCGCTGGTGTCGATCACGGTCATCGCCCACTCCGGTCCAGGGGCTCGGCCGATCCAACGGTGCCAGCGCATCTGCGGCCAGGCGTCGGTGGTGACGGCCTCGGGCACGTAGGAGGGGTCGGCCGCATGGTGACGCATCCAGTCGGCGAAGCCGTGGTGCAGGTGCCGGTGCTCGGGTGGGTCGCCCCGGGCGGCCAGGCGAGCCGACTGGGTCTCGGCGTCCACGTCCAGCAGGCAGACGGCCACGTCGATGCCATCGGCCGAGGGTGCGGCAAGCACCTCACCGGCAGGGACCGGGTCGCCGGCGAACAGCAGGTGCCGGCCATGCTCGGCCAGATCGAGCGCGCGGAGCGCGGCGACCTCCACCTGCTGCTGGCGCCAGGCGATGGTGGGCGGGTTCGCGACCGGTCCGAGGTCGCTCAGCTCGACCGCCTCGAACTCCTCACCGAGGCGCGTGAGCGCATGTCGACGGGCGCTGGACTTCCCGGCGCAGGAAGCGCCGGACACGAGCAGGAACATGACTGCCACGGTACGGCCGGGGTCCACCGGATTTGGCTGTGCCTCCCGAGCCGTCATCAGATGACGACTGCGCGAGAGCGTGCATATTGTGGCGTATGCAGCGGACCACCATCGCTCTCGATGAAGCGCCGACGGCTGCGCTCGACGAGCTTGCTACTGACCAGGGAGTCTCGCGTGCAGAGGTCATCCGGCGGCTCCTTGCCGAGGGTCTGGCCGGGCGCACCCGCGACGTGACCGTCGACCTTGCGTGGATCGAAGCCTCGTTCGGTGTCGCCGACGTGGAAGCGCCGGGCCGATCGCCGGCGGCACGCGAACAGCACCTCGACCAGCTCGCGGAGCTGGAGCGGTGATCCTGCTCGACAGCGACGTCGTCATCCCGCACCTTCGTGGGCACCGGCCCGCGCGGGACTGGTTGCTGGCTGCGCGAGGGCGCGACCCGCTGGCGATCTCGGTGCTCACCCTCAACGAGGTGAGCGGAGGGATTCGCAGTGGCGAACGGCGGGAGGTGCGGGATCTCCTGTCCAGCTTCCACACCGAACCGGTCACCGAAGCGGTCGCACGGCCGGCCCACCGGTCCCCGTGCATCTGCAGCCAGGCGTGGGTGGGCCGGTTCCGGACTGGTCCGAGGTCGCTCAGCGCAGCATGCCGAGCAGTTCCCGACCCGTCCGGTACCGACGCAGATTCTCGTTGACCAGCTCGTCCACCCCCTCCGGCCGCCCACCGGCACTGTGTGGGGTGATGATCGCATTCGGCGCGTACCACAGCGGCGAATCCGGTGGGAGCGGCTCCTCGGTGAACACATCCAGCGCTGCTCCGGCGATGGTGCCCTGCCGCAGCGCCTCAACCAGCGCGTGCTCATCGACGGTGCCCCCTCGGCCGACGTTCACGAACCAGGAGTGGGTAGGCAGCTGCTCGAAGATGCTGCGGTCGATCGCCTTCGCTGTGCTCGGCCGGTCCGGGAGCACCGCGATGAGCGCATCAGCGTCCGCAAGCACCTCACCAGCGTCCTCGAGCGCAGCCACGCGGATGCCGTGGCGGACACCGCTGCTGCGGCCCAGGCCCTGCACGGACCCGCCCATCGCGGTGAGCCGATCGGCGATCGCGTGCCCGATCCGGCCCAGACCCCAGATGACGAACTGCGACCCGTGGATCCGGGTGAATCCCGAGCGGGTCGCCAGCTGGTTCCCGCCGAGCTCGCTCGCCCATCGGGAGGTGGACTGCGCATCGCGGGCGAGGTCGAGCCGTCGCGCTGCTCCCAGGAGCAGAGCGATGCAGTGCTCGGCAACCGGGACATTGTGCAGGTCGATACCGCGGGTGATCCTGACCTGCGGGGCGAACCCTGCGGTGAGGAACGACTCCGGACCGGAGCCGAGGCACTGCACCCAGCGCAGGTTCGGCAGGGTCTCGGCCATCGCCACCACCTGGTGCCGCGGGTTCATCCAGGCCACCACGACCTCCGCGTCCCGATGATGGGCGGGAATCGGCTCGTCCGGGTCGTACGCGACGACCTGGACATCGCGCTGATCGGCATCTAGACGCAGGCCGCGCGGCACCGAGGTCGGCAGCAACACCTTCATCTCTACCTCACCCGTCCGCTGCCGGGCATCTGCTCTGCGGCACGCGATTCGCTCATCGGGTCAGCGTCCGTTGGCCCGGGCCCACGCCTCGTACTCCGGCCGGGCCGCCTCCGAGAGCGGGTAGTAGCGCCGCATATCGGCGCCTTCCCGAAGCTTCAGGCGGGAGAACTCCTCCCAGTCGTGGTGGGTGGAGGAGACCGCAATGACCTTGTCGACCAGGCTGGCCGGCACCACGACGGCACCGTCGCCATCGGCGACGATCGCATCGCCCGGGATGACCGTCGTCTCACCGCAGGCGATCGGGGAGTTGTAGTCGAACGGCATGAGGTCGGTCTGGGTATGGAAGTTCGGTGTGGTCCCTCGGGCCCACACCGGCAGACCGAGATCCTGCACAGCCGGCCAGTCACGAATGCAACCGTCCACGATCAGGCCCGCCCCACCTCGCCCGACCAGATAGGTGAGCATCATCTCCCCGAACAGACCCGAGGACATGTTGGCTCGACCGTCGACCACAACTACGTCCCCGGCCTGCACCGCATAGAGCACGTGCCGGTGAAGCTGCACCTCCGGATCGGCGTACTCGTCCACCCGGTACAGGTCCTCCCGCTTCGGCATGAACTTCAGCGTCAGAGCGGTCCCGGCGATCGCCTCGGCACTCGTCAACGGTCCGATGCCGGTGATGTGCGGGTCACGGATACCCATCTTGGACAACTGGCTGCTGACCGTCGCCGAGCCAATGGACTTCAGCGCCTCCCTCTGGTCCTCCGTGATGCGCGTGACCGGCTCGGGCGACGCCGTCGGGGCAACACTGTGCAGCTGGGTAGCCTCTGTCGTTTCCATGCGTTTCAGTCTCTTTCCTTATTCGTGTTGATGAAGAGGATGTGCTGCGTGCGGGAGCTACGACTGCCAGCTCAGCTCCGCCTCGGCGAAGGAGGTGTCGAACAGCCCCCGTGTGCCCTGGATGCTCTGGTCGCACGGCGTGTCCGGGAAGTCCGTGCGCAGCAGCTCGCGTGTGTCGATACCCATCGCGTTGTGCGTGGAGACGAGATAGCCGAAGTGCACTCCGGGCAGGGGACGTTCGGCCGCCCGGACGATCGCGACAGCAGTCTCCTCGGGCGGGGAGTAGCCCCAGAGGTTGCGGCGGCCACGGGCGGGACTGACTCGGTAGGCGCGCTCCTGAACCTCCCGGGGCTGGACGGCGTGGACCCGCAGACAGACCAGTGAGCTCGGCTCGCCCTGGACTCGTCCGAAGTACTCCACCTGCTGCTCCAGGACCCACTTCGAGAAGCTGTACTCATCTCGCGCCTGACTCAGCTGGCCAAAGCCCACCGGGAAGCGGTCGTACCTGACGATCTCGCTGAACTCCCCACCGATGGCGTTGATGCTCGAGATGACCACCGCCTTCGGGATGCCGAGCTCGGTGACGGCGGCGAGAACGTTGAAGGCGATCGTGGTGTTGTCGTTGTAGACCACGCTGGTCCGATCCGGGAGCGGCTTCGGGTGCGCCGCCAGATGGATCACCGCATCGGCGTCCGCCAGCGCCGAGACCGCCTCGTCAAAGTTGCGCAGATCCGCGCGGATATCGGCCCCGCCGGCACTGACGTCGATGCGCCTCGGTTGGTGTCCAGCCCGAACGACCGCCCGGCTCACCTCGTGGCCGAGCCGGCCGCCAGCACCGGTCACAGCGATCTCCATCGTGGCTCTCTCGCCGTCTTCCGTCATCTCCCGACTGCGCTGGTCACTGGTCCGGCAAGCCATTGGTGGGCGGTGCGTCCGGGTGACTGCCGAGCCTGGTGTCTTCGTTCATCGCATCGACGACAGCGAGATCCGGCTCGGACATCGAGAAGTCCAGATCGATGTTCATCGCCAGCCGGTTCGCGTTGGTGGACTTCGGGATGACCGCACGACCGCGCATCAGGTGCCACTTCAGGACCACCTGCGCCGGTGCTACGCCGTACTTCTCGCCCAGGGACGCGACCATCGGCGACTCGAGAACACCACCCTTACCCAGGGGAGCCCAGGCCTGGATGACGATGTCGCTCTCTTTCTGAAATCCGGTCAGCTCGTCCTGCTGGAACAGCGGGTGGTACTCGACCTGATTGACCACTGGCAGCTCGTCGAACCGCGCGATGAGCGCCTGCAGATGCTTGACCATGAAGTTCGATACGCCGATCGACTTCACGTCACCGCGCTGCTGCAGCTCGATCAACGCCTCCCAGCTGCGCAGCATGCGATCGATGGGGGTCACCGGCCAGTGGATGAGATAGAGGTCGACGTAGTCGACGCCAAGCCGGGCACGGCTGGCCTCGAAGGCGCGCAGCGTCTCGGTGTAGCCGTGGTCCGTGTTCCAGACCTTCGTGGTGAGGAAGAGGTCCTCCCGTGGGATTCCTGAGTCGCGAATCGCCGTCCCGATAGCCGCCTCGTTGCCGTACACGGAGGCGGTATCGATCAGCCGGTAGCCGGCGCGGAGGGCGGAGCTGATTGTCGTGTCCGTCTGCTGCGGACTCATCCGCAACGAGCCGAGTCCCACTGCCGGCATCGTGGTGCCGTCCCGCAGTGCGATCGTCTCGCCGACAGGGGTTGTCACATCTGTTGATTCAGCCATGGATCGTCGTACACCTTTACTGATCGTCGTGGACCGGGAGAGTTGTTCTCGATGACGGTTGCGCGCAGCAGCCCGGCATCACTGCTCGAAGGAGGATTCGACCGCTCGGACGACCAGCCCGAGCGACACAGCGCCCGGATCAGGTGTGCCGAGCGTGTTCTGGCCGTGGATGCGGGCACGCCCCTTCGCGGCAACGAGGTCAGCCGTGCCCTCGGCCGCGGCCTCGGCTGCTGCCGCGGCTCTCGCCCACGTGGTGGCGAGCATGGCGTCCGGGGTGTGGGTGAACACGTCGACGAACGGAGCTATGGCGTCCACCATCGTCTTGTCACCCGGGCGGGCACCACCCAGGTCGACGACGGCGTCCAGTGCGCGGGTAAGCCCGTCGGCGATATCTGCGACCGTGGGGGCCCTCTGGTCGTCCACAGCAGTGGCGAACGCGGCCAGTGCTGCACCCCAGAGCGCACCGGAGGTGCCACCGGCCTTCTCCGACCATGCCGCGCCGGCAGCGGCGAGGACGCTTCGCAGGCCAGCACCTGATTCAGCGGCGGCCAGCGCCGCATCGTGGGCGGAGGACAGACCCCGGACCATCCCTCGGCCATGGTCGCCGTCACCACCGACCCGGTCCAGCTGCCCCAGGCGTTCCTCCTGCCGGCGCACTGCCTCAGCTGCGTGCCCGATCGCCACGCACACCCGGGCGGCCAGCCCGCGGGATTCAGGTGACGCGTCCGCGAGGTCAGCGGCAGGGGCCCGCTCGACCGCGACGGTCCGCTGCTTCGACGATACCTCCGCCTCCCGGAAGAAGCTGGGGGTGTGCGCGGGAGCCCGCCAGAGTGACTCCAGCTCAGCGTCCAGGAACATCACGCTCAGCGACGCACCGATCATGTCCAGACTGGTCAGGTACTCACCCACCACCGGCGACACCACCGCACGTCCCCGTGACTCGAGTCCGTCGTGGATCTTCGTATAGAGGATGAACAGCTCTTCGTGGCTGCACCCGCCCAAGCTGTTCACCAGCACCGCGACGCGCTCCTGCTCCTGCTGCGGCTCCGGGGCATGGTCCAGCAGTGCGGTCACGAGGTGGTCAGCGAGCGCGTGGGGGGTTCCCTGTGTCTGCATCTCGATACCGGGCTCACCGTGGATTCCGAGTCCGATGGCGAGCTTCCCCGCAGGGACCGTGAACAGCGGCTCCCGGTCTCCAGGCAGCGTGCATCCCGAGGTAGCCGCGCCCAGCGTCACCGATCGTGCAGCGGCTCGCCGCCCCACGCGTGCCACCTCCGCGAGGCTTCTGCCCTCGTCAGCGGCGGCGCCGAGCACCTTGGCCACGAACAGGGCCCCGGCGATCCCGCGCCCGTCGGCTGCTGATGGTGCGGTCCGCGAGGCGATGTCATCCGCGATCACCACCTCCTCCACAGCCACACCCTCTGCACGCAGGCGGCGGGCTGCTGCCCCGAAGTGAATCCGGTCACCGCTGTAGTTGAGCGAAGCCAGGAGTACTCCGCCGCCGTTCTCCACCGCCCGGGCAGCGCGGTAGATCTGCGCCTCTGACGGCGAAGAGAAGATCTGCCCGGAGACGGCCGCATCTGCCATGCCGGCGCCGACCCATCCGGCGAAACCGGGGTAGTGCCCGCCGCCGCCGCCGAGCACAACGGCGACCTGTCCGGGCGGGGCACCATTGCGTCGCACCACGGACCCGTCCCGCACCATGACGGTTCCCGGGTTCGCGCGGGCGAATCCGGACAGTACGTCTTCGATGGAGTCAGCGCCTTCACCGACGAACATCTCGCTACCTCTTCCTGCCGATGGTCATGTGCACGAGCCGGTCGACTCGGCTATCCCCAGGTCCGGTCGAGGGCCCGGTCGGTGTCCCAGTCGCTGGTGTCCTCGAAGAAGAACGGGCGCGACTCGTCCAGACAGGAACGCATCAGCTCGAGGTTGACGTCGTCGAACCCGAGGCCGGGCTTCTCGGGCACGGTGATAAAGCCGTCCTGGATGATCGGAGCGTCCAGCCCGACCACGAGGTCGCTCCAGTAGTCGATATCGGCCGCGTGGTGCTCCAGGGCGAGGAAGTTGAACGTCGCTGCCGCGAGGTGCACGGAGGCCATCGTTGCGATCGGGCTGGCGGCCAGGTGCAGAGCCATCGGCACCCCGTACTCTTCGGCCAGGTCTCCGATTCGCTTGGTCTCGGCCATGCCGCCGGCTGTCGCCGGGTCGGGGTGCACCACGTCAACGGCTCCCGCGTCCAGAAGTGGCCGGAAGTTCTCGGCGAGGTAGATGTCCTCTCCGGTGCAGGTCGGCGTCGTCGTTGCCCGGGTGAGCTTCGCCCACTGGTCGGTGTACTGCCAGGGGACAAGGTCCTCGAGCCAGGCGAGGTCGAAGGGTTCTAGTGCCTGCGCGATCCGGATGCACGACTTCAGGTCCACGTGGCCGACATGATCCACAGCGATCGGGATGTCGTCACCGATCTGCGCGCGTACCGTCCGGACATAGTCGACCAGATGGTCGACTCCGGAACGCGAGACCTGCAGACCGGTGAACGGATGCGGTGTGAACCGGTCCACGATCGCGTGGGTGAGCCCGACCAGGGAACCGGGGACGTCGTAGAGCAGGTCGACGCCGACATCCATCTTCAGCATGCTGTAGCCGGCATCGATGCGGCCCTGGAGACGCTCGGCCATCCGGTACGGATCGCGTTCGTCCGGTGTGTCGGCGTAACACTTGATCCGGTCCCGGAAGCGGCCACCCATCAGCGCGTACGCCGGCACCCCGTAGGCTTTGCCGGCGAGATCCATCAGCGCCATCTCGATCCCGGACACGCCGCCGCCCAACCGACCATGGTTGCCGAACTGACGGATCTTGCGGAAGACACGGTCCAGATTGCACGGGTTCTCGCCGAGGATCCGGCTCTTCAGCATCAGCGCGTAGCTGGCACTGGCCTGGTCGCGCACTTCGCCCCAGCCGACCAGACCCTGGTTGGTCTCGATCTTGATGATGGTGGACTTGAACGGAACCTTGTCGAGGCACGCAACGCGCATGTCGGTGATGCGTAGGGCGGAGGGTCGAGAGCCTTGGCTCACGTACTCCTCGGAAATCGACTCTTGGCCCAATGGTGTATCAGGGATAGTGGTGAGGCTGACCCTGTTCATAGGTCGTTGTTCTCCTTATCCGATGGCTCGTGACAATCGACGCACGTCGTCAACTGTCGCGAGTAATCGCTGAATTGGACGTCGCCGCCGGTGCGAACGGTAACGCGAGGCACTTCTGAGGGTTGTGGCGAACAGTGCGTTCTCTGTCTCCAGCTCGTCGACTACCAGGCAACGAGAGATCGATGACAACCAGGGGCCTGCAGCACAGATGACCAGCCACCGCACTTGCGGCCAATACAGCCCTTGCATTCATGGTTTCTCGAGAGCCTCAGAGCATCGATAATCGGAACTCACGGTGGTACGATTTCGATTGCTTGTGGCCAATTGTCCCGTTAAAGAAGCCTGGGTGGGTGCATGGGTCGGTACAACATCTGGCAGAGCGGATGGCTCCGCCCTCCGGGTTCACCTACGAACCTGCGGACTCGCCGACCTGGCCCAGCATGTCGTCAGTCTCACCACCTTCGTTGTTGTTCTGTGTGCAACGGCGTTGCATCTAGCATGTACTCTGGTCCTGTCGCTGTCAAGAGCTAGTGGGATGGAAATCATGAATGAGTCCGCCGAAATAACCTCAGCAGGTCCCGGTGCGCGAACATCGTCTTCGCTCCATCGCGGCCTCCTTGTGCTTGAGGTGGTAGCCCAGTCAGGGGCCAAGGGCGCGTCGGTGACCGAAGTGGCGACACGACTGGATTTCGACAAGTCGACCGCCTCCCGGACGCTCTCCACACTGCGCTCCATCGGCTACCTCCACCAGGACGCGGCCCGCCGATACTTCAGTACCTCAAAACTCTCCAAGCTTGCCGTGCGCCGGCCCGGTGAGAATGACTTCGCAGCTCTGGCGAGAGAGCGCCTGGAGGATCTCCATCGCCAGGTCGACGAAGCCATTCACCTGGCGATAGCCGACGGTGGCGAGATGCTCTTTCTGGACTACATGCAGACCAGCAAGGTCGTCCGCAGCGAAGAATCCACCAAGCCACGGCCGCTGCACGAGGTCGCGGTCGGGATCGCGGTGCTGGCCGCCCTGGACGACGAGGCCCGGATCGACGAGCTCATTGCCGACTCCGAGCGAGCCGCTGGCGAGGCACTGTCTGCCCGCGAGCGCCGGACGCTCGACCACGAGATCGCTCGCGCGCGGGAACGGGGCTGGGCAACGCTCAATCGTGACGACGACGTCTCCCGAGTAGCGGTAGCGATCGCGAACCGGGACGGTGCGCCGATCGCGGCGATCTGCGTCTACGGACCGTCCTACCGCCTCGATCCGATCCAGGAGACCATCGTGCAGGCCACCATGGCGTCAGCTTCGGACCTGTCGACGGCACTCGAGCAGTAGCCCGACCGTAGCCCGCACGCGAGCCCTCAGCCTCGGTCCCACAACTGACCTCAACGGAGGCCGCGCAAGCGCGCCTCAGCGACAGCTATCCCGGTGGCGCTCCGGTCGGATCGAGAGTGACCTGGCCGCCTCCTCGAGAACGGCCTGGCCGGCCTCCGCCGAGCCGCCGTCGGTGACCTGACCTCCCGCTGCAGCGCTCGGCCCGGCCCGGCCCCAGGCATGGAGCCCGAGGCTTGTACATCGGCCATGTCCACTGCACTACTTGATCCCGGAGCTGGAGATGCCCTCGAGGATCTGCTTCTGCGCTACGAAGAAGAAGATCACCAGCGGCAGCAGCGAGAGCACCGACATCGCCAGGAGCCGGCCCGTCCCGAACCCGGTGTCGGTCGACAACAGCGCGTTCAGCGCCACCGGCACCGTGTACAGATCGGTCCGCGTCAGGTAGATCAACGGACCGAGGAAGTCGTTCCAGGTCCAAATTACGGTGAAGATCGCGGTTGTCGCCAGAGCCGGCCGCATCAGCGGAAGGATGATCGACCAGTAGATCCGAAAGTAGCCTGCACCGTCCACGAATGCCGCCTGATCGAGCTCTCGAGGGATCCCTCGGACGAACTGGATCATCAGGAAGACGAAGAACGCATCGGTGGCCAGGAACTTCGGCAGCACGAGGGGGATGAACGTGTTGAGCGCACCGACGTAGGAGAACAGCAGGTACTGCGGTATCAGCAGGACGTGGATGGGGATCAGCAACGTGGCGATCACGACGCCGAAGTACACCGGCCGCATGGCGAACTTCAACCGTGCCAGCACATAGGCCGAGAGTGAGCACGCCAGGAGATTGCCGACCAGGGCGAGCCCCGCGACGATCGCGGAGTTGAGGAAGAAGGTGGTGAAGTCGATACTGAGGGCGTTCCAGCCCTCGGTGTAGTTCTCCGTGGTCCACGTCCCGCTAGGCAGCAGGCCGGAGCCGGCGATCGCCGATTCCGGGAGGAACGACAGCCGGACCATCCAGATCAGCGGGTAGATCATCACCAGCAGCGCGATGGTGATGAGCAGCTGTCGGGGCCAGAGGCGGCCCCGTCTGCGGGGTGAGCCGGTCGCCGGCCCCCCACCGCGGGCGGTGCCACCCGTGCTTTCGGTCGCAACGATGCTACTGGTCGCCATAGTGGACCCACTTCCTGGACATGATGAACTGCACCGCGGTCAAGGCGCCGATGAACACGACCAGCACCCATGCGAGGGCCGAGGCATAGCCCATCCGGTATTCGACGAAGCCGACGATGTACACGTAGAGGGTGTAGAACAGCGTCGAGTCGACCGGACCGCCGGTCCCGCCGCTGATGATGTACGCCTGGTTGAAGGACTGGAAGGCGCCGACCGTCTGGAGCACCACGTTGAAGAAGATCATCGGGGTCAGCAGCGGCAGGACAATGCTTCGCAGCCTGCGGAAGTAGCCCGCGCCGTCGACGATGGCTGCCTCAACCAGATTCTTCGGGATCTCCTTGAGGCCAGCGAAGAAGATGATCATCGGTGACCCGAACGTCCACACCTGCAGGACCACGAGGGTCAGCAAGGACGTGTCCGGATCGTAGATCCAGTTTCGTCCCGGCATCCCGAAGATGGACAGGAAGGCGTTGACCAACCCGTCCGACTTGAACACCTGGCGCCAGAGCAGCGCGATCGCGACGCTGGCGCCCAGCAGCGACGGGAGGTAGAACCCTGCCCGGTACACGCCGAGACATCGGATCCCTTTCTCCAGCAACAGCGCCAGACCTAACGCCAGAGCCAGCTGTAGCGGTACAGCCAGGCAGACATAGGTCAGCGTGACGCCCATCGAGGTGAAGAACTTCGGGTCCTCGAAGACGGCTCGATAGTTCGCCAGGCCGACGTACTCGGTGCTGCCCAGAATGGAGTAGTCGGTGAGCGAGAGGACGAGCGAGGCGATCAGTGGGCCTGCCGTGATCCCGATCGCTCCGAGCAGCCAGGGCGAGAGCATGACGTGGGCGCTGAGCCACGTTCGGGTGCGTGTCGGTCGGCTGTGTCCGGCCTTGACTTTCATCGAACCCCTTCCAGATCCGAGCGGAACGCTGTGCGCTCGCCAAGGGCGCTGCGCACGGTGACGCTCCGACCGACGACTAGAGACCGGCGCGGACGGTGGTGTGGAACTGAGTGACGGCATCGGTGATGGACTGTTGTCCCAGGACGATTTGTTCGATGGCCGCGTCGTACTCGCGCCGCCAGGTATTCGCACCCGCCGGAGCATCGAAGCGGGGCCTCATCTCCTGCTCCAGGATGGCGTCGGTGACGCTGTTGGCCTGCTGAATGTTCGGATCGGTGGTGTCCTCGAGCGCAGCGCGTTGGCGCGCACTGGCCGGTGTCCCCTGGACGGGCCCGAGCTCGGTGATGAACTCCTCGCTGTTGAGGTTGAAGTTCACGACGCGACCGACAGCCTCGAGCCGCTCGTCCGGAACGTCCTTGTAGATGCCTAACCGAACGAAGTAGGTGAAGCCGTGCCCATCGGCCGGGCTCTCGTTCGTGGGTGTGGGCAGCTCCCGAAGCTCGTAGTCGGGGAAGACCGCGCTCGCCTCGAGGATCTGGTTGTGGCTGCCGATATCTGTCAGCACCTGGGAGCCGAACTCGTTCCAGGAACCGTTAATCCCGCCCTGTTCCTCGATGGACAGGGTGACACCATCAGTTCGCAGCCTCTCCCACCACTGCAGGTATTCGGAGATGCCCTCGATGGAGGCACCCAGTTGCCCGTCCTCGGTCCACAGGTCCTCACCGTGCTGGCGCAGCCACGCTTCCAGCGTGAGGTCGTGACCGGCGTGGTAGAAGATCCCCTTGCGGCCCTCGCCGTTGTTGTCCGTGTAGTCCCGGAGGAACTCGGCGACAGAGTCCCAGGTCCAGGTCTCCGGGACCTCTGCCCCTACCTCGTCGAGGAAGGTCTGGTTCCAGCGCAGACAGGGCGTGATCATCCCCACCGGCAGTGTCGTGAGCTTGCCATCGATCTTGAGCCGGTCGAGCATGTCGGTGTCGAGCTGGTCGTACTCGAGACCGGGCAGCTCTTCGACCTCGCGATAGATGCCGGCATCGCTGTAGGCCAAGATCTGCGGAGAGGCGATCCAGAAGATGTCCGGTACCTGACCTCCGGCGATCTGAGTCGTCATCCTCTCCTGGAAGGCGTCGTAGGAGGCGAATTCCTGGAGAATCTCGATGTCGTCGTTCTCCTCCATAAACTGCTGGAAGAGCTCTGCATAGATGGCCTGCGCGCTACCGTTGTCCCAATGCCCATAGCGCACCTGGACGCCGTCGCCAGAACCGCCTCCGCTCGCGTTCGATTCACGAGAACATGCCGCAAGGGCAAGTCCACTGGCCGCGCCAAGGCTTAGAAAGTGTCTACGCTTCATTGATTGTTCCTGTTCGTGAGGGCAGGCGATAAATCGCCACCGAGTGTCCACTTCTCCGACGCTGGGCATAGCTGTGCCCAACGCCCATTTCGGACGGCGGTCTGAAGCCGTTCTTACGCACGACTTTCTGCCAGCGAGGGGTGACCTTGGGCAGAAAAGCCTTTGCTGCTATGTTCCGTCGTGAGAGGCCCCTAGCCGGTAGGCGGGCCTCCGGGCAGATGGGTGCCCGCCGGGGGCGTCCTTCTATTCGCGCAGCAGACGCGCCGAGTCGAACCGGCTGGAAAGCACGAGATTCGGCGCCCGTTGCGCGAGGTGGGTCGAACGACTCATCATTGGGTCCTAGCCTGTCGGTTCGTTGCGTAGAGTGAAACTACCATGCACGGTGCGCCACGGTCAAGCATTTTCGTCACGCTCCGAAACGAACCTCCACGGGCATCTGTGGCTGCCGCGCGAACCCCGCTGACGCGGGTCGTCCCGGCGTGATATCGCCGCCCCGGCCTAGGTCCTGGCAGCTGCCCGCATCCTCGACGACACCCCTGACCGGTAGGCCACAGGTCTCGAGCCTGAGCGCGCCGGGCCCAGGGAGGACGGGGCTATGTCCCACCCTCGGCGGCGATCACCGCCGCCTCTGCGAGCGCGGCGGCGGCGTCGAGGTACTCCCCGCCCCGCACCACGGGGCTCGGCGCGCCGGAGTCGTCGAGCCGCAGCCGGTAAGCCAGCGGCCGGGCGTTCGGCAGGTTCAGCGCCGAGAGCTCGGCCGGCTCGAGCCGGTCCAGCACTGCGCAGACCGCCCGGAGGGAGTTCCCGTGCCCGACCAGCAGCACCCGACGCCCGGCGGCCACGTGTTCGGCGAGAGTGTTCGCGACCCACGGCCGCACGCGTTCGACCACGTCGGCGAGCGACTCGGTGGCGGTCAGCGCCTCAGCGGGCAGCCGGTCGAACGGGGAGAGCGTGCGCCAGAGCGCGAGGGTCGCCTCCGGCAACGGTGGTGGCCGACCCTCCAGCGACCGGCGCCAGTAGAGGAACTGCTCGTAGCCGAACCGCTCGGCGATCTCGGTCTTCAGGTAGCCGGACAGGGCGCCGTAGTTGCGCTCGTTCAACCGCCAGTCGCGCTCAACCGGCTCCGGGCCGGGCCAGGCGGTCGCCATCAGCTCCGCAGTGCGCCAGCCGCGGACCAGCTCGGAGGTGCAGATGACCTCTGGGGTCCAGCCGATGCCCGCCAGCCGCTCACCGGCGGCCACACACTCGGCCTCACCGGCCGGGGTCAGCCCGACGTCGAGCACCCCGGTGAACAGGTGCCGAACATTCGCCACCGACTCCCCGTGCCGGACCAGCACCACATTCGCTTCCATCGGGCACCAGCGTAGTGACGCCCACCGGCGTGCCGACCCGCGCGCGGCGCCCGGTGATGGGCAGTTGTCCCCTGGTGCCTGACGGCACGCGGGGACGCCCCGGACCTACAGTGTCCCCGTGCCCTACCCTGGCCCGCCGCGCTCCGCCGTCGTGATCCTCACCGGTGGACTGCTGGCCACGGCACTGACCGGCTGCTCGCTGCTGGGGGTGGGAGAAGCCGAGGCAGCCCGGGAGGCGGCAGCCGAGCACGTGAACCTGGTCGCCACCGGTGCCGACCCGGAGGCGCTGTGGCGCACCACCGCCACCGAGGAACCCGCCCAGCTACGTACCGCTAGTCGGATGCTCGCAGGTGCCTCGGAGCGGATCGAGGTGCTCGACGTCGGGGAGGCCGAGCCGCTCGACGGTCGGGCGGATGTGCCGTTCCACTCAGATCTGGATGGCTCCGAGGCACGGCAGGTCTCCGTCACCTACCGGCTGGCCGGCACCGAGTATGACGCCACTGTGGTGCTGGCTCCGCACGAGAACCGGCCGCTGAACGAGGCTGAGAGCTGGGCGGTGCTGGTCCCGTTGACCGGAGCAGTGACGGTACCTCCGGTGAGCTTCGGCTCGATCGTGATGGACACCTACGTGGCCGGAGTGAACGCACAGATCGGAGACGACTACAGCGCCGGAATGCTCCCGCTCTACCCCGCGGCATACGAGATCGAGCAGCGTGCCGATCCCTACCTCGCGTCCGGGACGGAGGAACTGACCGTCCTCGCCGGCCAGACCGTGGAACTCGTGAACCTGCCAGCGCAGGGAACGGACGAGGCCGCAGCCGAGCTCACCGACGAACTCGCCCCCACGATCGAGGGCTGTGCCGACCGGTCGGTCCCGTGCAGCGACTCAGTCCGCAGCTGGATCGAAGGTCAAGGCATCGACTTCTGGGCGACGGGTTGGTCCCTCGAGGTCACGACGACGCCCGAGCTCACCTTGGACGGGAACCAGGCGCAGTTCACCGGCGGCACGCTGATGTTGACCCGCCCGGACGGCATGGAGCAGGAGCTCGACCTTGCGGGCACGGTGCCCTGGGTCATGGACAACCAGTCCTGGACGCCGAGGGTGCTCGGGCAGGAGATCGCGGTGTCCGGGGCAGCCCGATGACCCACGGACCCTCGGGCTGCGGCCGAATACGTCGACACCTGCGGATCGCCATCGCAGCCGGGGGCGCCCTCGCGGTGGCCGGCACCATATCGGCATGCACCGGCTCCGCACCATCGAGGGAAGAGCTGCGTGCGGCAGCCCAGACCGCCGCCGAGGAGTACGTGGCCGCGATCGCCGAGCAGGATCTGGAGAGCGCGGACGCGATGACCGAGCCGAGCGTGCTCGAAGTCACCGAGGTCGACGACACCGTGGACGTCCGCGCCGCACTACCGGAGGCGACCGAGCCGATCAGCGAGCCCTGGGTCGAGATCGTCGGCCAGGAAGACACGGGCGGCAGCACGCGGCTGACGTTCCAGGTCAGCTATCAGATTGGGACGGTCGTCGGAGCGGACTTCATCGAGCTCGCCCACGCAGACGGCGACCCGAGCGAGGCCTGGACCGTGACCGACGGGCTGCTGGTCTACGGAGACGTCTTCGCCGACCGGGAGACGGTGCCGGTCTTCGCCTTCGGTGGAGTGGAGCTGCAATCCACCGATACCAGCAACGTGAGCATCTGGGGCTATCCGGGAACCTACGGGACCGAGGCGACGCAGGCGCGGCAGGGGCTCACCGTGGCACCGATCTCGGTGATCCTCGGCGCCGAGGTGACCCCACCGTGGAACGACTCCCTGCCCATGCTGGAGGGGGTCAGCGACGACGGCTGAACCACCGCGGATGGCGGGCTCCGGGGGCCTCTTCGCAGCCCGGTCTGACCCCTTGAGTTCGGCACGGGTGTGACATTGGCGCAAAAGCGAGGATGCTAGAGGGATGGCCACCCCCCGACACCTCGCGTCCAGCCCGTTCAACGACCGGCGCAAGCCGCCGCCGCCCCGGGAGCCGTTCACCGTCGGTCAGCGGGTCACCCACGACCGGCACGGGCTGGGCCGAGTCGTCGGTCTCGAGGGCGACGTCTCCACGCTGGTGGACTTCGGCGACCGGGTGATCCGCGTGCCGGTGGCCTCCGGCCGGTTACACCCGCTCTGAGGATCAGCGGCGCACCTCGACGTGCAGGTGCGCAAAGCCGGACAGTTCCTCGCCCAGGTGGAGCTTGCTCACGGCCAGGTCCGGGAGGAACCGGATCGTGGTGCCGGTCTGACCGGTGCCGGGCAGTTCGACCAGCTCGGTCACTGGCACTCCGCGGACGTACCGCTGGGTCCAGCTGCCCTCGGCGCGCCGGTTGGTGTGCTCCAGCCAGCGGCTGAGGGCAGCGACCGTGGACATACCGCGCCGAGGGCGCCCGTCCGGCAGCAGCGGCGGGTCACTGGCGGCGAAGAAACGCAGATCCTGGGTGGACATCACCGGTTTGCGCACGACCCGGCCGGCGGTGTCTCGGCGGATGGCGGTGCCACGGCCGTCGTCGGCCACCGAGAGCGAACCATCGGCGTGCTGAGTGAGAACGGCACGGCCCACCCGATCCAGGGCGTAGGCCTCCTCGTCGGCGTGCGCGAGCACCTCCAGCACCAGGTGCGCTGCCCCGCTGGCGGCGTAGGCGCCCGCCTCGGCACGGATCGCCTGGAGATGATCATGGTCGACGGCGGAGGTCCAGTCATGCGTGCTGGTCACCGCGCGCCCGCCCTGCTCAGTCATCGTGCGACGCTAACAGGCCCGGGTCAGGACACCGGCGTGCCACCCTTTCGCCGGTCCCACTGGTCCTTGTAGGCCATCAGGAGGGCCGAGAGCACGACCAGGGCGATGAGACCGAACCCGACCGCGACCGCCGTCGACCATCCGGTGACCTGCAGGGACCCGAACACCGCCGCCGTGATCACGGCGATGCCGATCGACGTACCCATCCGCTGCCCGGTCTGCATGATCGCCCCGGAGCTGCCCGCGTACTGCAGCGGCACCTCGGCCAGGGTGAGCGTCTGGTTCGGGCTGATCACCGACCCCTGGGCGATACCGACGAAGCACAGGCTGAGCATCAGCCACCACACGCTCAGCCCGACGGCGTCGTGCAGCAGCGCCACCCCGACGCTCAGGCCCAGCCCGACCAGCGCGAAGTACAGCCCGGCGATCACGATCCTCCGGCCATACTTGATCACCCGCCGGCCGGCCCAGTTGGCCGCGAACGCGGACAGCACCGCCGAGGGGATGCCGACCAGGCCGGCCTCCAAAGCGGTCTTGCCGGCGCCCTGCTGCATATAGAGCGCGACGATCACCCAGATGCTGGTCATGCCGAGGAAGTACAGGGTGACGATCACCGTGCCGTTGGTGAAGCTGCGGGTGCGGAAGATGCTCAGGTCCACCATCGGGCTGCGGCCCCGGGCGGCATAGCGGCGCTCCCACTTCACCCAGGCGAGGACCAGCACGATGCCCACGGGGAGCAGCAGCCAGGTGCTCGCTGCGGTGCGGGACTCCATGAACGGGAACAGGATCGCCAGCACGGCCAGGCCGAGCAGCAGTGAGCCGATCGGATCCATCGAGGCACGCGCCGCCTTGCCGGTCTCCCCTTCCAGGCGCCGGCGAAACAGCGGCTTGGGGAACCAGAGCAGGGCGAGGACAAGAGTGAGGATCCCGACCGGCACATTCACCAGGAACGTCAGCCGCCAGCCGAAGTCCGGGCCGCCGAGCTGGATCAGCAGCCCGCCGAGCACCGGACCGATCGCCACCGACACCCCGACCGTGCTACCGAAATAGCCGAACGCGCGGCCGCGCTCGGCACCCCGGAAGTACTGCTGGATCATGCCCACCCCCTGCGGGTTGAGCAGACCGGAGCCGACGCCCTGGACGAACCGGGCGATGTTCAGCCACTCGGCGCTCGGGGCGAAGCTGCACGCGATCGACGCGGCGGTGAAGACGCTCACTCCGAGCACGAAGATCCCGCCGCGGCCGAGGATGTCTCCGGCGCGGCCGGCAGCCACCAGCACCACGCCGAAGGTGAGGGCGTAGCCGGCGAGCACCCATTGCAGATCGGATTCGGAGGCGTCCACACCGGTCTGGATCGCGGGCAGCGCGACGTTCACGATGCTCACCGCGATCAGGGACATGAAGATCGCCGCGAGCAGCACGATCAGGATCCGCCACCGGGCGGGGTCGGCGGCTGGGTCCGAGCCGGGGGTGGACGCGGCTTCGCGCACAGCACACCTCCCTTCCCCACGGCATGTTCCCACATGCCCTGGTCGTTTCCCGCCGTTGACCACACCTGGTCTCGCACGGCACGTGCGGCGGCCCGGTTCTACGATCGCGAGATGGCGATCGACGAGAGCAAGCTCCGCTGGCAGGACCTCTCCCCGAAACAGCAGGCGGTGGTCCTCGGCGCGGCCGTGATCGAGCTGATCCTGCTGGTGGCGGCGTTGGTAGACCTGAAGCGGAGGCCGGCCGAACAGGTGCGCGGTCGCAAGGGCGTCTGGGCGCTGGCGAGCTTCGCAGGCTTCGTCGGCCCGATCAGCTACTTCGCGTTCGGCCGCAAGCGCTGAGTCGAGCGTTTCCAGTGCGCTGGCGCGTCCGGAGCGCGGGCGCGTCCGGAGCGCGGGCGTGTCCGGTCACGCGGGGTACGTCCGGCGCGGGGGCGCTTCCGCTGAAGCGGTCTGCCCGCTATCCGGCGCGGGGCGCGAAGATGTCCTCAATCGCGCAACCGAACTCCTGAGCCAACCGGAACGCCAGTGGCAGGGACGGGTCGAACCGACCCTTCTCGATAGAGATGACGGTCTGCCGGGAGACGCCGAGGAGCTCGGCCAGGTGCTGCTGGGACCAGCCCCGTTCTTTGCGCAGCTGCGGCAGCACGTTCTCCACGCTCAGCTCCGCTGCCGGTTGATCACATACCGCGTACCGGCGGAGACCAGGCACACCGCGAGCACTCCGAGCAGCACCACGCTGCCCTCCACCCGGGTGCCGGTGATCATCAGCGCCGCGAGCGCGAGACCGCTGACCAGCAGCACGTCATGGAACGCGCCTTGGGTCGCTTTGTCGTACCAGGACGACTCCACCGACTCCTCCGGCCGATCAAGAGCGCCCCGGAGCGTGCTGCGGTCCATACACAGCGCCCACACCAGGGCGACCATCGGGCCGGACATCGCGAAGGTGAGACTGAACGCTCCCACCCAGGGGCTCTCCGGAGCGAAGCCGACCAGAGCAGCAACTGCCCCGATCACTGCGGCCACGCCGATCCCGAGCGGGATCGCGGGCGCCATCGCGGAGGCTCGGCCGCGGCCGAACCGTACCCGGCCCCACCGGCTGCGGGAGGTCTCCTGGTCAGCGCTGCTGGACATCGTGGCTTCCTCTTCGTGGTCGCGGGGACGTGCGCGACCACTGTAAAGGAGACTTCACATGTCAAGCAACCTGTACATCGACTGGCGCCGGCCGCAGCCACGGCCGCACTCGATCGACGCGGCCGTCCACGGTCTGACCTAGCCAAACGCGCGTAGCGCGAGACTGATCCGGTCAGCGAAAGCCGCCGCTTCGCCGTCGTCGTACTTCTGTCGCGGCCAGAAGAACCCGCGCAGCCCGTCCTTGCGTCGGCGCGGCACCACATGCGCGTGCAGGTGATGCACGGTCTGGCTGACCACGTTGTTCATCGCCACGAACGTTCCGTGCGCGTCCAGCGCCCCGGGCAGCACAGCGGCGATGCGCTGCACCGTAGAGAAGAACGGCTGGAGCTGGTCGACCGGCAGATCCGGCAGGGTGACGTGGTGCTCGCGCGGGATCACCAGCACGTGCCCCTTGAACACCGGCCGGAAATCGAGGAAGGCGAACACGTCCGGATCGTCCAGCACCACGTGCGTCGGCTCGGTGCCGGCCACCATCCGGCAGAAGATGCAGTCGATCACGGGCGCCATCCTGTCCGGGCGGCCCACCCCCGGTGGGGAACGCACGCGGCACCCCTCGGGATCGCGGCCATGCCTCGCCTCCTCGAGTCGGTTCCTGCAGAGTCAGACTAACGCCGTCGCTGCGCAGCACCGAGCCTCGCGTAGACTCCGGCGCACCGAGCGGGCGGTCCCGACCCTGCGTAGCCGAGCGGAGAAGCGATGGCAACCGATGCCCTTCACCATCACGTCGCCGATGCACTCGGGCGACGCATCGTGGAGGGGACACTACCGGTCGGTAGTGCCGTCAGCCTGGCCAGCCTGGAACAGGAGTTCCGCGTCTCGCGCACCGTCGCCCGCGAAGCTGCGCGCCTGCTGGAGTCACTAGGGCTGATGGTGGCTCGGCGCCGGGTGGGCCTGATCGTCGCAGACTTCGAGCACTGGAACGTCCTCAGCCCGCGGGTCATCGAGTGGCGGCTCGCTGGACGTGGTCGAAATGATCAGCTGAAGACGCTCTTGGACCTGCGGATCGCCGTGGAGCCGACCGCCGCCCGGTCCGCCGCCGAGCAGGCCAGTGCCGAGGCCCGCGAGCGGCTCATCGAACTGGCCAGCAAGCTACGGGACCTCGGCAAGCGGGGCCTCGGCCAGACGCCGGAGTACTTGCGCACCGACGTCGACTTCCACCAGACCATGCTGCGGGCCAGCGGAAACGAGATGCTGGCCGCACTCGACCAGGTCGTCGAAGCGGTGTTGATCGGACGCACCAGGCTCGGCCTCTCCCCCGCCGTACCGGTCGCCGAGGTGATCGACCACCACGAGACCACGGCAAAAGCCATCGCCGCGCAGATGCCGGAGGCAGCCGAGTTGTACTCCCGCCTCCTGGTCACGCGCGTGCGTGCGGAGTTCGCCCTGTAGCTGGCGGTTGCCGTCGAGGTCGGTGCAGTGCCCGTTCCTGGGCTCCCGGCTGACACCCATCGATACCAGATCGCACCGTCCTTGTACGGGGATTGCTGCCACGCCACCAATAAGAGTACTTGTGCTGCCAGTCGGACCGTGGCAGCATAACGACACGCAGTTCAATGTCGATCGCCGGAGGCATCGTCGGCTTTTGGACATATCCGCGGCGCTGCAATGAAAATGTGCCGTCTCGGCAACGAGAACACCGTTCGAAATGAGCCCGACCTGCACTGGAGGAGTACGGATCATGCAACGTCGCAGACCAGCACAGATACTACTAATCGCATCCTTAGGCGCCAGTTTGCTACTCACCGCCTGCAGCAACAGCGGAGGTGGGGACGACTCGTACAACCTCCGCTTCAACCACGTCCTGGCCGAGAGCGAACCGTTTCATCAGGGTTTTGAGAGCTGGGCTCAGGCCGTGGAGGAGCGCACCGACGGCGGCCTGACCATCGAGGTGTACCCGTCCGCGCAGCTGGGTGTTGAAGAAGACATCATCGAGCAGATCCAGGGCGGCGCGAACATCGGGCAGAACACGGATGCAGCGCGGCTCGGCCAGTACGTGGAGGAGGTCGCAGTCGTTAACGCGCCGTACTTCGTCGACAACCTCGACGAGGTCCAGGCCCTCCGCGAGAGCGAGACGATGCAGGGATACCTGGACGAGCTGGAGGAGCAGGGCCTGAAGGTCATCTCCTTCAACTGGGTCCAGACCCACCGACACTTCTTCACGAACCAGGAGATCAACACCCCCGAAGACCTGAACGGACTCCGTATCCGCACACCGGGTGCTCCCATCTGGCAGGAGTCCATCCGGGCACTGGGCGCGGAGCCCGTCGCGATGGACTTCGGCGAGGTCTACCCCGGGCTGCAACAAGGCGCGATCGACGGCGCGGAGCTCGTCTACGCGAACATCCCTGCGTCGAACCTGTTCGAGGTGGCCGATCACGCCACGGAGACCAGCCACATCCTGTTGGTGAACTTCGAGGTGGTCAGTGCCGACTGGTTCAACTCGCTGCCGGAGGAGTACCAGGAGATTCTCATCGAGGAAGCCGACCGAGCGGGCCTGGAGACCTCCGAGCAGATGGAGTCCGCGATCGCCGAGATCAAGGAACAGCTCCTTGCCGAAGGCATGATCATCAACGAGGACCCCGACCTCGAGGCGTTCCGTCAAGCAGGCGAGGCGGCGTACGAAGCCCTCGGCCTGACCGAGGCGCGTGACCAGATCTGGTCGGAGATCGGCAAGGGATGAACCCAGCGCAGGAGAGCGGAGGGGAGCTTGCGGCGCACGAGAGCGCCGGCGGCCGACCCGGCGGGCTGTTCTACACCCTGGGCAGGGTCGAACTACGTTTCGCGCAGTTGTGCGTGGTGGTGATGACAGCGCTGGTCCTCACCTCGGCGATCGCGCGCACTGTCGGCACGCCGATGAACTGGACTGTGGATCTGGCCACCTTCACGTTCGCGTGGGCCGTGTTCATCGGTGCCGATGTCGCCTGGCGGCGCGATCGCATGGTCAGCATCGACATTCTGGTCGACCGACTGCCAGCCGTCGCTCGCCGGTGGGTGCAGCTCGCCTGCACAGTCCTGGTGGCGGCGCTACTCGCCGCACTGGTCATTACCGGGACGATGCTGGCGGCGGACGCGAGCGACCGCAGCTTCGACGGCGTGCCCTGGCTGAGCTACACCTGGGTCACCATGGCCGTCCCGATCGGCTGCCTGCTCATGCTGATCACCACCGGGCACAAGCTCCGCTCCCAGATTCAGTCCCTGCGCGGCCGTCATGGGGAGGTCACGCCATGACGCTCGTCCTCGTGGTTTTCCTCGTTCTGGTCGCACTGGGGATGCCCATCGCGTTCGCCATCGGTATCTCCGGGTTCTTGTTCTTCCTGGCCGCCGACCTCAGCCTGACCATCCCCGCGCAGGTCTCGCTCACTCAGACCCAGAACTTCGCGATCCTTGCCATCCCGCTATTCATCCTGGCCGGGAACTGCCTGAACGAGACGGGTCTGACCCGGCGTCTGCTCGACTTCGCCTCGTCACTCACCGGACATATGCGTGCCGGCCTCGGCCATGTCAACGCGGTGTCCGCCTTCATGATGGGCGGCGTCACCAGCTCGGCGATCGGTGACGCCACGATGTTCGGGCGGATACTCGGCCCGGCCATGCGGGAACGGTCCTATGCACCAGGTTTCGCCGCCGGTGTCGTCGGCAGCTCCGCGCTGATCACCACGATGGTCCCGCCAGGAACCGGCCTGATCCTCTACGGCACCCTCGGCGAGGTCTCGATCGGCAAGCTCTTCGTTGCCGGAATCGTCCCGGGCGCCGTCATGACCCTGCTGATCATGGGGGCGGTCGGGTTCACGGCACGGCGGCAGAACCTCCCGCGGGAGAGGCCCACCCGGGGCACCCCCACCGAGGTGCTGCGCACCGGACTGTCATCTATCTGGGCCTTGCTGTTCCCCGTCATCCTGATCGTCGGCCTGCGCTTCGGCGTCTTCACTCCCTCGGAAGCCGGAGCGTTCGCGGTCGCGTATGCGCTGGTGGTGGGACTGGTGGTCTACCGCGAGATCAGCTGGCGGAAGTTTCGGCTGGCGTTGAGCAACACTATCGACGACGTCGGCATGATCATGCTGCTGATCGTCCTCTCCGGCGGCTGGGGATACGCCCTCAGCTGGGACCGGGTGCCGCAGACGATCATGGAAGTGCTCACCGGCATCTCGGAGAACCCGACTGTCATCATGGCGATCATTGTCATCGCGCTGCTGGTGGCAGGCATGTTCATGGACTCGACAGTGCTGATCCTTCTCCTGACGACGATGCTCGTCCCGGTGGCGGAGATGGCCGGTATCGACCCGATCCACTTCGGCATCGTCATGATTCTCACGCTGACACTCGGCCTGCTCACCCCGCCTGTCGGCATCGTCATGCTGATCACCGTGCAGATGTTTCGCACGGATGTGGGCACCTACCTCCGTCAGTCCGTCTACCTCTGGCTCGCACTGGCGCTACTGGTGGTGCTGGTCATCTTCGTACCGCAGACAGTGACCTGGCTGCCCGACCTCATCTATCGACCTGCAGGGAGCTGAGCGTGGACTTCAATGGTCAGACCGTGCTCGTCACGGGTGCCGGCGCCGGCATCGGCCGCGCAACCGCGGAGAGGTTCGCTGCCCACGGGGCGAACGTCGTGGTCAACGCGACGGCGGGCTCCGTGCGCGGACGTGAGACGGTGGATCGGATCCTCGCCACGGGTGGCAGCGCGACGCTCGCCACGGGAAACGTCGAGGACGAGGCGACCTGCCAGGCGATCGTCGAGGAGGGGCTGTCGGCCTTCGGTCGCCTGGACGTCCTCGTGAACAACGCTGGTCTCGTTGTTGCCGGTACGGTCGAGACTACGCAGCCGTCGGACATGGACAAGATGCTCGATGTCAACATCAAGGGAACGATCCTGATGGCTCGCGCTGCGTTGCCCGCGCTGCGGCGAAGTGGTGGAACCATCGTCAACCTCGGCTCGGTCGCCGCTCTCAAGGGCCACCTGGACCGCGCCGTCTACGCCGCCTCGAAGGGAGCGATCGTCGCTCTGACGAAGTCCATGGCCACCGACCACATCGCCGAAGGGGTGCGGGTGAACTGTGTCTGCCCGGGCACTACCCGCACACCGGCGCTCGAACAGAAGATCCGCGCCGCCGGCGACCCGCAGGCGATGGCGGCACGTCTGGAGCAGCGCCAGCCGCTGGGCCGGCTCGCCACCCCGGAGGAGATCGCGGCTGCGGTCACCTACGCGGCTTCGCGCGAGGCCACATTCATGGTCGGTTCGGTCCTCGTGATCGACGGCGGGATGAGCATGTGACGGACTCCGGTGGCAGGGACACACGTTGATGAGCACCTCATGTGCGCCGGTCCAGGCATAGGCGGCCAAGGATGACGCCTCGGTACCCTTCGGATATGAGCCCTCCCCCGGCCGACGTCGCCCTGATCGGCGCCGGCATCATGAGTGCGACGCTGGGCGCGCTGATTCAGCGCCTCGAGCCGGACTGGTCGGTCGAGATCTTCGAGTCGCTCGACGAGGTAGCCCTGGAGAGCTCCAACGCCTGGCACAACGCGGGCACCGGCCACGCCGGCTTCTGCGAGCTCGACTACGCCGTGCCGCGGCCGAACGGCACCCTGGACGTGTCCACGTCGATCGCGACCGGCGAGCAGTTCCACATCACCCGCCAGTTCTGGTCCGCACTGCTGGCCAGCGGTGAACTCCCGACGGCGTCACGCTTCGTGCAACCGATGCCGCACCTGGCGTTCGTGGCCGGGGCGGAGAATGTCGCGTTCCTGCGGCAGTGGTACGACACGCTCCGGAGGGAGCCGCTGTTCGCCGGTATGCGCTACAGCGACGATTCCGGGCAGATCGGTGAGTGGTCCCGCGCCCTGGTGGATGGCCGGGAGTCGGAGCAGCCGATCGCCGCCACCTATGAGGCGTCCGGCACCGACGTCGACTACGGCGCGATGGCTCGCGCACTCATCGACGCCCAGGTCGCCCGCGGTGTACAGCTGCATCTGCGCCACCGGGTCACCGATCTGGAGCAGGACGGCGACGGCTGGCGGATCACCCACCGCTCCCCGGCCGGGACTCGCACCAGTCGGGCCCGGTTCGTGTTCGTCGGCGCCGGTGGCGGATCGCTGCAGCTGCTGCAGCGTTCGGGGATCCCGGAGGCGGACGGCTACGCCGGCTTCCCGGTGAGCGGCAAGTTTCTGCGCACCCGCACTCGGGAGGTGGTCGCGACCCACCGAGTGAAGGCCTACGGCCGGGCCGAGCAAGGGGTCCCCGGTATGGGTGCCCCGCATCTGGACCACCGCACGGTCGACGGCGAGGGCTCGGTGCTCTTCGGGCCTTTCGCGGGTTTCGATCCGCGATTCCTCAAGGCCGGGTCGCGGCTCGATCTGCTGCGCACCGTCCGGCCCGGGAACATCGGCGCCATGCTGCACGTGGCCAAGGACAACGTCGACCTGCTGACCTACCTGATCCGGGAGATCACCGCCTCCCACGGCAAGCAGATGCGGGCGCTGCGCAAGCTCATGCCCACCGCCGACGACGGCGACTGGGAGCTGATCACCGCCGGGCAACGGGTGCAGGTGATCGGCAAGGACGCGAATGGCCGTGGCCGGCTGCAGTTCGGCACCGAGCTGGTGACCTCCCCCGGGAACAGGCTCGCCGGCCTGCTCGGCGCCTCACCGGGCGCGTCCACAGCGGTGCCGGTGATGATTCGGCTGCTACAGGAGGCGTTCCCGGATCGCTATCCGGGCTGGGCCGATCCGCTGCGCGAGCTGGTGCCCTCCCTCGGCCGGACGATGAACACCGACGCAGAGTGGGCGCTGGATATCCGTCGGGAGACGGCGGCGGCGCTCGGACTGGACGGCGTGTAGCGACGACGGGCGGAGCTTGGCGATACGGCTCCGCCCCCGCCTCGGGCTTGGTGGCCTCCGGCTCACCCATCGGGATCTACGCTGCGACCTTCGATACCGGCGATCACGTGCTGGTCGCCGTCGCCACGCATGCCGGCCGCGTAGTGCCAGCCGTCGAGCGCACCTGGTGCGGTGAGGTTGGCGTCCTCGGGTAGCGCGGCCGTGCGTACCTTGGTCCACCCGAGGCCGTAATCGAACCAGACCTGGACCTCGTCGCCCGCGAGCACCACAGCCCATCGATCGCCCGCCTGCAGCGGTGTCAGGTTGTTTCTGCAGCACGAGTTCGAGAACTGGCCGTCCAGCCGGAAGTCCAGGCCGACCTGACCCTTCGTCGAGGTCCACGCGACGATGTAGTTGTCCGCGTCCTGGACGTAACCGGCAAACATCGCGTTCTGGCCGGTGGTGTTCCCCGCCCAACTTTCGTGGTCCACGAGCACCACGGCCTGGGCAGAGTCGGGACCGCTCTCGTGCGTCACGAAGCCGAAGTACTTGTCGCTGCCGCCGCCGACCAGCGCACCGTCACCGATGGTGATCTCCGGCAACTCCTCTTGCGCGTTGGGCTGCACCAGCTCGTACTCCGCACTCGTGTCGGTCGTGAAGCCATCATCGACTCCGACGGCGGGATAAGCCTCCGGCTCGAACGGCACCCGGGAGGTGGCGATCGCCTGGATCGCGCGCTCTCCCCAGGTCACCGTCGCAGTGAAATCGGCCTCGGTGTGCAGGTCCACCGGTTGGTCGGTTGCGACATCGAAGGCGACATGCCGACCCTCGCCGGGCTCGAGCGTGACCGTCGTGGCGTCCACAGCCTCCGTCGTCCAGTCCCGCGGCGGTGACAACCGGACCTGAGCGTCTGTCACAGTCTCAGCCGTGTCGTTCACGACGGCGACGACGACCTGACCGGTGCCGTCCGCGCCCGAGATCTCCGCGCCGACCTGGTAGACCGACAGTCGGTCGTCGACCGCGCTGGGCTCGGGCCGCGTGTCCGGGATCTCGATGTCGCCGGGCTCCAACCGCGGCGGGTCCCCGTAGAAGCCCGACCGCTCGCCGAACAACGACAACCCGCCACCGCTGGAGGTCAGGCGCACCGTCGCCGTGTCACCGTCGAGCTCGCTGACGTCGACCGGTACGGCGATCCGGTAGCCGTAGTTGGCGCCGTGGTCACCCACGGAGTCCCGGCTCCTGCCCGCGAGGGCGAGCGGTGAATACGGATCGTCCGGAAGCACCTCCGCGGCCTGCTCCGTGCCGTTCACCTCGACGCTCAGCTGCGTGGGGTAGCGGCGCGCGGCGCTGGCATGCACGGTGTCGTACCAGCCGTCCGGTAGCGCCGCTGCGACCTCGAGAACGAGGGTGGCCTGCTCGTGCTCTTCCACGCCCTCGGGCAGAGACATCTCGTACTCGAAGTGCCCGCGACCGTAGCCAGTGACCGAGTCGGAACCGTCCGCGTCCGACACCTCGGTGCCCCCCGACCAGTCATAGTCGGTGGGCGCCAGCGGCGAGAACACACCTGGGTCCTCGTTCGGGACGTCGTAGGTCAGGTAGTTCTCAGCCACGGTCTCGCCGTCGATATCGATCCAGAACCACAGGTAGCCACTGCGCAGTTCCTCCGGGGCCTGCACCTCGACGGTGCCGACGTCGGTCACCGTGTACCGCTCGGGCGAGATCTGCAGCGACCCCTCCGCAGCGTTGCCGACCCAGTCGCCGCCGGCGTCATGGCCTCCAATGCGCCAGTTCAGCGTGGCGCCCTGCAATTCGTAGTCACTGAAGTGCGAGATGTTGATCGGAGCGGAGATCGTCTCGCCTGCCTCAACCGTCCGCGTGGACTCGCCGACGATCGCGATCGCGTCGTCGGCCTGCAGCATCCCCACGATGCGCGGGTTACCGTCGTGGTCGAGGTACGGCGGCACGTTGGGTTGCCGGTCGAAGGTGAGCGGGGTGTTCTCCTCGTGCTCCTGATCAGTCAGCTGGACAGCGACGTAACCGTTCAGACGTTCATAGCTACGGAACGTGCTCATGATGTGCTGGAACCTGCCCAGCCCGAGCGTGAACTCGGAGTTCAGCCACGGCTGTCCGCTCTGAGCACCGTTGTTGAAGTTCCACGTCGAGCCTGGGTACACCTGGTCGCCGAAGCGGTCGAGCAGGTTCTTCCACTGCTCGTAGGTGTTCAGGTAGAAGTGGAAGTCGTTGAGGTCGGTGTCTGCGACGTGCCCGTTCTGGCAGCAGGCGGAGTTGTCGACCACCAGGCGTGAGGGGTCGAGTTCGCGGGTGCGCTCCACCATGGACGCCACGTAGTCCCACGAATCCTCTGGAATCGGCTGGTTCCACGGGTCGTCGCTGATGCCCCACGCCTCGTTGAACATCGTCCAGATCACGATCGAGGGGTGGTTGTAGTCGCGCTCGATGGTGTTCGTGAGCATCTCCTCGAACAGCACTTCGGCCTCGGGGTCACCTGCCGACAGCCACCCCGCGTTCGGCAGGTCCTGCCAGACCATCAGACCAAGTTGGTCCGCCAGGTGGTAGTAGGCCGGCTCGTTGACCTTCAGGTGCGTGCGGATGACGTTGTAGCCCTGCTCCTTGGCCGCCAGCAGGTCGTAGCGGATCGACCCGCGGCCAGGCTCCTCCTCGGTGCCGGTCTGCAGGTCCGGACCGGCCGTCACGCCGGTGTAGGTGTAGACGCCCCACGGGTTGTACCCCTGGTCCAGCACACCGCGCACGTAGATCGGGCGGTTGTTCAGGTGGATGTACTGATACTCCCCCTCCTGACCGGGGGCCCAGTCCCGTTCGATGCTGCGCATCCCGAAGGAGGTGCGGACCCCGTCCTGGTCCAGCAACCGGAAGTCCGCGGTGTAGAGCGCTGGATCGTCGGGCTCCCACAGGTGCGCATCCTCGATCGGCACCCGGACGCTGCCCCGACCGTCCTCGAGCTGGACCCTTGCCCGGGAGTGCACCACCTCGCCGTCCGGGTCAGTGATCGTCACGAGCACGGGTGGCCGTCCGCGGACGTCCTCGGCGGCCACGTCAATCGTCACGAACGCTTCCGACGGCGTACGCGAGTCTCCCTCGAAGGTCAGCTCGGGGGTGATGTGGGTCTGGGTCAGGCGAGCATCGCCATAGGGCTCGATCCATACCGACTGCCAAATCCCGCCGATGTCGGTGAACCATCCGGTCTCGCCGTCATCGCGGGGCTGGCCGGTCTGCTTGCCTTGGGGGAATGGGCTCTCTGGCGTGGTCGGCGGAGCGACCACGCGGAGAGCGACAGTGTGGGTGGATCCGGGCTCGAGCCGTCCGAGGTCGACGGAGATCTCGGTGTTGCCGTCGCCGGTGTAGGGCAGCACCTCGTTGCCGTCCAACCAGATGCCGGCACCCCAGTCGGCCGCATTGATGCGCAGCCGGGTGCGGTCGGCGCCGAAGTCCTCCGGGACCGTGAAGGAGCGCTGGTACCAGACGGTGCCGCGGTAAGTGTTGTGATAGCTGCGGAAGATCTCGTTGGTGGCGAGGCTCTCCTCGCCCCAAGCGGCGAGCGACTGGTACCCGAACGGCACCCGGATCGCGTGACTCAGCGGGTGCTCGGGGTCGAACCAGCCCTCCTGCACACCCACGTCCTCCGGGTCGAAGTCGAAGGACCAGGTGCCGTCGAGGCTGAGCCAGCGGTCGTCGGTGAAGGGACGGCGGTCCGCGTCCGGCCGCGGGTACTCACCGCGGGCGGGGTCGGTGTCGGCACTCAGCTCGAGCACGATCTCGTCCTCGACCGCTGTCGAGCTGAATGCGTACCCTTCCATTCCCGCGACGACAAGGGCGCTGCTCTCGGGCACGTCCGGCAGCTCGAAGCTGCCGTCCGCAGCCGTCAGCGTCGAGATGCCGGTGCGAGAGGCGTGCACTGTCGCCCCGGCGAGCCCACTGCCGTCCTCGGCGTCGAGAACCATCCCGGTCACGGTGGTTGTCGTGCCACCTTCCGGATCGGGCATCGGATCCGGTGGCGGGATGGCCGCACTGGGGGTGCTGGTGAGCGCGAGGCTCAGGGTGACTATGACCGCGGCGAAGGCGGCGATCAGCTTCGAGTTCCGGCGTCCGTTGACGGAATGCGTGTGCATGGGCGTCGACGCTAGCAACGCAAGTCCCAGATCGCAAGCATCGATTTTTTCGTTGTACGTCCCGGCTTGGAACCTTCTATCGTTGCTATATCAACGCTTGTGGGCATTAACCCGTGAAGTACGTACAACGTTACGCAACTTCTGGTTCGCCGGGGTGGAACAATGAGGCGGTGAGATCGTCAAGGCCGTCGCAGATCGGCGTGCGAGAGGTCGCGAACCTGGCCCGCGTATCGCCGACCACCGTGTCGAACGTGCTCTCCGGGAACCGGCCGGTGAGCGCGATCACGAAGGATCGCGTCCAGTGGGCTATCGAGGAGCTCGACTACCGCCCCAACCACTCCGCCCGCAACCTGCGGCTGCAGCGGTCGGGAATCATCGCCCTCGCGCTTCCTGAGGTGCGTGTGCCCTACTTTGCCGAGCTCGTGCACGACCTCGCCCGGGCCGCGCGTGACCGCGGCTATCGGGTGCTGGTCGAGCAGACGGAGGGCCACACGGAGTCGGAGAACGCCGTCATGCACGGACTAGATCGCGGCATGGTGGATGGCATCATCTTCAGCCCGCTCGGGATCACGCGCGAGACCTTCGAGCGACGCCGGGGCAGCACACCGATCGTGCTGCTCGGAGAGCGCATCCTTGGCGCCGACGTCGACTACGTCGGGACCGACAACGTGGCCGCGGCCGCGGATGCAACGACCCACCTGGTGGCACGCGGACGCCGGCGCATCGCCGCGATCGGAGACCAACGCGGCACCGGTGGTACCGGACCGCAGCGCACCCGCGGCTACCGCCGAGCGCTGCGGCAAGCGGGGATCCGCTACGACGCCCGGCTCGTGGTCCGCACGAGTACCTATCACCACCGCGACGGTGCGAAGGCGATGGCCGAGCTGCTGGACCGCGGTGTCGAACTCGACGCTGTCTACTGCTACACCGATCTGCTCGCCATCGGCGCGATGCACACGCTGCGCTCGCGGGGTCTGCGGATCCCGGACGACGTCGCCGTCATCGGCGCCGACAATATTGACGAGGGCCGCTACGCCGCTCCCCCGCTGACCACGGTGACCCCGGACAAAGCGGCGATCACGACCTCAGCCCTCGACCTCCTGATACGGAGGATCTCCGATCCCGAGGCACCGGTGAGCCAGGTGCTCGTCCCGCACACGATCGAGGTTCGCGACAGCACCTGAGCACGGCGGCGCTGAGCTACCCGAGATCGACGGCGGCTTCCCGCGCAGCGGTCGTCAGCGCCTGACGTTCGCTGTTCTCGATCACGCCTTCGCGTCGTAGCTGCTGGGCCACTCGGGCCACGTGGGCCGGGAACCGGGGGCCCCAGTCGCGGTCCTCGTCAAACTGCTCCGACAGGCACGTACGGTCCGGCAGGGCGCGGTCGGGCACCCCAGAGTCCACCAGCACCTCCGGGATGCCCAGCCACACCGTGTTCTGGCAGATCACGTCGTCGGCCACCTCGCCATTGATCACGGTGTCGGTCAGGCGCAATCCCTGAACGTTCTCCAGCAGCATCGGGGTCTCGACCCCGTTCATCGTCGAATCACTGATGTTGATGTTGGTGATCGGCGAGCGCTCGTATCCGCGCAGGTAGAGGCCGTACGACCCGCCTGCACTGGTGACGTTCTCGACGTAGATATTGCGCACCGTCGGCGTGAAGTCCCCCACGTCTCCTTCTTCGTAGTAGAAGTCCACCCACACGACTTCACCACCGAGCTCGTGGACCTCGTTATTTCGCACATAGATGTTCTCCACGACGCCGCCGCGGACCGAGTTCGTCTTCACTCGCACGATGCGGTCCAGGTCCGGACTGTCCATGACGTTGTTCTGCGCGAAGACGTTGCGCACGCCGCCGGACATCTCGCTGCCGATCACGATCGCGCCATGACCGGCTTCCATGAAGTTGTTCTCGATGAGGATGTTCTCGCTGGGCACGCCGATCCGTCGACCTTCGGCGTTCCGGCCGGACTTGATCGCGACATTGTCGTCACCGGTGTTGAAGAACGTGTTCTTGATGACCACGTCCCTGCTGGACTCTGGGTTCACTCCATCGTTGTTCGGCCCGAGGCTCTCCAGGTGCACACCGTCGATCGTCACGTTCTCGCACAGCACCGGGTGCAGGAGCCACATCGGTGAGTTGTTCAGCGTGACACCCTGCACGAGAACGTTCCTGCTCTCGTAGAACTCGATGAAGTTGGTGCGGAGCATGTGGCCATCACCGAACACCCGCTCCTCGACCGGGACGCCCTCCTCGCCCATCTGGAACAGCGCTTGGCGATCCTCCTCCTCCAGGGCGGGCCGCGGGTTCTTCCAGTTCCACCAGTTGTCCGCATCGGCGTTGCCGTCGATGGTGCCGTTCCCGGTCACGGCGACGTTCTCCACCTGGTAGCCGTAGATGAACGGGGAGTAGTTGTAGAGCTCGACGCCCTCGAACCGGGTCTTCACCACCGGCAGGTAGTCATTCTTGTCCTGACTGAACAGGATCGTGGCGTCATCGGCGAGATGCAGATCGACGTTGTCCTGGAGGTGGATCGCCCCGGTCAGAAAGGTGCCGTCGGGGACCAGCACGCGGCCACCACCGCCCTCGCTCACCGCACTGATCGCGGCGTCAAATGCCGCCGTGCTCTTCTCACTACCCGACGGGTCGGCGCCGAAGTCGATGATGCTCACCTCGACGTCCGGAAACGCCGGCGGCTGAACCCGTTCGCGGATCGCGTCGGCCTCGGCCCAGGCGGCCGAGGTGTCTGTGGGGTGATCGAGCGTGCCGGGAGCCGATGGGCCGCCTCCGCCTGCGGCAGCAGGAACTGTGGACAAAGCCATCATGGCAGCGCTCACGCAGGCCGCTAGATACCATCGTGCCCGCTTCGTCACGCCGATCATCTCCCTCGAAGTCGGAGGCCGGCGTCCAGTCCTTGCACACGGGCCTCCCCGCCAGTGTGAGCGTTCACATTAGTGGTGCACGGGTGCGGGCTGTCAAGGCTGCGGCCGTACACCATGCGCCCCGGACCGTCGGGTGCCACGCTCGTGGCAGAGGCACACCATGGCTGAGGACAAGCTCACCGACTACCGCACCAAGCGCTCCGGCTCTCGCACCAGCGAGCCGTCCGGTTCCGGCACGGCGTCCGGCAGGAGGAGCTCCGGCAAGCGCGTGGGCACAGGTGGACACGCGGACACAGGCCATCAGCCACGCTTCGTCGTCCAACGGCACGCCGCCACCAACCTGCACTTCGACTTCCGGCTGGAGATCGGCGAAGTCCTGGTCTCCTGGGCGGTGCCGAAGGGGCCCTCGGTCAATCCTGCGGACAAGCGGCTGGCGCACCGCACCGAGGACCACCCGCTGGACTACGTCGACTATGAGGGCCGGATCGAGGCGGGTTACGGCGCGGGAACGGTGATCGTCTGGGACGCCGGCACGTTTGAGAACCTCACCGAGCGCGACGGCGATCGGATCAGCGCCGAGGAGTCGCTCGCGGCCGGGCACCTCAAGGTGGAGCTGCATGGCGAGAAGCTCACCGGCGCGTTCGCGCTCACCCACACGAAGATGGGCGGAGACGAGGCGAACTGGATGCTGGTGAAGGTCGACGACCACGGTGCGGACCGCCGTCGAAAGCCGACCTCCACCCAGAACGAATCGGTACTGACCGAGCGCACCAACACCGACCTGGAGGAGTGAGCCGGCTCACCACCCGAAGGCGACAGAACGGCTATCCTGGCGGGCGAAAGGGAGCGGACGGGACGACCCGTTTCGCCACACCCGCGAACGGGGACGGCCTCGTAGAACTCAGGCATCAGCGATGTCCGCTCTACTTCGATCGATCCTCACCCCCGCCGCGATCACCCGCCTCGCCATCGGCTGGGGCACCTTCCTCGCGGCACTCGCCACTGGCTCCCTGCTGCAGCCGCCAGTGCCGGCGCCGCTGCTGATCGGCGCGCTGGTGGTGATCATCGCCGTCATCCTGCTCTGCGCCTTCGGCGTGGTGCACGAGGCGGAACAGCTCGCCCGCCGGCTCGGCGACCCGTACGGCTCGCTGGTGCTCACCCTCTCCATCGTGGCCATCGAGGTGATCCTGATCTCCGCGGTGATGCTCGGCCCCGGGGAGCACGCCACAATCGCCCGAGACTCAGTGATGGCTGTCTCGATGATCATCCTCAACCTGGTGATCGGGCTCGCGCTGCTCGTCGGCGGAATCAAGCACGGCGGTATGCGGCACAACCGCACCGGTACCTCGGCCTACCTGACGATGATCGTGGTGCTCGCCGCGCTCGCCTTCGCGCTACCGGCAGTGATCGGTAGCTCCGGCTCGTACACGCCCAGTCAGGAGCTACCGATCGTGGTCCTCACCGTGGCGGTGTACGTGTTCTTCCTCTATCGGCAGATGGGGGCGCAGGCCAGCGACTTCCGCGAGGTGGACCCGCGCCTGACCACGCCGACGGCGGACCTCACCGGGACGGCGCAGCCCGCCGGGGCAACACAGTCCACCGGGGCAACACAGTCCACCGGGGCAACACAGTCCACCGGGGCAACAGGGCCCGTTCGGCCCAACCAGAACGCGGAACGCACCCGCGCGGTCGACGTCGCCGAGCACGCGCTCCCCGCCCCGGCCATCACCCAGGTGCTCGCTGAGCACAAGCACGAGGTGCTGCTGCGGATCGGGCTACTGGTCGCCACCGTTCTCCCGATCGTGCTGCTCTCCCACCACATGGCCACCCTGCTCGACGACGGTCTCGGCCGCCTGGGCGCGCCGGTCGCCCTCTCCGGGATCCTGATCGCGATGATCGTCTTCCTGCCCGAGTCGATCACCTCGCTGCGCGCGGCTCTGAGCGGTGAGATCCAGCGAGTGAGCAACCTGTGCCATGGCGCCCAGGTGTCCACCGTGGGTCTGACCATTCCGTCGGTGCTGGTGATCGGACTGCTCACCGATCAGCAGGTGGTGCTGGCCGAGTCGCCACTGAATCTGCTGCTGCTCGGGGTCACCCTGCTCCTCTCGGTCACCACGTTCGCCGCGAAGCGGGTCACAGCCATGCACGGAGCGGCACATCTGGTGGTGTTCGCGGTGTATGGACTGGCCGTCTTCTCCTGACCGCCAGGGACAGCGGGATAGATGAACGTTCTCTCATCCTCCTGTCCTGTTCGTCTCATCGACGCCTCGCAGTATTAATCATGAACGGCCCCGCACCGAGCGGGTTCCCTCGAACTTAGGAGATGACATGAACGCGCGTACCAAGTGGATCGTGACCGGCACCCTCGGCGTTCTCGGCGTGACGGGTGTGGCTGCCGCTGCTTCCGCTGACACCACCGATGCGCCCGCGGACCGCTCCCCGGTGACCGTGCAGACGACCACCGCCGGGAACGAGACGGTGCGCGATGCAGGCGGCAACGAAGCGACGGCAGACCCGGCGAACGTTGCGTCGCAGAGCGCCACGTCTGCGGTCACCGCGCACAGCGCCCAGTCAGCTCAGTCGGCTCAGAGCGCGCAGACGGCTCAGTCCGCTCACTCGGCACAGTCAGCCCAGTCGGCACAGTCAGCCCAGAGCGCGCAGACGGCGCAGTCCGCCCAGTCGGCACAGTCGGCCCAGTCGGCACAGAGCGCCCAGACAGCGCAGAGCGCACCTTCGGCTCAGAGCGCCCAGTCGGCCCAGTCCGCACAGTCGGCACAGAGCGCCCAGTCCGCGCCCTCGGCCAACTCCGCTGACTGACCCCGCTCCCCAGCCTGGGGATCGCCGCAACCACCCACCGTCGGAATCCGCTGGCGAGCCAGGCGTCCGCTTGCACGTGGATGCCTGGCTGGCCACCTGGATGCCGGGGACGGGCCAACGCGCCCGCAACCGGGCGGTGGGTGCGGCCCGCGGCAGCCGGTGGCACTCGGGTCGATCCCGCCGTTCTGCGGCTGCGACTGAGGCCGCTGGTCAGGCGAGTGCGTCGCAGACGACGTCGGAGTTGTTCGCCAGCCATTGCTGGGCAGCATCGGGGTCGGCCCGACCGTCGCCACCGACCACCGTGTTCACCATCGAGTTCATCTGCTCTGCCGTGAGGGAGATCTCGGTCAGACAGTCGGCGAGCTCGGGATGGTCCGCGGAGAAGCCGGCCGTGCCATAGGCATGAATGGACGCGGGTTCGCCATAGGCACCCTCCGGGTCCTCCAGGAGGCGCATCGGCAGCTCGTCGAGTGCCCAGTGCGGGGACCAGAACGTCGCAGCCACGTTCTCACCGGCGTCGATCGCCTCAGCAACACTGAGCAACATGTCCTCAGTCGAACCGGTCTGGACGGTCATGCTCTCCAAGCCGTAGGCCGGCACCGCCTCCTGGTTCGTCCACTGCACCACACCTGCGCCTTCTTCGATGCCGACGATCTCGCCGTTGAACTCGTCAGCATGGTCGGCCAGCTCGGTCAGCGAGGTGATCGGAGCATCCTCGTTCACCGCGATTCCCAATCGGGCCTCATCGAACCAGCTGCCCAGGTCTTCCAGGTCGGCACTGTTCTGGTCGATGTAGTTCTGACTCTCCTCGCCCCATGCACCGAGGGTCATGTCCAGGTCTCCGTTGGCCAACGCCATGTAGACAGCGGCGATATCCGCAACCTCCTGCACCTCGACCTGATAGCCGAGCTCCTCCAGGACCTGCGCCCACACGTGGGAAGCGGCCACGGTCTCCTGCCAGCCGGCGGGCACCCCGATCCGCACCGGTGCGCCACCGGCATCACCCGCGTCACCGGCGTCGTCACCGCCGCCTCCGCCAGCTGCCAGCTCCTCCTCGAGGTCGGTGACCTGGCGCTCCAGCTCGACGATGCGGTCCCCCATGGCCTCGACCTCGGACCCGGTGACCCCACCGCCAAGACCGTAGAACCCACCAGCGAACCCGCCGATGCCACCGAGCACCAGAGCGACGACCGCGGCCACGACCACGTGCCAGGTACGCAGTCCTGTCCGGGGTGACGCCGGACCGCGCTGTGGTGCGCTCTGCGCTGGCTGGCCGGGCGGCGGCTGGCCGGACGTCGGGGCGCTTTGAGCTGGCCACGATCCCGGTGCTGGCTGAGCCGGGTACGGCCCCGGCTGGCCAGCGCCGTACGGGCGAGAAGGATCGGAAGAATACGTCATCACGGAGTCCAAGCATGAGCAGGTATCAAGGCATGGGGACTCCGTGTACGCGCGGGGCCCCCCGGCCGCTTGCGAACAATCGGTGCATCGTAGCGCCTAGACCCGGGTAGGACACAAGCCACGGTCCGTAGCCGCCGCCCGCCGGCGAGCGGGATGATAGATGTCGATGGGCGCACTGGAATGGTTCGTAGAGGTGGTCGGCGCCGCCGGCGACGTCCTGGCGCTCCGCGTGCCGTCAGCCCTCGAGATCGGGCCGCGCGCGATGGTCCCGGTCGCGGCGGGAGTGGCGATACTCGCCGGTCTGGCCACGATGCTCGGGCACACCGTGGTGTTCGCAATCAACCGGGTCACTGGGCTGCGGATGGCGGCCGGGATGGCTCTCGGCGGGCTCTACCTGGCAGTGCTGCGGGCGCTCACCGGCGTGGTGATCGGCCTGCTCGCTCTCGCGGTCACCCGCGGCGCAGTCGACGGCGAACTGCTCGCCGTGGTCTATCTGCTGGCGATGGCACCGCATCTGCTGGGTGTGCTGGTGTTCATCCCGCACTTCGGGCTGATGATCGGGCGGCTGCTCGAAGTCTGGACGCTGGTGAGTCTGGCCGCCCTGCTGGTGCACGTGCTCGGTATCGGCCGGCTCCCGGCGGCGGCGATCGCCCTCGCGGCGTGGGTAGTCAGCCAGCTGCTCTCTCACCTGCTCGCGAAACCGCTGGCGGTCGTCTCCTCCCGGGCATGGTCACTGGCCACAGGACACGCCACGTTCATCACCACCCAGGACATTCTCGCCGGCGCTCCGTTCGTGCCGCTGGAGCAGCGGGAGCAGCGGGAGCACACAGCATGATCGAACTCGTCCTGATCGTGGTGCTGGCGCTCCTCCTCCTGCTCGCCTTCCTGGCCCCGATGGAGTCGCTGCGTTGGTGGACCCAGCGCCCGGATACGCCCACGATCGCCTCGCTCGCCCATGATTCCGATGACGACGGCGTAGCCCCCGTGGCGAGCCAGGCTCGCCTTTTCGTGGTGTACCTCTCCGGAATCGGCACTGTCGACGGGCTGAGCGGCTCCCGCCGGGAGCGGGCCGTGCTGGACGGGCTGGAGGAGCGGCTGCCCGGCGCCGTGGTCGCCGCTGATGTGTTTCCCTACGCGGTGGACAACCGTGGGCTGACTCAGCGGGCCACCACCTGGTTCTGGGGCCGGCTGCACCGTTGGCAGCGAGTGCCGGTAGCGTCCTGGGCCTCGAATCTGATCAACCTTCGCAATGCCTTGCGAGTGCTGGTCTCCGCCGACCCGCGGTACGGACCGACGTTCAACCTTGCGGTCGCTCAGGAGATCACCCGCTCCCTGTCCCGGCACGGCTATGACTGGCGTACGCGGCCGCCGGTGGCCGTGATCGGCTACAGCGGCGGTGGGCAGATCGCCCTCGGTGCGAGCTGGTACCTGGGCTCGCTGGACATCCCGACCTCAGTGGTCTCCATCGGCGGGGTGCTCAGCGGCGATCCTGCGCTGAACCGGGTGGAGCACCTGTGGCACTTCTACGGTGGTCGCGACCGGCTGCAGCTTCTCGGCGCCGCGGTGTTCCCGAGCAGGTGGTGGCTCTCCCCGTTGTCCGCATGGAACCGCGCCGACCGGGAGGGACGGATCACCCGGCGCCGGATCGGGCCGATGCGGCATATGGGCAACGGGGATTACTTCGACCGGCACTCCCGCACCAGCGACGGCACCAGCTACCGGAACCTCACCATCGATGCGTTGACCGACGTGCTCGGCCCTTCACGGTGAACGGTGTGGACCTCCGTCACCCGGTGGAGGGCCGCAGCACCCGGCCTGCGCCCGGCTGGAGCCGGAGTTAGGCTGCAGGAACCGCTCGCGGAAGGGCAGATTCACGGTGCAGCCTGACCAACCGCAGAACCTCACATCGCCTCGACGAGTACAACGCAACGGCGGACGGCCAGGCCCAGGTGAGTTGCGCCGTCGGCGATAGCGACCAGATGGTGCCAGGCGACCACACCGTGGCCACGCACCATCGGAAATGAGGACCGATGGTGCCAGGGACGGACAAGGTGGCCGTGGTGACCGGCGGTACGGCAGGGGTGGGCCGGGCAGCGGTGCACGCATTCGCCGACGCAGGCTATGACGTCGCGATTCTGGCCCGCGGGAAAGCCGGGTTGGACGCAGCGGTGGCCGCGGTACGCGAGCGTGGCCGCCGAGGTTTGGGTATCCCGACCGACGTCGCCGACGCGGCCGCAGTGCACCGCGCCGCGGCGAAGGTGGCCGGGGAGCTCGGGGTGATCGACGTGTGGGTGAACGTGGCCTTCGTCGGCTCGCTCGCCTACTCCTGGGACACCACCGATGCGGAGCTGCGACGGATCACCGAGGTCACCTACCTCGGGCAGGCCCACGGCACCCAGGCCGCGCTGGCACATATGCGGCCGAGGGACCGCGGCGTGATCGTCAACGTCGGGTCGGCACTGGCGTACCGGTCCATCCCATTGCAGGCGGCCTACTGCGGCGCCAAGCACGCCGTGATCGGCTACACCCGCTCGGTGATCACCGAGCTCGCCAGTGAGAACAGCAACGTGAAGCTGTGCACGATCCAGCTGCCTGGGCTGAACACACCTCAGTTCAACTGGAATCTGAACAAGATGCCCGGCCACCCGATGCCGGTGCCGCCGATCTTCTCCCCCGAGGTGGCCGCACGCGGGATCGTGCATATCGCCGAGCATCCGCGGCGGAACATGTGGGTGGGCCTGTCCACCGCGTACACGATCCTCGGCGACCGGCTGGTGCCGAAGCTGGCCGACCTCTACCTCGGCCGCACCGGTATCGCCGCCCAACAGACCGACCCGGAGCTGCCGGCCTGGGGATCGAACCTGTTCGAGGCCCAGGACGCCGACGTCGACCGCGGCCCGGACGGGCCGTTTCCTCGGCAGGCCCACCGGCGCGACCCGTGGCTGTGGTTGTCCATGCGCCGCGACTTGGTGCTCGCTGGGGTGCTCGCCGTGGCCGGCGGGGCGGTGGCGGCGGCGATTCGTGGCAGGGGGAGCGGGACTGCGCCGGGTGGGGGTGGGTTGCGGACGCGCTGAGGGTGGCGAGCGCGGCGGACGTAGCGAACGCGGCGGGCTCGCGCCGACTGGCGCCAGTGGGACGACGCCGCTGGATGGCTGCGTACTGAGCGGTTCGGTAGCGTGACGTCGGTGAGCAGAGGCAGCGTTCCCGGCGGCGTGGTGCACGAGCTGCCCGCCGACCTGCACGATGCGCTCAGCGGGAACGCCGTGGCATTGGCCGCCTGGCAGGACATCACACCGTTGGCGCGCAACGAGTTCATCTGCTGGGTCGACGACGCCAAACAGACCGGCACTCGCGAGCGTCGGATCCGGCGCACCCAGGAAGAGCTCGAGGAGGGACAGCGCCGCCCGTGCTGCTGGCCCGGCTGCACCCACCGCGAACGCAGTGGGCATTAGGTAGGCGACCGCGACTGCTCGGCGCGCATCGGCATCGGCATCGGCATCGGCATCGGCATCGGCATCGGCATCGGCATCGGCATCGGCTAATTATTCAACTCAGACGATTCCGCCATCTCTCACCCATGCGAATACATCGCATTCCTCACCCCAAACGAACGTTTGCGGGTGGATGGGCGCATACCATGCTGCACCGACATTCTGCGGATGAAAGGGGGATATCACCGCGATTTTGTGGATAAGTCGTGGACGGTCCACAGATTCAACACGCACGCGTGTCCACCCCACACAACACCAACTTTCTCGTAGAATGGATGTACGAGCACAGGTCACAAGATCGACGGGAGGTGAGCAACGGTGAGCGACTCGACGATCAGTGCCGACGTCCTGCATGGCACACCCCTGGGCGAGCTCCTCGAGGCCGATCTGCCCACTCGTCTCGCGGCCCTGGAAGCCCTGGGCAGCGCGATCGCCGCTGGCGATCTCCAGGATGAGCGTGACCTGCACACCGGGCCCGAGCTCGGCGTGGCGAGCGTGCGAGTGCACCGCCTGTGCACCCGGTTGACCGGCAAGCGCTACCAATGGCTGACCGTGGAAGAAGCAGACGGGCGGTGGGCCACCACCGCGTTCCACCCCCGCACCTATGCCTCGCACGTGGCCCACACCCATGGCATCTCCTACGCCAACGCGCGCCGCAGTGTGCGCCTGGCCCGCCAACTACGCGATGACATCCCCCGCTTCGGCGCCGCGCTCCGGGCAGGGCAGATCGGGCCGGACCAGGTCGACGCCCTGGCAACCACCGCCCTGACCTCACCAACCCGCATCGCAGCCCTCGCCGAACCCATCACCACGGATGCCACGACCGCGGAGAGTCCGGGGGCAGGTGAATCGGATCTCGACGAGACCGCTGCCGGCGACGTGCAGGGGGAGGCGACGAACTGCGACGAGGCAGCCACCGACAACACTGCTCAGACGGTGGAGGACTTTCTCCTCGCGCAGGCCCAGGACATGCGGGTGGACCAGATCCGCCGACTCGGTAAGCACTTCGCCCAGGTCGCCGATCCCGAGGCCGATGAGCGCGGTTACCGCCAGGCCAAGGAACGCGAGTACGTCGAGCTGGTCCGCACCCTGGACGGGTGGCACCTGTCCGGCTTCCTCACCGAGGAGAACGGCCGGCTGGTGCGCGCCGCCATGGACGCCGTGATCACCCCACCCGCGCCCGACGATCAGCGCACCGCCGATCAGCGCCGCGCACAAGCCCTCGCCGACCTCGCCCACCTCGTCCTCGACCAAGGCCTAGCCGGAACCCACGCCTCCGTCCGACCCCACCTCGGCGTCCTGATCAACCCCACCGACCTCGACCGACTCCTGCGCGAAGCACGCGAAGGCACCACCGCGCCGACAGAACAAACCCCCTGCTCCACTCCCGCCCCCGGCAGCAGCCGCTGGGACACCATCCCGCTACACAACCTGATCGGCATCGACTGGGCCACCCAACTCAACAACCAGCCACCAACTTTCGACGACGGCACCGGCCCCGTCCCACCAGCACTACTACGCCGACTCGCCACCTGCGGAGACCTCTACCGCGTCCTGTTCTCCCCCGAAGGCGAAGTCATCAACCTCGGCCGCACCCGCCGACTGTTCACACCAGCACAACGACGCGCGCTCATCGCACGCGACCAAGGCTGCACCTGGCCCGGCTGCACCGCACCACCAGCAATCTGCGAATCCCACCACGCCCGCATCCACTGGGCCAACGGCGGACCCACCAACACCACCAACGGAGCCCTGCTCTGCTATCACCACCACACCGTGGTCGACGCCCGCACCATCACCATGACCCGCACCGCCGGAGTATGGATCTTCACCCGCACCGACGGCACCATCATCAACACCAACCTGGATCCACCAACCAAACACCACGGCTGGCCGGACACCGGCTAGCTGAGATGTCCACGCAGGTGGCTGAGTCAGTCGATGGACGCGTGCCGGAGAGGACACGCAGCCACCCTCCGCTACCGCTGATGCACGGTGTACCTGAGATGCGTCGCCCGCGGCAAAGTCTCTGCATGGACCAGTTCGAGAGCCACGCGGTCGGTTTCCACACCCTCGAACAATCGGGCCCCTGAGCCGAACAGCACGGGCGAGAGCGCGATATGGAACTCGTCGATCAAGCCTGCATTGAGATACTGCACAAGCGTCGCTCCGCCACCGGCAATGCGGACATCTTGTGCGCCGGTACTCTCACGGGCGCGAGCGAGAGCGGACTCGATGCCGTCAGTTACGAAATGGAACACGGTCCCGCCCAGGCGCTCCCAACTCTCCCGCTCCTCGTGAGTCACGACGAATACCGGCGTATGGAACGGCGGGTCTTCCGGCCACATCTGCTCGCCCGCGGCAAACATTCGCTTGCCCATCCCTGTAGTCGGTGCCGTCTGGCCCATGCATCACGAAGGTGTGCAGCTCCAGTACTTGTTCTTCCACGTAGGCGTGACCCGGCGGCGACTCGTTCGGGCTGTCTGCGCCCGGTGCCGCGCGCCGCGCGAGTACCCGTGCGGCAAAACGCTCCACGGTATCGATCACGACACTGAACCGTGGCGTGTGGAAGAAGTCGAAGTTGTGGTGCATTCCCGGAACCTCCGCGTAGGCAACCGGCTGCCCGGACACCGAGCGTAGGTTCTCGGCGAAAGCACGAGCGTCCTCGGGTAGCACCAGCGTGTCCACCCCACCGTGCACGATCAGGAACGGCGGTGCGTCCGGGGTGAGACACTCCAGCGGCGACCGCGGACCCGGTCCGGGACCGACGCTGCCGTAGTACCCGTACAGCCCGATCACACCGGCGACCTCCTCGCCGGCGAGCGCAGCTGTGGCCGCGAGGTGCGCTCCTGCGGAGCCGCCGGCCAGGAACAGCTTCTCCGGGTCCCCGCCGTGGACGCCAGCGTGCTCGCGCAGCCAGGCCAGCGCGGCGCGGGTATCGGCGAGCTGGTCGGCGTAGTCAGAGCGCAGCCGGTAGTTCGCGCTGGCGACCACCCACCCCTGTGCGGCGAGCCGGTAGAGCATGGGCTTGGCACCGAGGGCCTTGCTGCCGATTCGGAAGCCACCGGGGTGTAGGTAGAGCAGCACTGGCGCATCGAGGCGCGGCTGCGGGGCCCGGCCAGGGTGCCGAGACCAGCCGCGCCTCCGGGACCGGCGGGAGACGTACAGGTCGAGCCGCTGCCCGCGCTGAGTGCCGTACTTGCGGTCAACGATCCGGCGCACATCTGGGCGCCAGGAGATGAAGGGGACCAGGAGCACACGCCACCACACCGGACGGGAGTGACGAGGGGCAGCATCCGGGCCAAAGGCGTCGTCCAGCGCCGCGGACAGCACTGGCCGGGCGAACCGCATCCGCAGCCCGAGCTGCGCCAGCACGGCCAGATCGAGCAGGGCGATCACGACGACCACCCACCACACCAGAGACTGCGTACGCAGCTGGAGCACCGCCGTCGTGCCGGAGAGGAGCCAGTACAGCCCGAGGACCGGAATCTCGTTGATCCACCAGCCGAACGCGAACTGCAGGTTGAACGGGGTGCTGTGCCGCGGGCGCGGCGGGCGGATCGCCAGCAGCGCGTGCAATCCCACGATCAAGACTGTGGTCAAGGCACCGGTCACGGTCGACTCCTCGGGCAGTTCGGTATCGGACCAGCCCAGACTGGCGAACCAGTCACGCCGCGCACGTCAGCCCTGCGTCGAGCGCGGCACCATCCTTAGTAGGGGGTCCTGCACCCGGCGTCAGTGGGCGCGGGCGAGCCACTCCGGGCGGGTGATCCGGTAGAGCACGTCGCCGTGCTCGGTACCGGGCAGCGGGTCGTCGAAGTCGACCTCGAACGTCCGCACGTAGCTAAGCCCGCAGTTGGTCATCACCCGGCGCGAGGCCTGGTTCACCGCCATCGTGTCTGCCTCCACCGCATCCGCACCGATACTGCCGAAGGCGTAGTCGATCAGCGCCCGGGAACCCTCGGTAGCGAGCCCCTGGCCCCAGAACCGGCGATGCAGGCGGTAGCCGAGGTCAGGCACCTGCGGCCGATCGCGCGCCGTCAGGGCGAACCAGCCGAGGAACTCACCCGCCGGCGACTCTGCAGCGAAGCATCCGTGTCCTGGCCACCGCTCGTCTTGGCGCAGACGCTCCGTCACAATCGCGCGCTGCCCGGCCCGGCTGGGTGGTTCCCAGTCGAGGAACTGCATCACGCCTTCGTCGCGGTCAAGCGTATCGAGCAGGTCGGCGTCGCCAGGCCGGAGGCGGCGGAAGACGATCCGCGGCGTCGGCGGGGGGACCTCGACCATGGACCGATTCTGCCCCAGCTCTCTGCGGCCGTCGACCGCGCCTCGTGGGTGGACCTGCCACGCCCACCCTCCTCACTACTACGCACCGCTAGATTGATCGGCATGTCTGACGCTATTGGCTACAGTTCGACGACGTTGGCCTGCCCCGATCCGGCGGCGCTCGCCGCGTTTTACGCAGACCTCACCGGTGGAACCGTCACGTTCGCCTACCATGACGAGTGGGCGAGCGTCTCCTGCGAGGGAGGTCGGCTGGAGTTCATGGGCGTGGCCGGCTACCGCCGGCCCGACTGGCCCGAGGAATCTGCGCTGGTGCATATCGACTTCTTCGTCGACAACCTCGAGGAGGCCGGCGCGCGGGCCGAGCGCGCCGGTGCCCGGAGGTTCGAGCACCAGCCCAACGCCGCCCACTGCCTCGTCCTCGCCGATCCGGCCGGGCACCCGTTCTGCCTGTCGCTGATCGACGAGGTCGGCTGATCCGCTAGCTGCGACCTGGCTGGGCGGGAATACCTTCGGGGCCATCGCGCCTTGCACGACTATGGCATTCGACAATGTGGTGAAAACGCTGGATGAGACCCAGGTGGTGGCGATCGTGACGACGCGAGCCGCTGGGCAGACGATCGCGACGCCGATCTGGTCAATGGTGGTCGACGGCGTCCCCTACGTGCGCTCCGCGTTCGGGGAGGACTCCTGGTGGTACCGGCACATCAACGCGGGGCGGCCGGTGGCCTTCGTCGACGGTGACGGCTCGCTGGCCGAACGGGACCGGGAAGCAGCGTTGGCGCTACCGCGCGATCCGGTGGCGACAACCTACGTCCCGGCAGACGACCCCGTGCAGAGCCGGATCGACGAGGAGATCGTCCGCAAGTACGCCGGCGCGCGGCAGGCCTCCGTCGATGCCATGCTCAGCCCGCAGGCTCGAGAATGCACCCTGAAGGTCGAGGCACCGGCCGCGACCTGAATCACTCGGTGGGCCGGCGCCCTTAGGTGATCGCGTGCACGGCTCAAGCTGTCGCTCTTCGCCTCGGTACCGCGGGTGGCGACCTGAGGTCTGGCGTCGGACCTGCGGCCGCGCCCCGCCTGGACCGTGACGCGGCGCCTAACAGCCCCGACCGGGCCTGTGCCCACGGTCTGACCCGTGCCCATGCCCGTGTCCGGGCCGGCAGTCCTCGTCCGGATTCACCGGCACGCCGTCCCGGCCGAGCTGGACCTGAACCACGTCGTCATACACGCGCCGTTCGGTCCGCACGAACTGATAGTTCTCGTCCAGGACCGGGAAGGCGTACACCGGACTCAAGGTCAGCTCCGCGCCGTGGCGGGTGTTCTGCAGGTCCATCTGCAGATGTCCGTAGTGCAGACCGCCGTCGACGAGCTGCGGGATGCCGTTCTCGTCCAGCCGCCAAGTCTCGGGCTCATCGGCCGAAGCCGACCACTGCGAGCGGCTGTTGAAGTCCACCGGCACCAGCTCGCCGCCCTCATCCCTGGTCAGCTGCTCACCACGCAGACCGTCTGCGGCCACGCCGACGTCGTAGACGTGGAAGCCCACGCCGTCACCGTTCTCGTCCACCCAGGAGCGTTCGAACATCTCGTCATGGCCGGAGATCACCGCCGCTACCCCGTACTCCTCCAGCATCGGCGTGTACGCGCGCATCGCCACACCGGACTGGTTGTCGGCGAACTCCTCGTGGTTCGGCGGGGTGCCGTGCACACCGGAGGAATAGGCGGCGTGGTGGAACTGCACCAGCACGATCTGGCCCTGCTCACGCGCATCGGCGAGCTCGCGCTGTGCCCACTCCCACTGCTCGGTGCCGGGATTCATGTTCGGGAGGTCGGTATCGGCCGGCGAGGCGTCGAAGAGCTCCGCATAGGCCGAGCCATACTCCTCGGCGGTGAAGCTGCCCTGGGTGTCCGTACTGAGCCGGTCAGGAGTGAGATTCGTGTCGTCCCCGGAGAACGGCTCGCCGGAGAGGATGCCCTCCTCGGTGTTCTCGTCCGGCAGCCCGTTCGTCGAGTCGAGGGTGATCACCGTGAGCGGACCGTAGTCGAGCCGGTAGTAGGAGTTGCGGAACTGTGGGTTGCTCGGATCTCCCGGTGTGCTGAAGTAGTCGTGGTAACGATTCCGGGCGATGACGGCGGGACTGCGATCTTCCGGTGTGCCGTACCCGCCGTTCATCGCGGCAAACGTCTCCCAGTTGCCGATCGCGGTCACCAGTGGCGTATGCGTGGCTACGCGGCCGTACTCACCGGCGAAGTGCCGCCAGAACTCGTCCCAGGCCGGCTGGTAGCCCGAGCCCTGGACGAGATCTCCGGTCACCAGCATCAGGTCCGGGTCCGCCTCCTCGATCACCCCGAGGTTCTCGATCAGCGCGCTCTGCTGGTCCAGGGGATAGCGGAGGGTGAACTCGTCATTGCGGATGGTGGAGCCGTGGGTCTGGTCCCAGAGCGAACCCTCGCCGGGCCGGGCCACGGAGTCGGCGGTGTAGCCGTCCGGGTGCAGCTCCCACTCCCGCTGCTCCACTGCGCCATAAGGCTCGGTCTCGGAGTCGGAGAACGCCACCAGGCGCAGGTGCCGCCACCGCTCGGCAGTGGGTGCGGTACTGAACGTCCCTTCGAACGTCTCTCCGCTCTGTTCCACCGAGTACCGGTAGGTGTGGTCCGCCTTCAGACCGTCGAGGGTGACCGTGTGCCGGTAGTTGTCGTTCGAGCGCAACCAGGAGCCCTGCTCCAGGCCGGGAATCTCCTGAGCGAGCTCGGCATCGCTGTACTGCATCAGGTCCAGGTACTCCGGATCCGAGATCACCTCGGTACGCCCCCGCAGGCCGGGGCCGGTTACCGTGAGCGTGCCGGGCTCATCGAGTTCGGAGATCCAGTTCAGCGTCATCGAGTCGCTGCCCGGGCTCTGCAGATAGGGCAGGACCCGAAATCCGTCCGTCGGGTCCGGCGCCCCGCCCCCACCCGGCGCAGCCATTGCGGTACTCGCTGCGAGTGGCAGCACAGCGAGTCCTGCCACCGCCACGATACGTGCCCACGTCTTCATGGTTACTCCCGTTTCTCCGCCCACGGAACCAGGCTCCGTCCGAGCACCTCGGACCGGGTCCGGCGCGTCTTCCCGCGACGATGGACCGCCGTCGCCCTGGCAACCTAGCAGCGTGATGCAACCGCCGTCATCTGTGCGCGCCGATGGCGCGTCCGTCACGCCGGCTGGTGCGCGGACAGCCGGAAGCGGCGCTGCGTCACCCGGATCGGCACCCGGGCGGCGAGGTGGTGGAGCTGATCGGCGTGGTCGTCCACGCGGAAGTCCGCCACATCCCAGGGCACCAGGCCCAAGTACGTCACCAGAGCCTCGACGTCGGCGAACTCCATCACCCCGGACCACTCCTCGGCCACGTCCACGACCAGGCCGGCATCGATGGCCGCCTGCCGATCGACGTCGACGCGCACGTGCGGGTACTGCGGCTCGCCGCCGAACCAGTCACGCAGTTCCTGCGCGTCACGACCATCGACCTGCTGGTCCAGGAACACTCCGCCGGGAGCGAGCACCCTGGCCACCTCAGTGAAGTCGACCGCCTCGTGGCGACACATGATCAGGTCCAGGCTGGCGCTGGAGAACGGCAGCCGGTCACCTTGCTCGGCGTCGTAGGCCACGACCGGAACCCCGACGGTCGCGAGGTTCTCGGCCGCGACCGGCAGATTCGGCGCCCAGCCCTCGGTGGCAGTCAGCTCCGGCCGCTCGCCGGCAGGCAGGTCGGCCAGGAGGCGGAGCACCCGTTCGCCGCCGCCGGTCCCTAGGTCAGCAGCCCGCCCGGGCCCGCCGGAGCGCCCTGCCCGGCCGGCGCGGCGCAGCGCGGCGAGACAGTCCCCCTCGAAGTCCCACGGCGGATCCTCGGCCTGCAGCCGACCATCGAGCATCGAGAAGTCCCAGCCGCGCATCTCGGCCTGCGTGTACGCGCGGTGCAGGCGGGGCAGCAGATCCTCAGCTGCCATCGACCCGCCTCACCCCTCCGCCTGGACCGGTGCACCGCCCACGCCGATCTCGTTCCCGTCCGGATCGCGGTAGATCGCCTTACGCACCCCGTTCTCGTAGCTCTCCCGCTGCTCGGGGTGGATCCCGTGCCCGGCCGCCGCCGCGGTGAAGACGTCCAGATCCGCCACGAACAATGTCACCATTGAGTGGCCGGCATGGTCGGGGGCCACCTCGACGTACACGTGCCGGTTCTCGGCAAGGGTCCAGACCCGCTCGGTGTCGTTCGGGTCGAAGGCCTCCGCGCCGTCGAAGAAGTGGTCGTACCACGCGGTGGCGCGCGCCAGGTCCCGCACGGCGATACCGGCGAACAGGTCAAGCTCCATTGATCGTCCTCCCTCTGTGGGCGGCACACTACGCCAGACTGTCCCCATGACCGTGACGATCCGCCCCGCTCAGGAGTCCGATGCCGAGGACCTCAGCGCTCTGGTCACCCGCAACCGTGCGTATTTCAGCACCGGCGAGCCGGAGCTCCCCGACGAGTACTATCTCCCGGCGTTCCAGGCCCGGGCCATCTACCAGGACCAAGTCAATCGCGCGGCGGGCACGGGTGCTATGTTCCTCATCGAGGAGGACAGCCAGCTGGTCGGACGGATCAATCTGAACTCGATCGTCCGGGGTGTGCTGCAGTCCGGCAACGTCGGCTACCTGGTCGACGAAGCCAGCACCGGGCGCGGCATCGCCACCGCCGCACTGCGCCATCTGGTGGACTACGCGTTCACCGACCTGCGCCTGCATCGGTTGCAGGCCTCGGTGCTTCCGGAGAACGCGGGCTCCCAGAAGGTGCTGAAGAACCTCGGCTTCAGTCATTTCGGGACGGCGCCGGAGTACCTGTTCATCCAGGGGCGATGGCGCACTCACGACCTGTTCCAGCTGATCAACCGCGCCTACGGCAACTGATCGCGACGCCGGCGCAATGGCCGGCAGCAGCACGCGCGATGGCGGTCAGACGCGGGCTCCGGCCATCGACCGGCGATCGCGACGCCTGCCGGCGCCGAGCAGTCAGCGCACCTCGTCCTGGTGCAACGGCAGCACCCACGCTCGGCGCTCCGCGATCAGCCCGCCGCGCAGGACGAAGACTTCCGCCATCGAGAGCCGTTGCACCGATCCGTCCTGCTGCGGCACGCGCCCGTGCAGCTCAGCCATGATCGTGTCCCCCTCCTCAACCATCCGCACGACCTCGAGCTCGGGGTTGCCGGCGAAACCGGGACCCTCGATGGCGGCGTCATAGGCCTCCTTGCCGCTGAGCTGGAAAGCGCCGAAAACCGTCCAGGTGATGTCGTCGGTCAAGCAGCTGAGGATCTGTGCGTGGTCGGTGCGACGGAATCCGTCCAAGTAGCGCTCGACGGTGTCTCGGTTCCTGCTCGCCATGATGCTCCCTGTGGTCAGTCGTCATTGCCTGCCCTAGCCGCCTGCCATCCGCGTCGGCATGGCGACCCGCGCACCAGCGCCCTGGGCACCTCTGACTATGACCGCCATCGGTGCCGCGAGGCAACGGAAAATACGTCGACCGGAACGCCTCACCACCGGCACACTCCGTGGCGATGATGCACGCCGACCAGCTCCCCCTCACTGCCGACATCGTCGCGCACCTCGTCGAGGAGCAGTTCCCCCAGTTCGCCGACCTGCCCGTGCGGGCGGTCCCGTCCGCAGGCACCGTCAACGCACTGTTCCGGCTGGGCGAGGAGCTGGTGGTTCGACTCCGCCTGCAGCCCAGCGAGGATGCCGCCGACCTCGTCCAGCAGGAGGCGCAGGCGGCCCGCCGCCTGCTGGACGTCTCGCCGGTACCGACTCCGGTGCCGGTCGCCGTCGGGCAGCCAGGACCCGACTATCCGATGCCCTGGCAGATCTACCAGTGGCTGCCCGGCAGCACAGCGGACACCGTGGCGGTGACCGGCTGGCGGGGCATCGCGGGCGGCCTAGCCGCGTTCGTCCAGGCGGTCTGGGCGATGCCCACGAACGGCAAGATTTTCGACGGCGAAGGTCGCGGTGGCGAGATCGCGAGCCATGATCGTTCGGTCACCGAGTCCCTGGCGCGCAGCCGACATCTGGTGGACGTCGATACCCTCGCCCCGCTGTGGCAGCGACTGCGTGTTCTCCCTCGCACCCGAGCCGACACCTGGGCGCACAACGATCTGATGCCGGGCAACCTGCTCGTGGCACCTCGGGCGACGGCACCGGGAGAAGATGACACCGACGGGACACCGGACGGACGCCGGGGCTGGGCGTTGTCCGGCGTCCTCGATGTCGGCACGCTGGCGGTCGCGGACCCGGCGATGGACCTGCAACCGGCGTGGAACTGCCTGGACCGGCCCGGCCGCGAGCTCTTCCGCACGCAGCTCGCGGTGGACGATGTCACCTGGGAACGCGGCAAGGCCTGGGCATTCATCCAAGCCCTCCCCTGCCTCTGGTACTACGAAGAGACCAACCCCGTGATGTCCCGGACGGCGCAGCACACGCTGGCAGCGATCCTCGATGCTGAGCATGATCCGCCGCTGCGGTCCTCGCAGCACTGAACGTCCGGGGGCCCGGCCGCCGGGCAGCGCCTCATCGGTTCAGCATCAGCACGCTGGACTGCCATGGGTCGACCCTCGGGGAAGGACCCGGGCGTCGACCGGCTCGGCGATGACCTGCTCCGTACCGGAGACTCCGCCACCATCGGTAGGCCCGAGCCGGACGCGTCCCAGCGATGACTTCTTCTGTTCGACCCATAGCAGGTAGACGCACGGCCGGGACCGAATGTGAGCCGGGCTGGGGTGCAGAGGGGCCGCCAGATGCACCCGGGAACGCAGCGCCTCAGCCGCGCCGGCGAACCTTGCCCCACGGCTTGAACACCGCCAGCACGGTAGCGAAGGACAGCGAGACCAGCGAGACCGCCGGCGGGAAGAACAGATTGCTCATGTCCGCGGTGCTACCCGCACCGGCCGCGAGTGCCTCCCCGTGAGCGACCACCTCCGGCATACCCGGCGCCAGTGCCGCCACGATCAGCACGCAGAGGACCACGGTGATGACGAGCTTGACCAGCACCCAGCGATACCGGACCAGACCCCACCGGGTCCCCCAGCCCAGCAGCAGGCCCGTGCCCAGGCACGTCAGCCCGGAGGTCAGCATCGGGATCAGAGCGAACGTGCCGAGCGCATGGTAGGCCAACCCGGCAGTGCCCGGACTGTTGCTGAACCGGCCGACGAGCACCAGGACGGCGACGATCACATCGACGCCGATCCAGGTGCCCCCGGCCAGCACATGCACCACCAGCACGGTCTTGCGCAGCTTCGGCCCCAGGAAGGGCGCCGAGGAGTGCGCGACCTGCCGGCGCGAGGTGTGGGCGGCTGCGGCTTCGCTCACCGGTCGTCCTCCTTGACGACGTAGCGGGCTCCGAGCGCCCAGGCGGCAACCACGGCGGCAGCGGCAACGAGGATGAGGTCCTTGAGCACGTACTGCGCGGTGAGCGTGGGCAGACCGCCCGGGAACAGGTCGGCGGCGAAGAGCACCACCGGGGACAGGATGCCGACCAGCCAGCCGGCCATCGCCACGAGGCCGATGCGTAGGCCGACGCCGGTGAGCAGGGTCAGACCGACGACGGTCTCGACCACCGCTGTGGCCACCACGGCGGTGGTGCCGCTGACGAGCCCGAAGCTGAGCACCTCGACGGTCCGCGCCGCCAGCTCTGCAGCGGGTGAGGCACCAGGGAAGTACTTCAAAGCGCCGAACCCGACGATGACGAGACCGAGACTGATCCGCAGTGCCGCGATGCTGTACCGCGCCAGGGCGTTCACCAGCGTGTGCTGCATCGACAGCAGCCTTCCCCGAGGAGACGGCAGCCTTCCCTGTGGAGACACCGGAGGGCGGCTGCTGCCCGGCCCGGACGTCATGACGTCAGTACTCATCGTGTGTTCCTTCCGAACAGGTCGCCCCGGGTGGGCAACCCGTGGCAGACCACGATTCCCGGATCGATCCTCGGCGGGATCAGCCCCCGATCGACACCTGGGCTACGCCGTCGACCGACAGGTACGCCTCCCGGCGACGTACCAGGCCGCCCCGGCCTACGTCACCGGACGTACCGCGAGTGTCGCTCCTGGTCGGACTCGTGCCGGCGGGCAGCGCCGCATCCTGGTGACGCACTGACCGAAGCACTCCCGAAGGAGACCACCATGCTCGAGACGATGGCCATGATGACCGCCGATGGCCCCTGGCACGATATGGCCGGCGGCCCGCCGTTCCCGTTCTTCCTGATCCCGCTGCTGTGGTTCCTGCTCCTCGCCGGCATCGTGCTGACCGTGGTGCTGAGCCGGCGCCGGCACGAGCACCGCGCCGGCCTGCGCGCCGGTGAGGCCGTGCTCGCGGAGCGGTTCGCCCGCGGGAAGATCGAGGCCGCAGACTACGCGGCCCGCCTGCAGGTCCTGCGCCAGCGGTGAGGTGATCGCGACCAGTGCCAGGCCACGGGGTCTACGTTGGCTGACATAGCACTCAGACCCGCGGAGGGGGTGCGGTACCCGTGAAGAGTCGGGGCAGCCGGCGCCGGCCGGACCGGCCGATGTTCGGTCCGGTGCTGGACGCCGTCCTGGTAGCGGCGTGGACCGTCCTGGCCCTCCTCACCCTGCCGGTGCTGCATTTCGGCCCGAGAGCGGACACCACGATCGACGCCGGTGCGGTGGCCCTGGTCATCGTTGCCGGGGCGGCCACTGCCGTGCGCCGGCGGTGGCCACTAGTCGCGATGCTCGTGGTCGTCTCCGCGACCTCACTCTACCTCGTGCTCGGCTACCCGTACGGACCGATCTTCGTGTTCGTGCTGGTCACCGTGTACGCCATGGCCAGGCGGTTGCCGCTGGGCCCTGCCGGTGGCTGGGCCGCGGCCGCACTGGTGCTGCTGTCGCTCCACCTGCTCACCGACGGCTCGACCGGCATCACCGGGCTCGTGCCGGCGACCGCCTGGATCGCGATCCCGTTCTCGATCGGAGCGGCTCGACGCGCGGTGGACGGTGCGGCAGTGCGCGAACGGGAGGCGGCCGACCAGCGGTTGGTCGATGCCGAGCGCCTGCGACTCTCCCAAGAGGTGCATGACGTCGTCGGCCATGGTCTTGCTGCGATCCAGATGCAGGCCGACATCGCGCTGCACGTCCAAGAGAACCGCCCGGAGCAGGCCCGGGAGGCACTCGCGAACATCAGCCGGGCCAGCGGCGAAGCTCTCGACGAGCTCCGGGTCGTGCTCGCCGCCGTCCATCCGGACTCTGACCAGACGTCGCATGCACCCACGCCGGGGCTCGCGCGGCTCGATGACCTGCTCGACCGGGTGCAACAGGCCGGTGTGGACGTCTCGCTCGAGACCGCCGGCAACGAGCGAGGTCTGCGCTCGGCTGCCGACGTCGCCGCCTACCGGGTGCTGCAGGAAGCCCTCACCAACGTGGTCAGGCACTCACCACATCCGCGGGCGATCGTCCGGATCGAGCATTCCCGGGATGCGGTCACCGTGAGCGTGACCAACCAAGCCTTATCCGCCGCCGACGCTGAAGGCATCGGTATCTCCGGGATGCGCCGCCGCGTCACTCAGGTGGGCGGCCGATTCCGTGCCGGCCCGGACCCGGAGGCCGGTACATTCACTGTCTTCGCCCGAATTCCCCGCACTCCTGAGGAGGAGGCGTGATCTCGGTACTGCTGGTCGACGATCAGGACCTGGTCCGGATGGGCCTGCGCACCCTGTTCGAGTACGAGGAAGACCTCACCGTGGTCGGCGAAGCCGCCGACGGGATCGCTGCAGTGCAGCAGGCCGCCGCCCATCGGCCGACGGTCGTGCTGATGGACATCCGGATGCCCGGGATCGATGGTCTGGAGGCAACCCGCAGGATCGTCGCGGACCCAGCGCTGGCCGAGACCCGGATCATCGTGCTCACCACCTTCGAACGGGACCAGTACGTGTTCGAGGCGCTGCGGGCCGGCGCGAGCGGCTTCCTGCTGAAGAACACCCCGCCCGCCGGTCTGCTGGAGGCGGTTCGTACGGTCGCCGACGGTGGAGCTCTCCTCTCCCCGTCCGTCACCCGGACGTTGATCCAGGAGTTCACCCAGGTGGCGCCGCGGGACCTCACTCCGCACCCGCAGCTGGACGCACTCACCGGCCGGGAGCGGGAGATCGTCTCGTTGGTGGCGCAGGGACTGAACAATCAGGAGATCGCGGAACGTCTGGTGCTCAGCCCGGCGACCGCCCGCACGCACGTCAGCCGCGCGATGATCAAGCTCGGTGCCCGGGACCGGGCCCAGCTGGTGGTGTTCGCCTTTCAGTCCGGGCTGGCGTAGTCCGGGCTGGCGTGGTCCGGGCTGGCGTGGTCCGGGCTGGCGTGGTCCCGACTGGCCGAGCGCCATCGGCGTTCGGCACGGGCACCCCCACGGCGGGGTTGGCCGCAGGCTTCAGCAGTCGAACACCGACCAGCAGAGCTCGTTCCGCAGCCGCTGGTCGTCGAGGACGAGTGCGCAGACCTCGTCCGGTAGCTGGTCCCGCTGCCACTGGCACTCGAGCCGTCCCGCGGCCTCCTCCTCGCCCCGAGCCGCAGCAGCGCGAGCGGCCTTGATCGCATAGGCCGCGGCACCAAGATCGTGGGCGGCGACATGCGCGACCGCACCGGCCTGGCCGGCGGCGTAGGCGGCATGGCGCGCAGCGCCGCTCAGGTCTCGGGCGGCACCCATCGCGTGACCACCCGCTGCGCGGGCCTCCATCATCCGCACCTCGCCGCGGGTCCACGCGCGGGCGCGGGCGATCGCTTCCCGGGGCCGCCGGTCGTGCGGGCGCTCGGACTCGAACAGCGGCAGGACGTGCTCGGCGCAGGTGGCCGCCCAGAGCGCGAGCAGGTGGTGATCGGCGTTCGTGAGGGTCCCGCCGCGGCGGATCGTCACCAGGCGCGGGTCGCGAGTCTTGGACAGGATCACGATGAGGTCACCACGCGACAGTAGCGGGCCTGGCGCACTAGGACGCCGCGGACCGCTTCCCCAACGGGCCACTGGGAGTGCCCGTTCGCACGAGCGGACTGCCCTTACCGATCAGATACCCGGTGGGCACGCTGGAGACATGCCCGAGCGAGTACCCGCGCAGCGGTCACCTCGAAGCGCTGCGCCGCAACGAGCCCCTCGCACACCTCAGGGTGAAAGCGTGACCGGTCCCCAGGCCCGAACACCGGCGACCCCGGCTGCCGGCAGGGTGCTGAAGCTGCAGTCATCGGCCGGGAACGCTGTGACTGCTGCCGCCCTCCAGCGAGTGCATCCCGCGTTCGAGGAGCACAACTTCTGGGCCCCGACCCGGCCAACACTCACCGATGATGACGAATTCGACTGGAGCCAGCCCGCTCCCCGGACACCGGCAGGTACTCTCGCCCGGCTGGAGCAGTCCTTCCCCAAGAGCATCGCCAGTCTGTTGCTGCTGACGGACGCGAGCGGGCAGGATGCCCTCGACCGCGAGCCGATGACGCGGGGGTTCCTGGACGGGGTGGGCACTGTCGCGCAAGCCCAGGAGATCCTGAGCGCCCACCCAGCGGACAACGCCTCGCTCACCGCCGCGTACGACGAGCGAACAGCCGACAATCGCGCGGCAGTGGCACAGTACCTTCGGGACGGCGGCACGCAGGAGCGAGCGGCTGCGATCATGAACCGCGAACACCTGACGGATGTGTGGGCGGCCCTCGACAAGGACCTGGTTGCTCTGATGGACGACGATCTGGTCGCTCTGATGCGAGAGGAGACCCAGGCGGTGCTGACCCGGCTGGACGCTCTCGACCAGGTTCGAGCGGTGATGCAGAGCCGCGCCTCCGCGAGGGGCGCCGGCTGGCTGACAGTGCGCAACGACCTGATCGATGCGAAGTCAGCGTTGCGCGTCGGCAAGCCGGCGTCCCGTATGGCCTGGCGTACGAAGTTCGAGACGGCCACCGAGTGGTGCTCGGTCCGAGAGGCGGCCCTCGCTCCCATTCCGCAGGAGGTGCGGGAGGTCACCGGCAGAGAGCTACGCGAGATATACCCGATCCTGGCCAAGGTCGACGCACTGCTCTTCGGCGACGTCGAGTTCGATGTTGCGTCCTTTGACCGGAAGTGGGACAAGTGGTCGGAGATGGTTCCGGTCAAGCGGCTTTCGCTCAAGAGCCCAGCCGAGCTGCACAGCGACCTGAAGGCGGAGATCGGGAAGCTCTGGCCGACCGTGGACCCTCGAGAGGCGGGCCAACTCGCCACGCTGCTCCTCTCCCGAGGGAAGGCCAAGCTGCTCACAGTGTTGAGGAACGGCGGCGTGAGGCTTGCCACGTGGTCTGCCCTCAATGCGTCGCTCCAGGGGACCGAAGTCTTCGAGGCCGTCGAAGAGTTGCGCACCGAGGAGAAACTTCGCGCCCTGATCCACCGGTTGCGCCTCACCACACACTCGGCGGCCCATCTCACCCGGATCACCATGGCTGAGGACCTTGCTGAGGTTAACCGGGGCCGGTGGTTCCCCTACATGGGTAGTGGTGTACCGACGATCGAGACTGAGCTCTCGATCACCTGGAAGCGGCCCCTGTGGATGCCCTCGAGATTCAAGCACTGGGGCGAGGTACATATTCACTACAGCGGCGACGTAGCGGATCAGAGCCAGATCACCTATGTGCACATCAAGACCGACCGAGCGATCGCGGGTGGCACCCCGATCAACAAGGCGCATCCGCTGATTGCCCAGGCCTACACCGACGGCAAGCTCTCTGCGGAGTGGAAGCTCTGAGGCGACGGCACGGAGGGCATGGCGTGGAGGGCGACCGGACAACACCCGGTCACCCCTACGCCGGGCGCCACGTCAACGCTACTGAGTATCGCCGTCGAGAGCCGCCACGAGCCGACCCATGGTCTCCCGCGCGGCCCGGAGCTCCTCCGCCCCGACGCTCGCGCCGATGCGCTCCGCCCACGGCGCCTGAGCGAGGCTGATCTGCCGGATCGCCCAGTAACCGGCCTCGGTGCAGGCGAGCAGCTGGGCGCGGCGGTGGGCCGGGTTCGGGCGGTACTCCGCGAGTCCGCGCTCGACCAGTAGCTCGGCGATCCGGCGTACCGCCTGTCGGCTCACCCCCATCCGCCGGCCGATCTCGGGCAGGGTGCGCGGTTCGTCCAGGACTCCGCCGAGCACCTGCCACCAGGCGGCGGTGATGTCGCCCTCGGCGGCCAGACGCTGCGCGGCGTCCATCAAGTGGGCATTGAGCCGGAACGTCTCCAGCACCAGCTCGGTCATCTCCGTGCCCGTTGCCGAGACCGGCGGATGCGCGGGCCAGGTCTCGCGCCGTGGGGTGCTCATGACGCCATCAGTACCGGGTAACCGGTGGCGTCACCGCGACCGAAGACCCCCTCGTACGCCGCCAGCCGCTCCTGCGACATCAGGCCGAGCATGCCGAGCGCTGCGCAGGCGAACTGCACCGGCGACTGCGGGCCGGCGGTAATGAGGCCGTCCTGGGCGACAGCACGCTGGTCCAGATAGTGGCCTTCTCCGGCGTAGCCGGTGGCCTGGAGTGCCTCGCGGGCGGCGCCGGTATGCGCCCGGTTATCGAGCAGGCCGGCCCGGGCGAGCCCCTCAGTGGCGCCGCAGATTGCCGCCACCGGCACTCCGGCGTCGAGGAATCGGGACGCAACCTGGACGTAAGGCACCTCCTGTCCCGGCTCCCAGCCCGCTCCGCCGGGGAGAATCAGCAGGTCGCTCTCAGCGGGGTCCAGCGCGTCGAGGGTGAGATCGGGCAGCCAGTGCATGCCACCCATCGTCGGTACCGGATCGTGCGCGGCCGCCACGGCGACGACGTTCCACGGCTCCTGGGTGAAGCGTCCGGTGTTGAGCTCGGTCAGCAGATAGCCGGGCTCCCAGTCGGCCAGGTGGTCGACCAGCAGGATATGTGCAGTAGGTGTCATGACAACATGTTCCCATCATTGGGAACATGTTGTCAATCGGGCATATGGTTGCGCGACAGATCGCCGTCGAGCAGTTCGAGCTGCTGCCGAGCGAGGAACCCTTCGACCTCGCTTTCGCCGTTCGGGTGGGCGCACTCGATGGCAGGCACCCGATGGCCGGCCAGATCGCCCGCCCACGGATCGCGGCGGCACTCGCCCCGCACGGACGGCTGTTCATCGACGGCGGGAGTCCCCTCCGGGAGGTCGAGCTACCGCCACGCAGGTAGTAGAACCACGAGCTGCTGGTGCGGTGGGGACCCGTCCTGGTCAGGTGGCCGCCAGCCGGGGGATGCCGGGGAAGCCGAGCGCGTCCATCACCTCGAGGAAGTTCTCCGCGTCGTCCGAGCCGGACACGTCTCCGCTCGGGCTGTAGCAGTAGTGCGTCCAGACGGTGGCCGCGTCGCAGTAGTGATCGATCAGGTGCTCCACATACGGATGGTCGGCCTCGCCGAAGGCAAACCCGTACGAGTCGATCCGGCGCAGTGTCCGGCAGTGCCGCAGGAAGCTGCCGATCAGCTCAAGTCTCGGGTTCTTGGTCAGCCCATCCAGCAACGCGTCCAGTGTCACCTCGCGCACGGAGTTGCTGAGGGAGTTCGATCCTGTGGTCCGCCACTTGGTTTTCATCGGTGGCGCGCATCCGAAGTACAGCGGGCTAGAACCGTGCACTTCGCCATGGATAGGCAGGATCTTGCTTTCGTCCACGTGCAAGACCGTGCGCAACGTGTCGGTGTAGTTGAACGTGATGACGCCGTCGCTGTTCTCGACCAGAGCGCGTGCAGGTGGTCGCGGGTCCAGGGTGGGGCCAGGCAGTTGCGCGATCCAGTCGGTGAACGTGTCCGACAGACCGGTCCGGAAATCGTGGCTGTAGTCGTGGCCGTCGGCGGTGAGTTGATCCAGCTCGCTCAGGTCGCCGGAGTCCGGGTAGTCCAGTTCGGCAACCTCGCCGGGAAGGTTCAGGTCTGCCAACCCGGCCTCGAAGTCCCGCCACCCAGGGCCTGCGATCTCTTCGACCTGTTCGAAGATCCGGATCAGCACGTCATTGCCTCCCGCGAGATCCTCCATCGATACTGTGTGGAAGTACTCCCGGAAGTCCGCGAAGCTCGACCTGCAGCCGAGGGCGAGATCCCAACCGTTGCCGAGGAGCGCCAACGAAGTGAACGGCCTGGGCGGCGGATCGGGCACCAACTTCTTGATCTGGTCCAGCAGCCAGTCGGAGCCCTCCATCGGATAGGGCATAGGTCGTTCCCCTCTCACTCCCGATCTCAGCGACGCCACCGCCTCCGGCATCCTATGGCGCCGCGCACAGTCGCGCCGGCACGTCCGCGAGCTGACGGCCCTCGGCTACCACGTCACCCTCGAACCCGCTGCCTGACCCCACAAGGGCACCTAATTGTCGGACTAGGCTGACCGTGATGGACTGCAGAAGTACACCTCGATGACCGGTGCGCAGTGGTCGGTGCTCGCCGGCGCCTTCCTCGGCGGTGCGCTCCCCTGGCTGGAGGCGATCGTGGTGATCCCGATCGGGATCCTCGCCGGCGCGCCCGCGCCCCTCGTGGTGCTGGCCGCCGTGGTCGGCAATCTGCTCACCGTCGCACTGGCGGCGGTCTTCGGTGAACGCATCCGCGACTGGTGGGTGGCCCGGCGACACCGCCGTCGATCCGCTGACGGCGACGACGACCCAGCCGCTGCCGAACGGCGCGGCCGGCGGCAGGACCGGATCACCCGCGTGATGTCGCGCTGGGGTATGCCTGGCCTGGCGCTGCTCGGGCCGATCGGTCTCGGCACGCAGTTCTCCGCGATCGCGGCGGTGGCACTCGGGGTGACCGCCCGGTCCGCGTTTCTCTGGGTCGGCGCCGGCACGGTGGCCTGGAGCATCGTCGCAGCAGCGCTGACCCTCACCGGAGTCTCCGTAGCCGGCATCGGGGCCTGATGATCCGCTCCGCGCCGAGACCGCCCATCGACACCGTGCCAGCGCGCCGCTGGCCTGCGACGATCCCGGCATGAACACCCTGGCCCGCAGCCTCACCACCCGCGACGCGGTGGCAGTCGGCCTCAGCTCGATGATCGGGGCTGGGGTGTTCGCGGCCTTCGGTCCGGCGGCGCAGGCCGTCCTGCCCACCGGCACCGGGGCGGCGCTGCTCATCGCGCTGGCCCTGGCGGCGCTCGTCGCCTATGCGAATGCCACCTCTTCGGCCCAGCTCGCCGCCCAGTACCCCACCTCCGGGGGAACGTATCTCTACGGCCGCGAGCGCCTCGGGCCCTGGTGGGGCTACCTTGCCGGCTGGGGCTTCGTCGTCGGGAAGACCGCGAGCTGTGCCGCGATGGCCCTGACCTTCGCTACCTACGCCGCGCCGCCCGGGTGGGAGCGCCCGGTTGCCGCGGCTGCCGTGATCGCGCTGGCAGCGGTCAACTACTGCGGCGTGACCCGCACCGCACGGCTCGCCCGCTGGATTGTGAGCCTGGTGCTGCTCGCACTGGCGATCACGGTCACCGTGGCGCTGGGTAGTGGCAAACCGGACTGGTCGCAGGTGGGGCATGGCGACGGCGGTGCGGGCCTTCTGGGCGGACCGGCCGGGTGGTACGGGGTGCTCCAGGCAGCGGGTCTGCTCTTCTTCGCGTTCGCCGGGTACGCCCGGATCGCCACGATGGGTGAGGAGGTGCGTGATCCGCAGCGCGCGATTCCGCGTGCGATCGTGCTCGCGCTCGGTGGGGTGGTGGCTCTGTACGCGGTGATCGCCGTGTCGTTGCTCGCCGTGCTGGGGCTGCCCGGTATCGCCGGAGCATCCGCTCCAGTGGCCGACGCAGTCGCCGCGACGCCATGGGCCAGTGCCGTGGTCCGGATGGGCGCAGCGGCAGCCTCGCTCGGCGCGCTCCTCGCCCTGGTGGCCGGGATCGGCCGGACCAGTCTGGCGATGGCCCGGGAGGGCGATCTGCCCCGTGGGCTGGCGGCGGTGCACCCGCGCTTCGGAGTTCCCCATCGGGCGGAGGTCGCGGTGGCGATCGTGCTGATCCTGCTGGTGCTGACCGTCGATCTGCGCGGTGCCATCGGCTTCTCCTCCTTCGGCGTGCTCGTGTACTACGCCGTCGCCAACCTGTCTGCATGGACGCAGTCGGGGGTGCACCGGCGCTTCCCGCGGGTTCTCCAGGCCGTAGGTCAGATCGGCTGCGTCATCCTCTGCACGACCCTGCCGGCGACGGCGGTGCTCGCCGGGATCGTCGTGTTCGCCGTGGGATTGGGGTTACGAGCAGTTCGCGTGCGAGCCGGATAGGTGGTGGGCAGCGGGCCCGAGCCGGCGGTGTGATGGTGGACGGTCGGCATCCGGAGAGCGGCATTGGTATTTTCCCAACGCCGACGGAGACTCCCGGCATGGACAAGCAGGTCCTCGAGGTGGGTGAGCGGATCCGCGCCAGTCTGGCGCCGGGGATGTCGCAGCGTGCACTCGCGGACCACGTCGAGATGACCCCCGACGCTCTGTCGCGAGCGTTGAACGGTCAGCGCGGGTTCTCAATCCTTGAGCTGACCAGGATCGCCGAGAGCCTCCGGGTCGATCTCAACTGGCTGATCACCGGTAGGCCAGACCCACACCGGCTGAGTATCGCGGCTCGACAGCAGTGGGACGCTCAACAACGCACCCGGTCCAATCCCAGCGAGGAGCGTGACCAGGACATCCTGCAGCAGGTCGCGCACACCTACCGCGCTGCCTATCCGGACGGTCCGCCCGCCAGCGAGCCCCTACCCGGGTCACCGGGAGCAGTACGCGAGGTACTGGGCCGCGAATTCGTCACGCAGTTCGCGGAGACGATCGAGGAGCGTCTCGCCGTTGACGTGGTGCGCATCCCTGGACCGGGGCACCGACTACTCCCTCACTGTCGGTCAACGCGGAATCATCGTGCTGAACGCGATCCCGAACTGGTTCCGCAGCAACTGGTCCTTGGCGCACGAGCTGGGGCATCTCGCGCTGGGGCACCACGTGCGGGGTGACTCCCCCACGACTGCGCAGGAGAACGCGGCGGACCAGTTCGCCGCCGGCATGCTGCTGCCGGAGTCGGTCGTGCGCGCCATGGACTGGACCGGGGCCGACGAGTCTCAGCTCGCATCGTTCCTCTGGGAGTCGGGTGTGTCCACTCTGGCGATCCTGCAGCAGTTCACCTGCACCAGTGAGCGGCCCAGGACTCTCGCGGCACAACGGATGGCCGAGCGGTGTCGACAGGAACCAGTCGGGCTATCGTCCGGTGAGCTCCAGACCGGGATCCGGCGAGGACAGGTCAGCTAGGGCCTCCCCACGAGGCTTTCCGCGCCCGCCTGGAGTCAGGCGACGCCACCTGGGAACGCGGAACGGTCTGGGCACTGCGTGTGTAGACACGCCCGGAACTACCTGGATAGTCTCGTCGCCGGCGACGACGCCACCGGAGGGACTTCGATGCACAGCAGCAGGATTCGTCTCGGGACCCGGGCGCTGGCCGCCCTGGCCACCAGCACCGCCATGGTCACCGCGCTCCTGGTAGCGCCCGCGAGCGCGGATGAACCCACCGCTCCCGCGGCGCCGGCCGACGAGGCGCCGGTGACCGTCCCGGCGCTGCAGCAGTGGGAACCCGGCGGGGAGAACTTCGCGCTCGGCCGCGGGGCGATCCAGCTGCGCGTCGACCCCCAGTACGCCGACGAACTCACCGACGATGCCACCACCTTCGCCACGGACCTGGAGGCGCTCACCGGCCGTCACGTCGTCGTGCAGGTCAAGGGCACCAGCCCCGGCCGTGGACCGGGCGTCATCCAGTTGACGCTCGATCCGGACTGGACCGAGCATGGCGCCGAGTCGAGCCGAATCACCGTGGATCACGACGTCACGATCGCCGGACCGACGGACGACGGCGTCTTCCTCGGCACCCGGAGCGTCCTGCAGATGCTCTCCCACGACCGCACCATCCCCGGCGGCGTCGCGACCGACTGGCCGGGCTATGCCGAACGAAGCTTCATGGTGGACAACGGCCGCCAGTACTTCACGCCCGAGTGGGCGCGCCGGCAGATCCGGGAGCTCGCCTCCCTGAAGTACAACGAGTTCCACTGGCACATCGCGGACAATGCCGGCTTCCGGATCGAGTCCAGGACCCACCCGGAGATCGTCTCGCCTGAGCACTGGACCCAGGAGCAGGTCACCGAGCTGGTGGAGTACGCCGCCCGGTACCACATCGAGATCATTCCCGAGATCGACATGCCCGGGCACATGCAGTACGCGCTCCGCGAGCACCCCGAACTGCAGGTCGTCGATGCCGACGGCAACCGCAACACCCGCAACCTCGACCCCACCAATCCCGAAGCACGGCAGTTCGTGCAGGAGATCCTCGACGAGTTGATCCCCCTCTTCCCGGGCCGGTACGTGCACACCGGAGGGGATGAGTTCACCGGCGACTGGGACGCGTACCCGGTGCTGACCAACTGGGCACAGGAGAAGTACGGCCCGGAGGCCAACGCCCACGACGCGGTGCTCGACTTCACCAATTTCGTCAACGACGTCGTCCAGGCGCACGGCAAGACCATGCGGATGTGGAACGACGGCGCCCAGGGCGGCGCCGTACTCCAGGCCGACACAGACATCGTGCTGGAGTACTGGTCCGACCAGCACGGCGATGTCACCGCGCAGGAGTTCCTCGATCGGGGCTACCAACTGATCAACGCCAATCGCAACGTGCTCTACGGCGTACCGGGGGCGACGCCGACCTGGAACAACCTCGATCCCCGCAAGATCACCGAGGACTGGGATATGGGTCAGTGGCACGACGCCGTGGCCCCCAACACCACCGATCCACACGCCGAGGGCATCCTCGGGGGGCAGATCCACCTCTGGAACGACTCCCCCGGCACCGCCACCGAAGAACAGATCTCCGGACGGCTGCATATGCCGCTCCGGGCGATGGCACAGCAGCTCTGGGACTCCGACCTCGACGGCGGGTGGGACGCGCTGGCCGGGCGAGTCTTCGCCGTCGGGCAGGAACCTCAGTGGGCGCTGCTGGACGGACCCGATCCGAACCTCGCACACGGAGCTCTCGTCTGGTCCACCGGCCGGGAACGGCCGGACTGCCACGAATCGATGCTCACCGATGGCGACCCCAGCACCCGCTGGTGCGGGCCGAAGGTCACTCCACAGTCGGTGGTGCTCGACCTCGGCCACCAGGTCGATCTCGGCACGGTGATCCTGGACTGGGAGTCAGCCTATGCGGGCGCGTACTCCGTGGAGGCGTCCACAGATCTGAGCACGTGGACCACGCTGGCCACCACCGAGGACGGCGACGGCGGGCTGGATCGCCATGCGATCAGCGGCGAGGGCCGTTACCTCCGGCTGACGATGACCGAGCGCGGCACTCAGTGGGGGCTGTCCCTGTATGAGATCGAGGTCTACGAGACTGGGGCGCTCATCCCGCGCGACTTCTCGCTGACCGTCGATCCCGCCGTGCTGCTGGCGTCGGCGGAGCAGCCCGGCGCCGCGACCCTCACCGTGGACAACGCCGGTGACCAGGCGGCGACCCTGAACTGGACTGCCGAGCCGCCCGACGGCGTCACGATCGTCCCCGCCTCGGGCACCGTGCGCCTCGGGGCGGGCGAGAGCGCCGAGGTGGCGGTAGAGGTCACCGGCCCGGCAGAGCCCGGAACCCTCCGAGTGCCGCTCACGGTCACCGCGGGTTCGGGCGGTGAGGCGATCCCGGTGGCCGAGGCGGAGCTGGGGGTGTCGGTGCCGCACGCCGCCCTGGCCGATGCATTCTCCGGTGTGTCGGTCACCGACGATGACGAGGTGAACCCGCCCGGACTCGGTGTCGGCATCGACGGCGCAGGTTCGTCGTATTCGGCGCAGGCGCTGGCCGACCACGGCGTACAGCCGGGAACCGAGCTCAGCCGTGAGGGTGTCACTCTGACCTGGCCGGACGTAGATCCGGGGACCGCGAACAACGTGCTCGCGAACGGCCAGAGCGTGCGGCTTGATGCCTCCGGTAGCCGGATCGGGCTGCTGGCCGCGGGCACCTACGGCACAGTGACCGGCGACTGGGTGGTGCACTACACCGACGGCAGCTCCGAAACCGTCGAACTGAGCACACCGGACTGGAGCCAGTCGAACCCCGGTGACTCAGCCATCGTCTCGATGCCGTATCGGAACACCCCGACCGGGCCGACCGACCGGGCGACCCAGGTGCACTTCCAGTCGATCCCGATCGACCCGGAGCGAACCGTGGCGGCGCTGACCCTGCCGACCGTCTCCGCAACGGCGGTGCGGGGCACGCCCGCGTTGCACGTGTTCGCCATCGGGATCGGGTCGTCGTGACGGCGCAGGAGTTCGGGGCCGCCGACGGAGTTGGAGATTGGCGGGTGCTCGGCGAGGTGGCGAGCGCATGGTTCTCGGCGCCGTCCCATGCCGCGGGGGCCGCGCTGGCCCGGCCGCTGGCCGACCTCGACGTACCGGTGGACCTGAGCGTGCGCGCCACCGGGGTGCGCGCCGACATCGTGCCCACTGGCGGCATGCTCGGGACCACTGAGATGAGTGCGGCACGTGAGGTATCGGCTGCTGCGCGGGCGCTGGACCTGGCGGCCGACCCGGCCGTGCTGCAGTCGCTCCGGCTGACGTTCGACGTTCTCGACCGGGCTGCGGTGCAGCCGTTCTGGGAGACGGTCCTGGGGTACGTGCCCCGCGGTGTGGCGGACATCGCGGACCCGCTGCGCCGGGGGCCCACGATCAGTTTCCAGGACCAGGGTGAGCCCCGACCGCTGCGCAATCGGCTGCACCTCGATGCGGTCACCCCGCAACCCGTGGCGCAGGCCGCGCTGGAGGCGGTGCGGGAGCGGAGCGCCGGGTCGATCGCCGAGCACGGGTTCTACGCCACCGTGGCCGATGCGGAGGGCAACGAGGCCGATCTCCTGCCACTGCAGGACGGCGCCGATGGTTGGGGCGAGCCGGAGACCGAGGACTGGCGGCTCGTGTTCTCGGCGATGGCCTGGTACCGGGTGGACTCGACCGGGCAGGCCGCCGATCTCATCTCCGCTGCCGCGGAGCTGGCCGACGAGGCGAAACTCGCGCTGGGCATCGACCTGCGCCCCGGGTTCGTGGTCCTCGACACGGGTAAGGACCTGTGGGAACAGGATGACGGCTACGAGGTGCTCGCCACGCGGATCCAGGAGCGCGCCCGAGCGCTCGGGCTCACCGCGGACGTCACGAAGCCCCGGTTCGTGCAGGTGGGCATAGACGCCGCGGACATCCCGGCAGTGCGGCGGTTCTGGTGCGCGGTGCTCGGCTACCAGGAGGACCCACGCGCCGAGGTCACCGACATCATCGATCCGCGTCAGCTCACCATGCCGCTGTTCTTTCAGGCCGTCGACGCCACGGAGACCGGGCGGCTCGCGCAGCGCAACCGGATCCACCTTGACGCATTCGTTCCGGGCGACCAGGCGCGGGCTCGGGTGGCGGCCGGGCTGGCCGCCGGTGGATCGCTGCTCTCCGACGAGCACGCACCGGCCTGGTGGACGCTGGCCGACCCGGAGGGCAACGAGGTGGACATCAGTGTGGCCTCGGGGCGTCGGCACCACCGGACTGGATAGCGTCGACCCCAGCACGCACCCCGCACGCGACGCGGCGCACTTCCGCCGCGTCGTCCGGGCCGGCCTGCGTGAGCGTTGTTGCTGGTGGTGGTTCAGAACGTGCCCTTGGATGTCACCCGGCGTTGGCTACTGCGCCATGTCGAAGAACCGGGCGTAGTGCCCCTGGAAGGCGACCACGATCGTGTCCGTGGGACCGTTCCGATGCTTGGCCACGATGATGTCCGCCTCGCCGGCACGGGCCGACTCCTTCTCGTACATGTCCTCACGGTGCAGCAGCACCACGACGTCGGCATCCTGTTCGATGCTGTTGTGAACCGCTATCCCGTTGGCGATGAAGTTGTGGCTTCCGGCCACAGTGGCGTCGTAGACCGCTTCTTCACCCTCGTACTCGATGCCGGTGACGGCGTCCCACAGGACATCGTTAGCCGCCATCATGTCAAGTCCCTCATGGTCGAGGACTGCGGCCACCTTTCCTAACCGCTGGCGTGACGGCGCATGCTTCCACATCGTTGAGCCGCAGAACTGAGTCCCCATCGCCTTCGCGAACTCGCGGTGCGTGACGTGCTTCTCTGCCAGTACTTCGCGAACGTCAGCCCACACCTCCTGGGGCACTGTGTCGACGTTAGTGTTCGCCTGCGTCTCACGGATGACTGCGAGCAACTGTTTCGCCTGCTCGCCGCGGGCTCCATGGACACCAATTTCCTGGAAGAACCTGCGCTGGTCATCGCAACCGCTCAGGTCCAGGCTGTAGTTCGGGCGGTAGTTGCCCTTGGTCACGGATCGCAGGCGTGTCGAGATTCCGAACCGCAGCAGAAGGCGGCTCAACCCGTCAATCAGCTGGCGCGACGTCGACGCGTAGTAGACACGACCCGACCGCCCGCTCTTGTTCACGGTGACCGAACCGTCGGTACTCCAAAGGTGCTTGATGAATAGGGCAATCTGGCGCTTGGGCAGGTGGAAGACAGGCTCGGGAATGAACTTCTCGTGGCTGCGCTTGCCGAACAGCTTGTACTCGTCGAGCCACTGGGCGATCGGGTTCCGCCGCCCATGAGTCAGCCGGTAGGGAGCGCGGAGACGCAGCGTGGTGCATCTCGCTGCGGCGTAGTCGTCCCGGACCGGCTCGATTCCGAATACTGTTGCCGCGTCCGTGACAGCCGCTAGGTTCGCTTCATCGATAGATGCGTACCGGATCGGCTGCCTCGCGACGAATGAGCCGTCACCAAGAAGGTGGGCGAGCATGATGACCTTGCGGTCATCCCACTCCGCCTCGAACTCCGGTGCCGGGACATGGCGCGGTACGCCGATCCGGGAACCGACCCTGAGCTCTCCGAGCGGTGTCCAGCCGCCGTAGGTGAGGAACGGGTGGTTCGCCGTGGCGCGCACTTCTTTGCCGGAGGCGAGCTTCAACCGGTAGACGGGCTTGGTGCCGGTGCTGAAGACATGCGTCAGGTGTCGGCGGACATACTTGAGCCGGTCATCCAGCGCCCACACCGGAACGTCGCGGGAGCCGTTGGCGAGGAGCTCACCCATCGTCACCTCGGCGCCGGTATCGGCACGCAGCACCTTGGTGTCGGCAGTCAAGCAGCCCGATTCGCGAAGGTCGCTCATCTGTGGCTTCTTGTCCGTGCGGCCCTCAGAACCACGGTTCAGCTGCGAGATCGCGATCACCGGGACCTCGAGCTCCTTGGCGAGCAGCTTGATCGCGCGGGAGAACTCCGAGACCTCCTGCTGGCGGGACTCCACTCGCTTGCCGGAGCTCATCAGCTGCAGGTAGTCGATCACCACGAGCTTCAGGTCGTGCCGCTGCTTCAGGCGACGACACTTGGCCCGGATCTCCATCAGCGACATGTTCGGGCTGTCGTCGATGAACAGCGGCGCCTCGCTCACCCTGCCCATGGTGCGGGCCAGGCGGGTCCAGTCCTCGTCCCGCATGGTGCCCTTACGCATGTTCTGCAACGGCACCTGGGACTCGGCGGAGAGCATACGCATCGAGATCTCGTTGCGGCTCATCTCCAGCGAGAAGATCACCGAGGTCATACCGTTCCTGATCGACGCAGACCGGGCGATATCCAGTCCCAGCGTCGAGTTGTGGGTCGGGATCATCGACCGCGAGGCCAGATACAGGTGTGACGGATGCCCGATCTCAACGCAGCGCACGGGCACTGACTCCACTCGGCGCACATCGGCGACAAACCTCGCGAGGCGACGCGGAGTCGGACGGTGCGCCCGTTCCTTGTGCACCAACTGCTTGCGGGCCAGCCCGAACACTTCGTCCGCCGTGGTAAACGTCAGTGTGAACGCCGTGCTCGATGCAGCGGACCGTCCTTTGACGCCTCGACGGGTCATGCCGGTGCGATAGCCCAGCGAATGGATCAACTCGCGAACCCCGAGTACCAACTGCTCGCTGGTCACGGTAAATTGGACCGCGCCAGTAGGCGACACTGTGCCGTCGGTGTCCAGCAACCCAGCAAGCATTTCCCGCCGTTGACGCTCGCTCGCGCGCAGGTAGCACTCGGGGATGTGCTTGTTGTTCAACAGGTCGAGGCCTCGGAGTATCGCCTGCACGGTGCCGTGATCAGCCCGGCACTCCGCACAGAGCCGAAGCCCGCTGCTCGGCTTCCCGCAGTCCGGGCAGGTCGGCACCAGATTCAGACCGCCACGGCCTTTAGCCTTGCCGCCGCACGACCGACCGCAGGTCTTTACCTGAGATGTTCGGGGGGTGAAGGCGGCCCCGCAGACGACGCACGTCTGTGCCGCCACCAGTTCGGCCGACCGAGTGATCGTGTAGGTGCGACGCGCCCCAGGATGCACCTCATAACCGAGCCCCTCGATGCGCATCGCGATCTCAGGGTCGTTCGAGGTATAGCGAGCGGCAGCGCTGTGACCATCCCCGAGCCAGACACCTAGCACGTAGGGATCGAGTGGAAGCTGCGCGTCGGGCAGCTCTAGCGGCTTTGCATTCCGTACGCAGTGGTTCAGCCGCTTGTCGATCGTCGCGCACCGCACCGTCTCAGCGATCTGTGCAGTGGTACGCACTTCAGCGAAGGTCTGCTGGTTGCGGTATCCGTTGTACCCGACAGCGGCAGCCTGGGCAGACTTGCGGGAGGCTCGGGTATCGGTCAACCACTGGTGCTGCGCATCGGCGACGATCGTGGTGCCGTCGTCGAACGTCACCTCGAAGCACGGCCGGTCGGTCAGCACCTCGGTCGCGGCGACGACCTCGGTAGGAGTGCCGTCAGCGGCGAGGAGCTCATCACCGACCTGGACCTCTCCCATGGTGGTCCACCCGGTCGGGGTCGGCAATGGCGTATCCAGCGCCAACGCTTTTCCGACGGCCGGCCTCGCCGCCACCACGATCATCTGCCCGGGATGCAGACCGTTGGTGAGCAGATCGAAGTCGGTGAACCCCGTGGGCACGCCGACCATGCCCTCGCCACGGTGCGAGGCGGCGTCGATCTCCTCCATCGTGGAGTTGATGACGTCCTTCAGCGGCACATAGTCCTCGGCAGTGCGCCGCTCGGTGACGGCGTACACCTCGGCCTGGGCGGTGTTCACCAGGTCATCGACGTCGCCGCCGTCGGTCGCGTAGCCCAGCTGCACGATCCGGGTGCCGGCGTCCACCAGCCGGCGCAGCACCGCCCGCTCGCGCACGATCCGGGCGTAGTAGCCGGCGTTCGCGGCGGTGGGCACTGAGGACAGCAGCGTGTGGAGATAGGGCGCGCCGCCGATCCGGGCGAGCTCGCCGCGTTTGGTCAGCTCGGCCGAGACTGTGACCGCGTCGGCCGGTTCTCCGCGGCCGTACAAGTCCAGCACCGCGTCGTAGATCGCCTCGTGCGCGGGTCGATAAAAGTCGTTGCCCCGCAGGGTCTCCACCACATCGGCGATGGCGTCCTTGGACATCAGCATGCCGCCGAGGACGCTCTGCTCCGCCGCCACATCCTGCGGAGGCGTCTTGTCGAAGCTCTCCGGGGCGTCCGAGATCTCGGTGATGCTCATCGTCGCCCCACTGCCATCGCCAATTCCTCCACTGCTCGCCTACGCCGAACCGTCCGTCAAGACCTATCACCGCCCGCCGACACCGGGCCGGCCCGCTTCCTCGCGCGCGGACCGCGTTGACGCTACGCACCCGCGACTGCTCCAGCAAACCACTGCCTGGGGACAACTCGCCGGGCCCTGTGGATAGCCTGCGGATGAACCTGTGGATCGCTGTGCACAGGCTGTGGCTAAACGTGTGGATATATCCGTAGGATCCGCAGCAGGACAGGCTTGCGATCACCCACAGCCTGTGGACAAAAACTACTCGGAGGATTGGTGGACGACACGCCGACCGGCCGCGCCCTCGACCGGCGGATCCTCGACCTCGCCGTCCCCGCACTCGGTGCTCTGATCGCCGAGCCGCTGTTCATCCTGATCGACTCGGCGGTGGTCGGGCACCTCGGCACCGCCCAGCTCGCCGGCCTCACCCTGGCCTCCACCCTTCTGGTCACCACGGTCGCCCTGTTCGTCTTCCTCGCCTATGCCACCACCGGCGCCGTCGCCCGCAAGCTCGGCGCCGGGGACGAGCGCGGCGCCTTATCGCTCGGCCTGGACGGCATCTGGCTGGCCCTCCTGCTCGGTGGCGTGCTGCTGGTGCTCGGCCTGACCGGTGCCGAGCACCTCGTTGCCTGGATGGGCGCATCCCCGGAGGTGGCTCCGCACGCCGTCGCCTACCTGCGCTCCTCCATGCCCGGAATCCCGGCGATGCTCGTGGTGCTCGCCGCCACCGGAGCCCTGCGCGGGCTGCAGGACACCAAGACCCCGCTGCGGGTCGCCGTGATCGGCGCGATCGGCAACGCGATCGGGTCCATCGCCCTGGTCTACGGCCTGCAGATGGGCATCGCCGGTTCCGGACTGGCGACGGCGCTCGCCCAGATCGGCATGGCCGTCGCCCTGGTGTGGGTGGTCGTCCGGGGCGCGCGGGAGCGCTCGGTCTCGCTGCGTCCAGCGGTCGGCGGGATCATGAGCAACGCCCGTGCCGGACTGCCGTTGCTGATCCGCACCCTCACCCTGCGGGTAGCGATCCTGCTCACCGTGGCGTGCGCGACGGCGCTCGGTCAGGTTCCGCTCGCCGCTCACCAGATCGTCAACTCGGTCTGGGGGCTGGCGGCGTTCGCCCTGGATGCGCTCGCGATCGCAGCCCAAGCGCTGGTGGGTCACGGGCTCGGCGCACGGGACCCGGACACGGTGCGGCGGGTGGTGCGGCGCTGCCTGCGCTGGGGCACCCTCGCCGGAGCCGGGCTCGGCGCGGTGATCGCTGGGCTGGGCTGGCTGATCACCCCCCTGTTTACCTCGGACCCGGAGGTCCAGCACGCCGCCGCACTGGGGCTGGTGGTGATCGGCGTCCTGCTACCGATCGCGTCCTGGCCGTACGTGCTCGACGGTGTACTGATGGGCGCCGGCGACGGCCGCTACCTGGCCTGGGCCGGCGGGATCGCCCTGGCCATGTACCTGCCGCTGCTGCTCGCGGTCTGGGTGTGGGCCCCGGGCGGCGCGCTCGGGCTGGTCTGGCTCTGGGTCTCGTTCGCCGGCGGCTACATGCTCGCCCGGGCGCTGACCACCTGGCTGCGGGCGCGCGGGGGCCGCTGGATGGTGCTCGGCGCGGACTGACCTGTGCCGAACGTGCCGGTGCCGAACTGACGGGTGTGAGGCGGACTGACCGGGTCGCGGCTGGTTGCCGCAGGAGCCGGGCGTCGGCCGAGTCACCGGGCGACCGGGTGGCGCAGAGTGCTCACCCTGATCAGCCCGCCGAGCCCAGTCAGCTCATCGGCGTTTCGGCCACCTGAATATCGAAGTTGACGTTGTTGCCATCCACCGAGGTCACGGTCAGCGTCACGCCGTAGGTCTCTTCCATGCCTTCGGCGGTCAGCTCGCACTCGATCGAGGCGTCCACCTCTGCGGGGAGATCCTCCGGGCAGGTGACCTCCGGGCGCTGCCCGACCTGCTCCTCCAGTTGGTCCTCAGCGAGCGTCGCCGCCTCGTCGGCAGACACGGAGCCCGCCGAACATCCGGCCAGCAGGGCGGTCAGGGCGATGGCGCCGCCGGCGGCAGCGAGGGTCTTGCGCATGAGTTCGTCTCTCCTTGCAGATTGAATACGGTTCCAGCCTCGCAGCCACCGACCGGTGGCGCGATGGGCAGGACTACCTGGGTAGGACTCCCCAGGCAGGCGAAGGGCCCCGGCGCAGAGCGCACCGGGGCCCTTCAGCAGATGTTCGCGGGTCAGGCCGAGGCCACGACCTGCACGTCCACAGTGGCGGACACGTCCTGGTGCAGGCGGATCTGCACCTGGTGGTCGCCCAGGGACTTGATCGCGTGTCCGACCTCGATCTTGCGACGGTCCACCGTCTGACCACCGGCGGCGATCGCCTCGGCGATGTCCTTGGTGGTCACGGCACCGAACAGGCGCCCGTTCGCACCGGCGCGCACCGGTACAACGACCGGCTTCGCCTGCAGCGAGTCACGCACGGCGTGCGCGTCCTCGATGGTGGCGATGGAGTGCTTGCGCCGCGCCGCGGTGATCTGGTCGATCTGCTTCTGTCCGCCCTTGGTCCACGGGGTGGCCAAGTTGCGCGGAAGCAGGTAGTTGCGGGCGTAGCCGTCCTTGACGTCGACGACGTCACCGGCGGTACCGAGGCCGGTGACCTCGTGGGTGAGGATGAGCTTGGTCGCCATGGCTGTTCCTCCTTGCCTCAGCGAGCCGAGCTCGAGTACGGCAGCAGAGCCATCTCGCGGGCGTTCTTCACGGCCTTCGCGATCTGACGCTGCTCCTGGGTGGAGACACCGGTCACCCGACGCGCACGGATCTTGCCGCGGTCGGAGATGAACTTGCGCAGCAGCGCGGTGTCCTTGTAGTCGATCGGCTCCTCAAGCTTGATGCTCTTGAGCGGATTGGCCTTCTTCTTGATGATCGGCTTGCGAGACTCTCGCTTCGCCATAGTGGTACTCCTTCGATGCACGCACGTCCCTGCTCAGGGGTGCGATCAGGTGATGGTTTAGAAAGGGGGCTCGTCGCCGAAGTTGGAGCCACCCGTTGCCCAGGGGTCGTCGCTCTGGCCGGCGTTGTTACCGCCACCGCCATAGCCGCCGCCACCCTGGTTGCCTCCGCCGCCGCCGGTGCCACCGCCACTGAAGCCGCCGCCTCCGCCGCCGCCGCCGGAGAAGCCACCGCCGCCCCCACGCTGGGAGCGGGTGACCTTCGCCGTGGCATAGCGCATGGACGGGCCGACCTCGTCGACCTGCAGCTCGACGACGTTGCGCTTCTCGCCCTCGCGGGTCTCGAAGGAACGCTGGACCAGACGACCCTGCGCGATCACTCGCATCCCCTTGGTGAGGGACTCGGCGACGTTCTCTGCAGCCTCGCGCCAGATGGAGCAACGCATGAAGAGGGTCTCACCGTCCTTCCACTCACCCGACTGGCGGTCGAACTGCCGCGGGGTGGACGCGATGGTGAAGTTGGCCACGGCCGCACCCGAAGGGGTGAACCGAAGCTCCGGGTCCGCCGTGAGGTTTCCGATCACGGTGATGACGGTGTCGCCTGCCATGACGCTCCTTAGGTCGCGCTCAGCGCGCGTCGGGTCGGATCAGCTTGGTGCGGATGACGGACTCGTTCAGGCCGAGCTGGCGGTCGAGCTCCTTGGCGAGCTCGGGCGTCGCGTGCATGTCGACGACGGCGTAGATGCCCTCGGTCTGCTTCGCGATCTCGTAGGCCAGCCGGCGCTTGCCCCAGACGTCCGTCTTGTCGACGGTCCCACCACCTGCGGTGATAACTCCCAGGAACTTCTCAAGCGCGGTCGGAACGGTGCGCTCGTCAAGCTCGGGGTCGAGGATGACCATCATTTCGTAGTGACGCATGCGTAAACCCACCTCCTTTGGACTCGGCGGTCACGGTCCTTCCGTGACAGGAGGGTGATGCGTGCTCTCACACCTGCGCCGGCCACGGCAGTCACCGAGGTCGGCGCAGAAAGAGATACCGGGCAAGTCTAACGGACTCCTCGCCGCCGGCGGAACGTGATGTGGACGACGGCGCAGCTCGCCTCGGTCCGGACCGTCACCGCCCGCTGTTTCAACCAGCCACGCCCGCCGCACGGGCACCCATCACACCGGCACCAAACACCCCGGCATCCATCACACCGTCCCGAACGCCCGCCCTCCTCGGAATCCACTTGCGTCCTCGGAATCCAGAAGGAACTGGATTGCGAGGGTCAACGTGGACTCCGGTGGTGGTGCGGGTCGGGTGGGGCGCGGGCGCGGGCGCGGGCGGAGTCTGACCGAGCGTGGGTGCGACCGAGATGGCTAGCGGCCGCCGCCGAAGAGGTCCTCGAGGAAGTTGTCGGCCTCGCGGCTGGCGTTCTGACGGCCGGCGTTGGTGCCGTCGCCGTTGCCACCACTGCCGCCGGCGTTGTCGTTGCTGCCATCGGCATCGGCATCGGGATCCCCATTCTCGCCACCTGAGCCGTCGTCTGCCCCGTCATCAGCGTTGTCGTCGGTCGGCGACTCGCTCTCGCTCGGCGATGGGTCAGGGGTAGTGGGGTCCTCCGTGGGCTCCTCGGTGGTCTCCTCCTCCGTGGGCTCCTCAGTCGGCTCCTCGGTGGTCTCCTCCTCTGTGGGCTCCTCGGACGGCTCCTCGGTGGTCTCCTCCTCGCTGGACCCGCTGTCGGAGCCATTGTTCGACGGCGGAACGTAGGTGTACTCCGGCGCAGACCGCTCCGGGAACTCCTCCACCGGGAGGTCCTCGACCGCTGTGGACATGTACTCGGTCCAGATGTCGGTCGGGTAGCTACCACCGGAGATGGGTGCGACACCGCCCCAGCCCTCGGTCATCGAGACTTCCTCGCCGTCCTCACCCACCTGGTACATCGCCACCGACGTGGTGACCTGTGGGACGAAGCCGACGAACCACGCCGACCGGTAGTCGTTGGAGGAACCGGTCTTGCCGGCGGCCGGCCGGCCGATCTCCGCCGCTGTGGCACCGGTACCGCCCTGCACCACCTGCTGCATGGCGTAGGTGGCATCGGCCATCACTTCCTCGTCCACCACTCGATCACCGTCGTCACCGCCGGTGTAGAGGGTCTCCTCGTCGGCGTTGGTCACCGACTCCACGATGAACCGGTCATGGTGCACCCCACCGGAGGCGATCGTGGAGTAGGCCTCGGCCATGTCCGCCGGGTGCGGAGACGCGGTACCGAGCACGTTGGACAGGTACGGCTCCATGCCGGCGGTGTCCTCGGGCAGGCCGAGCCGCTGCGCCACGTCCACCAGCTGTTCCGGGCCGGTCTGTTCGTTGAGCTGCACGTACACCGAGTTCACCGAGTACTTGGTCGCGGTGATCAGGTCGATATATCCGCGGTTGAGGGAGTCGAAGTTGTTCACCGTGTACCCGTCCACGTCCATCGGCGAGTAGCTGGGGAACCGGCTGTCCAGGGTGGCCTCGTTCTCCAGTGCGGCGATCAGCCCGAACACCTTGAACGTCGACCCGCCTTGCGCAGTGTCCTGGGTGGCGTTGTTGCGCTGCCGCTCCAGATAGTCGTGACCGCCGTAGAGGGCAAGGACCCCCCCGGTCTCGTTGTCGATCGAGGTCAGCGCCACCCGCACGTTCTCCGGTGTGTCGTCCGGCATGTCCTCGGCCGAGGCCACGGCGTGCTCCTGCAGGTCCTCGTCGATCGTGGAGGTGATCGTCAGCCCGCCGCCGTCGATCTCATCCTCGGTGAAGCCCTCGGCGAGCAACTCGTTGCGGATCATCGCCAGCAGATAGCCGTTCGACCCGCCGTAGACGTCGGTGCGGCCGGGCTCCTGGATCTCCGGGAAGGTCTGCTCGTCCGCCTCGGCTTGGGTGATGTACTCGTTCGCCACCATGTAGTCGAGGGTCCGCTGCCAGCGCGACTCGGCCATCTCCGGGTTGGTGGCCGGGTCCCAGTTGCCCGGTGAGGGAATGATGCCGGCGATCAGTGCCGACTCGGAGAGGGTCAGCTCGGTGGCCGAGTGCCCGAAGAACTCCTGGGAGGCGCGTTCGATCCCGTAGGCACCCCGGCCGAAGTAGATCGTGTTCATGTAGTTGCCGAGAATCTCGGTCTTGCTCTGCTGCTGGTCGATCTTGATCGCCAGGATCGCCTCGCGGAACTTGTCCATGTACCCGTCGGTCTGACCGGTGTAGTACCGCTCCACGTACTGCATCGTCAGCGTCGAACCACCCTGGGTGTCGTTGCCACGCAGGTTGTTCCACAAAGCGCGCACGATGCCGACCGGGTCCACACCCACATTGGAGTAGAACCGGCGGTCCTCGCTGGCCACGATCGCCTCACCGATGTGGTCGGGCAGCTCAGCAGGATCGATGATCTCGCGGTCCACATCGGCGAACGTGCCCATCGGGGTCTCGCCGTCGGCGTAGTAGACGGTCGATCCTTCGGCGAGGGCGAAGTCGTCCGGCTCCGGGACGTCGGTGGTGAGATAAGCGACGAAGAACAGCCCCACGCCGAGCAGCCCGACGGTGATGAACGACCCGAGCACGAACCGCCAGCTCGGCAGCCAGCGGTGGATCGGGCCCTTGTTCGGCCTCGGGTAGTTCCAGAACCGGTTCGGTTCCTGGTAGGGCCGGCCCTTGTACCCCTTCTTCGCCCCGTTCTTCCCACTCTTCGCAGCGCTAGCACCAGCTGCGGTACGGGACGCGCCCCCTGACCGGGTGCCGCTACCGGACCGGGAGGCTGCGCCGTCGCTCTTCGCGGAAGCGGTGCGCTTCCAGGTCGGCCCAGCAGACGAGCCGGCCGAACCGGCACCCGATCCCTTGGCGGAAGAGCCCGACCCACCGCTGGCGGCGTCGGCGGAACGGTCGCGCACGCTGCGGCGGGTGGGCTTGTCCTCACCCCGGCCGCCGGTTCCCGATCCGCGTCCTTCTGCCACTGCCAGGCCCTCTCTCCTCCGTGGTTGTGCCCCACCCTCGAGGGATGCCCGAGCCCGGGACCCCACCGGCGTCTCGACTGACGGACACCACATCGTCGCCCCTAGTATGCGCAAAGTGCCTGGGAATCTGCCCGTTCAGGGCAGTCTTCACCGAGTCCGCACAGAATCCGCCACCGTCGGGTGAGTGCGGCCACAGCCAGATTCCCACCTCTCGGACGACCAAACATTTGACCCGCTTGTTCGTTTTCATGTATCAATGCGATACATCGGAGGTGAGCAGTGTCCACACGCGCTGAGGTTCTCGAGCTAGCGATCCTGGGCCAGCTGCAGCATGCTCCGATGCACGGCTATGAGCTGCGGAAGCGGTTGAACACCACCCTGGGCACCATCCGCACCCTGTCCTACGGCTCGCTCTATCCCTGCCTGAAGGCACTGGTCGGTGGCGGCTGGATCGAAGAGGCCGAGACCGGGGCGCTGCCGCACGCCCTGGCCGGGCGGCGGGCACGGATCGTCTACCGGCTCACCACGCCGGGGAAACAGCGCCTCGCCGATTCCCTGGCCCAGGCCGGTCCGGCAGCGTGGGAGGACGAGTCGTTCACCGTGCGGTTCTCGCTGTTCACCGAGACCGACAGCCAGACCCGGCTGCAGATCCTCGAGGGCCGCCGCGCCCGGATGCTGCAGCGCAAGGCGGCGATGCGCCAACAGGTGCAGGCCGGGCGGGAGCGCCGCGACCACTACACCCAGGAGCTGCAACGCCACGGCCTGGACCTGATCGACCGCGAGATCGGGTGGTTGGAGGACCTGATCGTGGCCGAACGCACTGAAGACCCCACCGAAGAAACCCCTGAGGAGAGTTCATGAGCAGCATCCGCGTAGCGATCGCAGGAGTCGGCAACTGCGCCGCATCCCTGGTCCAAGGCGTGCACTTCTACGCCGGCGCCGACCCGGCGGCCACTGTGCCCGGGCTGATGCACGTGCAGTTCGGCCCGTACCACGTGCGGGATATCGAGTTCGTCACCGCGTTCGACGTGGACGCCAAGAAGGTCGGCGTCGATCTCTCCGACGCGATCGGTGCCAGCGAGAACAACACCATCAAGATCACTGACGTGCCTCCGCTAGGGGTGAGCGTGCAGCGCGGCCCGACCATGGACGGCCTGGGCAAGTACTACCTGGAGACGATCGAGGAATCCTCTCGTCCCGCCGTCGATGTGGCCCAGGCGCTGCGCGAGGCCAAGGTGGACGTGCTGATCTGCTACCTGCCGGTGGGCTCGGAGGAGGCGGCGAAGCACTACGCCAAGGCGGCGCTGGACGCCGGAGTAGCGGTGGTGAACGCACTCCCGGTGTTCATCGCCAGCGATCCGGAGTGGGCGGCGAAGTTCACCGAGGCCGGGGTGCCGATCGTCGGCGACGACATCAAGTCCCAGGTGGGTGCCACGATCACCCACCGGGTGCTGGCCAAGCTGTTCGAGGACCGCGGCGTGGCCCTGGATCGCACCTACCAGCTGAACGTCGGCGGGAACATGGACTTCAAGAACATGCTCGAGCGTGAGCGGCTGGAGTCGAAGAAGGTGTCCAAGACGCAGTCGGTGACCTCGAACCTCACCGGATCGCTGGCGGGCAAGAAGGACGACCGGAACGTGCACATCGGCCCCTCGGACTACATCGCCTGGCTGGATGACCGGAAGTGGGCGTACGTGCGGCTCGAGGGCCGGGCGTTCGGTGAGGTGCCGCTGAACCTGGAGTACAAGCTCGAGGTGTGGGACTCGCCGAACTCCGCCGGGATCATCATCGATGCGCTGCGGGCCGCGAAGATCGCCAAGGATCGCGGGATCGGTGGGCCGATCCTGTCCGCGGCGAGCTACTTCATGAAGTCCCCGCCGGAGCAGTACGACGACGAGAGCGCCCGCGCCAAGGTGGACGCCTTCATCGCCGGTGACGCGGAGCGCTGACGGCCGGCTTCGAGCCGTCACTATGGTGCCGATCCACAGCACCACGTGCGGTGGATCTACACCGTAGTCCCGGAGCGGCGGTGCGCGGGATCCGCCGAGCTGCCGGCCGGCGAGCCGCGCGGCCAGAACGCCCAGGTGACCAGGGCGGCGGCGAGCACAGTGATCGCGCCCAGCACCAGCGGATCCTGCAGGCCAGAGATCAGGGTGGCCAGACCGGGCACGGAGAACAGCACCACGCGCACTGTGTCCGTGGTGTACGGGGCCGGGTCCGGGTCGGCGTTCGCGTCACCCTGCATGGTGAAAGTGACCTCGGCGCCGCTGGTGTCCAAGATCTCGGTGACCCGGTGGGTGATCGGCAGCGCGTTCGGCCGCTCGACGGTGACCACATCGCCGACGTCGATCTCGGTGGCGGGGACCTCTCGGACCACCGCCACCGAACCGGCCGGGATCGCGGGCGACATCGAGCCGGTCGAGAACATGATCAGGGTGATGTTGAAAACGAACGCGGCGATCACGGCGATGATGCACAGCGCGCCGGCGGCCGCGAGCGCAGTGAGGGCCCAGTCGCCGAGCCGGCGCAGGAGTGTGGGCCGGGTGGCGGGCGCGGCTTCGGTCACTGCCATGAGCACGTGCCGATGAGAACGAGCCCGAGGGCACCGAGGATCGTGGTGATCTGTGCCTCCTGCCACGGACTCTGCCAGTTCGCGGAGACCGTGCGCACCCGGAACGTGCTGGTGGTCAGCACACCGAGAAGCCCAGCTTCCACGTCATGCTGGGTCACGGTGGACGCGTAGGTTCCGCTCGACGTCACGGAGCCACCAGAGTTCAGCACCTGCCACTGGTAGCTGTAGGCAGCGGTCCCCGTTGCTGGCGCGGTCCAGCGGAGCGTTGCTGAGGTGGACAGCAACCCGGTCTGGCAGTCCCGCGCCTGCGGCGCCACCAGCTCCACCGCCTCCATGCTCACGCTCGCATGCTCCGCATCGGTGAACGCCGCGGAGGACTCCTCCACCGCTGGGATCACGACGGCGGAGGTCGCCAGGGCGAGCCCCGCACCTAAGCAGGCAAGCCGGGTTCGTAGCCTCATCTGTTCCCCTTCCTCCGCCGCACGGCCGCCAGCCGGGCAAGCAGGACCCCGACCACCAGTGCCCCCGCAGCGAGCCCGATCGGCAGCCACGGTGACGCACCCGTATCCGGCAGCTCCGCCTCGCCGTCGGTGGAGATCTCGTCCCCGTGGCCATGGGCGGTGAAGGTCAGCACGGTCCGGGCCGGCTCCTCGCCGGCGAGCTGCACGCTGATCCGGTACCAGAGCGTCTCCTCGGCCACCTGGCTGCCTACCTCTGTGGCCTCCGGCCCGATCTCTGCCGGGGCGAGGAGCTCCCGGCTGCAGCCCTCACCCTCGCCCGTGCACTCGTGCACACTCACTCGGAAGCCGGTGGCCTGATGGTCGGCCGCCAGCTCGAGTGCGATCTCACCCTCCGGTTCGCTCGCGCCGACCTCGACGTCCCAGGCAACGGTCTCGCCCGGGCTCATGCTGCCCATCGCCGCCGGATCCTGCACCGAGACCAAGCGGAGCACGTCACCAGTGATCACCTCCCGGACGGGCGCCGCCTGCGCCGGGACGGCAACCAGCAGCACCAACGCCAGGGCGGCGGTGGCGATGCGGGCCGGCTTCAGGCGGGACACGGTCAGGTCGACTCTGCGAGGAACTGCCAGGTGGCAGTGGCCGATTCGCCCTGCACATCGTTACCAGCGCCGGCCACCATGCTGATCCGCACGCAGTAGTCCACGGCGTTGCCTGCCTCCGGCGCCAGCTCGCTGGCGTTCTCCGGCACGGCAGCATCGAGCGCGGTGCCGTTCGGCACGATCACCGACGCGCCACCGTTCTCGAACAGGGCGGCGTCACAGGCCGAGCCGTCCGGGACCACTCGCACCGCGTACTCCAACGCCGCCTGCAACGCGGCAGACCCCGCCAGGCTCGGGGTCTGCAGACTGACCGCGCCACCGGCAGTGGCGTCGGCAGTGGTACGCACGGAGAACTGCAAGAACCCGCTCTGCCCGGGTGAGATCAGCGGCAGGGCAGGATCGAACTCCAGTTGAGCTGCGCCGTCGGCACTCTCGTGCTCAGACCAGCCACCGCCGTTCACGCTGCCCTCGATGCCGAACGTGGAAGCGGTCACGGTGCTGCTCGCGTACTCGCTGTCATTCCAGGCAGCGAGAGTGACCGCCCCACCGACGCCGAGGACCAACCCGCCGGCGAGTAACGCCCGGAGCCGGAGCCAGCGGCTCCGGCCCCGGCTGATCCCGAGGAGCAGTGTGATCAGACGTCACGGATTACTCGGAGTTCCGACGTGGCCGTGAACTGCCAGACCGCCGTGGTCTCACCGCCCTGGGCCAGGGTCTCCGACGCGGTCACCACGAAACACAGCTGGGCTGCCACACCCGGGTCACCTTCGGCCGCACCGACGCTGAGCGGAACGGTCTCGCCGGCTACGTCCTCGTTGGTCACCAGCGTGTCGCCTCTGCCGACCACTGTGCCGGTGGCGGTCTCATCGCAGGTGGCGCCGTCGGCGAGCGCGTACACGTCGTAGCCGAGCTCGGCGGTGTTGGCGCCGGTAGTGTCCGTACCGGTCACGGAGACCAGGTCCAGCGTGGCCGGGGTGGTGGTCGTCGCATCGAGGCGCACCCAGAACGGTGCGGCGACCACGTCGCCCGGGCTCATGTTGTCCACCGGCACGGAGAACTCCAGCGCCGCGGCGCCGTCGGAGCTCTCGTGGTCGGTGTAGGCGGCGTTGTCGATCGAGCCCTGCAGGTTGAACTCCCCGGAGGAGAACAGCCCGGACGCGAACTCACTGTCGTTCCAGGCGGCGAGGGTGACCGCGCCGCCGATACCGAGGACTAGACCGCCGGCAAGAACCGCGCGGAGCTTACGCGAGCGGGCCGGCCGCTGGCTGGACTGACTGGTCGTGGCGACCATCGGGACCTCCTGAAGACATCACGAGGTCGCCCCGGTGCCCGCGCCAGACATCGCACAGTAGGCATTCACACCACGCTCCCCCGCAGAATGAATAGTCCGGAGTTCGGCGCCCCTGCGCACCTCTCTCCGGTGGACGATTTCAGGCTAACCCGGGTTGCACAGCCCCACAACGGGAGCCGGGCCCGGCGATGGTGGCCCTGAGCACATGAGTAGCCTCGGACCTCGCCGTTCGCCAGCCGTGGTGACACGCCCAGGTGTCGAACCACGGGGGTCCTGGCGATGAGCACATAGGTGACGAACCCCGGAGCCAGCGGTAGCGACGAACCGCGGCGGTCAGTCGAACAGGTCGTCCAGCCAGCTCCGCCGGCGCCGCGGGTGGTGGCCGTAGCCGCCGCGGTAGTAGTCCTCCGGAGACGGAGCGGACGGGCCGGAACCGAAGAAGAAGCCACGCCGGGGTGGGTAGCCCGGCTGCGGCGTGTACCCGGGCTGCGGGGGTGGCGGCGGCACGGGCCCGTCGTCGAACGGGTCGCCGTACCGGGAGCGCTCCTGCGGCGAGGGGGGCGGCACCGGTGGCGCAGGCGGCGCCGCCGGCTCTCGGCGCTGGGCGGGTGGCTCCGGACGCGCGGGCGGCAGGTCCTGCGCCACGCGGTCGAGGATCTTGTCCAGCTCACCACGATCCAGCCAGACACCCCGGCAGGTGGGGCAGTAGTCGATCTCCACCCCGGAGCGTTCACTCATCACCAGTACGGCATCGTCCACCGGGCACTTCATCCGCCGCTCCTTCTCGCTCGGGATCATGGCCATTCTCCAGTCTCCAACGACTCGTGCGGCCGGAGTGTTCCGCACTGCCGTGGTGGTATTCCCGGGCCTCGGCGCCGACCACGACACGCGCCGCCACCGGCCCACTCGAATGCTGCACAGCCGCATATCGGTAACCTGTCGCCCCGACACGCAAGCCTCACGTAAGGATGCGACCCATGTCGGCACCCGCCGATCCCGAAACACGTCCCCGACTCGAGCTCTACGGCGGCCGCTGGGCCGCCCTGATCCCGGCCGTGGTGCTCATCGTGGTGATGTGCATCCTCTCCATCGCCGAACGTGCGGCGGTACCGGCCTTCTGGGTGGGCGGCTTCGCCGCCCTGGTGGTGGGCCTGATGCTCGCCCGGAACCGCACCAGGTACGCCGAGACCGTGGTGCGCGGCATGTCCGACCGGACCGGCGCCGTCGTCATTCTCGCGTTCATCTTCGCCGGCATCTTCGGTGAGATCATGAAGGCCGCCGGACTGGTGGACGGTCTGCTCTGGCTCGGGCTGCAGACCGGGCTCACCGGGGCCTGGTTCACCGTGCTCACCTTCATCCTGGCGTGCATCTTCGGCGCTGGCACCGGTACCAGTGTGGGCACAGTGCTGGCGATGGTGCCGGTGCTCTACCCCGCTGGAGTCTTTCTCGGGGCGGACCCGACGATGCTGGCGATCGCGCTGATTGCCGGTGGCGCCTTCGGGGACAACCTCGCCCCGGTCTCGGACACCACGATCACCTCCGCCTACACCCAGGACGCCGAGATGGGTGCGGTGGTGCGCGCCCGGCTGCCACTCGCACTGACCGCAGCGGCCGTGTCCATCGTGGTGTTCGCGTTCACCGGCGGTGGCGGCACCGTGCAGGAGTCCACGATCACCAACCAGGCGGCGCCGATCGGACTGCTGCAGATCCTCCCGTTCCTGCTCGTGATCGTGCTGGCGATGCGCGGTCGGCACATCATCACCTCGCTCACCTGGGGCATCATGGGCGCGATCGCGATCGGGCTGGCCACCAGCGGGATCTCTCCGGGGGAGGTGTTCTCCATCCCGCCGGACCGGGACACCTCCACCGGTCTGATCCAGGACGGGATGGCCAGCGTCACCGGAGTGGTGATGCTGGTGCTGCTGATCATGGCGCTGGCTCAGGTGCTCGCCGAGAGTGGCCTGATGGCGGCCGTGCTGGAACGGCTCGAACGCTCCGCAGCGCGCGGGGTGCGCAGTGCAGAGCTGACGATCATCGCGATCACCATCCTGTTCACCATCCCGCTGGGTGCGAACGCCCCGGCGATCCTGCTGGTCGGCACCACGATCGGCAAACCGCTCGGGCAGCAGTACAACCTCAGCGGGCCGCGGCGGGCGAATCTGCTGGACTGCAGCGCGTGCACGGTGTTCTACATGCTTCCCTGGCACAACGCAGTGATCGTCTGGTTCTCCACCGTGGCCGCAACCGCTACGCAGTTCGACCTGCCGTTCCCGGACATCACCGCGGCGTTCCTGAATCCGTACGCGTGGGCGCTGCTGGTGGTCATCATCATCTCGGCGATCACCGGTTGGAACCGTACCTACAGCAAGAGCTCCGAACCGGCGGTCACGCCGTGACCGGCCCGGCGCCTGCACCCGCCCCGGTGATCGGTGTGCTCGGCGGCATGGGCCCGGCCGCGACCGCGCACTTCCAGACCCGGCTGGTGCTCCTCACCGACGCGGCGACCGATGCAGAGCATCCGATAGTGGTCACCTGGTCCGACCCAGGCGTGCCGAACCGGGTGGCGGCGTTGCAGGGCACCGGCCCGAGTCCGGTCCCCGCCCTGCGCAGCGGACTCACCGTGCTCGCCGGCGCCGGCGCCCAGGTACTGGCCGTGCCGTGCAACACCGTGCACCCGTTCCTGCCCGAGGCCCTAGCCGGCTTCGACCTGCAGCTGGTGGACATGATCGAGGTCGCCGCGCAGGAGACCGCCGCCACCGGGATCAGCACCGCCGCGGTGCTCGCCACGGCAGCCACTCTGGAGCACGGGATGTACGCCCGGGCCCTGGACGCCCGCTCGGTGGTGGCGCACACCCCGGAGGAGGGCACGCAGGCTGCGGTACTGGAGCTGATCGCCGCGGTGAAGGCCGGAGTGCCCATCCGGGACCTGGTCTCGGGGTACGAGGCGTTGGTCGATGAGCTCACCGAGGCAGGGTGCGACGGCGTTCTGGTGGCGTGCTCCGAGATATCCGCCGTGGCGGCAGCCTCAGCGGACGCGGGTGCGCAGCTCCCGGTGCCCGCCGTCGACGCCGTCGATGCCCTCGCTCGGGCGACGCTGGTCGCCGTAGGGCGCACGCCCCGGGCGTGAGCGGCGTGAGCGGCGTGCGCGGCGTGCGCGGCGTGAGCGGCCTCAGCGGGAGTGCGCGGCGTGAGCGGCCTCAGCGCTTCGGGCTGAACCGCTCGTCCAGGTGCTCCCGGAGCACATCGTCGTCCAGCGTGCCGCCGCGGACCATCACTCCGTAGGACAACCCGCCTGCACCCTCCGGGTCCGCCCGAGCCTCACCGATCGCGACCTCCAGATCGGTGAGCAGCTGATCGACCACACTGGCATGGCGCGGGAAGGTGACGAAGTGCAGGCTGGAGGGCTGGTCCTGGGTGTCGATCCACCAGCCCCGCCGGCCCATCGCCCCGGCGAGTGCCGGAACGGCGATCTCCGAGTGGGTGGCGGCGAACACGCCCATCGGTGGGTCGCCGATCACCTCGAACCCGTGCTCGGCCAGGCCGGCCTGGATCTGGCGTGCCGTGCCCATCACCTGGGCCACCAGGTCCGCGTAACCGGACCTGCCCAGGGCGCGCATCGCCGTCCAGGCACCGGCAGCGGCGCCGACTGACCGGGTGCCGACGACTCCGGAGGCGGCATACGCGCCGCCTGGCCAGCCGGTAGACACGTAGTAGCTCGCGTGCCGAAGCTCCGGATCGGCGAACAGCAGCACGGAGGCACCCTTCGCGCCGTAGCCGTATTTGTGCAGGTCCACCGACACCGAGGTGACCCCCGGCACGTCCAACCCGAACTGCGGCGGGGTGCTGCCTGCGGCGCCCAGGAACGGCAGGAACAGTCCGCCCATCGCGGCGTCCACGTGCACGCCCACACCACGGGCCGCCGCCTGCGCGCCGATCTCGGCGATCGGGTCCACCACACCGTAGGGAAAGCATGGGGCGGACAGGCAGATCGCGGCAGTGTCCTCATCGACTGCCGCCATCAGCTCCCCGACGTCCGGCAGGCCGTCGGCGCCGACCTCCACCAGGGTGACCTGCAGCCCGAGGTAGTCGGCAGCCTTCCAGAACCCAGGGTGCGCCGTCACCGGCATCACCAGCCGCTGGCCCCGCCCGGAGTCCCGGTAGCCCTTCATCGCCACCATGATCGATTCCGTGCCGCCGGTGGTGAACACCCCGTAGGACTCCGAGTCGGGGGCGATCACGGAGGCGACCATCGCCACCACTTCGGACTCGAAGTGCTGCGTGGAGGGGAACGCGGAGGCAGACAGGGCGTTCTCGTGGGCGAACAGCGCTGCCGCCTCATCCACCAGGTTCTGGTGCCAGTCCGGGGAGTCGTACACCAACGACCAGCTGCGCCCACCGCGCCAGTCCACGTCGCCTGTGCTGGCGTCGGTCCAGGCTATGCGCACCTCATCCGGGGAGAGTCCATGCTCGGGAAGATTCACCGTCCGACCATACCCAGAGCACGCCGCGGTTCCGGAATGCAGCACTTCGCGCCGGTGCTCCGGGGTCTCCGGCTTGCGCAGCGCCGGCGACCAAACCTGTGGTGTGACCGGGGCTGGAGGTGCGGTCACACTCCTATCCGTATAATGAGTTATTCGTAATAAGGGTGAGGTGTGCCGGGTCGCAGCAGCGGCCACTCACCGCAGGCCGGCCTCGTAAGCGAGAATCGCGGCCTTGACCCGGTTGTCCGCTCCTACCTTCGCGAGGATCGCGCTCACGTATCCCTTGACCGTGCCTTCGGTCAGGTACAGCCGCCGGGCGATCTCGGCGTTCGAGGATCCGGCGCCGACGAGCGTGAGCACCTCGCGTTCCCGATCGGTGAGCCCGGCGATCCGCTCGGTGGCGTCGGGGCTCGGTGCGGGCCCGCCGCGCAGTGCGCCGATCACTCGGTGCGCCACGCGTGGGGACAGGTAGGCCGCGCCGTCCGCCACGGCACGGACGGCATCGAGCAGCTCGCGAGGATCGGAGGCCTTGAGCAGGAATCCGGAGGCACCGGCAGTGAGTGCATCGGAGATATAGGCGTCCTCGCCGAAAGTGGTGAGGATGACCACCTTCGTCTCCGGCACCAACCGGAGGATCTCCTGGCACGCGCCGAGCCCGTCCAGCCGGGGCATCCGAATGTCCAGCAGCGCCACGGTGGGCCGGGTGGCCGCTACCGCCGCTACCGCCTCGTGCCCGTCACCGGCCTCGCCGACCACCTCGATCTGTGGGTCGGTGGCCAGGATCGCCCGGACACCGCCCCGGACCAGCGGCTCGTCGTCGGCGATCAGCACCCGGATCCGCCGCTCTGCCGGAGGACCGCCGGAGCCTGGTGGCGGTCCCTGCGAACCCGGCGTCACCGGGCACCTCCGGGCACCAGGTGGTCCGCGGCGACGATGACGCCGTCGTCGGCACAGATCCGGTACAGGTCCGAGCTCAGGTCGAACACGTGCTCGCGGGCGAGGTAGAACTCGCAGGTCTCCGGGTCTGGGGTGGGCGGTATCGGGATCACGTCCGGCACTCCGTCGCTGTCGATGGCTGAGGGTGGCAGCAGTGCGGCGATCTCTGCCCGGGTCTGACCGATGCTGATCTGGTCGAAGGTCTGCCGGGTCATCCCGGTGCTGCGCACGGTCAGCACCTGGAACACCACCAGCGTCCCCGCCAGCGCCACCGCCACGATGAGCGGCACGACGGCGGTGCGCCACTGCCTGCTGCGGATGCTCCGGCGCACGGTGCGGATGCTGCGGTCGGCTTCAGGATCTTGCGGTCCGTGGTTCGTGAGCGGCTCCGGCCGCGCCGGGAGGCGTGCCAGGACGCGGAATCCGTCGCGATGCTCACCAGCCTCCAGGGTCCCGCCGAGCAATCGCAGCCGTTCCTGCGCGCCGATCAGGCCCAGGCCTGCGGAGCCAGGCCGATCGCCCGACGGCGGTGGGTCACCGTGCCCGGGGGGCGTCGGGTTGGTCACCGTCGCCACTATCGGATCGTGGGTGCTGTCGATGACCACGTCGATCGGTGCGCCCGGAGCGTGCTTGGCCGCGTTCGTCAGGGCTTCCTGGACCACCCGTTCGACGGCCTGCGCGACCGGCGCCGCGAGGGCGGGCCCGCTGTGGAGCACGGTCACGTCCAGACCGGAGGATCGTGCGTCGGCGATCAGCGCGGTCAGTCCGTCGGCTGCGGGTGCCGTGCTGGGCTCGCGCCCGTCGGCGCGCAGGATGCCGACGACGTCATGCAGCCGGTCCGTGGCCGCGACAGCGCGCCTGCGGATCTCCGTGGCTGCGGCCCGCTGCTCCGCAGAGCTGTCGGGCATCAGTTCGAGCGCCCCACTGCTCAGGGCGATCAGCGCCAGGTCGTGACCGAGCAGATCGTGCATATCCTCGGCGATCCGAGCGCGTTCCCGCGACCGCGCCAGATCCGCGATGACCCGATTGATCTCCGCGCGCCGTTCGTTGCGCAGCTTCACCGAGCGGCCGATCCACCACGGCAGGATCAGGAACACGAAATCCACTCCGGCGAACGAGAACCATTCGGAGAGGAAGGATCCGGGCGTCTGGATCCAGGCGATCACGAGCTGCGCGATCAGGCCGACCCCGATCGCCACGAGCGCCGGTTGCATACCGGACAGCCGCCGTCCGGCAAAGTAAGCCAGCACGGCCATGCCGGGAACAGCCACGACCCCGGCGTTGGCCGTGAGGAAGGGCACCGCCACCGCGCACGCGGCAAGTCCTACCGGCCACCACCAGCCGCGAGGCAACATCTGTGCAGGCTAGCAACCTGCGCTGGGGTACCCACACTGACGAAAGTCAGGTCCAGCGGCCCTGATCCACCTACTTCCGTCAGGTCGAGCAACTGACCTCTGCCCGGTGCGCCGGCAGCACCGTGGTTCCTAGCGTGAACGGTATGAACAACGGACTCGGTACTCACCATGGACAGACGCTGTGATCACCCTCGACTCCCTGACCAAGGTCTACGGCAGCAAGCGAGCGGTCGACCACCTCTCCGTGGACGTCGCGCCCGGAGCGGTCACCGGCTTCCTCGGCCCGAACGGCGCCGGAAAGTCCACCACGATGCGGGTGCTGCTCGGCCTGGACCGGGCGAGCTCGGGTTCGGCTCGGATCAACGGCAGGAACTACCAAGAACTGACCCATCCGCTCCGGACCGTCGGCGCCCTGCTGGATCCCCGGAGCGGTCACCCTGGGCAGTCCGCCCGCCAGCATCTTCTGGGGATGGCGCGTAGCAACGGGATCAGCTCGGCTCGCGTCCCGCAGGTGCTGGAGACTGTCGGTCTGCAGGACGTTGCCCGTAGCCGGATCGGCACCTTCTCCTTGGGGATGCGGCAGCGCCTCGGCATCGCCTCGGCCCTGCTCGGGGACCCGGACGTGCTGATCTTCGATGAACCGGTCAACGGTCTGGACCCCGAGGGTGTCACCTGGGTGCGCACCTTGATGCGCACCCTCGCCGCCGAGGGCCGCACGGTGTTCGTCTCCAGCCACCTGCTCAGCGAGATGGCCGAGACCGCCGATCACCTGGTGGTGATCAGCAGGGGCCGCCTGGTCGCCGATGCCCCGCTCGACGATCTGCTCGAGGCCACCCGCACAGCCACGGTCCGAAGCCCCGACGCGGCCGAGCTGGCGAGAGTGCTCACCCGTGCCGATCTCACCGTGGTGGCAACCGGGCAGGTGCTCTCCGTGACCGGTGAAGGCCTGGACCGGATTGGCCAGCTGGCCCACGGTCACGGGGCTCAGCTCGACGAGCTCTCCTTCGCCGGAGATTCCCTCGAGACCGTCTATGAACGCCTGACCGCCGACACCGCCGAGTACCGGGGCACGAACCCCCGTACCACGCCGGCCGCCGCGCCCGGCTCCACCCCTACGGAGGCTTCCCTGTGACCGCCACGCCCGCACCCGCGCCCGCACCCGCACCCGCGATGACGACCAGCACCCCACCATGGCTCGGCGCCATCGCCTTCGAGTGGACAAAGATCGCGAGCGTCCGCTCCACCCGCTGGATCATCATCAGCGCAATCCTGATCACCGCCGGCGGCAGCTGGCTGCTCGGCACCTCCGCACTGGCCAGTGGTCTGAACGGCTTTGCCACCGCGATGCCGGCGCCCTACCTGGCGTTCCAGACGATGCTGGTGGCGCAGATCGCCATCGTGCTGCTCGCGACCCTCGCGATCTCGAGCGAGTACTCCACCGGCGCGATTGTGACCACCCTGCAGTCCGTACCGGTACGCGGCCGGATGCTTGCGGGCAAGTCGCTGGTTGTCGCTCTCGGGTCCGCCCTCGTCGGCGTCGTCCTGATCGGGGTCGGCACGCCGATCGCGGCGGCATCAGCTGCGGAGTTCGGGACGTTCACGGCCGCCGACCTGGTCCGTGCCCTCATCGGGACCGGGATCGGGTTCGCCTTCCTCAGCCTGTTGGTGCTCGGGCTGGGAACTGCGCTGCGCAGCGCCGCCGGCACGATCCTGGCCACCCTCGCGATCCTGCAGGTGCTCCCGGTGGCGCTACCGCTGTTCAACCAGGACTGGGCCACCGACCTGGTGCAGTACCTGCCGAACCAGGCGATCACGGTCCTGGCCACCCACCCCAGCGAGCCGTACACCTGGCCCGTTGCCCTCGCAGTACTGGCCGGCTGGGCGGCGGCGAGCCTGGCTGCCGGGTACACCGCACTGCGGCTCCGTGACGCGTGAGATTGTCCGCCACACGTGAGATTCCAGCACCACGGCAACCAGTGAACAGGGGGAGCCGGCGATGATCCCCGGCCGAGCGCCCCCAGGAACGTGAGCTGCGCCGTCGGCAATCTGCACCTCCGGCCGGCTAGCGCGCCTGCCCGCCAGAGCCTGCGGCCGCGATAGCCTGCGCCAGGTGAAGATGTGGTCGGACCTGCGCACCGTGGCTGTGCACTCGGGGTTCCGCAGACTGTTCGCCGTACGCCTGGTCTCCCAGTGCGGAGACGGCATGTTCCAGGCCGGCCTGGCCACCCTGTTCTTCTTCTCTCCGGAGAACCTGGCCACCGCCGGCGCGGTAGCTGCGGCGTTCGCCGTGCTGCTGCTGCCGTTCACGATCGTGGGCCCGTTCGCCGGCCCGCTGCTGGACCGGTGGCGGCGGCGGCAGGTGTTGCTGTTCGGGAACGCCGTGCGAGTGGTGCTCACCTTGTTGCTTGCCGTGCTGATGGCCGTCGACGGCGTCTCCGTGGGTGTCTACGTCCTCGCCCTGGTCACGTTGGGGGTGAACAGGTTCCTGCTCGCAGCGCTCTCGGCCGCCCTGCCTCGAGTGGTGCCGCGGGAACAGCTGCTGATCGCCAACGCCCTCACCCCGACCCTGGGTGCAGTGGCGGCGGTGGTCGGCGCCGGGATCGGATTCGGACTGGGCCTGCTGCTCCCGGCCGGGCCGATGAAGGACGGTGTGGTGCTGGCCGTGGCGGCGGCCCTGTTCGGCGGTGCGTCCGCACTGGCACTGCGGCTGGGCAAGGACCAGCTCGGGCCGGAGGCGCGGCCCTCGCGCACCGGCCTGCGGCAGGCCTGGGGGGACCTGCGCGCCACGGCAGTGGACCTGGGGCGTGGGGCACGGTATCTGGTGCTGCGTGGGACACCGGGTTCGGCGCTGGGCATCATGGCACTGCACCGGTTCCTCTACGGCGTGAACTTCATCGCACTCATCCTCATCTCCCGCAACCTGCTGGTGGACCCGACGGATGCGGCAGCCGGGCTGGCGATGTTCGGGCTGCTGACCGGGATCTCTTTCGCCGGCAACGGGCTGGCGATCGTGCTCACCCCGCTGGCGCACGAGCGGATGAGCCCGTCCACCTGGGTGGTGGTCTGCCTCGGCCTGGGCGCGATCAGCCAGGTGTTGATGGGGGTGCAGCCGGTGTTCGGGGTGATCGCCGCTGCGGCCGTGCTGATGGGGCTGGCGGTCCAGGGTGCCAAGATCGCCGTGGACACCATCGTGCAGGCCGACACCGACGACTCCTACCGGGGCCGGGCGTTCTCCCTCTACGACACGCTGTACAACGGAGCGTTCGCCGGCGCTGCAGCCTTGGCTGCCGCAGTGCTGCCGGACACCGGGTACTCGCGGCCCACGTTCTTCGCGCTCGCCGCGGTCTACCTGGTGCTGGCGGTCGGGTACCGGATAATCGTGCGCCGGCTGCGGGACCAGCCGCGCGACATCGCACCGAAGGTGGAGCGATCGTGAGCGCACCGGACTGGGCACACTGGCGGAGGTCCCTGGTGGGCTGCCTGGGCACAGAACCACGGGACCTGCCCCGCGACCCGCTCGCCACTCCCGCGCTGGCTGCGAGCCCGCTGGTGCGAGCGCTGCACCGACGGGACGTGCGCTGGATACTCAACGGTTCTGCCGTGCTGCTCACGGCCGGCGTGGAGGTGGTGCCGGGTGATCTGGACGTGGTGCCCGAGCTGTCCGCGGATAACTTCGGCCGGCTCACCGACGTACTGGCAGATCTGGACGCGTTTCCGCAGCCCGTACCCGACTGGGAACACGGTCTGAGCGTCGAGGAGGTGAGCCGGTGGCGGCCGCACCCCGCCGTCGCGAACCTGAACAGCCGGTTCCTCACCGACTACGGCGTGCTGGACATCGTGCCGGACCTGACCGGTAGCTACGACCAGCTGCTCCGCACCGCACGAACGGCGGAGCTCGATGGCATGGAACTGCTCACCGCGGACCTGGCTCCGATCCTGCGCAGGCTCGAGACGTCGTCGCGGCCGAAGGACCAGCGGCGATGGGCACTGGCTCGTCATCTCGCCCACCGCTGAGCCGAGGGCCCGGGCGAACCCGCACCAGACCCGGCACTGATTCGTTACTTGGCACGCCCGGGCGATACCGCGGGGCACTAATCCGGGTAGCAGGTATCACCTGGTTCGAGTCATGGCGCATGGGAGAGGATGGCGGCAGCCCGCATCTCTGCTGCTGACCGAAGGGAACCCCTGATGGACTCTGGCATCCCGAACCACGCTGGCATCCGAGACGGCTCTGGTATCTCGGACCAGCCGCGGATCGGCCCTGAGGAGAGCGTGCACCTGCGCGCTCGGGTTCTCCCGGACGGTGAGGAGACGGAGCTGTGGATCTCCGGCGGGGTGATCAGCCGGTCACCGGTGCCGGGCGCGCGGACGATCGTCACCGGTGGCTGGGTGCTGCCGGCGCTGGTGGATGCGCACCTGCACGTCGGCGTCGCGGAGATCGGCGGGCCGCTCGACCTTGATGTCCTGGCGGGTGAGCTCGCCCTGCTCGCGCGCAGCGGGATCGGCGCGGCGCGGATCCTCGGCAGCCCGAGCACGCTGCCGGACGATGTGCTCAGCCCTGACGGCGGCCCGCTGCTCCAGCACGCAGGGGTCCCGCTGGCTGCGCCGGACCGGTTCATCCCGGGCTGGGGCGAACTGGTCTCGGGCGACGGCCTGACCGACGCCTGTGCCGAGCGACGCGGCTCCGGCTGGCTGAAGATCATTGCCGACTGGTTCGACGACACGGGAAGCTACAGCGCCGCCTTCGACGGAGAGACGCTGAGCCGCGCGATCGCCGCCGCACACGAGTCGGGCCACCGCGTGGCCGTGCACACGCAAAGCGCCGACGGCGGCCGGTCCGCGGTTCTTGCCGGAGCGGATTCGATCGAGCACGGGATGCACCTGCCGATGGAGGTGCTGCCGGACCTGGCAGCGCGGCGCGGTGTGCTGGTGCCGACCGGGACCGTGTTCGAGCAGCTCGCCGAGTCGATGGCCAGTGACGAGGTTCCACCCGAGCTGCGGCGTTGGTACTCCGACGGCGTCGCCTCGCACCCGGAGCTGGTCCGGCGAGCCTGGGAGAGCGGGGTCACGGTCCTGGCCGGGACGGACCTCCCGGTGGGCGCCCTGATCGACGAGGTGGAGTGGCTGATCGCCGCCGGGCTGCCGGTCGGGGAAGCCATCGGCGCCGCCTCCTGGACGGCGCGGGAGGTACTCGACCTTCCCCGACTGCGCGACGGCGACCGCGCAGACCTGATCTGGACCGAGGACGATCCGCGTACGGATCCAGGCCGGTTACGAGCGCCGGACCTGGTGATCCTCTCGGGCTCCGCCGTCGGCTAGTCGGTGACGCACCGCAAGACCTGCCCACTCCACCAGTCCGGCCGCAGCACCTCAACGATCCAGGCACGTCCCGCACGACCGGGCCTGGAGGTGCTGACGCACCTGGCCCCGGGGCCAGCGCTACTCCACGAGCTTGCCGGTCACCGAGTCGTCTGCATCGGCCTCGGCCAGGGACCGGAACGAGTCCGGTGCCGCGGCTACCGGCTCGAAGCTGACCCCCGCGGTCGGCGACCAGACGAAACTGCCCTGCAGCGCCGGGTCCATCGCGGGAAAGTCCGAGCGGTTGTGGCAGCCGCGCGATTCCCGCCGCTCCAGGGCGCTCTCCAGTGTGGCGCGGGCGGCAAGCAGTGCGCCCAGGAGATCATAGGCGTGGGCCAGGTCGTCGAAGCCGGCGCGGTCGGGGCGCGCGGTGACGTCCTGTGCGCGGCTATCGAGGGCGTCCAGCGTGCGGAGGCCTTCCTGTAGCCCCTCCTCGGTGCGCACGACGCCGGCGTTCTCGGTCATCAGGTTGCGCACGTCGCGCTGCAGCCGCCGGGCCGATTCGGTGCCCTCGGCCCGGAGCAGGGACTGCATCTCCGCACGGGCCTGCTCCACCGCAGCACCGTCACGGTGGACCATGGTGCGCGAGGCGACGTAGTCCGCGGCATACTCGCCGGTGATGCGTCCATAGACAAGCAGTTCGATCAGCGAGTTCCCGCCGAGGCGGTTGGCGCCGTGCAGACCCGAGGACGCCTCACCGATCGCATACAGTCCGTCCACACCCGTGCCATGGTCGTCGGGGGCCACCCACACCCCACCCATGGAGTAGTGCGCTGTCGGCGCGATCTCCATCTTCGTGGTCGTGATGTCGAGCATCTGCAGGTCGATCAGCGTGCGGTAGAGGCGGGGAAGCTTCTGGTGGATGACCTCGGGGGGCAGATGGGAGACATCCAGCCAGACGCCACCCTTCTCGGTCCCCCGACCGGCCGCGATCTCCGTGTACCCGGCCAAGGCCACCCGGTCCCGGGTGGAGAGCTCCATCCGCTCCGGGTCGTAGCGCTCCATGTACCGCTCACCCAGAGCGTTGGTGAGGATCCCTCCCTCGCCACGCGCGGCTTCTGAGACCAGGGTGCCTGCGGCGTCCTCGGGCTCCAGCAGCCCGGAGGGGTGGAACTGGACCAGCTCGGCGTCCCGAATCCGGGCCCCGGCCAGCGCAGCGAGCCGGAAGGAGTCACCGGTGTTCTCGTCCCGCCGGGAGGAGGTCTGCCGCCAGATGCGGGTGTGGCCGCCTGCGGCCAGCACCACGGCGTCGGCATGGATCTGCACGGGAGTGCCATCGGTGATGTCGAATCCATAGGCGCCGAAGATCGTGCCGTCGGCCACCAGCAGACGGGTGATGTAGATGCTGTCGATGATCGGAACCTGCAGTTCGGCCGCGCGGCGGATCAGGGTCCGCTGGATCTCCAGCCCGGTGTAGTCGCCGGCGTAAGCGGTCCGGCGGTAGGTATGGGCACCGAAGAAGCGCTGGGAGATTCGCCCGTCCTCCTCCCGGGCAAAGGGCATATCCCAGGTCTGGAGCTCCTCGATTCCGTGAGCGGCATGGCGGGCCACGGTCTCGACGATCGCCGGCTCAGCCAGGAAGTAGGACTCGCGCAGTGTGTCGGCAGCGTGCTGCTCCCAGCTGTCCTCAGGATCCATGGTGCCCAGTGCGGCGTTGATGCCACCGGCGGCGAGGGTGGTGTGAGCGTCCTGCTTGCGTCGTTTACCCACGGCCAACACCTGAACACCGCGCTGGGCAAGCTCGATCGCCGCCCGCAACCCGGCACCGCCTGTGCCGATCACGAGGACGGAGGTGGACAGCAGTCGTTCTCGGACCTGTGCGGTGCTCATGTCACTCACGCTAAGAAGCCTCGCGCCATGAGTCCAATGCATAGTGCTGATTGTCTTGATACGTTGTCGCTATGATGAGGTTGGAGCAGCTCTCCTCGTTCGAGGCCGTGGCCCGGCTCGGGCACTTCACTCATGCCGCCGAGGAACTTTTCCTCAGCCAGCCCTCGCTCAGTCGGCAGATCGCGTCGCTGGAGAGAGAACTCGGCGCCAGGCTGTTTCATCGTGGGCCGGCCGGGGCGGCACTGACCCAAGCCGGCGAGGTGCTCCTACCCATCGCCCGGCGCATGCTCGGCGACGCTCAGTCCGCCCGCGAGCAGCTGGACGAGCTCGCCGGACTGCGGCGCGGTCACGTCCGACTCGGCGCCCCGCCGACCCTGTGCGTCTCCCTGGTGGCCGATGTCCTGACCGCCTTTCGGGCCGACCATCCCGGTGTGGACCTGCACATCACCGAAGGAGGTTCGCGTTCCCTGGTCGACGCCATGCACGAGGGCGCGCTCGATCTGGCCCTGCTCGTCACCCGCGGAATGGAACCATCGATACCCCACACTGAGCTGATTCCGCTGCTGTCCGAAGAGCTGGTGGTGGTCTCCGCCGCAGATGCCCCACTGCCGGGGTCCGCCTGGGCGAACGGTGGGAGCCTGACCGCGACCGAGCTGGCGCTGGCGGAGCTGGCGCAGATCCCTCAGGTGGCCTTCAACCGGACGTACGACCTCCGCACAGCCCTGGACGCGACGTTCTCCGCCCACGGCCTCAGCCCGACGATCGCGGTCGAGGGCGCTGAGATGGACGCGGTGCTCCGATTCGTGGAGCGCGGACTGGGAGTGGCTGTCGTTCCGGCAATGGTCGTCATCGATCGCCCCGCGCTGCACAGCACCCGGTTGGTGCATCCCTCCCTGGCCCGGACCGTCAGCCTGGCCCGGCGCACCGGCGTCGAGCTCTCCACCTCCGCAGCAGTCATGCAGCAGGTCCTCTTCGAGACCGTGGACCGACTCACCGCACCCGGCACCGACCTCGCGCGCCTGGTCACCGTCGCCTCACCGGAGACGAACGAGCGTGGCGACCACGCGCGAGGCCAGTAGCCGTGGTCAGTCACGCAGCGCCCCGGGCGCTCAGCAGACCGTCCGGGTCATGCTCCGCCCGGATCTGTGCGAGGCGCTCCCGGGTTGCCGGCGGATAGGCGGCGGCAAGGGCGCTCTCGTCTGCAGCCGAGGAGAAGTTGAGGTACCTGCCGCTACCGTGCTCCGCCACAGCCTGCCACCCGGGTATCACCGCGTCGTCCGGGCCGGGCTCACCGGGCAGGAACCGCAGTGCCACCGCCATCGCTTCGGCCGTGCGGTGCGCGAAGGCCGTCTCCCCGACCGGCACTCGGGCCACCGCTCCGCCCAAGGATCGCACCGAAACGACGGTGCCGCCGCCGGCGTAGAGGTCGCCGAGCGCTGCCACGGCGGCCGCGTCGAGGTCGAGAAAGGTGTTGGTCGCGGTGACCCGGGCCCCGGGTGGCATGTGGGCATCCTCGAGCACCTCTGCGTACGGCCGCACGCTCAGATCGCTGCTGAGCACCGGAGCGAGCCTCAGCAGCTGGTCGATAGCGGCCTGACCCTCTGCCTCCGGCCCGTCGAAGCAGACCTGCACCATCGCCATTCCCGGCCGGTCGCCCATCGCGGGCATCAGGGACAGCACCGTGGTGAGACGTTCGTCCGCACCACACTGCGCGTCCCGCCAGCCGGTCAGAAGCCGGACCGGATCGCTCGGATCGAGCACGATCGTGCCGAACACGACCTCGGTGACCTGCTGAGCGCGGAAGTCGAACCGGGTCACCACCCCGCTACCGGCACCGCCGCCGCGCACGGACCAGAACAGGTCGGGGTGTACATCGGCCGAGACCTCGAGGATCTCGCCGGCCGCCGTCACCACCTGCGCGCCGACCAGGCTGTCGATCGCCAGTCCGTAGCGGCGCACCATCCAGCCGATCCCGCCGCCCAGGGTCAGTCCACCGACGCCGACCCCCGCCGTGTCTCCGGCGGTGATGCCGAGCCCGTGCGGATGAAGGGCAGCTGCTACCTCGCCCCAGGTCGCACCACCCCCGATGCGGGCGATCCTGGTCGCCGGGTCCACCGCGATGTCCGCCATCCCGCGCAGATCGAGCAGCAGCCCCTCGGTCGCCCGGCTGAGTCCGGCCATGCTGTGACCAGCGGAGCGCACGGTCAGCGCCATCCCGCTCTCACCAGCCCAGTGCATCGCCGCGGCCACCTCAGCGGCACTGCGTGGGCGCACCACCAGCTCCGGATACCCCTCACCCACCAGGGTGCGGGCAGCATCGGCGTAGTCATCATCGCCACGGCGCAGCACCGACAGGACAGCGGCGGTGGTGGACAGTTCGGGTGTCGTCATCGGATCCTCCTAGGTATCTTCGGTGCTTTCCAGCCTTGCGGAGTGCGGGGTCGTCGTCGTCGGTCGAAGGGCGCATCTTCTCCGTCACCCGAGACGCCTCCGGGTCAGGCCGACCTGCTGCAGCGGGCGGTCGTTGAACGTACTTCCGGGGTATGACGCTGCCGCTGGCTGACGTCGATATCGTCGGGGGATGCGTACCGATCGTGGCTGGAAGCGCTTTTATGCCACCGGGTGGCTCGTTTCGGCGCTCGTCGCCGCTGCGGCCTTCCACCAGTGGCAGGCCCGGGTCAGTGCAGTGGAGCGGGAGCTTGCCGAAGCACAGCGCACCCGGCAGGCAGTGGTGCAACGAGTGGCGGCAGAGGAACGGTTACGGATCGCACGCGAGCTGCACGACTCGCTGACGCACAGCATCTCGGTGGTGAGGATGCAGTCCGGTGTGGCCGCTCACTTGGCCCGCAAGCGCGGCGAGGAGGTGCCGGAGGCGCTGCAGGCGATCGAGCAGGCCGCCGGTGACGCCTCCCGCGAGCTGCGCGAGACCCTCGGTGTGCTCCGGAGGGACTCGGGTGTGGCCACAGGAGCCCGCGGCCTGCACGACCTGTCGGAGCTGGTCGAGCGCGTCCGGGACGCCGGACTGACCGCAGAACTCACCGTTCTCGGCGCACGCCGAGTGGTTCCTCGGGAGGTGGATGCTGCTGCGTACCGCATCGTGCAGGAAGCCCTGAACAACGTCATCAGGCATGCCGGGACAGCCACTGCACAGGTGCAGGTGTCCTACCGCGCCGATGAGCTCACCGTGGTGGTCGAGGACGACGGCGTCGGTCACCAGGGTGCGCCGGCCTCGACTGGTCTGGGGTTGATCGGGATGCGGGAACGGGCGGCAGTGCTCGGCGGACGGCTGGCCGCACAGGGCCGGCCGGGCGGCGGGTTCACTGTCCGTGCCGATCTCCCCTCTCCGCAGGACCCGCCCGCCCAGGGCCCGCCGGCACCCTCAGATCGGCCCGCTGCGGGCGGGCCGCTCGCCACGGAGGAGCGATGATCCGCCTCGTCCTGGTCGACGACCAACCGTTGATCCGGACCGGCCTGCGCGCGCTCCTCGAGGCCGAGGACGGGATCGAGGTCCTCGCCGAGGGAGCAGATGGGTACGACGGCGTGCGGCTGGCCGAGGAGCACCATCCCGATGTCGTGCTGATGGACATCCAGATGCCGGGCATGGACGGGATCGAGGCGACCCGGCAGATCGCTGCCCGAAGTGCGCTGAACGAGACCCGGGTGGTGATCCTGACCAACTACGGGCTGGACGAGTACGTGTTCAACGCCCTCCGGGCCGGTGCCGCGGGCTTTGTGGTCAAGGACACCGACCCGGCAGAGCTGGTCCAGGGGTTGCGAGTGGTGGCACAGGGGGAAGCGCTGCTCTCACCGGGCATCACCAAGACGCTGATCGGGGAGTTCGTCGCCCGCCCCGCCAGTGAGGTCCGCACCGCGGACGTGCAGCACCTGACCGCGCGGGAGCAGGAGGTGGTCACTCTGGTGGGCTATGGGCTGAGCAACGCCGAGATCGCGGGGCGGCTGGTGGTGAGCCCTACGACGGCGAAGACGCACGTCAGCCGGGCGATGGCCAAAGTGCACGCCCGGGACCGGGCACAGCTGGTCGTTTTCGCCTACGAGGCCGGCCTGGTGCAGGCACGCGAGGCGCGCAGCTGACCCGCGTCGTGCGCCCGGCCGCGCGAGCCTGGCCGCTCGGGCACCGCGCCACTCGGGAGTTCGACACTCGGCCCGCTCGGGCGATACCGCAGAGCACGACTCACCGTCGCAGGTATCGCCTGAATCGATTCACGGCCGCTGAGGCGGGTCAGCGCTGCGCGTCCCACCAGGCGCGGAGCTCGGCCCGGGCCTCGTCAGCACCGAGCGGCCCGCGTTCCATCCGCAGCCCGAGCAGGTGCTGGTAGGCCTGGCCCACCTGCCTACCGGGACCGATACCGAGGACCTCCATGATCTGGTTGCCGTCCAGATCCGGGCGGATGGCATCCAGCTCCTCCTGCTCGGCGAGCGCGGCGATCCGCACCTCCAGGTCGTCGTAGGCGTGAGCGAGCCGGGCAGCCTTGCGCCTGTTCCTGGTGGTGCAGTCGGCGCGGGTGAGCCGGTGCAGCCGCTGGAGCTGGTCACCGGCGTCGGTGACATAGCGGCGCACCGCCGAGTCGCTCCAGGATGCCTCGCCATACCCATGGAAGCGCAGGTGCAGGAACACCAGCGTGGTAACGGCCTTGATCGTCGCCTTGTCGAATCGGAGCGCCTTGAGTCTCTTGCTCGCCATCTTCGCCCCGACCACTTCGTGGTGGTGGAAGCTCACGCCGCCACCGGGTTCCATCCGCCGGGTGGCCGGCTTGCCGATGTCATGCAGGAGAGCGGCCAGGCGCAGCACCAGGTCGGGGCCCGGTACCGGGCCCGCCGGCCCGGACTCCAGGTCGATCGCCTGGTCCACCACGGTGAGGGTGTGCTCGTAGACATCCTTGTGCCGGTGGTGCTCGTCGATCGTCAGCTGCAGCGCGGGCAGCTCGGGAAGCACCTGCTCGGCGATCCCGGTGTGCGTGAGCAACTCCAGTCCGCGGCGCGGAGCCGGGGCGAGCATCAGCTTCACCAGCTCGGCCTGTACCCGCTCGGCGGAAACGATCTCGATCCGCTCGGCCATCTCGGTCATCGCAGCCAGCGCCGCCGGGTCCACGTCGAACCGCAGCTGCGCGGCGAACCGGGCGGCCCGCATCATCCGCAGCGGGTCGTCGGCGAAGGACTGCTCCGGGGTGGCCGGGGTGCGGAGCACTCCGGCCGCCAGGTCACCGAGGCCGTTGAACGGGTCCACGAACACCAGGTCCGGGAGCCGCAGCGCCATCGAGTTCACGGTGAAGTCCCGCCGGGACAGGTCGCCGTCCAGCGTGTCGCCGTAGGCGACCTCGGGCTTGCGAGAGGTCGGATCATAGGCTTCCGTGCGGTAGGTGGTCACCTCGACCACCGCGTCACCGTTCCGAGCGCCGATCGTGCCGAACTCCCGGCCCATGTCCCAGTGCGCGTCCCCCCACGCCGTGAGGATCTGCTCGGTCTCCTCCGGGCGGGCAGAGGTGGCGAAGTCCAGGTCAACGCTCGCCTTGCCCAAGAAGGCGTCCCGGACAGGTCCGCCGACCAACGCGAGCTCATGTCCAGCGGCGGCAAACTTCTGCCCGAGCTCGATGGCCTGCGGGGCGTACTCGGCGATCACCGCGAGCGCGGTACGGAGCAGCTCGGCCGGGCTCGCCGGGGCGGCGGAGGAGTCGTGAGGGGGCACAGCGTTCTAGGGTGCCACGTTTACCGGAGGTGAGGCACCTGAGGCCGGCCCAGGACAGACGTGGCCGGAGCACATCGAGCCGCGAGTCTGCGCCGCAGCCGAGCCCGCGAACCGCGCGGCACACCCGCGCGCGTGCCTCACCTTGTCCTGGGCTTGATTACAGTGTCGTTATGTCCGCCGCCGTTCCGACCCCTGGTCCGCGGGTGCCCAAGCCGCCCGTGACGCGGCTCCGGCGCCCGCATACGCACCAGTTGCCGGTGGTGGACGAGACCTCGGCCGGTGGCCTGGTGGTGGACGTGCACGACGGCCGCGCCTACACGGCCGTGATCGCCCGCCGGAACCGCGCCGGACGCCTGGAGTGGTGCCTACCGAAGGGTCACCTCGAGGGCGAGGAGACCCCGGAGCAGGCCGCGGTCCGGGAGATCGAGGAGGAGACCGGCATCACCGGCCACGTGCTCCTGCACCTGGCCACGATCGACTACTGGTTCGCCGGCAACGACCGGCGGGTGCACAAGGTGGTGCACCACTATCTGCTCGAAGCCCTCGGCGGGACGCTGACCATCGAGAACGATCCGGACCACGAGGCCGAGGATGTCGCTTGGGTGTCGTTGTCCCGGGTGGCCGCTCAGCTCGCCTATCCGAACGAGCGGCGCGTGGTGGCGACCGCACGGGACATTCTTGAGGGCCGCCCGTGACGGCCGCCCGGTGAGGGCCGCAGCAGGTGCACGCACGGACGGGGCGGTGGCGCGCAGGCTTCGCCGTGGGATGCTGGCACCCGTGCAGCGGACGACGAGCCTGCTGGTGGCGTGCCTGCTGGTAGCAGCGACCGTGCTGGCCGGGTGGACCCCAGCCAGCGCAGACGATGAGCCGAGCGGGCTGGACGTGCAGATCACCGACATCACGCCCACGGTGCTCCGCCCGGGCGACGACTGGGTGATCCGGGGCACGGTGACCAACACCGGCACCGAGGAGCTCTCCGACCCGGTGATCCGCCTGCGGTTCCAGACCTACGTCCCTTCCTCCCGGACGGCGCTGGCAGCGTGGAACGTCTCCGGCGACTCGCTGGTGACCACGGTGCTGGTCGCCCAGCCGCTCGGCTCCGACCTGCGCCCCGGACAACAACGCAGCTACCAGATCACCATCCCGCCCGAGGAGTCGCCGTTCTACCCGGGGGCCGCCTGGGGGCCGCGCGGGATCGCAGTGGAGGCGACCTCCGGCGATGTCCAGGACGCGGAACGCACCACGGTGCTCTGGTACCCCGACGCCGAGGACTCGGTGGCAACCACCGAGCTCTCCGTGCTGGTCCCGATGACGGCGACCGCAGACGAGTGGGATGCGGCCAGTACCGACGGCACCACGCTGGCAGAGGCCACTGCACCCCGCCTCGGCAGGGTGCTGCAGGCCGCCGATACCGCCGGGGTGTCCTGGGCAGTGGACCCGGCGTTGCTCGAGGAGCAGCCGCTCGGCGCGGAAGCCGCCGCTCGCGCCCTGGACAGCGACAACGAACCGGCAGCCGAACCCAGCACCGCACCGGATCCGCCCAGCAGCGATCCGACCACCGCACCGGATCCGGCGACGGGGACCGCCGAGAACGGCTCCGACCCAGCGAACACCGAGTCGAGCTCGTCCAGTGGCTCACCGGACGGCGAGGACGCCGGTGGCGCACCGGACGATGCGGATGAGCCCAGTGACACCACCGACGACACCGATCCGGCCACTGGCACCGACGACACCGGCAGTGCCGATCCCGGCGAGACGAGCACGGACCAGGGCGAGGCGACCGATCAGGGCGACTCACCGCCGTCGACCTCTGGCCCCGAGCTGACCGGCACCGAGCTGATCACCAGGCTGGCCTCCGGCAGCGGCGGCCGGGACGTGATCGCCCTGGGCTACGGTGATGCCGATCCGGCGACGTTCCAGACCGAGGCGGGATCCGACCTGGCGCAGGCCGGGATGGAACGATCGCGCTACCTGTTCGACCAACACGACATCCACCCGATCGAGCGGGTGCTCTGGCCGAGCCGCTACGACCTGCAGTCGCTGACCACGTTCGCCGACCTGGACGTGCGTTCGGTCGTCCTGCCCGCGGACAGCCAGCCGGCGACGACCGACGTGACCTACACGCCGTCGGGCCGATCCGTACTGGACACCGAATCCGGTGACCTGGACACGGCGCTGTGGGACTCCGGGCTGAGCGCGCTGTTCACCTCGGACCTGACTCCGCTGCAGATCCGCCAGGACCTGCTCGCCCAGACCGCGGTGATCGCCCGGGAACGGCCCACCGACGGGCGCGGTCTGCTCGCCGTGGCCCCGCACGATGTCGGCACCGATCCCGAGCAGCTGCAGGCAGTGACCGAGGCCCTTGCCGCCATCGACGAGGCCCCGTGGCTGCAGATGACCAACCTGCGCTCACTGCTCGGCCGCACCGACAGCGGTGAGCCACGCGAGCCGGTGCCCGCCGAGCCGACCACACCGGCGTCGCTGGCGGACGCCGAAGTGGCAGAGCTGGGTTCGGTGCTCTCCACGCTCGAGGCCTACGTCTCGGTCACCGACGCCCCGCAGCGCTACCTGGGCACGGTCGGTCCGAACGCGCTCGCGGCACCATCGGCCGCGCTGGCCTCAGCGCCGGCTACCCAGCGCCGCCTGCTGGACGCCGCCGCGCAGACCTCCGAGGAGTTGCGCTCGGCCATCCAGGTGGAGTCCGGATCGTCGGTGCTGCTGGTTTCCGCGGGTGGCGATCTGCCCATCAGCATCCAGTCCTCCCTGCCGGTGGAGGCCACAGTGACCGTGCGAATGGTGCCCGGTGACCCTCGGCTCCGGGCCGAGGAGGTGGTGACCGCAACTCTGCGTCCGAATGCCACCACCACGGTGCGGATCCCGGTGACGGCCGTATCCAACGGCAACGTCGACGTCCATTTCGACGTGCTCACTGCCGCCGACGGCGTGCTCCTGGCCAGCGGCGATCCGTTCAGCGTGCGGGTGCGGGCCGACTGGGAGAACACCGGGACGATCATCGTCGCCGCCGTGCTGATCGTCGGATTCGTGATCGGGCTGGTGCGCACGATCCGCAAGGGCCGCCGGTTCGAGACCCGCGCCGCCACGGCCGGTGGCGGCGCCGTGGCGCGCACCGGGCCGGAGGCAGCGTCCGCGGACGAGGGCGGGTCGCGGGAACAGAGGGCCTCCGCCTTGAACGCGGCGAGAGCGCCGGAGGAGGCAGAGACCGAAGACGGCGGAGGCGCACCCGCCGAGAAGCGCCCTCCGGGGGAGGACGATTCCGGTCGGAACGTCGACGGCGGAACTCGCCCGGATGCCGCACCTGACCCGCCACGGAAGGACCAGCCCTGATGGCCGAGCGCTCCGGACTGGCCGGTTCCGCCGCGATGATGTTCTCCGGGACCCTGGTGTCCCGGGCCCTCGGTCTGGCCCGGAACGCCCTGATGGTCGCCGCGATCGGCGTGACCGGCAGCGGCGCAGCAGACGCGTTCTCGGTAGCGAACAAGCTGCCGAACATCATCTACATGCTGCTCGCCGGCGGCATCCTGAACGCCGTGCTCGTGCCGCAGATCGTCCGGGCGATGCGCCGCCCGGACGGTGGCACCGACTACGTCAACCGGCTGCTCACCATCGCCGGTGTGCTCATGCTCGGGATCACCGTCGCGCTGACTGCCGCGTCGGGCCTGCTGGTCTCGCTGTACGCCGCCGAGTTCCGGAGCGGTCCATGGGCGTCCCTGGCGGTCACGTTCGCCGTCTGGTGCATCCCGCAGCTGTTCTTCTACGGCATGTACACCCTGCTCGGGCAGGTACTGAACGCCCGCAGCAACTTCGGGCCGTACATGTGGGCCCCGGCCCTGAACAACGTGGTCTCCATCGCAGGCCTGGTCGCGTACCTGATCGTCTACGGGTCCTACCAGATCGGCGAGGTCCCGGCCGATGCCTGGGACGGCGGGCGGATCATGCTGCTGGCCGGGCCGTACACGCTCGGTGTGGTCGCGCAGGCGCTGATCCTCATCGTGCCGCTGTACCGGTCCGGGTTCCGGTACCGGCCGAAGTGGGGCCTGCGCGGGAGCGGGCTGGGCTCGGCCGGCAGGGTGGCGGTCTGGGCGTTCGCTGCCCTGGCCGCGGGGCAGGTCGGCTACCTGGGGGTGTCCAACCTGGCGGCGGCGGCCGGTACCGCAGCGGTCTCCGGCGGCACCGCGGACCCGAACATCGCCGGCAACGCGGCCTACGACAACGCCTTCTTCATCTTCATGCTGCCGCAGTCGCTGATCACCGTGTCCCTGGTGACGGCGCTGTTCACCCGGCTCTCCGAGCACGCGGTCGGGCAGCAGACCCTCCGGGTACGTGAGGACCTCTCCCGCGGGTTGCGCACGCTGGCGGTGTTCACCATCTTCGCCGCCGGGGCGTTCATGGTGCTCGCTATCCCGCTCACCCAGGTGGTGCAGTTCGACCAGGCGACCTTCGCGTCCTATCGCGCGATCGGGCACGTGCTGGTCGCGATGCTGGTCGGTCTGCCGGCGATCGCGGTGTGGACGATGGCTCAGCGGGTCTATTTCGCGTACGAGGACACCCGGTTCCTGTTCTTCGTCCAGGTGCCGATGGCACTGGTGCAGATCGGTGGCAGCCTGGGCTCGTTCCTGCTGCTGGAGGTGCAGTGGTGGGTGGTCGGCGCCGGTGTCGCCACCACTGTCTCGAACACGTTGGGTGGCCTGATCGCGTTCCTCGCGCTGCGGCGCAAGCTGCCCAGCCTGGACGGCGCTCGAGTGCTGCGCACCCACCTGCGGGTGGTCCTCGCCGTGATCCCGTCCGTGGCCGTGGGCTGGGGACTGCTGCACCTGTGGGGGGTGCAGACCTCGTTCGCCGGAGCACTCGCCCGGGTCCTGCTCCTCGGCGCGCTGATGGCGCTGATCTACTACGTGCTGCTGCGGCGGTTTCGGGTCAGCGAGCTGGATCAGCTCACCGATCGAGTGGCGGTGATGGCCAAGCCGATCACGACTCGGCTGGCTCCACTGACGAGCCGCATCGTGATCCCCGCTTGGTTGCGTACGATATGGACCACAATCGTTGCAGCTGACACGGGGAACGGAGGGCCGCGGGTGGATCGAGTCGCTGACCCGGCCCTGGAGAGCGGGGACACGGTCGCAGACCGGTACGTGCTGGACGCACCGGCCGAGACCGATCTCGGCCATGCCTGGGCATGGTCCGGGCAGGACGAGATCCTGCAGCGCCGGGTGCAGGTGACGGTGCTCGGTGGTCCGCACAAGGAGGAAGCGCTGGACGCGGCGCGCCGCGCTTCGCTGGTCCGTGATGACCGGCTGCAACGCATCCTGCGGGTCGGTCACTACGAGGACACCGCCTACCTCGTCACCGAGCCGGTAGCCGGTGTGCCGCTGAGCACGCTGGTCGAGGCCGGGCCGATGCCGCCCACACAGGCGCGCGCCCTGGTAGGCAACGCCGCCGCTGCTCTGGAGACCGCCCGGAAACGAGGGGTGCATCACCTCCGGCTCAGCCCGCAGTCGGTGCAGCTGATGCAAGACGGGACCGTGGTGGTCACCGGGCTCGCTGTGGCCGCAGCTCAGGCCGGCACCGAGCTGCCGGACGCCCGCAGTGCCGCGCGCACGGACGCCGTCGCCCTCGTGGAACTGCTCTACACCGCGCTGACCGGAATGTGGCCCGGCGACCGAGTGCTGGCCAGCGGGCTACCGCTCGCCCCGCGGTCCGGCCGGGCGCCGGAGCCGCCGGCCGACGTCGCCGGCGGTGTGCCGCACGATCTGGACACCCTCTGTGCCGTGACCTTCGGCCCGCACCAGGATGGTCCGTACACCCCGGGCGAGCTGGTTCGTGAGCTCCAGCCGTGGGACTCCCTGGATCCGCCCGCCGTGCCGGGTGCCCCACCGGAGCAGCACGACGGCGGAACTCGCCCGGATGCCGCAGGTGCGGCCGCCGTCACCGGTTCTATGGCCGGTACCGCGATCCTGCCTACTCCCGGCCGCGGGATCCGGACCGGATCAGGCCCCGCTGGGCCGACCGGCCCGCCCGAGACACCCGGGCCTGATCCGGAGTCCACCCCGCCTGCGGTCGCCGATGCGGATCCTGCGCCCGAGACCACGATCAGATCCGGCCTGGTGCGGCGCCTCAGCGGCACCAGCCTGGCGCAGCGACTCGGCGGCACCGCCGGCACCACCGCGCCGGCAGCCACTCCACCCGCTGCGACCGTCCCGCCGCCGGAGCCGGCCGCTGCCGCACCGCCACCGCCTCCCGCTGAGCCCAGGCACGCAGGCGCTGAGTCCGGGCACGCAAGCGAACCGCAGACCACTCGGTTCGCGGCACCAGAGCGCCCGGTGCCACCCACGCAGGGCTGGGACCTGCCGACCAGCGGCAGCACCGCCGTCACCCCGGCCGAACCGAGCGAACCGAGCGAACCAGCCGATGCCGGCCGCTCGCTCGGCGGAGACCTCTCCTCCGCGGCCGGAAAGGTTGCCGCCGGTGCGGGCCGGATGGCGGCCGGGGCGCGGGGGCTCCTGGAGCGCGTGCGTCCCGAGGAGGACGAGGAAGAGGCGGCCGTGCTCCCACCCGGTCCCGATTCCGGCGACGCCGCCGACGGGGACACGAAACGGTCCCGGTTCAACCCCACGCCGTGGGTGATCTTCGCGATGGTGGCCATCCTGGTGATCGCGCTGATCCTCGCACTCGGGTCGCTTCGCGATGCAGGCAGGTCCTTCGCCCCCGCTGAGGACAGCCCGGAGCCGACTGCCACCGCGACGGAGGAACCCACCCCGGAGCAGACCACCGAAGAGCCCTCGGAGGAGCCCTCCGAGAGCCCCGAACCGGTGGACATCGGCTTCACCGAGGCCCGGTCCCTCGATCCGTCCACCGGCAGCGGGGACAACCCCGATCTGGCCGAGCAGGCGATCGATGGTGATGCGGACACCATCTGGCGCTCCTTGCGGTACGACAACCCCACCTACGGGATGAAGCCAGGGCTCGGCTTCGCCGTCGAGCTGGAGGAGCCGACCACGGTGACCTCGGTGACCGTCGACGTGCAGGGTGAGGGCGGAACCGTGCAGATCCGGAACACGTCACCGGACGACCCGAGCGGCGGGGAGGTCCTCGCCGAGGGGGCGATGGGACCGGACACCACCTACACGCTGTCCACACCCACCGAGCTGGAGGCGATCGTGCTCTGGTTCCCTGAGCTTCCGGAAGCCGCCTCGGACGGCCGCAACCGGATCGAGCTCGCCGAGATCACCGCGAACTGACCAACCGAATACCCCTGCCACCCCACAACGGCGACCAGTGGAACAAAGCTGGACCCGTCCGTGGTTGAGAGGGTGGCAAGCCACTGAGAAGAAGGATCCTCCATGTCCCAGGACACCGCTCCACGCGACGTCATCATCGTCGGCTCCGGACCCGCCGGCTACACGGCCGCGGTCTACGCAGCCCGCGCCGGTCTGGAACCGATCGTGTTCGCTGGCTCCATCACCGCAGGCGGGGCGCTGATGAACACCACCGACGTGGAGAACTACCCGGGTTTCCCGGACGGTGTGCTCGGTCCGGAGCTGATGGAGAAGATGCAGGCACAGGCCGAGCGATTCGGCGCCGATGTGCGCTACGAGGACGTCACCTCGGTGCAGCTCGAAGGCCCGGTGAAGACCGTGGTGAACGAGGACGGTGAGGAGTTCACCTCCCGCAGCGTGATCCTGACGACCGGCTCCGCGTACAAGGAGATCGGTATCGACGGGGAGAAGGAGTACTCCGGGCGTGGGGTGAGCTGGTGTGCCACCTGTGACGGGTTCTTCTTCCGCGACCAGGACATCATCGTGGTCGGCGGCGGTGACTCGGCGATGGAGGAGGCACTCTTCCTCACCCGGTTCGGGCGCACGGTGACCGTGGTGCACCGCCGGGACGAGCTGCGGGCGTCGAAGATCATGGCCGACCGGGCCCTGGCCGACGAGAAGATCACGTTCGCGTGGAATTCCGAGGTTGCTGCGATCCATGGCGACGCGAAGGTCACCGGAGTCACACTGCGCGACACGGTGACCGGTACGGAGCGCGAGGTCGGCGCCACCGGGGTGTTCGTGGCGATCGGGCATCTACCCCGCACTGAGCTGCTGGAAGGCCAGGTGAGCCTGAACGCCGAGGGATATGTCGACGTGGAGCACCCGAGCACTCGCACGAACCTCGAAGGCGTCTTCGCCGCCGGCGATGTGGTGGACCACCACTACCGGCAAGCGATCACCCGCTGCCGGAACCGGGTGCTCTGCGGCACTGGATGCCGAGCGCTACCTCGCCGCCCTCGACGCCGCTGCCGCTGCCGAGCGCGCCCTGGTCGGCTGACCCGTAGATTCGATCCGAGGAGAGAAGCAATGAGCAACATCACCACCACCTCCGATGACACCTTCCGCGCAGACGTACTCGAAGCGGACAAGCCGGTGCTCGTGGACTTCTGGGCTGACTGGTGCGGCCCGTGCCGCCAGTTCGCGCCGATTCTGGACGAGATCGCTGGGGAGCACGCGGAGAAGATCGACGTACGCAAGCTGGACGTGGACGCCAACCCGCAGACCACTGCGGCGTACAACGTCGTGTCCATCCCCACCATCAACGTGTACTCCGGCGGCGAGCTGGTGAAGTCGATCGTCGGCTCGCGTCCGAAGAGGAAGTTCCTCGACGAGATTGCCGAGTTCCTCGGCTGAGAGAAGCCGGCGCGCGGACGCTTCGTCGTGCGGCTGCGGTTCGCGCGGCCGCACGGAGGGGCGTGGGGGGCAGGACTCTGCCAAGGAGTCTGGAAATTGCGTAGTGCTCGGCTCACGGTGCCACCTACGGTCGTCCTATGACTTTCACCGTTCTTGACACCGATGCGTCCATGGCGGCCGTCCTCGATGCCGCGCCCGCTGATCGGGAAGATCTGATCCGGACCATGCTCGCCCCGGCAGCCGGGATGTTTCGCTACTTCCCCGGTGAGGTCGATCTGGCGCAGATGCACTCCTTCTCGATGGGGTTCCCGCTCGATCGAGAGTTGGGCAGGACACGGGAGGCGCTGCAGCAGCTCCGAGAAGCAGACGTGTGGACTCGGATTCACACGGCGCTGAACCAGGCCGCTGAGGTGCAGCGCCGAGCCCTCCCGGGCATCGAGGTGCCAGACATCATGGCCGTCCTCACCCTCGGCGATGCCACCGATGGGTATTTCATGAACGAGGCGTTCGGGCTGAGCGGAAACGGTGGAACGACGGGCTATCTGATGCTGACGCTCTGGCCTACCCCCGTTAATCTCGAACGCATCGAGGCTGCCGCGGTCCACGAGCTCCACCATAACCTCCGCTACGCACCCGGCGGGATCGTGTGGGATCCCGCGACCGTGACCGTCGGTGAGCACGTCATCTCCGAAGGTCTGGCGGATGCGTTCGCCCGCGAGCTGTACGGAGACCGACTCGGCTACACCCCGTTCGGAGAACCGCACCTGGACGACGACGAGGTGTTCGAGAAGGTCGTCTCCGGCCTGACGGTGACCGGGATGCAGAACTTCGCAGCCTGGGTGCTGGGCGACGCCGCGGCCTCCAGGTTCGGTGCAACCCCGGTGGGCTTACCGACCGGGGCGGGCTACGCCGTCGGCAATCGCCTGGTGGACACCTACCTGAGCGCGACCGATCAGGACGCGAGCCAGGCCCTGCACACACCCAGCCAGGAGATCATCGCGGTTGCGCTGGACCGCAGCTGATCACGTCCGGGTTTCGCTGGGTTCCTCATCACCGGCTGCGCGATCGGCCGCATCCTCCTCTTCCCGGAGCACACCGGGGTCCTTGGGAACCAGCACGCCCAGGATTCGGTTCAGGTCATGAACACTGGCAAACTCGATCGTGACGTGCCCTTTACGTTGACCAAGGTTAACCTTGACCTTTGTATCCAGGTCGTCGGAGAGTCGAGAGGCAAGGTCGCTCAACGCCGCAGAGTGCGCTCCAGCGCGCGGCCGACGGCGCATCTCGGGTTGGATGGGGTCGTCACCGAGCGTGACGATCTCTTCGGTGGCCCGGACGCTCAGGCCTTCGGCCACGATCCGTTGTGCGAGCCGCTCCATTGCCGCGCCATCGTGCAGTCCCAGAAGGGCGCGTGCGTGGCCGGCGCTGAGCACCCCGGCGGCCACCCGCCGCTGCACCAGGGGAGGCAGCTTGAGCAGGCGCAGGGTGTTGCTGATCTGGGGGCGGGACCGGGCGATGCGTACGGCCAGCTCGTCATGGGTGCAGCCGAAGTCGTCGAGAAGCTGCTGGTAGGCGGCAGCCTCTTCCAACGGGTTGAGCTGCGCCCGGTGCAGGTTCTCGAGGAGGGCATCCCGGAGCATGTCCTGCTCAGCAGTGTCCCTGATGATCGCCGGCACACTCGTGTTGCCGGCGATCCGGGAGGCGCGCCAGCGCCGCTCACCCATGATCAGCTCGTAGGTGGTCTCACCGTCCGCATCGGTTCCCGAGGGACGTACCACCACCGGCTGCAGCACGCCCACCTCACGGATGGAACTGGCCAGCTCGTTCAGCTCATCGTCGTCGAAGACTTGCCGTGGCTGCTTGGCATTGCGATGTACTGCCGCCACCGGGATCTCGGCGAAGGTCGCGCCCGGTACCGGACGTAGCGCGTCCTGGTCGGTCCCGGCCGGGCCAGGTGCTGCTGGCGCCGGCGGTGTGGCAGCGGCACTCTCCGGTGCTGGATCTGGCGACTTGCTGGTGCGGGCCGTGGTCGCCGATCCGGCGGTGTCGGCAGGTTCGGGTGCGGTTCCGTTGTCTGACTCTTCAAGCTCGGCGAGCAGCGCTTCACTCGCACTGAGGGCGGCGGTGCTTGTCGCTGTGGCGGGTGATGTCGCGCTGGGCACGGCGTCCCCGGAACTGGCGGACGTCGGGGACGTCGAGACCGGACTGGCGTTGCTCGGGGCGGACGTCGCGAGTGGGTCGCCATCCTTCTCTGCGCGGTCCTGGAAGAAGACGTCCACGGGCCGCTGACTTCCCCCGGAACCGGCGGGACCGGAAGGGATTAGCGCGCCCAGCCCACGCCCCAACGCTCGACGCCGCTCACTCACTGTTCTGCTCCTTCGTTGACGCCCTCGACGGACTCGACCGCGACATCGCGGTCCTCACCTTCCGTAGGGGCAGTGGTAGTGCCGGCTTCACTTCCGGGCGGGGGTTCGATGCCGCGGCGAGCGATCTCGCGAGCTGCCTCCAGATACGCCAGGGCCCCGGTAGAGCCCGCGTCATAGGTCAGGACGGTCTGGGCGTAGGACGGCGCCTCGGAGATTCGCACCGACCGGGGAATCGCCGTGCGGAGCGTCTGGTCCGGGAAGTGCTCCCGCACCTCTTCTGCGACCTGCTGCGCCAAGTTGGTACGCCCGTCGAACATGGTGAGCATGATGGTGGAGACGTGCAGCGCCGGATTGAGGTGTGCGCGGATCAGGTTGATGCTGTTCAGCAGCTGACTCAGACCTTCGAGGGCGTAGTACTCACACTGGATCGGGATGAGTACCTCGCGAGCCGTGACGAAGGCGTTCACGGTGAGCAGGCCCAGGCTCGGGGGACAATCCACGAAGACGTAGTCGATCCGTGGCTCGCCACGGCGTGAGCGGGCACGAAGGTAGGCCGCCAACGCGTTGCGCAGCCGGTTCTCCCGCGCCACGAGCGAGACGAGTTCGATCTCAGCACCGGAGAGCTCGATCGTCGCCGGGGCACAGTACAGACCGGGGATCGCCTCCGACTCCTGCACGACGTCTTCGAGCGGAACATCGTTGATCAGCACGTCGTAAGTCGACGGGACCCCACTGTGGTGCTCGATGCCGAGGGCCGTTGAGGCATTTCCTTGAGGATCGTTATCAATAACGAGGACGCGGAGGCCCGACTTCGCCAGTGCTGCCGCCACGTTCACGGCAGTGGTGGTCTTGCCGACGCCGCCCTTCTGATTCGCTACCGTCAGCACCCGCGTCTGCAGTGGTGGCGGGAACTTCGTGCCGGCAAACTCGATCCGACGTCGGGTGTCCTGGGCGAGCTGTGCCGCCAGTGGGGTGCTCTCGTCCATGATCGGGATGGCGTCCATCAGGGCCAGACGTCGTTCCTCCTCTGGCGAGAGTGGCGTCGTCACGTCCACAATCGACTGCGGACCTGCCGCACCGTCATCCTGACCCACCTGTCATCCCTTCGCTGCCAACCCTCCAAGAGTAGACGTCTCGGGCTCAACCGACGAACTCTTGGGTCACCTGGTGGACAACTCTCGTGTCCACTCACGGCCTGTGGATAACTTCGGTACTGGTGTGCATAAGTCACTATCATGTGTATAACCGGTACGGATCTGTGGATAACTTCCGGCCTGGGTGGTGCGAAGCTACTGCCGCCGCGGTGTCGTCCACGCAGAACCTGTGCAATCGCAACAGATTTCGACTGTGTCGAGCTGATCCGTGTGGACACGACACCTTTCCACATGGCGGCACCGACGTGTGGATATCTGCGCCAATGTGCACCGCGATGAGTTGCCAGTTCCACGTGAAACGACGTCATCCACAGCCAGCCGTTCTCGGCGGCACTCGACGGATACGGCAGCGACGGTTCGACCCCGGTGCTGAGCCTTCCCGATGGACCGTATGCCGTACTGCCAGCAGCTCCATCCTGTCAGCAGCTCCGTTTGGACGCTGGGCCGGCCGACACGCCTCCGATGGCCACCCTCCTGTCGGTCTACGCCGATGGGTCACGCACCAATACCAGGGGAGGCGTTCCACGTGAAACAGGAGGCGGTGACTCAAGTGGGGCTTCGATGAAGTCTGGCGCTCGAGCCATAACCCACGCGCTCGCCCCAGGTGGACCCGCGCAGCCTCATAACCTTCCGGCCCGCACCCACCACACCGACCAGGCCTGTCCATCACGAAGCCGTCGGGGAGCCGGGGCAGTACGCCTCGGCCCGGATAGGTGCCGGGGAACAGTGGACGAACCCGGCCGGCCGCACCACGCTTCGGTCAAGTGGAGCGATGGGTAGGTCCCGCTGCGCCGTGCTGCCAGGGATGACAGCGTCGGTGCGCAATCGCTCGGCGGTCTGCGAGAACCGAGACGAGATGAACAGCCGAACGCCTTCACAGGTCCAGCGACCTCACGACGATCGGTTCCACGTGAAACACTCCACGCCGGAGCTGCGTTGATTGCGGCCCGTGCAATGTCGGTCCGTGGAACGCGCGCACCACGGTGATCGTCCGGACGACGGCCGAGCCCAGCCCAGCCCAGCCCAGCCCAGCATCATCGTGCTTAGCCGGCATCGGTAACCGACCCGTTTCACGTGAAACCTCACAAGCAAGTCGCATCGAGACGCGCCGCGGAAGCGGGGACGATGCCGCACCAGAGGATCCGAGAGATCAGCCAGCATCATCACTGAGTCTTCGCCTGCCGTCGGCCGACCCATATCGCCACAGGATTCGTTGCGGCCACACGACCGAATCCCTAGACAGCGCCGCTACGGACCGTGCTTTACCCAGCCCGCTCCCCAAGCATCAGCTTCGGTGTTTCACGTGAAACATCGAAGCCAAGGGAACCGATCCGCTTCACATGAACAAGCACGAGATTGGAGGATGTGGCCCTGCACCCGACCTCTGGCGTTCCCGTCAGTCGCGAGCAGGAGAGGCTCGTTTCACGTAAAACACGCTCAACGACGCACGTACGACAGACCGGCGCCTCGCGCCTAAACCGGCACAGGAACCGGGGCTGGAGCTGGTAGGACCGAGAAAGAGAGCCGTGTTGCATCCCAACACCGATACCGCAACGAAGTAGCGCGAATGTACTCGAGGCTCTTGACGCCGATTCGATCCATACTGCGTATCGCGCACTGAAAGCCCCCGTGCCACCCGCACTGAAGGTAGCGGGCTCGCACCCGTCCGTTCCACGTGAAACTAAAGCGATTCCCGATGGGTCATCGAACCAACGAAATGGGCAGCCCAGGCCCACGGGACGTGCAGTCTCCACCCTCACTCAGCACCGCCGGCCTAACTCATGGAACCTCCCACCACAATCGTCACGAGTACCTTCGCCCGGCCCCGCGTCAATTGGACCCAGGAACCCGATCACCGGTCACCGTTCCGGCAGCACAGCCTTTCTGCGGCCCGGTCCCACTGAGCGGCAATGAGTCGGCTTACGCTCATCGTTCCACGTGAAACCGACGCAGGCAGCATCGTCGGGCCATGACTGCTAACCCGGCACAGTGAGGATCGCGGAGGGGAGGGTCACCCGCATCGGTTGAGCGCCACAGCTATATGGATGGCGGCTACTGGGTCCGAGCTCCGCTAGGCGCAGACAGCCGCGACGCGTCCGCAATCTGAACGCACGTGGTGAAGATGCATCTCAATCTGGTTCCTGCGCACCCCGAACAGCGGGGCGCCCTAGAACGCGGAATCGACCAGTACCCTGCGTGGCGCATGGATCATCCCCATCACGTCACAGGGACCGAGCACAACTACGACCATCCCGAGTGACCAGTCGTCACGGTCCGCAGCCTCTTTACGCTTGCACCCGGATGTTGCTCGGAGCGTCAACCCGGGACACCCAAGTTCAAGGAGCGTTCCACGTGAAACGGTAGCGGAGTAGTCCTCCCTGTCCAGTTCCACGTGAAACCTCGGGGTGCGTGATCCAACCGGGTGTCGCTACTCAGCCCATCCACGAGTACGGCCAATCCCACCGCGGAGCTCGGACCCCGCCTTCCCAGCCACGACTGCTGGGGGACTTCGTAGCACTCGTTCCACGTGAAACTGAGCGCGATGCTGGCGAGCCTGACTCCGACTGCTCGTTGGGCTGCAGTTTGTAGGGTCCGCCGCGGTTCCTAGTCAGACTCAGCTACCGGCTTTCTCCGCAAGGCCGGAACGCCGCAACACCGCAACACCGGAACACACGGCCTCTCCGGCACTCCACCTCACATCATTCCTCCCGCTGCCCAATTGCGCCAGATACAGACTCCGTTTCACGTGAAACCCTGAATCGGCACAGGGGCACGTGGAGGAGCCAGCTCCGCGACGCTCTCTCAGCAACGGCTGGCAATGATGCGGCCGACATGCGCCATCAAGTCGAGTGCGTGCGTCGCGACGCCAAGCGGCGTGACGAACCGGCATCGTCACGGCGACAGCGGCATCCACCCCGGAAAACGGGACCGGATCCGATCCCAAAACCTCTTCGATTCCCCACACGATCGGGCTCTCCCTAGGGCGGCCGTTTCACGTGGAACGGATCTCACCTGCGGCTGATGATGGACAAGCGAGTGTCCACCGGTCAACAGCGAACAAGGACCCGCCCGCCCAAAGAACGCGACCCGAGGACGATAGCCCCGCCGCACGATCGACCTGGGTCGCTGGCTCATCCGCCCGTTATCCAAACGAGGTTCGCCGTACATGCGAGAACCAACTCCGACTCCGTTGGCTAACACCGACACCCATCCTCGACACCCGCACATAGTTCACTGGTGGATCACCGTCGGAAACCGATCAGAGGCTCACGGCGCATGACCTGGACCGATCGGCTCGGCCAGGACTCACTACCTTCCCGCCCCTGAGGTCGATAGATCCACGTGAAACAACACCGCTCATCAGATCGAGCGTGCTCTAGAAAGCCACCACCCGCGTGGCCTCCACAGATTGCTCCACCCGAACGCGGATAAGAAGGCACCGAGAGCTCGGCCCCTCCTGGTCGGCGGGATCCAGCCTTCACTCAGCAATCAGGCCGTCCGTCCGAGAGCGGGGTAGACCTCCGCCTGCGCCCCAGACCCCGAGCCTCCGCCACCGCGGCCGGCCTCATCCAAGACCGACCTCCGTGAGGAGAAGATCGGCCGGGGTCGAACGCAAGGTCAGTGAGCATGCCCCCGGAATCGGCCGCTGGCGAACCGATACGACGCCCCAGCACAGTGCGATAATTAGAACCGTTGTTCTAATTGAGAATCCTGTGCGGAGTCTTCAGCGTTTGCGCGCTTCGACGACTCGGGTGACGTCGCCGTCACCAAGCATGTCGACCGCGTGCACGGTCACCTCGACAACGCCGAGTTTGTGCAGCACCCGATCCGCCTTGGCAACTTCTTCTTCGGCTCGCTGACCCTTCTGCGCGAGCAACCGCCCTCCCGGGGCGACCAACGGCATGCAGAACTGGGCCAACCGGTCCAGGGCCGCCACCGCCCGCGCGGTCACCGCATCCACGAGCAGGCGGCCATGCAACTCCTCCGCACGCACCTGGTGCACGGTCACGTTGTCGAGGTCGAGCTCCTCACCCACCTCACGCAACCACTCGACCCGGCGCTGCATCGGCTCCACCAGATGCACCTCCAGGTCCGGTCGCATCAGCGCGAGCACCACGCCCGGGAGGCCCGCACCCGAGCCAACGTCAGCGAGTGATCCCGTCTCGGGAAGGAACTGTGCAACGGCGGCAGAATTCAGCACATGCCGCGTCCACAGCTTCGGCAGCTCCCGCGGACCGATCAGGCCACGGAGCTCACCCTCCTGAGCCAGCAGGTCAGCGAAATGCGCGACACCGCCCCAGCCCAGGCCAAGGATCTCGCGACTTCGCGCATCGTCCACCGCCACACCCTCAGGCGCGTTCTCATTCATCTCCCGATCCAGAACGGCTCAGCTCCCTGCGCGAATCACCACGTGCCGATTCGGCTCGGCACCCTCGGAGTCACTGACCAGGCCCGCAGCAGCAACGGCATCGTGGACCACTTTGCGCTCGAACGGATTCATCGGCTTGAGCGCCGCGTCCTCACCGTTCTCACGCACCTGCGCGATCGCTTCCTCGGCGAGCGTCGTCAGTTCCTGGCGCCGGTTGTTGCGAAAGCCGGCGACATCGAGCATCAACCGACTGCGGTCACCGGTCTTCGCCTGGACCGCCAGCCGGGTCAGCTCCTGGAGCGCATCCAGAACCTCACCCTTCTTCCCGACCAAGGAGTCGAGACCGTCATCGGAGTCCTCGGTCACCACCGCCACTGCCGCCCGGCCGTGGTCCACATCGATGTCGATGTCTCCGTCCAGATCAGCGATGTCCAACAGTTCCTCGAGGTAGTCGGCGGCAATCTCGCCTTCCTCCTCCAGACCAGCACGTCCATTCTGCGGCTCTTCCGTCTCCGGCTTCAGCTCGGGTTCGCTCTGTGCCGCGGTCTCGTTCGTCATCGTCTTCGCCTCTCGTCGTCATCGCGCATCGAGGTGCACTCATGCGCTCGGCCGGCGGTGCCGGCATGGTTCTGGTTCTCGTCCTGGCCGGCCGCCCTATTCGGCGGCTGCTCCCTTGCCCTTACGCTTCGACTTCGGCACGTTGCGCTTCGGCTGCACACGCTGCCGCTTCTCCCGCTCGGTCTCCGCCGCGGACTCGCCGTCTTCCAGCTCGAGCGCGACACCCTCATCCTCGAGGGAAACGCCACGGGCCTTCTTGCTCTTGTTCTTCTTCGCCTTCCGGGCCAGGTACTTCTCCTCGGCCTCCGAACCAGGTGCCGGGGAGTTGCGAATGACGATGAACTGCTGGCCCAGCGTCCACAGGTTCGAGGTGGTCCAGTAGATCAGCACACCGATCGGGAAGTTCACTCCGATGAAGACGAAGATGAGCGGGAAGATGTACATCAGCATCCGCTGCTGGCGTGCCATCGGGTTGTCCAGCGACGCCGCCGGCATGTTCTTCATCGTCAGCTGCCGCTGGGTGAACAGCGTCGTCGCAGACATCAGCACGATCAGCACGGCAGTGACCACCCGCACCGCAACAGTGGCCTCGTCGCCCATGAAACTCGAAGACAGCGGAGCGCCGAACACTGTGGAGGACTCGACCTGACCGGCGAGCTCGCGGGTCATCGGACCGATGCTCTCCCGCTGGTAGTCACCAGCCGCTAGCTGTGGCAGCGAGTACAACACCCGGTACAGCGCAAAGAACACCGGCATCTGCGCGATCAGCGGCAGACACGAGGCGAACGGAGAGGTGCCGGCCTCCTTGTAGATCGCCATCATCTCTTGCTGCTGAGCCTGCCGGGACGCCGGATCCGTCTTGCCCTTGTACTTTTTCTGCAGCTTCTGGATCTCCGGCTGCACCACCTGCATGCCACGAGAGGCCTTGATCTGGCGCACGAACAGCGGAATCAGCAGGATCCGGATGACGATCACCAGGGCGACGATCGAGAGCAGCCAGGTCCAGCCGCCCGCCGGGTCCATGCCCACAAAGGTGAGCACATCGTGCGCCCGCACCATGATCCAGGCCACGGCCACCTTCAGTGGCCACAGCACAGTGTCGAAGAAACCCATCAGCTGGCTTGGTCTCCTAAGGTCAGATCCGCTCCTGCGGACTCTGGTGGGAAAGTCTGTGGTCGAGCCTAAGGTCTGCGCCTAAGGCTATGCGGTCCGCGTCCGACGGCGAACCATCCGTATCCGTAGGTACGTCTACGTGCTCAGAGCTGACGTTCCGCCGACGGCGCCAGGGCAGCTCGTCCCGGGACGGCACCTGGTCCACTCCTCCGCCGGACCACGGATTGCACCGCAGGACCCGCCAGAGCGCTAACACCGTCCCGGTCAACGGCCCGTGCCTGCGTAGAGACCCAAGCGCATAAGCCGAACAGCTCGGGTAGTACCGGCACCGCGGCGCAAACCACGGTGAGACGACCAACTGGTACCCGCGCACCAGTGCAGTCAACATCCAGGTGAGCGGATTGCGGGAGACAGGGTGCGCGGTCATCGGACTGGCTGCCGATCGCTCTGCGGCACCGATGACGCGCCCCTGCGCCGCAGATCCTTCTCCTGTGCGCGCCGCCACGAGTGACGCAGATCCCCGCGAAGCTCAGCGAACGTCGAACCGGACGCTGCCGGCAGAGCGCGCACTACCACCGCCGCAGTATCCGGCAATTCTGGGAGATCCTCTGCCATCGCCGCACGCAACCGCCGCTTCACCAGATTGCGCTGCACGGCACCGCCGACGGCCTTGGACACGACAAAACCCACCCGGGCCGAATCAGCCCGGGTGGCTCCGGTCGAGAAGTGCACCACGACGCGTCGAGTGCTGCTGCGGGCACCGGCGGAGATCGCCGCGCCGAACTCGTCGCCGTGGCGCATCCGAAACCGAGCCGGCAGCACCGCCCTCAGCGTCTCAGGCAGTCAGGGCGCTGCGGCCCTTGCGGCGGCGCGCCGAGACGATTGCGCGGCCTGCGCGCGTGCGCATCCGCAGTCGGAAGCCATGCACCTTGGCTCGGCGCCGGTTGTTCGGCTGGAAAGTCCGCTTGCTCACGGGTCTGCTCCAAGACGTCGGGAAGTGTGCCGCCCCGCACGGATCGCGAGGCGGAAGACGCATCGGACGCCACGTGCCGCACCTGGGCACAGTCGTCCATATGACTGACCCACGATACGTGGTGGTCAGAAGCATGGTCAAACCGCCCGCACATGGGCTTCCTCACCTTCCGGTCCTGCCTGTGGACAACGGCTGGCCGAAACCATCGGCTCGCAGTTACGCTCACATCCTGAGGCGCCGGAGACACCACTCCACCAGCCGCAGCAGATCAACG